>NZ_LRIC01000002.1:0-676984 GCF_001758725.1 Janthinobacterium sp. HH106 | reverse complement strand
TAGTTTGCCACGCGCGAGCCCCCACCGCCGCCCCCGCCGCCATCTTCGCCGCGCCGGTCTTCCACATTGTCGCTTTCGCGATTGCCTTCCCATTTCATGATATTTACTCCTGCTGTGCTTGTGCGATTGCGCTCTACGGTTGATGGATGACGCCTCAATATGCCACTTGCGACGAATCTTGTTATTATCGCAGTAAACGACACCGCGACAGGGGCGACAATGTTACCCTTTGCAACTTTCCATCGACTCCACAACAGGTACACGCATGGCGCTTGCCAACGATACACGCATTTCTCCCACGGCGGTGGTCCAGGCGCAACTGGACGCCTACAATGCCCACGACGTGGCCGCCTTGCTGGCCATCTACGCCGATGACGCAGAGCAATTCCAGCATCCCGATACCTTGCTGGCCCAAGGCGGCTCGCAAATCGGCCCCCGCTTCACGGCCCGTTTCGCCGCCAGCCAGCCCCGGGCGCAGTTGCTCAACCGCATCGCCTGCGGCAAGCTGGTGATCGATCATGAAATCGTCCATGGCGACACGGACGATGGGGTGTCGGCACAGGAACTGGTGGCGACCTATGAGGTGGAGCAGGGCCGCATCCGCCGTGCCTGGTTCAGCTTTGGCGCGTTGACGCGCCTGCGCGTGGCGCTGCCGGCCGACGTGCCTGCAATGAATGCGCTGATCGCCCGTTCCGGCGTGGCGCTGAGCGCGGGATTCTATACATTGGAACAGGCCGAGGCCGTGACGCGCCACGTGTTCGGCGTCGATACGCAGCTCGTTGCCGACCGCACGTATTTCGTGATCGAACGCGCTTGCGCCATGCTGGCCTGCGGCGGCTGGAGCCGGCGCGCCACCCTGTATGGCGCTGACCGCGCCAAGAGCGGGCCGGACCCGTTGCTCGATCCGGCCAGCCAGCCGGGCCGCATCCGCGCCTTCTTTGTGGAGCCAGCGGCCGCGCGCCAGGGCCTGGGCAGCATGCTGATGCGCCATTGCGAACGGCAGGCGCGGGCCGCGGGTTTTACGGCACTGGAATTGGCCGCCACCTTGCCCGGTGTGCCGCTGTACCTCGCCAGCGGCTTTTCCGTCACGGAAGATTTTCACCTCGACTTGCCCAACGCGATCAAACTGCCGCTGGCGCGCATGCACAAGCGGCTGTAAGGCTCTTTACCAGGGCAGCGGCGCCTTTTCGCCATTGGCGTGCTCGCCGTAGTACAGCGACGGCAAAAAGCGCGACAGATAGGTAAATTCGCTGTAGCAATGGCGCAGCAAATTCAGGCCCAGCACGTCGGGCACGTCGCGCACGGGATTGAGGCTGTTGCGGCCCAGCAAGAAGCGGCTGCGCAGCACGCAGCCCGTGGGCGTGTCGCGCGTCAGGTGCAGCATTTCGCCATCGAGCGGATCGCCGTACGGGTCGAGCACGACGTAATCGCCAAAGCCGATGCGGGCGCAGATGGCGGCCGACAGGGCGCCGCTGTCCCTTGCCTGCTGCAGCTGCGCCGGGTCAAAGACTTCCTTTGGATCATGGAACTTCAGCTTGGCTTTCACGGGTGGAATATCGCCCAAGGACTCCACTGCCTCGATCGAGGCGCCGTAGTAACTCTCTCCCTTTTTCCACGCGCTGTTCCAGCCGTGATGGGCCACGTGGTCGTGCGGATGCCACCACTTGATGTGCTGCGTCGTCTCGAAAAATGTAAACCACCAGTCCAGCATGCGCCCGCTGCAGCCGTGCAGCTCGGTGCGCGCCGCCACCAGCAGGCAACCATCGTCGAGGCGCGTGATGCCCGTTTCCAGGTGCAGGGGAAACGGGTCGAGCAAGTCGCCCGTGCCGGTGATGCTCCATGGGAATGCATTGTGCGTGTAGCTCGTCATGTCGTTCTCCTTTGTTGGGGTGAGCCAATTATATATTAAAGAAACGAAGAACGTTTCCGAAATGTGTTTCAGTGTAAAATTGTCCATCGATCAAGCTTGGAGCCGGCATGCAGGAAGAAGAGAGCAAGGCAGAGAGCAAGGCTGTGCGTGGACGGGGCCGTCCGGCGCGTCCACCCGAGGAGGCGCGCGATGCGGCCGTGCAGGCGGCCACCTGGCTGCTGCTGAATGAAGGTTATGCCGCCACGACCATGGAAGCGGTGGCGCGCCACGCGGGCATGGCAAAGAAGTCGCTGTATCAGTATGCGGCCAACCGCGAGGAACTCGTGGCCCTGGTAGTGCGCGGCTGGACGGATGCGTTCCTGCCCGCCATGGCGCACGATGCGGCCGCGCCCGGCGAGGTCCTGCCATTATTGAAGGAGGTCTTGCAGGCGATGGCCGCGCGCGTGCTGACGGCGGACGCCGTGGGCCTGTTCCGTCTGCTGTGCACGGAGTTTCCCGCCCGCGCCGATTTGCTGGCCGTGTATCAGCGCAACGGCATCGAGCGGGGCACGGCCTTGCTGGCCCAGTGGTTGCAGCGCCAGGCCGCGCGCGGCCATCTGGTGCTGCAGGATGGGCACGATGGGCACGAACTGGCCGGCTTGCTGCTGGCCATGGTAATCGCCGAGCCGCTGCGGCAGATGGCGCTTGGCTTGCTGGCGCCCGTGCCGGCCTGGGATGCGGCACCGCGCATCGACGCGGCGCTGCGATTGCTGGGCGGCCAGTCGTTCAAGGTCGCTGGTGCTTCAGCGCTTCGCGGTAGCTGAGGGGGGAGAGCCGTTGGCGATGCTCTGTGGCAAAAGCTAGCACCTCTGTCGGCGCGTGGCGCGCGTAATCGCGCAAGGCCCAGCCGATGGCCTTGCGGATGAAAAACTCGTCTTCGTGGGCCAGCGCCAGTGCTGCGCCGAACAGCCAGCCGGCATCCGTGTCGGCGCGCCAGCCCAGCTGGTGCAGCATGGCGATGCGGCGCAGCCAGAGGTCCTCGTGGCGCAAGGCGCCATCCATGTGCGCATGGCCATCGCCGCCGCGCTGGCGCTCCGCCTGCAGCACCTCGCCCACGATGCCCGCCATGCCGTCGACGCTGTCCCACCACGCGCGCTGGCGCGCCAGGCCGAGCAGGGCGGGGAGGTGTTCGACGCCCAGTTGCCGCCGGTGCAGGGCCAGCATGTCGAGCGCCACGTGCTGGTACTCGCGCTCTGGCTGCTGCCACAGCAGTTGCGCATGTTCCAGCAGCACCTCGGCCCCCACGCCTTTCAAGCCCGCCAGCAAGCCCCTGGCGGCCAGCCGCCGCTGCGGTGCTGCCACGCCCAGGAAAACGAACTGGCCGCGCATGTAGGCCTGCATGGGCTCTGCGCGGCCCGGTTCGGCGGCCGCTTCCAGCGCGGCTTTCAATTCTGCATGTAGATTCATGGCATCTCGCTTTCTTTCAGGCGTAAAAAAAGCGCTCACCGGGAGCGCTTTTTCATGCCGATCCAATATTACTGAATCTTGGCTTTTTTCATGAGTTCATCGCGGTAGGCGGCGAGTTTTTTCTGTTGCAGCGACTCGGCTACCTGGCCCTTGACTTCTTCCAGTGCCGGCAGCTTCGTCGGACGGGTTTCTTCCAGCTTGATCACGTGGAAGCCGAATTGCGATTGCACGGGCGTTTGCGTGACCTGGCCTGGCTTCAGGGCGACCATGGCGTCGGAGAATGGCTTGACGTACGAAGCCGGGCTAGCCCAGTCCAGGTCGCCGCCATTGGCTGCGGAACCGTCTTTCGACACTTTCGCCAGTTCTTCGAACTTGGCGCCGCCTTTCAGCTTGGCGATGATGTCTTTCGCTTCCGCTTCGGTGGCCACCAGGATGTGGCGTGCATGGTATTCCTTGTCGCCCGCTTGTGCCTTGAACTTGTCGTATTCGGCCTTGATTTCAGCGTCCTTGACAGGGTTCTTCTTGACGTAGTCGGCCAGCAGGGCATTGATGATGATGCTTTGACGGGCATTGTCGATCTGCGACTTGACTTCCGGACGCGTGCCGTAGCCTTGCTTGTCGGCTTCCTGGATCAGCACTTCGCGGCCGATCAGGTCTTTCTTGATGGCTTCGCGCAATTGCGGCGAATCGGCTTGCTTGCCTTGGGCGACGACTTGCTTGACGACCTGGTCGACGCGCGACGATGGGATGGCCTTGCCATTCACGGTGGCCACGTTTTGCGCGAACGCAGGGATCGCGGCTACGGCGACCAGGGCTAAGATCAGGCGGGCTGGCTTCAAAATCATGTTCATTCCTAATAAATATACTAAAAATCGATATACGCGACTGGCGCGCAGTGCGCATTCAGGCGCAGAATACACGACCGGCGCCGAAAAGGGCGCCGGGGAGGTCAGTTCTTACTGAACTTTCGCTTTTTTGATCATTTCTTCCTGATACGCTTGCAGTTTCTTTTGCTGCAGCGCTTCGGCGATCTGTGGCTTGACTTCTTCCAGGGTCGGCAGTTTTGCCGCGCGGGTGTCGTCCAGCTTGATCACGTGGAAACCGTTAGGCGTTTGCACCGGGGTGTCGGTAACCTGGCCCTTTTGCAGTTTCACGAAGGCGTCCGAGAACACTTTCGGGAACGACGACGGGGCTGCCCAGTCCAGGTCGCCGCCATTGTCGGCCGAACCGGTATCTTTCGATTGCTTGGCCAGATCTTCGAACTTGGCGCCGCCTTTCAGCTTGGCGATGATGTCTTTCGCCTCTGCTTCGGTGCCCACGAGGATGTGGCGTACGTGGTATTCCTTGTCGCCCGTCTGCGCCACGAAGCGGTCGTATTCGGCCTTGATTTCAGCGTCGTTGACCGGGTTCTTTTTCAGGTAGTCGCCGACCAGGGCGTTGATGACGATGGCTTGGCGTGCGTTCTCGATTTGCTGCTTGACGGCTGCATCTTTACCGAAACCTTTGTTTTCCGCTTCTTGCATCAGCACTTCACGGCCGATCAAGTCTTTCTTGATCATTTCGCGCAGTTGCGGCGAATCCGGTTGCTGGCCTTGGGCGACGACTTGCTTGACGACTGCATCAACGCGCGAAGATGGGATAGGCTTGCCATTAACAACGGCAACATTTTGCGCAAAAACAGGTACCGCGACAACGGCGAGTAGTGCGATCAGCAAGCGGGCTGGCTTAAAAGTCATTATTAAATCCTGTTAGGGAAAGTTTCGTAAAAAACGCATGGGAAGAAAACGCGTGCATGGCGCTTGCGGCAAATGGCATACCAAGTCGCCCCGGTACGCCAAAAACGCCGTCCTTACACTACTTCGGACGGCGCCAGGGCCACAATCGCCAATGCATGTATCTCATTATGCATCATATCGTGCACGGAATCATACACCAGTCGATGACGCATGACGAGTCTGAGCCCCTCAAATTGACTAGAAATTATGCGCAGATTGTAATGGCCTCCGCCCGAGGCGGCGCCCGCATGGCCCCGGTGGCGCGCCGAGTCGTCTTCCAGCACGCATTCCAGAGGGGAAAGTGCCGTTTCCAGGCGGGTACGAATGCGCTGCATGCGCGTTTCCGGCGCGGTGTTTTCAGTGGTGGAGCTCATCATGCGTCTTCCTTGATATGTTTGGCCAGGAACAGGGTTTGCGCCACGATGAAGGCAAAGAAGATGCCCGTCGCGCCAAACGCTTTAAAACTGACCCAGGCGGCCATGTCGCCCTTGTACAGCACGAAGGCGACGAACAGGTTCAGTGCGCCGATGGCGCCGAAGAAGATGATCCATGCGGCCAGCAGCTGGTTCCAGACGGCATCGGGCAACTGCACTTGCGCTTCCATGGTCTTGCGGATCAGGTTTTTCTTGAAACCCACGTGGGCGATCAAGAGGGCCAGGCCGGACAGCCAGTAGATCAGGGTCGGCTTCCATTTCAGGAAGAAATCGTCATGCAGATAGATGCTGGCGCCGCCGAACACGACAAAGATGAACAGCGACAGCCACAGCATGCCGTCCACCTTGCGGCCGCGCAGCAGCAGATAGCTGACCTGGCAAGCCGTGGCGATGATGCCGACGAGGGTGGCAAGTATCCACGGCGCCTGGTCGGCCTTGATCAGGCCGCCAGACACGAAGCCGGACAAATATTGCTGCACGAAATCGTGCGTGGCCGCTTCATACATGCCGCCCAATTTGAAGGCGGTGAAGAAGGCAATCAGGGGGAATAGGTCGAATAGAAATTTCATGGCGAGACTTTACACTGGTCTTATTAGAATCATCTTAGGAATGGCTTAGGAGCAACGCCCAAGCCATCGCCAGATCAAGGCTGCGGATCGAAGCGCAAGGAGGCCGAATTGATGCAATAGCGCAAGCCGGTCGGCGGCGGGCCGTCCGGGAAGACGTGGCCCAGGTGGGCGTCGCAGACGGCGCAGACGATTTCCGTGCGCAGCATGCCGTGGCTGCGATCGGTGATTTCCGTCACGTTGGCCGGGTCCAGCGCCTGGAAGTAGCTGGGCCAGCCGCAGCCCGAGTCGAACTTGGTGTCCGACGCGAACAGGGGCGTGTTGCAGCAGACGCAGGTGTAGATGCCGTGTTCATGGTGGTCCCAGAACTTGCCCGTGAAGGCCCGTTCCGTGGCCGCGTGGCGCGTGACTTCGTATTGCATCGAGTCGAGCATGGCGCGCCATTCGGCGTCGGTTTTCTTGACTTTATTCGTGGTCATAATGACTCCTTAGGATGAGCAGCTGACTTCAAGGTGGCTGGCCCAGTCGGGCGGCAGGGCCGCATAGTGCTGGTGTTCGGGCTGTTCGTCAAATGGCTTTTGCAAAACTTCCAGCAATGTCGCCACTTCCGTGTAGTCCTGCTGCTGGGCTTTCTCGATGGCCACTTGCGCCAGATAGTTGCGCAGCACGTATTTCGGGTTGACGCCGTTCATGGCCGCTTGCCGTTCGGCATCGACGCTGTTTTCCAGCAAGAGGCGCGCGCGGTATTGTGCTGCCCACGCATCGAAGGCGGGGCGGTCGATGAACATGTCGCGCAGCATGGTGTCATGTTCGGGCGCCGCCACCTGCAGTGTAGACAAGGCGCGGAAGAAGTTCGTGAAATCCACATGATTGGCTTGCATCAGCGCAAACATGTTGTCGAACAAGGCCGTATCGCCGTCCTGGCTCGTTTGCAAGCCCAGCTTGGCGCGCAGCAAGCTATTCATTTTCTCGGCGAACGCGCCCTGGTACGTGTCCAGCGCCGCCTGCGCCAGTTCCACTTCGCCGATCAAGGGCAGCAAAGCCTGGCCCAGCGCATAGCAGTTCCAGTGGCCCACTTGCGGCTGGTTGGCATACGAGTAGCGTCCCTGCTGGTCCGTATGGTTGCAGATGTGTTCCGCGTCAAACGCTTCCATGAAGCCGAACGGGCCGTAATCGAGCGTCAGGCCCAGGATCGACATATTGTCCGTATTCATCACGCCATGCATGAAGCCGACGGCTTGCCACTGCGCGATCATGTGCGCCGTGCGCACGCAGACCTCGGCCAGCAAGGCCTGGTATGGATTTGCTGCGGCGCGCAACTCGGGATAAAAACTGTCGATCACGTAATCGGCGAGGATTTTCAGCTCGTCCGGCTGCTTGCGGTAAAACCAGTGTTCGAACGAGCCGAAGCGCACAAACGTGGGCGCCATGCGCGTGACGACGGCCGCCGTTTCCACCGTTTCGCGCATGATGCCTTGCTGCGAACCCATGATGGCCAGCGCGCGCGAGGTGGGAATGCCAAGCGCCGCCATGGCTTCCGAGCACAGGAATTCGCGGATGGACGAGCGCAGCACGGCGCGCCCGTCGCCCATGCGCGAATACGGCGTGGCGCCAGCGCCTTTCAGCTGCAGTTCCATGGGGCCGCTCGCTGTGGCGATATCGCCCAGCAGGATGGCGCGGCCGTCGCCCAGCTGGCCGGCCCAGACGCCGAACTGGTGGCCCGAATACACGGCCGACAGGGGCTGCGAGCGCTCGGCAACCGCATTGCCGGCCAGCAGCGCCACGTAATCAGGCTCGGCCAGACGCGCCGCATCAAGGCCGATCAGGGCGGCGGCCGGCGCGCTGGCGGCCACGAAATATGGGGCGGGCAGGGGCGTGGGCATCAAGCGCGTATAGAACGCGGGCGGCAGGGCCGCAAAGGCGTTATCCAGTGGTAAGGTATGAGCGGTGATGGCAATTCCAGTCAAATAAGATGGACCGGCAAGGTGCGCCAGCCTGGAATGCGATTTTACCGCACCGCGCCAGGGCGCGTGGCGCTTGCCCATGCGGCTGGAAACGGAATCAAAAATTCCATGCTGCAGCGCAATATCGAAATGCGTTGACGATTTCCGCACGACCGTACGAAACTAGGAAAAATCTGTCAATTCCAACAATAACCGAGTAGCCACCCCAGGAGACACGATGTCGGCATTCCCCTTGAGTCCAGTGATGGGCCAGATGATGAATCAGCCCCTGCTGATTTCCAGCATTATCGAGTTTGCAGCGCGTCATTATGGCGGCAGCGAAATCATTTCGCGCCGGGTGGAAGGCGATATGCACCGCTACACCTACCGCGATTGCCACCAGCGCGCGCGCCGGCTGGCCAATGCCTTGCATGGCCTCGGCGTCGGCATGGGCGACCGGGTCGCGACCCTGGCCTGGAATGGCTACCGCCACCTGGAAGCCTATTATGCCGTGTCCGGCTCGGGCGCCGTCTTGCACACGATTAACCCGCGCCTGTTTCCCGACCAGATCGCCTACATCTCAAACCACGCGGAAGACCAGGTTTTATTGTTCGATCTGACCTTTTTGCCCGTGGTGGAGAAAATCGCCGCCGACTGCACCTTTGTCCGCCATTTCGTGCTGATGTGCGACCGCGAGCGGATGCCCGCCAGCAGCACCATCCCCGACCTGCTGTGCTATGAAGACTTGATCGCCACGCATTCGGACGACTACGCATGGCCCTTGTTCGACGAGAACTCGGCCGCCACCCTGTGCTATACGTCGGGCACGACGGGCAATCCCAAGGGCGCCCTGTATTCGCACCGCTCGACCGTGCTGCACGCGTATGCGTCGGCCATGCCCAGCGCCCTGAACGTGCGCGCCTCCGACACGGTGCTGCCCGTCGTGCCCATGTTCCACGTGAATGCCTGGGGCTTGCCGTATTCCGTGCCACTGTCCGGCGCGCGCATGGTGTTTCCCGGCGCGGCGCTGGACGGCAAGTCGCTGTATGAATTGTTCGAGGCGGAAAAAGTGACGTTCTCGGCCGGCGTGCCCACCGTCTGGCTGGGCTTGCTGAATCACGCCTTGCAGAATAACTTGACGTTTTCCACCTTCCGCCGCACGGTGATCGGCGGCGCGGCGTGCCCGCCGGCCATGATGGACACCCTGATCGACAAGTTCGACATCGAGGTCATCCACGCCTGGGGCATGACGGAAATGTCGCCGCTGGGGACGGCGGGCGGCTTGCAGACCAAGCACCTGGACTTGCCGAAGGACGAGCAGCGCAAGATCCTGCAAAAGCAGGGCCACGCGATCTACGGCGTGGACATGAAGATCGTCGACGACGACGGCAAGGAATTGCCGTGGGATGGCGTGGCGTATGGCCATCTGCTGGTGAAGGGACCGTGGATCATTTCCTCGTATTACAAGAACGAGGGCGGCGAGGTGCTGCAGGACGGCTGGTTCCCCACGGGCGACGTGGCCACCATCGATGCGGACGGCTACATGCAGATCACGGACCGCAGCAAGGACGTGATCAAGTCGGGCGGCGAGTGGATCGGCACCATCGACCTGGAAAACCTGGCCATGGCGCACCCGGCCGTACTGCAGGCGGCCTGCATCGGCGTGTTCCACCCGAAATGGGACGAGCGTCCCGTGCTCGTCGTGGTGTTGCGTCCCGGCATGACGGTCACGCGCGACGCCTTGCTGCAGTTCTTTGAGGGCAAGATCGCCAAGTGGTGGACGCCCGACGACGTGCTGTTCATCGACGCCTTGCCCATGGGCGCCACGGGCAAGATCCAGAAGAACAAGCTGCGCGAGCAGTTCAAGGGACACCAGTTGCCGGGGATGTAAGGCAAGCTAGGCCGCTCGCGGCAGCGCCGTCTCCAGCTTTTCCAGCAAATGATCGCACTGGAAGACGGACAGGGTCTGGCGCTGCGCATCCGTGCCGATGTCGATCATTTCATCCATTTCGCTGCGCAAGTCGTCGTGCTCTCCCGTGCGGATGATTTGCGGCGCCGCAAAGCGCTGGCTGTCGGAAATGGTCATGATGTTGTCGACGTGGTCGACAAGGAAGCCGTAGCGTTCGGCGCCCCGTTCCACGATCAAGATCTTGCCGCTGCTGGCGTCCGGCAGGGCCGGCATCGCATACAGCTGGCGCAGATCGATGATGCTGATCATTTGCTGGCGCAAGTTGAGCATGCCGAGCATGCAGGCCGGCATCCCCGGCGGCGTGGTGATGGCGTGGCTGAAATCGATGATTTCGCGCACTTGCCCGATTTCCACGGCGAAGCGGGTTTCCACTGTAAACGTAATGTAGACGCGGCGCCGCGCCTTGTGCGTGGCGGCGCCCATTTCCGTGTCGGCCGGGTACAGGCGCGCGTGGCCGTCGCGCATCTCGACGATCTCCGCCTGCGACAGGATGTCCTTGTGGTTCAGGAAAATGATGTCGCCCAGGCCCTCTTTCGTGATGCAGCCGGCAAACATGGCGGCGCGCGCCTTGCTCAGCAGGGGAATCGGCAACACCTGGTCGCCAAAGAAATGCACGATGCTGTCGACGGAGTCGACGAGGAAGCCCACGGTCGTGCCGTCGAGGCGCACGACGATGACGCGCTGGTCCGGCGTGGCTTCCCTGGCCGCCTTGTCGTACGCAGGCGCCTGCAGCAGGGCGCCGAAGTCGACGACGGCCACCTGGTTGCCGCGGAAATGCATGCGCCCCAGGCACAGTTCGTTGTTCAGCAGGGAACTGTGCAGTTCCGGCACCTTGATGATTTCCTGGATGGCCAGCATTTCGAAGGCAAACGTGGCGCCGGCCGCATGGAAGCTGACGCATTGCCGGCGTTCGCTTTGCGCATGGTAGCGGGCCGTGCTCAGCTTGGCGCCCGTCGCCTGCAGCGCCAATACGTGGGGCACGTTTTCGATGCGCAGCAGGGCGTGCGGGTCGAGTATCTGCAGCAGGCGCGCGCCGCCATCGAGCAAAATCGTGCCGGCGATGACGGCCTGGCTGTCGCCGGCCGCATATTGCAGGGCGCTGCGCGCGCTGGCGGGCACGCGCAGGATTTCGCCCGTATCCTGGAAGACGATGCCGATCAGTACTTGCTGGAAATCGAGGATGGCGATCTTGTCCGTGGCCACGGCGCGCGGCGCATCAGCGCGGAACAAGCGCCCCAGGTTGACCACCGGAATGACGCTGCCGCGCAAGGTGAACATGCCTTCCAGATACGCGGGCGACAGGGGCAGGGCCGTGACTTTCGCGGGGTAGTTCACCACTTCGCGGATGCAGCTGGCGGGCAGGGCGAATTCATCGCCGCCCAGGTGGAAGGAGCCGAACAGTTCGGCGGCCGTGTCGCTTGCGCCATGGGCCTGCAAGCCCGTCGCTTCATGCATATCCATATGCGCCTTCCTTGCGTGGAATCCATTCGGGTGGTGCCACCACCTCGGTGACGGCGTAGCTGTGCCGGGCGCAATCGATCAGCAACTGGCGGCCGTGGCGGCCTCCCAGCGCGCAAAAACTGACGTGCAAGCCGCACTGGGCCAGGTATTTTTGCGCCGCCTCCGCGTTTTGCCGGCCCACCTGCAGGCGGCCATGGACGTGGGCGGGGCCGAACATGCTGGCGCCGCCTGCCAGCACCACCTCGATATCGGCATAATCGGCCTGGCGCACGCCCATCAGGCGCAGCAACGAGGGCACGGCCTGGCTCACATAACGGGCGCCAAGGGCATGCCCGGCACCGGGCGCTTCCGGCAGCAAGCAGTGGGCCAGGCCGCAGCAGGGGCCGTTTTTCCAGATGAAGCCGATGCCGATACAGGAGCCGAGCAAGGCTTGCAGCTGCTCTCCATGCGTACCGACGCTAAGTTGCCCCATGCCAACATGTTGCGGCGCCAGGCCATGTTCGATGATGATGCTCATGCGCTGCCCGCCTTGTAAATCATGGGAAATTCGAACTGATAGCCGGTACCGAGGCGGGCGATCGTTTCCGACTCGCCCAGGATCAGCCGGCCTTCATCCTTGAGACTCAGGCGCGTCTGGCGCAGCACGGCTTCCTGGTGCTCCGCGTCGAAATAAATCAGTACATTGCGCAGGAACACCAGGTCGAATTGGCGCGCCGGGCGCAGCGCTTCGAGCAAGTTATGCTGGGCAAAGCTGACATGCTGCCGCAGCTCGTCGTTGACCTTGACGCCATATGGCGCGGGCGAGAAATATTTGCGCAGCAAGTCCGGGTGCGACAGCCGGATGCGCTCGACGGAGCGCCCGCTGTACTGGCCGGCCTTTGCCGCCGCGAGGATCTGCTGCGAAATGTCGCTGGCCAGGATCTGATAGCGGAAGGCGGGCACTTGCAGCTTGAATTGCTCGCACAGCATGGCGATCGAATACAGCTCCTCGCCACTGGCGGCGGCCGCCGACCAGATGGCGAGGCAGCCGTCGGGATGGGCGCGCGCCCAGGCGGGCAGGTAGCGGTCGCGGAAGTAGTCCCAGACCTGCGGCGTGCGGAAGAACAGGGTGTCGTTGGTGGTCACCAGGTCGATGAAATGGGCGACCTCGTCGCGGTCGCTGGCCACCCGGTCCAGGTACGCCTGGTAGTTGGTCAGGGACAGCGCATGCAACCGTGGCTGCAAACGCCGTTCCAGCAAGACGCTCTTGCGCGCGGTCATGGCGATGCCCGTATGCTGGCGCACCAGCGCGATCAGCGTCGTCAGCACCTCGGGCGTCAAGGTGGCCGCGTGGCTCATGGCCTACACCACGAAGCCGGAGACAGTCTGGTTCAGGCTGCCCGCGCGCTCGTTCAAGCCATCCGTCGAACGGGCGATGCTGTCGCAGTTGGCGGCCGACTTTTCCGTTTCCTCGGCGATGTACTGGATCGCCGTCGACACTTCGCGCGCCGTCAGTAGCTGCTCGTTGGCCGCCTTCGAGATATCGGAAATGGCCAGCGTGGTCTTCGCCACGCCCGAGACGATCTTGTCGAAGGCGTCGCTGGCCTGGCGCGAAATCTCGCTGCCGGTGGACACCCGCTTGACGGATTCGTTGATCAGCTTGGAAATTTCCTTGGTCGCCTGCGAGGAACGCTCGGCCAGCTTGCGCACTTCGTCGGCGACGACGGAAAAGCCCAGGCCGTGCTCGCCCGCGCGCGCCGCCTCGATGGCCGCATTGAAGGCCAGCATGTTGGTCTGGTTGGCGATTTCGCTGATGACCTTGACGATTTCGCCGATGTCTTCCGACGAGCGGTTGATCAGGTCCATCGCCTCGATCGATTTGGCGACGGCGCGCGCGCCCGATTCCGCTTCCTGCTGCGTGGCTTTCGCCAGCGAATCGGCGTTCGAAGTGTTTTCCGCGATGGAATTGATGGAAAACGTCAAGCCGTCGATGGAGGCGTTCATTTCTTCCACCGTGGCCCCCAGCGCCTGCGTGCCCACGGCTACGCCCGTGGCCCGTTCGGCGATCGTGTGCGAAGCCTCGGCAAAGCCGTTGGCCGCCGATACCACGTTGCCGATGACGCCGCGCAAGTCGACGATCATCTTGCTGATGCCGCCGGCCAGCAAATCGATCGGTTCGTCGCCTTCGGGCACGATATGGCAGGTCAGGTCGCCTTGCGCCGCGCGCGCCACCGAGTCGAGCAGGGCATTGACCTTGCGGCTGTCGTTGGCGGCCTTGGCCTGGATGCTGTTTTCCAGGTTCACCTGGTCCGTGATGTCGATGGCGAACTTGACCACTTTATACGGCTTGCCGTTCAGGTCGAGGATGGGGTTGTAGGTCGCTTGTATCCACACCACCTTGCCATGGTTGCCCAGGCGCTTGTAGCGGCCCGCGTCGAATTCGCCCCGGTTGAGTTTTTGCCAGAATTTCTTGTACTCGGCGCTGCCCGCATACTCGGGCTCGCAGAACATGCGGTGGTGTTCGCCCTGGATATCGCTCAAGTCATAGTCCATGACGGCGAGGAAATTGCCGTTGGCTTCGAGCACCTTGCCCTGCATGTCGAATTCGATCACGGCCTGTGCCTTGCCGATGGCGCTGACCTTGCCTTCGTATTCGGCATTGCGCTTTTTCAGGGCCGTCACATCGCTGGCGAACTTGACTACCTTGAAGGGGCGGCCCTCCGCGTCAAAGATGGGGTTGTACGAGGCATTGAGCCAGATTTCGCGTCCGTCCTTGGTCACGCGCTTGTATTCGCCTGCGTCGAACTCGCCCTTGCCCAGTTTTTGCCAGAACTGCGCGTACTCCTCGCTCTTGGCGTACTCGGGCTCGCAAAACATGCGGTGGTGCTTGCCTTCGATCTCGTCGAGCGTGTAGCCGACGGACTTGAGGAAATTGTCGTTGGCGCGGATGATGGTACCGTCGAGCCGGAACTCGATCACGGCCTGGGCCTTGCTGATGGCGTCGATCTTGCCTTCGTAATCGGCGTTGCGGTGCTTGCTGGCCGTGATGTCGGTGGCGAACTTGATGACTTTATACGGTTTGCCGTCCGCGTCGAGGATGGGGTTGTAGGAAGCGTTGATCCACACTTCGCGGCCATCCCTGGCGCGGCGCTTGTATTCGCCCTGGTCGAATTCGCCGCGTGCCAGCTTGGCCCAGAAGTTGGCGTATTCCGCCGTTTTTACATACTCGGGATCGCAGAAGATGGCATGGTGCTTGCCTTGCACCTCGGCCAGGCTGTATCCGACGACACGCAGGAAATTGTCATTCGCATGCAGGATGGTGCCGTCGAGTTCGAATTCGATGACGGCCTGGACACGGTTCAATGCAGTATTTATCGCTTCTAAGTCCAGATCCTGCGTGGGGCTGACATGGCTGGCTGCGTCCATAGTATGTCCTTCGATATGAGAAGAGGAATGGGGGCGATAAGGCTGCTGTTATTATTTTTCTGCTATCCGTATAAGGCAAAAATGTCATTGCATCGGCCGTGATTTGGTGATAATCGGTGAGAATGTGCGCAATGAACTGCCGCCCATGTTTTTTCTGCGCTTGGCCTATAGGAGATAAATTGTAGAGTATTGATTTGAATCAATAATTTTATTATTCCCCAGCGTCTGGCGAAAAACAAGGGGAGGGAATAAATAATGTAAGAATTGTCGTAATTACCCCATGCCGGCATATCACAAACGCATTCCTTCGCATAATAAAACGACGTTATTATTATTGTGGTTTTGTTATTTGAATGAATATCCAATTGATAGCTTCTGCCGGAGTTTGCTGCTTGTAGCAGAATCGATCCGCAAACGATGTTGTACCATGGCGTAGCATGCTGGCGGCCGTGCGCACTGTACAAAAATAATACGAGCGTTCTTTTATGCGGTATAGTAAAGCTTCATCCCTTGCAACCACCTCATACGTTGAGCAAAACCAATAAGGAAGAGACATGAGTGCTGAATATCAAGTGAACGGCGCCGTTGCCGTCATTACCCTGGCCAATCCGCCCGTCAATGGTCTGGGCCTGGCGACGCGCACGGCCGCCGTGGCCGGCATCCGCCAGGCGCTGGAGGACGAGTCCGTCAAAGCCATCGTCATCACGGGCGCCGGCAAGGCCTTTTCGGGCGGCGCCGATATCAAGGAATTCAATTCGCCCAAGGCGCTCACGGAACCGACCCTGCACACCCTGATCAACGTCGTCGAACAGTCGACCAAGCCCATCGTGGCAGCGATCCACAGCGTCTGCATGGGTGGCGGCCTGGAGCTGGCGCTCGGTTGCAACTACCGCGTGGCGGCGCCTGGCGCGCAGATGGCCTTGCCGGAAGTCAAACTCGGCATCTTGCCGGGCGCGGGCGGCACGCAGCGCCTGCCGCGTGTGCTGGGCCTGGAAATGGCCCTCAACATGATCGTCTCGGGCACGCCCGTGGCGTCCGAAAAACTGGCCGGCACGGCCCTGTTCGACGAAGTCATCGCCCCCGGCGCCGACTTGCTGGCCGCCGCCGTGGCCTTCGCCACGAAGATAGCCGACGTGCGCCCGCTGCCGAAAGTGCGCGAGCGCAAGGTCGATTACCCGAACCATGAAGCGTTCCTGCAGTTTTCGCGCAATACCGTCAAAGCCATGTCTGGCCCGTTCCCCGCACCGCTCAAATGCGTCGATGCCGTGGCGGCCGCCGTGACGATGAAATTCGACGATGGCTTGAAGTACGAGCGCGAACTGTTCATGCAGCTGGTGCAGTCGCCCGAATCGAAAGCCTTGCGCCACGCCTTCTTTGCCGAGAGGGTCGCCAGCAAGGTGCCCGATGTGCCGTCCGATACGCCCGTGCGCACGATCGCCAGCGCGGCCATCGTGGGCGCCGGCACCATGGGCGGCGGCATCGCCATGAACTTCGCCAACGCGGGCATTCCCGTGATGCTGCTGGAAACGAAGCAGGAAGCGCTGGACAAGGGCCTGGCCACGATCCGCAAGAATTACGAAAACACGGTCAAGAAGGGCAAGCTGACGCAAGAGAAGGCCGAGCAGCGCATCGCGCTCGTTTCCGGCACGTTGGCGTATGCCGACATCGCGCAAGCCGACATCGTCATCGAAGCCGTGTTCGAAGAGCTGGGCGTGAAGGAAACCGTCTTCAAGCAGCTTGACGCCGTCATGAAGCCGGGCGCCATCCTTGCCTCGAACACGTCCACCCTGGACCTGGACAAGATCGCCGCCTTCACCCAGCGCCCGCAGGACGTGATCGGCACGCATTTCTTCAGCCCCGCGAACGTCATGAAGCTGCTGGAAATCGTCCGCGGCAAGGAAACGGGCAAGGACGTGCTGGCGACGGCGCTGGCGCTGTCGAAAAAGCTGAAAAAAACGGGCGTCGTCTCGGGCGTATGCGACGGCTTTATCGGCAACCGCATGATCGAGCAATACAGCCGCCAGGCCGGCTTCCTGCTGGAAGAAGGCTGCTTGCCAGAGCAGGTCGACAAGGCCGTCGAGAAGTTCGGCTTCGCCATGGGCCCGTTCCGCATGGGCGACCTGGCCGGCAACGACATCGGCTGGGCCATCCGCAAGCGCCGCTACGTGGAAAAGCCGGACGTCACGTATTCGAAGACGGCCGACCTGCTGTGCGAAATGAAACGCTATGGCCAGAAGACGGGCGCCGGCTGGTATGACTACAAGGCGGGCGACCGCAAGGCGTATCCGTCGGAACAGGTGAATGCGATGATCGTTCAGCATTCCGCCGACATCGGCGTGACGCGGCGCAAGATCAGCGACCAGGAAATCGTCGAACGCCTCGTGTATGCGCTCGTCAATGAAGGCGCGCGCATCCTGGAAGAGGGCATCGCCCTGCGCGCCTCGGATATCGACATGGTGTATCTGACGGGCTACGGCTTCCCGCTGTTCCGCGGCGGCCCGATGTTCTACGCGGACACGGTGGGCTTGCCGAACGTGCTCGATACGATCGCCGGCTACGCCAAAGGCCGCCACGGCGAAGCGTGGACGCCGGCGCCCCTGCTGGTGAAGCTGGCGGGCGAGGGCAAGGGTTTCAATAGCTAAGCCGACGCCAACAGTATTGTCGGATTACGCGCGGCTTTGCCGCGCTAATCCGACCTACCCGGCTCTTGAGCCCTCGTAGAGGCGTAGGTCGGATTAGCGGCGGCACGCCGCGTAATCCGACACCACCACGGACGCCAGCAAGCATGTTTACTTCTTCTTCGCCACCATCTTGACCGCCTCGTTGACGATGACGGGGTTGTCTTTCTGGATGTAATAGCCGGCGCCCGTGATGCGCTCGATGGCTGGCGCGCCGGACAGGCGCTGCCAATCCTTTTCCTGCGCCCGCACCACGTTTTCAAACGAGCCCATTTCCTCGATGCCGAACTTGTCGCGCACCAGCAGCATGGCGGGCACGCGCAGCGGGCTGTTCATGTCGACGTGTTGCAGACATTGCGTCTGGGCATCGAATTCGGCCGATTCCGTACTGTTGAACATGAGTTTGCGCCGCGTCTTCACGAGCATGGCGTAGGTGGACGCGTCCGTCTGCAGGCGGTTCCACTGCTGCGGGTGCGTGGGGTCGAGCAGGACCAGGCCGGCCACGTCCTGCGGGTACAGCCGGGCATACACATACTGGTACAGTCCGCCCAAGCCGTGGCCGACCAGCACATACGGCGGCTTCAGGCCCGCCTGCGCCAGCAGGGCGCGCTGCTGGGCGGCAATGGTGCAGGGATCGCGCGGCGTGGTGGTCTTCTGGCTGTCGCCATAGCCGGGACGGTCGTAGACGAGCACGCGGTGCTGCCGGGCGACTTCCGGCACGACCTTGGCCCATACATCCTTGCCGTCGCCCATGGCCGACTGGAACACGACGGGCAAGCCGTCCTGGCCGCTCAGGGTATACGCGATGCTGGCGTCGGGCAGGGCCGCAGTGGCCGGCACACCTGGCGTGGCCGGGGCGGATGGAAACAGAGAGCAGCCGGAAAAACAGCCTGCCAGCAGCAAGCCGGCGCTGGAGAGGAGCATGGTGCGCGCGGGGCGGCCGATGAATAGATGATGCATGAATCTCCTTCTTTGTTCACGGACCGGTATGGCGTGCCAGCCATTATAGGCAAATCGTCTCGAAGTGGAAATGCCGAACAGAGCCGGATTTCCCCACCTGTCAGCCGGCCTCGGCGCGGTGGCAGACGGCTTCGATGCGGTTGCCGTCGGGATCGAACAGAAAGGCCGCGTAATAGCTGGCGTGATAGTGGCGCAGGCCGGGCGCGCCCAGGTCGATGCCGCCATGCGCCAGTCCGGCCTGCCAAAACGCTTCCACGGCCGCGCGCGAGGGGGCCTTGAAGCAGCAGTGGCGGCGCGGCGCGTCGTCGGGCTGCGGGCCCAGGCGCACGGAAAAGTAGCTGCGCTCGGGGTGCTGTGCATCGCTGCGCTCGCCGTAGCCTATCCAGGCGTTGGCATGGTCGCTGCCTACCTTGGGCACGTCGAGCGCGGCAAAGACGGCGTCGTAGAAGCGCTCGGCGCGTTCCAGGTCGCTGACGGTGAGGGATACGTGATCGAGCATGGGCACTCCGCTGTAAAAAACAGGACGGCCATAGCATAGCCCGGATCAGGGCGGCCGTGGGCGGCAGTGACCGAGTGATACCGTTGCTGGTTGACTGCTGGTTAAGGGTGGCGGGCGAGCCGCGCCACGATGTTGCGGCTCATCAGCTGCACGCGGGGCGCGAACAGCATCACGGCGCAGAAGGCCACGGGCCAGGCGGCAAAGAAGGCATGGCGCCAGCGGGGCAGGAAGTCCGCCTGCAAGCCGATATTGAGCCAGGTGACCCAGGCGCTCATCAGCAGGGTCATGAGCAGCGACATCAGGAAGGCAAATACGCAGCGCAGGCGCAGGGCATCGGACATGGGGCACTTTCAAAATGGTGAAGATATGCAGCGTAACAACTTGCAGCAATCTATACTAGAGCCATATTTTTAATTTCAAATTCCGAAAATGCAATCATGCTTGACGAATCATGCTCGATGACCTAGCCCTGTTTGTCGCCATCGTCGAGGCGGGCAGCCTGCATGCGGCGGCCGTCAAGGAAGACTTGCCCGCCGCCACCGTCACGCGCCGGCTGCAGAAGCTGGAAAGCCAGCTCGGCTACCGTTTGCTGAACCGCAGCGCGCGCCGCCTGCAGCCGACGGCGGAAGGCTGGCAATACTACGAGCAGTGCAGACCCCTCGTGCACGCGCTGCGGCAGGCGACGCAGCAGCTCGACGCCAGTCTGTCGGCCGTTTCGGGCAGCATCCGCGTGCTGGCGCCCGTGAACTTTGCCAGCGGCTTGCTGACGCCGGCCTGGGTCAGTTTCATGCAGCAGTATCCGGATATCCGCCTGGAGCTGGAACTGTCGAACCTGCTGCAAGACCTCGTGGGCAGCGGCGCCGACCTGGCCATCCGCGTGGGCGCGCTCGACGATTCCTCGCTGATGCAGCGCCGCCTCGGCAGCGCCGCGCTGGTGATGGTGGCCGCGCCCGGCTACCTGGCGCGCGCGGGCGTGCCGCGCGACTTGCAAGACCTCGAGCGGCACGAGCTGATCGTGGCCGAACCGCTGCGCAGCTGGCGCTTGCGGCGGCCCGGCGACGGCGCCGAAATGCTGATCGAGCCGCAGGCGCGCCTGCGCGTCAACGAAATGCGCCTGGCCGTGGAAATGGCCGACGCGGGCATCGGCATCCTGCTGTGCCCGCTTTTGCAGTGCCGCGACGAGGTGGCGCGTGGTTCGCTCGTGCGCGTGCTGCCCGACTGGATGCCGCAGCCGCGCCACGTGTACGCCGTGTGGACGCAGCGGCGCTACCTGCCGGCCCGCGTGCGCGTGCTGCTCGAGCACCTGGCGGCGTTTGCGGCGGCCAACCCGCTGTTGAATGAGGATGCCGGTGCCGATGAGGTGGCTGCCCTGGCGCGCGGCGCGCCGGGAATCCTTTCTATTTAGTAATACCGAGCGCTTGTACTTTTCGCCAGGATCGCGTTAAGATAAAGCTGCACGCTTATCCAGCGGGCAATCTGGTGTTTTTTCGCGCAATCCGTCCCTATCCATGAGAGTAGCAATGAAATATCTGATCGTTCCCTTCTTGCTGGCCATCACTGGCTGCGAAGTACTGTATGACGCGAACCGGGACAAGATCGGCGAGTATTGCAACAGCCTCAATAATTTCGACGACCGCAACGCCTGCCGCAAGCGCAACCAGACCAGCTACCAGGAATACGTGCAGCAGCGCGACCAGCTGAAAAAGGGCAAGAGCGAAAAATAGGCTTGCCGCCGCCTGCGCCGCATACGCTGCTTAAAAAAACAAACGCCGCTGACCAGTCAGCGGCGTTTTGCTTTGCGGACCCCGGCCTGGCGACCGGGGCATGCATCAGATCAGTCGTCGGCGTAGATATTGTTGTCCTTGGTTTCCTTGACGAACAGGGTGCCGATCACGACAGTCGCCAGGGCGACGACGATCGGATACCACAGGCCGTAATAGATATCGCCCTTGAAGGCCACCAGCGCGAAGGCCGTGGTCGGCAGCAAGCCGCCGAACCAGCCGTTACCGATATGGTAGGGCAGGGACATCGACGTGTAACGTATACGCGTCGGGAACATTTCCACCAGCATGGCGGCGATCGGGCCATACACCATGGTCACGTACAGCACCAGGATGAACAGCAGCAAGACGACCATCGGCTTGTTGATCTGGTCTGGATCGGCTTTCGCAGGGTAGCCCGCTTCCTTGATGCCGGCGCCGATTTCTTTCTTCAGCGCTGCTTCATGGGCCTTGCTCTCGGCATCGAAGTTCAGGCCGTCCGGCGTCATGACGGCGTTAAACGACGTAAATTCCTTCGTGCCGATGCGTACCTTGGCGATGCTGCCCGCTGGCGCGTCTTCCTTCGTGTAGTTCACCGAGCTGTTCGACAGGAAGCCCGTGGCGATGTCGCACGACGACGGGAACTTCTTGGTGCCGGTCATGTTGAACTGGAAGTGGCAGGAAGCGGGATCGGCCACCACCACCACTGGCGAGTTCTTCAGTGCAGCTTCCAGCTGCGGATTGGCGAAGTGGGTCAGGCCGTTGAAGATCGGGAAGTAGGTCAGGGCGGCGATCAGGCAGCCGCCGAGGATGATGTACTTGCGGCCGATGCGGTCCGACAGGCTGCCGAAGAACAGGAAGAACGGCGTGGCCAGCAGCAGGGCGATGGCGACGAGCACGTTGGCCGTGGCCAGGTCCACTTTCAGGGTCTGGATCATGAAGAACAGGGCGTAGAACTGGCCCGTGTACCAGACGACGGCCTGGCCGGCGGTCAGGCCGATCAGGGCCAGGATGACGATCTTCAGGTTTTTCCACTTTCCGAACGCTTCCGTCAGCGGCGCCTTCGAGGTCTTGCCCTCGGCTTTCATCTTGGCAAATGCCGGCGATTCATTCATGGCCAAGCGGATCCACACGGAAATACCGAGCAGGATGACGGAAACGAGGAAGGGAATGCGCCAGCCCCAGGCCTCGAAATCCTTCTCGCCGGTCGCCAGGCGGGTGCCCAGGATGACCATCAGCGACAGGAAGAAGCCCAGCGTTGCCGTCGTCTGTATCCACGCCGTGAACGCGCCGCGCTTGCCTTCAGGCGCGTGCTCGGCCACATAGGTGGCTGCGCCGCCGTATTCGCCGCCCAGCGCCAGGCCTTGCAGGATGCGCAGGATGACGAGGATGATCGGTGCGGCGATGCCGATGGACGCATGGCCCGGCAGCAAGCCGACGATGAAGGTGGAGCCGCCCATGATCAGAATCGTGATCAGGAAAGTGTACTTGCGGCCGATCATGTCGCCCAAGCGGCCGAAGACCAGCGCGCCGAACGGACGCACGATGAAGCCGGCGGCAAAGGCCAGCAGCGCGAAAATGAAGGTGGTGGTGGGGTCGCCGATGAAGAATTGCTTGGCGATGATGGATGCCAGCGAACCGTACAGGTAAAAATCGTACCATTCAAAAACGGTGCCGAGCGAGGATGCAAAGATGACCTTGCGTTCCTCGGGCGTAATCGGCGTTCCCTTGGTGGACATTTTCCGTACGTCGGCCGAGCCGGATGGTGATGCCATGGTTTGTCTCCCTATGTTTTATAGTGAACTGGTGCCGAGGTCTTTTTGACCATTCTTGCAACAGCTTGGGGCGAGTGTGTTCTCCGAACCTTACGTCATGCTTGCTTGAAACTTACACCAAGCTTACAAATTGCTGATCATTCCAACTTTGCGAACGACCGTACTTAAATGTGCTATTCTCATTCCGCAGACACCCCACCCAATAATATCCCCACAAGGAGACACAGCATGAATGAAGCCGTCATCGTATCGACTGCCCGCACGGGCCTGGCCAAGTCCTGGAAGGGCGCGTTCAACATGACGCATGGCGCCACCCTGGGCGGCCATGTACTGGCGGCCGCCGTCGAGCGCGCGCGCATCGAGGCGGAAGAAGTGGAAGACGTGCTGGTCGGCTGCGCCTTCCCCGAAGGCGCCACGGGCGGCAATATCGCGCGCCAGGTGGCCTTGCGCGGCGGCTGCCCCGTCACCACGGCCGGCATGACCGTTAACCGCTTCTGTTCCTCGGGCTTGCAGGCCATCGCCCTGGCGGCGCAGCGCATCATCGCGGGCGAAGGCGATATCTATGCGGCCGGCGGCGTGGAATCGATTTCCTGCGTGCAAAATGAAATGAACACGCATATGTACAGGGAAGTCTGGCTGCAGCAGCACAAGCCGGAAGTCTACTGGCCCATGCTGCAGACGGCCGAAACCGTGGCCAAGCGCTATCAGATTTCGCGCGAGCGCCAGGATGCCTACGGTGCGCAAAGCCAGCAGCGCGCAGCAAGCGCCCTGGCTGCTGGCCTGTTCGACGCGGAAATCGTGCCGATGACCACCGTCATGGGCGTGGCCGACAAGGCCAGCGGCATGCTGGTGTCGCGCGAAGTGACGATTGCCGCCGACGAAGGCATCCGTGCCGACACGACGTATGACGGCGTGGCGAAGATCCGCCCCGCCATGCCCGGCGGCGTCATCAGCGCCGGCAATGCCAGCCAGTTTTCCGACGGCGCGTCCATGGCCATCGTGATGAACTCGAAAGTGGCCGAAGCGAAAGGCCTGCAGCCGCTGGGCATCTTCCGCGGCTTTGCCGTGGCCGGCTGCGAACCCGATGAAATGGGTATTGGCCCCGTCTACGCGATTCCGAAACTGCTGAAAAAGGCGGGCTTGACGGTGGCCGACATCGGTCTGTGGGAACTCAACGAAGCGTTTGCCGTGCAAGTGCTGTATTGCGCCGACACCCTGGGCATCCCCATGGACCGCCTGAACGTCAATGGCGGCGCGATTGCCGTCGGCCACCCATACGGCGTGTCGGGCGCGCGCCTGACGGGCCACGCTTTGATCGAAGGCAAGCGCCGCGGCGTCAAATACGTGGTGGTGACCATGTGCATCGGCGGCGGGCAGGGCGCGGCGGGGCTGTTCGAAGTGCTGTGATGCTTGCTTGGCAGCCAGTCTGCGGGCGGCCTGAGTGCCGCCCGTTTTCTTTTGCCGCTCACTTTCTGCAAGGCACGCCGATAGCGGGTACAGTAATGCTTCATTAATAAACAAGCAGCCTGCCACCATGATCAAGCACATCGTTTTCTGGAAACTCAAAGACCACGCCGAAGGCGCCGACCGCGCCACGAATGCCCTGAAACTGAAAGCCCTGCTCGATTCCTGTTCGGATCTGGTCCCCGGCATCCTGAAATTCGAGGCAGCCGTGGCCCAGCCGGGCCTGGAAGCGACCTACGACATCGTCCTGTACAGCGAGTTCGCCAGCCGCGAAGCGCTCGATGCCTACCAGAACCATCCCGAGCATGTGAAGATCAAGCCGTTTTTTGGCGCCGTGCGCGAAGCGCGGCAGTGTATGGATTACGAAGTGTAAATCCGGGGTCAGACCCGCCGGGTCTGACCCCAGCTCTTGCGTTACGGGCTAAATTCTGAATTCACCCCACAAACAGGAACCCTTATGACCACCTACCAACGCATCGTCCTCGCCTCGCGTCCCACGGGAGAAGTGCAGCCGGATAACTTCCGCCTGGAAACTGTCGAGATTCCCGCCATCACGGATGGGCAACTGCTGGTGCGCAACCAGTTCCTGTCGCTCGATCCCTATATGCGCGGGCGCATGAGCACGAATAAAAGCTATGCGGCGCCGCAAGCGCTCGATGAAACCATGATCGGCGGCACGGTGGGCGTGGTGCTCGAGTCGAAGCATCCAAAGTTCGCCGTCGGTGACACGGTGGTGGGGACCCTGGGCTGGACGGAAGTGGCCGTGTCGGACGGCACGATGCTGCGCAAGGTCGATACGACGCACATCCCCGCGTCGGCCTACCTGGGCGCCGTCGGCATGCCGGGCATGACGGCATGGTATGGCTTGAACCAGATCATGGCGCCGAAAGCGGGCGAAACGGTGGTGGTATCGGCCGCCAGCGGCGCCGTGGGTAGCGTCGTGGGCCAGCTGGCGAAACTGAAAGGTTGCAGGGTCGTCGGCATCGCGGGCGGGGCGGAGAAGTGCGCGTATGTCGTCGACGAGCTGGGTTTTGATGCCTGCGTCGATTACAAGGCGGGCAACTTGGAAGCCGACCTGGCGGCAGCCACGCCGGACGGCATCGACGCCATCTTTGAAAACGTGGGCGGCGCCGTATTCGACGCGGCCCTGGCGCGCACCAACGCGTTTGGCCGCGTGGCCCTGTGCGGCTGGATAGCCGGCTACAACGGCGAACCGACGCCGCTCAACAATGCGCGCTTCATCCTCACCAACCGCCTCACCATGCGCGGTTTCATCGTTTCCGAGCAGCCGGAATTCTGGCCGCAAGGCTTGGCGGAGCTGGGTACCCTGGTGGCGACGGGCAAGCTGAAATTCCGCGAATCCGTGGCAGAGGGCCTGGCCAGCGCGCCCGAAGCCTTCATTGGCCTGTTGAAAGGCCGTAACTTCGGCAAGCAGCTGGTCAAGCTCAGCTGATCTCCCTCTCGAAAGGCAGGCCGTGCGACAATAACGGCCTGTTTCTTTCTACATTACACCATGACCAAGCACACCATCCGCCTCGGCGACTGGGCCACCCTGGGCCTTGATGCCACCGCCATCCGTTTTGAAGTCTTCGTCGATGAACAGAAAGTGCCGGCCGAGATCGAACTCGACGACATGGACGCCGTCTGCCTGCATGCCGTGGCCTATGATGACGCGGGCAACGCCGTCGGCACGGGCCGGCTATTGCCCGATGGCCACATCGGCCGCATGGCCGTGCGCCAGCCGGGCCGCGGCACGGGCGTGGGCGGCGCCATTTTGACCATGCTGATGGACAAGGCGCGCGAACGCGGCGATGCGGCGGTGGTGCTGAACGCGCAAACCGTGGCCGCGCCATTCTATGCGCGCCACGGTTTCGTGCAGCAGGGGGACGTGTTTGAAGAGGCCGGGATTGCGCATGTGGAGATGCGGCTGGTGTTTTAACGGTGCTTCCGGTGTTGTCGGATTACGGCCTGCGGCCTAATCCGACCTACGCCGACCTACGCCGGCCTGTGGCGGCCATGGCAGGTCGGGTTAGCGCGAAGCGTGTAACCCGACACCACCAGCACCATCAGGTGTTGTCGGATTACGGCCCTTCGGTCCTAATCCGACCTACGCCGGCCTGTGGCGGCCATGGTAGGTCGGGTTAGTGCGAAGCACGTAACCCGACACCACCAGCACCATCAGTTCTGCGCGTGGCTCTGACGCCATTTGTCCAGGATCACGGCCAGCACGATCACGACACCTTTCGCCACATACTGCCAGAACGACGACAGCCCCAGGATCGTCAAGCCGTTGTTCATCACGCCGATGATCAGGGCGCCGATGACGGTGCCCCAGACGGAACCGACGCCGCCCATCAGGCTCGTGCCGCCGAGCACGACGGCCGCGATGGCGTCCAGCTCATAGCCCGTGCCCCAGTTGCCGTTGGCCGCATACAGACGGCTGGCCGACATGGCGCCGCCCAGGCCCGCGAACAGGCCGCTGATGGTGTAGACAAACATCAGCACGAGACCGACCTTGATGCCCGTCAAGCGTGCCGCCTGGATATTGCCGCCCACGGCGTAGATATGCAGGCCCAATGTGGTCTTGCGCAAAATAAACCAGGTCAGCAGCACGACGGCCGCGGCCAGCCAGATCAGCCAGGGCACGGCCAGGAAGCTGCCGTTGCCCATCCATTCGAAGCTCGGGATTTCCGTGTTCAGCACGCTGGTGCCGTCGGCCAGCAGATAGGCCGCGCCGCGCAGGGCCGTCATGGTGCCCAAGGTCACGACAAACGGGTTCAGGCCGACGAGGGCGACCAGCACGCCGTTCAGCGCGCCCAGCAGCAAGCCGACGATCAGAAACGCGGGAATCGAAAAGCCGGCGAACTGGGCAGACAAGGACATCAGCATGCCTGCCACGGCCGAGACGGCCAGCACGGAGCCGACCGATAAATCGATGCCGCTGGTCAGGATGACGAAGGTCATGCCCGAGGCCAGCACGATGTTGATCGACACCTGGCGGAAGATGTTCATGGTGTTGTTGCTCGTCATGAACGTGGACGTGCCATCGGCCGAGAAATACACGGTCAGGCCATACATGGCCAGGTACAGCACGACCAGCACGGGCAGCATGCCCAGGCGGCGCATCAGGTTAGATGCATTGAAGGGTTCGCCGGCGCGCGAGGCGCCGCGGGTGGTACTCGTTGTCATGGTCTATCTCCTGAATGATTATTCTTATGCCGCTTCCAGCTGGGTGGCGTAAGCGAGGATGTTTTCCTGCGTGATATCGTCGCCCGTCACTTCGCCCGTCAGCCGTCCTTCGCACATCACCATCACGCGGTCGCAGATACCGACCAGCTCGGCCAGTTCGCTGGAAATGCACAGGACGGCCGTGCCCGCGTCCGCCAGCTGGTGGATGATCTTGTAGATTTCGCTCTTCGCGCCCACGTCCACGCCCCGCGTCGGTTCGTCGAGGATGAGGACTTTCGGCGCGATGGCTAGCCAGCGCGCCAGCAAGACTTTCTGCTGGTTGCCGCCAGAGAGCCCCCCGACGATGCCGTCCGGGCCCGAGACCTTGACGTTCAGGTTGGCAATCGCCTCGCGCGTCAGCTGCGTCAGGGCGCCACGGTTGACCACGCCCGCCGTCGCATGCCTGGACAGGATATTCATCGACATGTTTTCCATGGCCGACAACTGCATGAACAAGCCCAGGCTCTTGCGGTCTTCCGGCAGATAGCCGATGCCATGGCGTATCGCCGCCAGCGGCCGGTGGATGTGCACTTCCTGGCCGTCCAGCCACACTTGCCCCGATTGTTTCTTGTCCGCGCCAAAGATCAGGCGCGCCAGTTCCGTGCGGCCCGCGCCGACCAGGCCGGCAAGTCCCGTCACTTCACCCGCATGCAGGGCGAACGAGGCGGGCTTGACCTTGCCACCGGCTACCTTGTCCACGCGCAAACGCTCGGCGCCGCGCGTGGTGCGCCGCTGGTGCGCATAAAAGTCGTCGGCGGGGCGGCCCACCATCATTTGCACGACTTTCTTTTGATCCAGTTCGTCCTTGCCCAGTTCGCCCACATAGGCGCCGTCGCGCAGCACCGTGATGCGGCGCGCCAGGCGTTCCACCTCGGCCATGCGGTGGCTGATGTAGAGCACGGCCAGGCCCTTGTCGCGCTGTTCTTCGATGATGCGGAACAATTGTTCTGTTTCCCGGTCGGACAGGGCGGCAGTGGGCTCGTCCATGATCAGGATGCGGCTTTCGTGCACGAGGGCGCGGGCGATTTCCACCTGCTGCTGCTCGGCGATCGACAGAGTCGATACCATGGTATCGGCGTCGAAGCGGGAACCGAGGTCGGCCAGGATGGCGTTCGTGCGCGCGCGCATTTCGCCGCCCTTGACGGTCCAGAACGGGCCTTGCGGTTCGCTGCCCATGAAGACGTTCTGCGCCACCGTCATGTTCTTGGCCACGCTCAGTTCCTGGTAAATCAGGTTGATGCCCAGGGCGCGGGCCTCGCCCGGGTTGCGGATCTTGATCGGCTTGCCGTCGAGAAGGATTTCACCCGCATCGGGGGTGTACACGCCCGATAAAATCTTCATCAGGGTGCTCTTGCCGGCGCCATTCTCTCCCATCACGGCATGGATTTCGCCGCTGCGCACCGTCAGGTGCACGCCGCGCAGCGCGCGTGTGGCGCCGAAGCGCTTCTCGATGCCGCGCATTTCAAAAATAATATTGTCGCTCATGACTGTCCTTCCTTGCTGGTGAAACTGGCGCCGCCCGCGAACTGGCCGGCGGCGCCACGTGGTTCAGGTCAGGCAGATCAGTTCTTTACCCAGCCCGTGTAGGTGGCGACGTTTTCCTTGGTGATGGCCGGGGTCGGCAACAGCACCATGGTCTGTTTCGGCGTGCGGCCGTTCATGATGTCGTAGCCCATCTGCACGGCATCGGTGGCCATGCGGTACGGATTTTGCGCCGAGGTGGCGGCAAACAGGCCGGCCTTGTTTTTCAGGGCGTTCTGGCCGTCCGGCGCGCCATCGACGGCCGTGATCAGTTTCACGTCCGTACGTTTCGATTGCTTGATTGCCAGTTCGGCGCCGATGCCCGTCGGATCGTTGATGGCGAACACGCCGTCGATCTTCGGATGGGCCGTCAGCAGGTTCGACATCACGGTCATGCCGCCGTCGCGGCTGCCGCCAGCGTTCTGGTTGTCGGACAGGATCTTGATATCCTTGAACGCGGCCAGGGTTTTCTTGCAGCCATTGACGCGGTCGATCACGGAGGTGACGGGCGGGCCGTTGAGGATCACCACATTGCCCTTGCCGCCGATCTGCTTGGCCAGGTAGGCGCACGAGACGTCGCCCGCCATGGTGTTGTCGGACATCACGGTGGCCGATGCGCCGACGGCGCCCACGTCGACGGCGATCACGACCACGCCCGCATTGCGCGCTTTCTTGATGGCCGGGGCGATGCCTTTGGAATCGACGGCGTTCAGGATGATGATGTCGGTCTTGTTGGCGATAAAGTTTTCGATCTGGTCCACCTGGGTGTTCAGGTCATACTTGCTGGACACCGTGGTGACTTTCACGCCGGGGCCGCCCAGCTTTTTCGCGCTTTCTTCCGCGCCGCGGCCAATCGCGACAAAAAACGGGTTGGCCAGGTCGCCCACGCTTACGCCGATCGATTTCAGCGGTTTGTCGGCGGCGAAGGCGCCGCAGGCGGCGGACAGCAGCAGTGTGGCGGTAATGACTTTTTTCATGAGGATCTCCAAGGGTTTTTATTGTAAAAACAAACGGTGCTACGGGTAAAAAACTGGGTGCAAACTTATTGGCTGCGCAATTTCTCGATCATGGCATCGAGCTTGCCCGCATCGACGGCAAAGCCGCGGATGCCTTCGGCCAGCTTTTCGGTGGCCATCGCATCGTCGTTCAAGGCGTAGCGGAAAGCGGCCTCGTCGTAGGTGACGGCCGGCTGCGCCGCGCCCAGGTCGGCGCCCAGCGCGCGCTCGAACGGTTCGTTGGACGCTTCGAGCTTTGCCAGCAAGTCCGGGCTGATGGTCAGCAGGTCGCAGCCGGACAGGGCCGTGATCTGCCCCACGTTGCGGAAGCTGGCGCCCATCACTTGCGTGGCGATGCCATGTTGCTTGTAGTAATTAAAGATGCGCGTGACCGATTGCACGCCTGGATCGTTGGACCGGCTGCGCGCCGCTTCGTCCCATGCCGCGCCCAGCGATTTTTTATGCCAGTCGTAGATGCGGCCCACGAACGGCGAAATCAGGCGCACCTTCGCGTCGGCGCAGGCGACGGCCTGGCAAAATGCGAACAGCAGGGTCAGGTTGCAAAAGATGCCATCTTTTTCCAGTTCGCGCGCGGCCTGGATGCCTTCCCAGGTGGCGGCGACCTTGATCAGCACGCGCTCGCGGCCAATGCCGGCTTGCTCGTACAGGGCGATCAGGCGGCGTCCGCGGGCCACGGTGGCGTCGCGGTCAAAGCTCAAACGGGCATCGACTTCCGTCGATACGCGGCCCGGCACCACTTTCAGGATTTCCAGGCCGAAACGCACGAGCACCTGGTCGACGATATCGTCGAGCGAGGCATGCTTGTGGGCTGCGACCGTGCTTTCCAGCAAGGGCGCGTAATCGGGCTGCAGCACGGCTTTTAAAATCAGCGACGGATTGGTGGTGGCGTCTTGCGGCGCGAAGCGGGCCAGTTGCAAAAAGTCGCCCGTGTCGGCGACGACGGTGCTGGTTTGCTTCAGTTGTTGCAGCTGATTCATTGCTATTCCTTATCACTGAGTTGGTGCAGAGCTTGCACGGCGGGAAACAGGCTACGGTAGCGGCCGTAGCGGATGCTCAAGGCTGCGCTGTGCGCGGCATCGGGCAGGAAAGTGTTTTTGATGGGCAAGCCCTGCGTCAGCAGGCTGGCGTCGCCGATGGCCGCAAAGCCCAGCTTGGCCGCACCGAGGCTGGCCGACAGTTCGCTGTTGTGCAAGGTGCGCATTTCGCGTCCCAGCACATTGGCCAGCAGCTGCGCCCAGTACTGGCTGCGCGCGCCGCCGCCCACGAGCATGCAGTGGGGCACCACGGCACCGGTCGATATGACGGCCGCCATGGCGTCGCGCAAGGCAAACGCCACGCCTTCGAGCACGGCGTAGCCGAGCTGCGCCGGCGTGCTGTCGTGGCCCAGCTGCAAAAAAGCGCCGCGCACCTGCGGGTCGTTGTGCGGCGTGCGCTCGCCCGACAGATAGGGCAGGAACAGGGGCGCGGACGGTGCGATGGCCGTGTCGAGCGGCAGGGCGCTTTCCACCATCGCCAGCAGCGCCGCCTCGTCGGGCTGGCCCAGCACGCCAGTGGCCCAGCGCAAACAGCTGGCGCCGGACAGGATCGCCCCCATCGCATACCAGCGGCCGGGCAGGGCGTGGCAAAAGCTGTGCACGCCGCCGGCCGGGTTGCCCAGCGGCTGCTCGGTGACGGACACGATGGCGGCGCTGGTGCCCAGCGAAATGAAACTGTCGCCGCCGTTGACGGCGCCGATGCCCACGGCCGAGACGGGGTTGTCGCCCCCGCCACCGGCCACCACCACGTCCATCCGCAAGCCCAGCTGGTCTGCGACGGCGGCCGGCACGGTGCCCGTGGCGGCGTCGCCTTCGGCCAGCGCCGGCATCTGTTCGGGCACCAGGCCGCAGGCGGCCAGCATGGGGGCGAACCAGGCACGGTTGGCCTCGTCCAGCCACAGGGTGCCGGCCGCGTCGGACATGTCCGTCAGTTTGATTCCGGTCAATTGCAGGCGCAGATAGTCTTTCGGCGACAGCACGCAGGCGACGGCGGCAAACGCGGCCGGCTCGTGCGTTTGCAGCCACAGCAGTTTTGGCGCCGTCAGGCCCGCCATGGGCAGGCTGCCCGTTACGTCCGCGTAGGCGGGATAGTCGCGCGCCAGGCTCGCCGCCTCGGCTTCGGCGCGCGCATCGTTCCACAGGATGGCGGGGCGGATTACGTTGTCGTTGCTGTCGAGCAGCACGGCGCCATGCATCTGGCCCGACAGGCCGATGCAGGCGATGCGCGCGTAGTCCTGCGGCCAGCCGGTGCGCAGCTGGCCCAGCGCGTTGACGCAGGCGGCCCACCAGTCCTGCGGCGCTTGTTCGGACCAGCCCGGCTGCGGGCGGCTGGTATCGATGCGCACGGAGGCCTGGCCGCGCACGGTGCCAGTGCCGTCCATCAGCACGGTTTTCAGTTCGGAGGTACCGAGGTCGATACCGAGGGAAATCGCTGGATGCATAGTCGATTACGGTAAAAGGTCAGGGGCAGCCGCACGAGTTGCGTACGCGCAAGGTCGGCGACAAGCGCTGCACGTGCTGGGCGCGGCCCGGGTTGGCGATACGGTCGATCAACAGGTCGACGGCCATGGCGCCCAGCTCTTCGAGCGGCTGCGCCATCACGGTCAGGCGGGGGCTGAAGTAATCGGCCCAGTCGAAATCATCGAAGCCGGCCAGCGCCACGTCTTGCGGTACGGCAATGTGAGCATCGCGCAAGGCGTGCATGGTGCCGATGGTCATCAGATTATTGCCGGCCACGATGGCCGTCGGGCGCTGTCCGGCGGGCAGGGCCAGCAGTTCGCGCGTGGCCGCGCCGCTGCGCTCGAGGTTCGAGTCGCCCGAGCGCAGCAGGTCCGGGTCGAAGGCGATATTGGCGCGCCGCAAGGCCAGGCGGTAGCCTTCGATACGCTCGTGCGTCGTGGACAGGCCGGGTGCGCCCGCGATGAAGCCGATGCGGCGGTGGCCGTGGGCGGCGATCAGATGGCTGACCAGTTCGGCAGTCGCCTCGATGTTTTCCACGCCCACCTGGTCGAACGGCTGCGGCGACATGCGGTCGACCAGCACGGAAGCGATCTTGTTGCTGGTCAAGTAGTCGAGGGTGCGATGGTGCGAGTCGCCCGAAGGCGCCAGCACGATGCCGTCGACCCGGCGCTGGTGCAAGTTCTGCACTACCTTGAGTTCCTGCTCGGGATCGTCATGCGTATCGGAAAACAGCATCATCAAACCGTGGCGCGTGCAGGCCGCCTCGATGGCGCGCACGGTTTCACTGAAGTAATGATTGGTGAAAGCGGAAATGGCCACGCCGATGGTGCCCGACGAGGAGCCGGCCAGGGCACGCGCCAGCATGTTCGGTACATAGCCGATCTGCTGCATGGCCGCGTTGACGGCGGCGAAGGTTTTCGGGCTGACCTTGCGGGTGCCGTTGAGTACGTGCGAAACGGTCGACAACGATACGTCCGCCGCCCGCGCTACATCTTCCATGGTGGCCATGGTGTCTCCTGATGGTTTTATTCTTATTGTGTGCTGCGATAGTGTGCGGCTGTGTCGCCGCGTTGGAATCTATCGTAAACAAAAGAAAGCGCTTGCGCAAGCGCTTTCTTTTTTGTGCGGATGGGTGGATGGTGGGTTTTCGATGAGGATAGGGAAAGCTTGCGTAGGTCGGATCAGCGCGCCAGAGGCGCGCGTAATCCGACATCGGGGACGGTGGTGATGCCGGTTGAGGGCGCTGGTGTTGTCGGGTTACGCGCTTGCGCGCTAATGCAAGCGTTTTCTTTTTTCTGCGCGGCGATGATGGATGGGTTTTCGATGAGGATAGGGAAAGCTTGCGTAGGTCGGACTAGCGCGCCGGAGGAGCGCGTAATCCGACATCGGGGACGGTGGTGATGCCGGTTGAGGGCGCTGGTGTTGTCGGGTTACGCGCTTGCGCGCTAATGCAAGCGTTTTCTTTTTTCTGCGCGGCGATGATGGATGGGTTTTCGATGAGGATAGGGAAAGCTTGCGTAGGTCGGATTAGCGCGCCAGAGGCGCGCGTAATCCGACATCGGGGACGGTGGTGATGCCGGTTGAGGACGCTGGTATTGTCGGGTTACGCGCTTGCGCGCTAACCCGACCTACTGGATCACCAGCTCATGCAATTCGCCGGGCGAGTCCGGGAACAGTTTCACCACGGTGGACGTGCGCGTGCCGTAGCCCGGTGTTTCGATGCAGACGGCGGACAGCACGCGCTCGAGGTCGAGCGGCACGCCCGTGTCGGGCAAGCGGAAGTCGGGGGCGCGCGTGGTGTCGGCCAGCATGTCGAAATAGGCCTCGTCGGGGGCGCCCTGGCACAGCAGGCTGGCGAACTGGGCCTTGGTCTTCAGGACCTTCGGCCACGGCGCGTCGAGCAGGGCGTTCGACAGGCCGTAGATGCCCGGTTCCAAAGGCTGGCCATTGCGCGCATCGCCATCGCCGCGGTTGGAAAACCAGATCAGCGTAGTGGCATCGCCCAGCACCAGGTTAAAACCGTTGTAGGCTTTGCAGCCGGTGCGGATTTGCGCGATATAGTCTTGCGGCGACATGTTGCCGGCCAAATAGTCCGCCACCAGGGCGCCGCGCGAGGGGGCGTCCGGGTTGCGGTCTTGCGGGCTGCGGATGTTCGTGATGGCGGCAAAGCGCGAGCTGCCGCTGCCGGACTGCGTGATGCCCATCCAGCTGCCGCCCGCCTGCAGGTCGCGGCCCGCATACACTTGCGGGTGCTCGGGCCAGGCCCCGGCGGGGGCGCTGGCGCGTTCATAGAATTCGTCGCGGTTGGCGGCGGCAATCAGCGGAATGTGCGGATTGACTTTCCAGGCAAAAACGATCAGGCACATGGGGGCAAATCCATGAACACTTCCGTATGGCGCGCGCCGGCCGTCAGGGCCAGCAAGCCTGCCTCGTCGGCGGCAGCGGCCAGCAATTCGGCAAACCCTTCGCCGACGACGGGATAGATTTCCATCCACGTCTGCAAGCCATCCTTGCTGTCAGGACGGCGCTTCAGTTGCGGCGCCACGCCGGACGCGGCCGCCAGTTTCGCCTGCAAGGCGCGCACCCTGGCTTCCAGCGCCTGGGCGTGCTCTTCCTTGACCTGATAATAAATGTACAAATCTTTCATGGCATTCTCACAAGTCGAGTGCGTCAAGCACGTAAGGCATGGGCAGGAAATGCACGGCCGCACCCTGGGCCGAGCCGTAGCGCACGGCGCCGGCGGCGCTTGAACCTTCTTCGATCGCCCCCAGCTTCATTTCAACGAGGGCGTCGATGCCGCCATCACCGTTGGGTGCGGCGTTGACGACCATGCCGCAAGGTTGCTCGGGGTCGCTGACGGCAAACAGTTCGCCACCGGCCACGACGCTTGCGTCAGCGATGCTGACGAGGGTGGTGCGGCGCTTGAGCTTGCCCAGGTACTGGCTGCGCGCGACGATTTCCTGGCCCGGGTAGCAGCCTTTCTTGAAATTGACGCCGCCCAGCAGCTCGAAATTGACCATCTGCGGCACGAATTGCTCTTGCGTGGCGGCCGTGATTTGCGGGATGCCCGCATGGATGTCCGACAATTGCCAGGCGTCATTTCCGCCCTTGGCCAGTTTTTCAGCCAGCTGCGGCCACACGTCGCGTGCCGTGGCGGCCGACGTCAGCCATTCATAGCGGGGGCTGCCAAAGGCATCGGCCACGCGCAGCAGGGTGCCCAGCGCGTGCTCGACCTTGCTGAACGGCGTGGCGGGCAGGGCGGGGAACCAGGCCGACAGGGCCGCGCCAGCTTGCTTGCCGCCCAAGCCCAGGACGACCTGGTTCGCTTCATCAACGGATGCATCGTGCAGCTTGGCCTTGGCGCGCAGCACGAACATCTGCAGGCGCTTCTGGATGGCGGTCTGTATGGCGCGCGGCAATTGCAGATAAATGGTGGTGGCGTTGCGCCACATCAGGAAACTGGCCAGCAGCCGGCCTTTCGGCGTGCAGTAGCCGGCCAGGCGCACTTGCTCCTGGTTCAGGTGCTCCACGTCATTGGTCAGCTGGCCGTGCAGGAAACTGGCTGCCTCGTCGCCGTTCAAGCCGATCAAGCCCTGGTCCGTGATGGCCACGACAAAACCTTCTTGCAGCTGGGACACTGTCAGGGACTGGCCAAAATCGGCGATAGGGGCGGCGGCGATGGGGACGGTGCCGTCAGGCGCGCCATCGATGGCAGCGGGGCGGGCGCCTTGGGCGGTTAAAAATTGATTCCAGTTATTCATAATTTCCATTAGATCAGCGATTAAGCATTATCATTACGGGTTCATTATAGTGATGTCGCGCAGATTGCGTCGGCAGCGGCAAGATTGCCAGTGTTGGCGCCGCTTTGCGCGTACTTGCTTCACAAATGAACGATCATAACAAGCGCGCGCTGCCCGCCAGCGAGTGCATCACAAGAATCGGAACAATGGCTTTCTTTAAAAAACTTGTAGTCAGTTCAGTCATCGCCGCCATCGGCGTGGGCGGTACTTTTGTGTACTGGGCGCAGCAGCCCATCACCACGGACGGCGAAGCGATTCCGTTTACGATTGCGCCCGGCAGCGGCGCGCATGCGGCCGGCCAGCAGATCGCGGACGCGGGCGTGCCCATCGTGCCCATCCTGTTCAACATGCTGGCGCGCATCGAAGGCAAGACCTCGAAGATCAAGGCCGGTTCCTACGAGCTGAAGCCGGGCACGACGCCGCAGCGTCTGATCACGCAACTGGCGCGCGGCGAGTTCGCGCAGGAATCCTTGACCATCATCGAAGGCTGGACCTTCAGGCAGATGCGCATGGCCATGGCCAGCCATCCCGGTCTCAAGCACGATACCGTGGGCCTGTCCGACAAGGAACTGATGGCGAAGATCAGCCCCGAATATGTGCTGCCGGAAGGCTTGTTCTTCCCGGACACGTATCTGTTCGCCAAGGGCGCCAGCGAAATGCAGATTTTCAAGCAGGCGCACGCGGCCATGATAGGCCGCCTGTCCGAAGCGTGGGACAAGCGCGATCCGGCCTTGCCATATAAAAACCCGTACGAGGCGCTGATCATGGCGTCCATCGTGGAAAAGGAAACGGGACAAAAGTCCGAGCGGGCCATGATCGCCGGCGTCTTCGTCAACCGACTGAAGACGGGCATGCTGCTGCAGACGGACCCCACCGTGATCTATGGCATGGGCGACAACTACCAGGGCAAGATCCGCAAACGCGACCTGGAAGCGGACACCCCTTACAATACCTACACGCGCGGCGGCTTGCCGCCCACGCCGATCGCCCTGGCTGGCGCGCAATCGCTGACGGCGGCGCTGGCGCCGGCCCGTACGCAGGCGCTGTACTTCGTCGCGCGCGGCGACGGCACCAGCCAGTTCTCGGCCAACTTGCCCGACCATAACCGCGCCGTGAACCAGTACCAGCGCTAATATCCTTATCAAATCAAGAGCTTCATGACACAACACTATCAACCGCGCTTCATCACCTTCGAAGGCATCGACGGCGCGGGCAAGTCGACGCATATCGGCTTTGTTGCCGATTACCTGCGGCAGCGGGGCGTGAGCCTCGTCTCGTCGCGCGAACCGGGCGGCACCAGCCTGGGCGAAAAGCTGCGCGAACTGCTGCTGCATGAAAAGATGCACCTGGAAACGGAAGCCTTGCTGATGTTCGCCAGCCGCCGCGAACACATCGCGCAAGTCATCGCGCCCGCCCTGGAACGGGGCGAGTGGGTCATTTCCGACCGCTTTACCGATGCCAGCTTCGCCTACCAGGGCGGCGGCCGGGGCATGGACTTGCGCAAGATGGAGCAGCTGGAAGCGTGGGTGCACCCGCATTTGCAGCCGGACATCACATTCCTGTTCGATGTGCCGCTGGCCGTGGCTAGAGCCCGCCTGGATGCGACGCGCGCACTGGATAAATTCGAGCAGGAGCGATCGGATTTCTTTGCCGCCACGCGCAATGAGTATTTGCGCCGTGCGGCCCAGTTCCCGCAGCGTTTCCGCATCATCGATTCCACGCAAAGCATTGCCGACATCCAGGTGCAGCTCGCGCAATTGCTTGATGTATTGCTTGCACAAAGTGCTGTAACGCGCTGATTTAAAAGAAGAAGATATGACCATTTCTCTGTATCCGTGGCAACAGGACGCGTGGCAGCAGCTGCAAGCCCTGCGTCCGCGCATGCCGCACGCCATCCTGTTCCATGGCGCGCAAGGCATCGGCAAGGCCGACTTCATCGAGCATTTTGCGCAGGCGCTGCTGTGCGAAGACGTGCGCGCCGACGGCCATGCCTGCGGCGCCTGCGCCTCGTGCGGCTGGTTTAGCCAGGGCAACCATCCCGATTACCGCCGCGTGCGTCCGGAAGCGCTGGAAGACGAGGTGGCGGACGACGGCGAAGAGGGCGAAGGCGCGAAGAAAAGCGCCAAGACCAAGACGCCGTCGAAAGACATCAAGATCGAACAGATCCGCAACCTGGCCGACTTCATGAACATTTCCACGCACCGGCAAGGCTTGCGCGTGGTCGTGCTGTACCCGGCCGAGGCGCTCAACACGCCCGCCTCGAACGCCTTGCTGAAGACCCTGGAAGAGCCGCCGCCGGGCACCTTGTTCCTGCTGGCCTCGAACAGCCTGGACCGCCTGCTGCCGACGATCCTGTCGCGCTGCAGGAAATTTGCCTTGCCCATGCCCAGCCACGAGCAGGCCTTGACGTGGCTCAAGGCTCAAGGCTTGAACGATGCGGACAGCTGGCTGCGCGAGCAGGGCGGCGCGCCGCTGGCCGCGCTGGCCCAGTCCGAATCGGGCGGTCGCGAGGAAACGGAACAGTTGCTGCAAGTGCTGGCCAATCCCGGCGTGGAAGCGGCCCTGAAGGCGGCCGACAAATTGCAGAAGGCGCCGCTGGCGCCGCTCGTGGCATCGCTCCAGCGCTGGCTGTACGACGTGTTTTCCGTTAAATTGTCCGGCACCATCCGCTACTACCCGCGCCACCGGCGCGAACTGGAAGCGCTGGCCGGGCGCATCAACGTCAGCCGCCTGATGGCCGCCATCAAGGCGGCGAATGAGCGCCGCGCGATTGCCGAACACCCCTTGTCGCCCAAGCTGTTCCTCGAAGACATGCTGCTGGACTACGCGTCAAGTTGCCAATGAAATCAAGGGCTTGTGTTACTAAGTTAATGTAAATTATCTCTGCGCCGTTTGCCACGCTTGACCCCCGGTGTTACAGTCAGGCACTGGACAGCAACGGAGGCGTGCATGCAACGAGTCACTGGCATTGGCGGCATCTTTTTCCAGGCGCAAGACCCGGCCGCGCTGCGCGCCTGGTACCAGCGTCACCTGGGTCTGGACGTGCAGCCCTGGGGCGGCGCCGCCTTCACCTGGACGGACGCCGCTGGCCAGCCCACGGCCGGCACCACCATCTGGTCCGTGGCGGCCAAGGACAGCGAGCAGTTCGCGCCCGGCAAGGCGTCCTTCATGATCAATTACCGGGTCGACGACCTCGATGCGCTGCTGCAAGCGCTGCGCGACGAAGGCTGTAATGTGCTGGACAAGGCGCCGGACTCGGAATACGGCCAGTTCGGCTGGGTTATCGATCCCGAGGGCAACAAGGTGGAACTGTGGCAGCCGCCAGAAGGGCAGTAGGCGGGGCAATAGGCGAAACCTGCGCCATTCAGCGATAATACCGGCTCAGATAACGATCCCTATTGATTATGCGCGACATTATTGCTGGATTCCTACGTTTCCAAAAAGAGGTTTTTCCTGAGCGCCGCGAGTTGTTCAAGACCCTGGCCACAGGACAAACCCCGAAGGCCCTGTTCATTTCCTGCTCGGACAGCCGCATGGTGCCCGAACTGGTGACGCAGCGCGAGCCGGGCGAACTCTTCGTGATCCGCAACGCGGGCAACATCGTGCCTTCGTACGGCCCGGAGCCGGGCGGCGTCAGCGCCACGGTGGAATTTGCCGTGTCCGCCCTGAACGTGAGCGACATCGTCATTTGCGGCCATTCCGATTGCGGCGCGATGAAGGCGATCGCCACCTGCGCCTGCCTCGATCACATGCCGGCCGTGCGCAGCTGGCTGCACCATGCGGATGCTGCGCGCATGATCAACGAATCGGTCGACCATCCGACGGAGCAGTCGCGCATCGACGGCATGGTGCGCGCCAACGTGGTCGCGCAACTGAATAACCTGCGCACGCATCCCTCGGTGGCGCTGGCCATGGCGCAACATCGCCTGACCCTGCATGGCTGGGTGTACGACATCGAGAACGGTTCGCTCGACGCGCTCGACGAATCGACCGGCAACTTCGTTCCGCTCGCAGAACATCCGGCCTCGCAGATGTAATCGGCTGCCAGCATCCGAACCGCCCCGGCAGGGGATGCGCGCCGCCGCCGTTCCCCTGCCAGTTTTTGCTCCCTCCGGTACAATCCCGCCTTATGTATATCGATTCCCATTGCCATATCAATTTCCCCGAGCTGGCCGCTCGCATGCCCGAGATCCTCGCCAAGATGGCCGAGAACAAGGTGACGCACGCGCTGTGCGTGTCCGTCGACTTGCCGGACTTTCCGCAGGTGCTGGCCCTGGCCGAGCAGTATCCGCATATCTTTGCCTCCGTTGGCGTGCATCCCGATTACGAGGACACGCCTGAACCGTCGGTGGAAGACCTGGTGCGCCTGGCCGACCACCCGAAGATCATCGCCATCGGCGAGACGGGCCTCGATTATTTCCGCCTGACGGGCGACCTCGAGTGGCAGCGCGAGCGTTTCCGCACTCACATCAAAGCTTCAAGAATCACCCGTAAACCCTTGATTATTCACACAAGAGCGGCCAGCGAAGACACGATACGCATCATGCGCGAAGAGGGCGCGGGCGTGGCCGACGGCGGCGTGGCCGGCGTCATGCATTGCTTTACGGAATCGCTGGAAGTGGCGCGCGCCGCCATCGACATGGGTTTCTATATCTCGTTTTCAGGCATCGTCACGTTCAAGAGCGCCAAGGATTTGCAGGCCGTGGCGCTGGAAGTGCCGCTCGAGCGCATCCTGATCGAGACGGATTCGCCGTATCTGGCCCCCGTGCCGTTCCGCGGCCGCATGAACGAACCGGGTTACGTGGCCCACGTGGCCGAGTACCTGTCGACCCTGAAAGGCATCCCCCTGGACCAGGTGGCGAAACAGACGACGGACAATTTCTTCAAGCTATTCAATCAGTTGCCATAACTTCTTAAGGTCCGACATGATGAGAAAACTCGCTGCGGCGATGCTGCTGTGCTGGGCGACGGCCGGCCAGGCGGCGCCGGAACCGGATGCCTTCTTCCGCGCCGTCTCCGTCAACAACGACAGCGGCGTGCGCGGCATGCTGGCTGACGGCATGAATCCGAACCAGCCTGACGCGCAGCGCGGCGACATACCGCTCGTGCTGGCGCTGCGCGACGATGCGGACAAGGTGTTCAAGCTGCTGCTCGACGCACCCGGCATCGACATCGAGGCCCGTTCGGCCAACGGCAACACGGCGCTGATGATGGCCGCCTACAAGCACAAGCTGGACGCGGTGAACGCCTTGCTGGCCAAGGGGGCCAAGGTCAACCAGAGCGGCTGGACGGCGCTCCACTATGCGGCCTCGGCGGGTGACTTGCCCATCATGAAGATATTGCTCGACCGCGACGCCGTCGTTGATGCGCGCGCGCCTGCCAATATCACGCCGCTGATGTTTGCCGCCCGCGAAGGACAGGAGGGCGCCGTCAAGCTGCTGTTGTCCTGGGGCGCGGACGCCACCCTGAAAAGCGACCATGGCTGGACGGCCGTGCAGTTCGCCCAGGCCGGCGACAAGCCGGGCGTGGTCGCCATCATCGAAGCGGCCCAAAAGGCGCGTGCTGCCCGTAAATAAGTACATGTAAGTAATCGTTCTGATAATATTTTCCATGCCAGCGCCAAAACTGGCATGGAATTGCCTCTCACCTCAGCCCTTTGTTCTCCCTGGCGATTAACGATAATGATCGTGTCGCATTAATCAGGAGATTGTTCGCATGGGCCATCACACCACCGTCAGGCGCCGGCTGTATTGTCGCCGCCCCTCGCGCAGCCCGTGCGATATCACTGCTTTCTGGAATGACAAAACCGATCGGCCATCGGAGCCAGACTCCAAGAGGACAGACATGCTGAATGAACGAGAAATCGAGAGTTGTTACCTGGGGCAATTTATCCCCGTCCATTACCACCACAATATGTTGATGGACCAGAACCGCATGCACGGGTTCAAGTCGGCGATCGATTACGCGGTGAAACCCGGCATGAAGGTGCTGGAACTGGGAGGCGGCACGGGCGTGCTGTCGTGGTTTGCGGCAGCGCGCGCCGACAAGGTCTGGTGCGTGGAGTTCAATCCGGACATGGTCAAGGAAGCGCGCAAGATGCTGGCGCTCAACCCGAACGGTGAAAAAGTCGAAGTCGTCCATGCGGACGCCTTCGAATACCTGCCGCCCGAGCCCGTCGATGTGGTCATCTGCGAAATGATTCATGTGGGCATGCTGCGCGAAAAACAGGTGGAAGTGATCGAATCGTTCAAGCGCCGCTACCTGGCCCGCTTCGGCGGCCCGCTGCCCATCTTCCTGCCCGAAGCCGTCATCATGGCCGTGCAGCCGATGCAGCAGGAATACGATTTCGAGGGGTTTTATGCGCCCATCGTGCAATTCCAGGAAACCACGGCCATCCACCCGGGCGTGCTGGAACTGGCGCCGCCGTCCGTCTACAGCATCATCGACTTCAGCCAGCCGACGGACAGCGTGTTCGGTTTCGACGGCAAGTTCGTCGTCGAGCGCAGCGGCACCTTGAACGCCTTGCGTTTCGTCACCAAGAATATCCTGGCCGTCGTGCCCGAGCGCTCGACCACCATCGACTGGCTGAACCACTACATGTGCCTGCCGCTGGCCGCGCCGGTGGCCGTGAAGGCGGGCGACGTGCTGCAAGTGAGCTTCCAGTACCGCGCGGGCGGCTCGATCCCCTCGCTGGAAACGTCGATCCGCGCGCAGGTGATCTATGACGTGAATCTGCAGCCAGTGACGCAGAATCCCGTCTACGCCTGAGTATCATTGATTTAAAGATAACGCCGCAGCGATTTCATCCTGCGGTGTTTGTCCATTCAGGGTATATTCCGTCTTTTACCACTGGACAGCTTTATTATCATGGAACAGATCGATCAGCGTTACCTCGTGCAACAGAACAAAATCAGCGACGGCGAGACCAAACCGCCCGTGTTTGCCAAGGTAATGCGCAGCAAGGAAGGCGTGTTTGAAGGCGTGTCCTTCATCAAGTCGAAGGACAAGGCCTCCATCCTGACCATCGAAGAGGCCAACCAGGCCATCAAATGGGCCGCCAGCAAGAAGCCGAACGCGCATGAGTACATCACGAAAGTGATTTGCGTCGGCCAGTAAGCCCCCGTTCATTCCCGTTTTTGTACCGTTCATCCCCGTAGCACGCAGTTCATCGCACGGCCGTTGCCGCCCCCCGCGGCGCTTGGCTATAGTGCCGTCACGGTAGCGGGGCAAGCACGGCTTGCTCCGCACATTTCATTCGAGGGGAACGCGATGCTGGGATTCGTGCTGTGGCTGCTGCTCTTGCTGGTGTGCTGGCCCCTGGCCTTGCTGGCTCTCGTGCTGTATCCGCTGGCCTGGCTGCTGTTGCTGCCATTTCGCCTGATCGGCATCGGCGTGGAAGGTGTGTTCGAATTGCTGCGCGCCATCGTCATGCTGCCGGCTCGGGTGCTCGGTGGCGGGCGGCATTAAACTGGATTCCCCATAAAAAATGGCGCCGTCGGCGCCATTTTTTATGCGTGTGCTGTTTACAGGTCGACCATGAAACCGGCGCCGATCGATTTCTGCGAATAGTTATAGTCGATCAGGCTCTGGCCATAGCCGGAGAACAGCTGCAGATAGCCTTTCAGGTTGGCTTTCAATGGGAAAGCCCAGCTGGCCTGCATCGAGCCATGCTTTTTGCTGAAATTGCGGCGCGCCGTCACGGCGTATTCATGGCCCTTGTTGCGGTAGCTCACGCGCAAGTCGCCATGTCCCATGTAATCGGTGATGTCGATATTGTCGTTGTCCGTCGCGCTGTTGTCGAGGCGGTGCCAGATGCGGCCCGTGACGGCCAGGTTGTCTTTTTCCACGCCCAGCTCGGCATACACGCGGTTCCAGCTGCGCGACAGGGTCGAGGTCTGGCCATTCGACTGGTGCACGAGGCCCAGGTTCAGGTAATTGAATTCCAGGCCCGCGAAATTCTTGTTGATCGGCAAGATCAGCATCAGCTCCGGCTGGTAATTGGTCTCGCGGAAGGGGCTCGAAGCCTTGCGGTTATACGCCTGCCAGAAACTTTGCTGCGTGTAGCCGAACCACATGTCGATGGGCGTGCCGGCGATGTCTTCCAGCAGTTTCATCTTGAAACTCAGCTGGAAGGTCAATTCCACGTGCTGGCTCTTGATGCCGGCCGGCGTGAAATCCTGGAACGGTTCGTCGTTCGAGGCGTCGCTGTAATTGGCCAGCAACAGGTAAGTGTCGCGGTGCGGGCGGAAGTTGAACAGGCCCCGCTTCGAAGCGTCGTTCAGTTCCCACGATTGCTGGGTGCGCGAAATCGGTGCTTCCGGCGGCGCCGCGCCAGCCTGCGCGATGGCGGGGATGGCGGCGTTGACGGCGTCCGGCGTGGCCACGCCAGGGGGGCTGACGGGCGTGATGGGGGCGACCTCGGCAGCCGCTGCCAGGGCTACGGCAGCCGTGGCAGGATCGCCGCCAGCGGCGATGGTGGCTTTTTCCGCCGCCTTGGCCAGGGTGTCGAAGCAGCCCAGGCGGGCGCTGGCGTCACCAAGCACGGCGCAACGCTGCATTTGCTGTTCCAGTTCGCCGGCCATGGTCAGCGCCGGCGACGCCAGCAGGGAGGAGAGGATTATTTTTCTTAGTTGGATGGTCATAGGCTGAGTGGGGCATGTCATTCGGTGCGCACCTGGGCTGCATGCCGGCGGCGTCGCCTTGCACGATAATTCACCGTGCGTATTGATTTTGATTAATCTTTGCTGGATTAATAAAGTTGAAAGTATAGCCGAAACTCTTATTTGTCCTGTGCAACGCGCGTGCGCGTTAATGTCAGTGTTGCGCGCATGGTAAAAACCGGTTACCCGCTACCGCCAAAATCGATGTCTGCTACACTGGAAAACCGGCGCAAACACAGTCGTGCCGGGGCTAGCCATGGAGATTGTGATGACCCGCAAAACACCTATCGAGCGCTACCGCAACATCGGCATCAGCGCCCATATCGACGCCGGCAAGACCACCACCACCGAGCGCATCCTGTTTTATACGGGGGTCAATCACAAGATCGGTGAAGTGCACAACGGTGCCGCCACCATGGACTGGATGGAGCAGGAGCAGGAACGGGGCATCACCATCACCTCGGCCGCCACCACCGCGTTCTGGAAAGGCATGGCGGGCAACTTCCCCGAACACCGCATCAACATCATCGACACGCCCGGCCACGTGGATTTCACGATCGAGGTGGAGCGTTCGATGCGCGTGCTCGACGGCGCCGTGATGGTCTACGACGCCGTCGGCGGCGTGCAGCCCCAGTCCGAGACCGTCTGGCGCCAGGCCAATAAATACCATGTGCCGCGCATCGCCTTCATCAACAAGATGGACCGGGTGGGCGCGGATTTCTTGCGCGTGCGCAAGCAGATCGGCGAGCGCCTGAAGGGCGTGGCCGTGCCCATCCAGCTGCCCATCGGCGCGGAAGAGCATTTTACGGGCGTCATCGACTTGCTGAAAATGCGCGCCATCACCTGGGACGACGCCAGCCAGGGAGTGCAGTTCAGCTATGGCGAGATTCCCGCCGAGCTGCTGGCGCAGGCGCGGGAATGGCACGAGCACCTGGTCGAACAGGCGGCTGAAGCGAGCCTCGACATGACGGAGCGCTACCTGAATGGCGACACGTTCACGGAAGCGGAACTCAAGCAGGCTTTGCGTGCGCGCACCATCCGCAACGAAATCGTGCCCATGCTGTGCGGCAGCGCCTTCAAGAACAAGGGCGTGCAGGCCATGCTCGACGCCGTCATCGAATACCTGCCGTCGCCGCTGGAAGTGCCGCCCATCATGGGCCACGACGAGCACGACAACGAGGTGGAGCGCCATCCGGCCGACGACGAGCATTTCTCGGCGCTGGCCTTCAAGATCATGACGGACCCGTTCGTGGGGCAGCTGACCTTCTTCCGCGTGTATTCGGGCGTGGTGAACTCGGGCGACATGGTCTACAACCCCACCAAGAGCGCGCGCGAGCGGCTGGGGCGCATCCTGCAGATGCATGCGAACGAGCGCAAGGAAATCAAGGAAGTGTATGCGGGCGACATCGCCGCCGCCGTGGGCCTGAAAGCCGTCACCACGGGCGACACCCTGTGCGCCATCGACCACATCATCGTGCTGGAAAAGATGATCTTCCCGGAACCCGTGATTTCCCAGGCCGTCGAACCGAAGACCAAGCCGGACCAGGAAAAGATGGGCATCGCCCTGAACCGCCTGGCGCAGGAAGACCCGTCGTTCAGGGTGCATACGGACGAGGAATCGGGCCAGACCATCATGTCGGGCATGGGCGAACTGCACCTGGAAATTCTGGTCGACCGCATGCGGCGCGAATTCGGCGTGGAAGCGAACGTGGGCAAGCCGCAGGTGGCGTATCGCGAAACCATCACGCGCGCGGTGGAAGATATCGAGGGCAAGTTCGTCAAGCAATCTGGCGGACGGGGCCAGTACGGCCACGTGGTGCTGAAACTTGAACCGCTGGAGCCGGGCACGGGCTACCAGTTTGTCGACGCCATCAAGGGCGGCGTGGTGCCGCGCGAATTCATTCCCGCCGTCGACAAGGGCATCATCGAAACCCTGAAGGCGGGCGTGCTGGCCGGCTATCCGGTCGTCGACGTCAAGGCCACGTTGACGTTCGGCTCCTACCACGACGTCGATTCGAATGAAAACGCGTTTCGCATGGCCGGTTCCATCGCCTTCAAGGACGGCATGCGCAAGGCCCATCCCGTGCTGCTGGAACCGATGATGCAGGTGGAGGCGGAAACGCCGGAAGAATTCATGGGCAACGTCATGGGCGACTTGACGGCGCGGCGCGGCATGGTGCAGGGCGTCGACGACATCCCCGGCGGCGCGGGGCGCATCGTCAAGGCCCTCGTGCCGCTGGCGGAAATGTTCGGCTATTCCACCACCCTGCGCTCGCTGACCCAGGGCCGCGCCACGTACACGATGGAATTCAAGCATTATGCGGCCGTGCCCAAGCATATCCTGGATCAGGTGGCCTCGGCCGGCAAGGCCAGGTAGGTCGGATTAGCGGGGCAACGCCCCGCGTAATCCGACACCACCACCGGCCGTGCCAACAATGTTGTCGGCTTACGCGCCTTGCGCTAAGCCGACCTACGCATCAATTCAGTAGGTTTTGCGCAATGATGGCGTCCGCCATCTTCTCCGCCTCGCCCACGGGCTGGCTCAGCGCCTGGGTCGTGTAGACGGTGGACGCCGCCATCGGCTGGTCCAGGGTCGCCCCTTCGCCATGGCGCGTGTCGACCGTCACCGTGGTCGACAGGCCGATGCGCAGCGGGTGGGCGGCCAGCTCTTTCGGGTCCAGCGTGATGCGCACGGGCACGCGCTGTACCACCTTGATCCAGTTGCCCGTGGCGTTTTGCGCCGGCAACAGCGAAAACGCGCTGCCCGTGCCGGCCGACATGCCCAGCACCTTGCCGTGGTAGACGACTTTGCTGCCATACAAATCCGTTTCGATGGTCGCCGCCTGTCCCACGCGGATATTGCGCAATTCGGACTCCTTGAAGTTCGCGTCGACCCATAACTGGTCGAGCGGCACGATGGACATCAGGGGCGTGCCCGGCGTCACGTGCGTGCCCAGTTGCACGCTGCGCTTGGCCACATAGCCTGAAACGGGCGCGACCACGGCATTGCGGCGCACGGCCAGCCACGCCTGCAGCACGTCACCCTTGGCCGACAGCACGGCCGGATGGCTGGCCAGGTTCACGCCGGTCACGCCCGCTTTGGCGGACTCGGCCTGGCGCTGGGCCACGATCAAGGCCGCTTTGGCGTCGTCGACGGCCTGTTTCGCATGAACAAGGTCTTCGCCCGAGATCGTGTGATCCGCCGCCAGCGGCGCGCGGCGCGCCAGGTTGCCCTGCGCCGTGGCCAAGGCCAGGCGGCGCTGCTCGATGACGGCGTCGTACTGCGCCACGCTGGCATAGCGTTCGCGCTCCTGGCGCACGACGTTGCCCAGGCGCGCCTCGGCCTGGCTCAGGGCCAGGTCCGCATCGATGGCGTTCAGCGTGATCAGCGGGGCGCCCGCCTTGACCATCTGCGTTTCGTCGGCGCGGATGGCGTCGACATTGCCCGTCACTTGGGCGGACAGGGTGACGAGGTTGCCGCCTACGTAGGCGTTGTCCGTCACTTCTTCCCTGGACAGCACCAGTTGATAGTAGGCGGTCCAGGCGGCGCCGGCCACGAGAAAGGCGGCCGTGATGGCGATCAGGACGGCCTTGCGTTTGCCCGGCTGTTCGGTGGAGGTGGTTGTGGTGTCGCTGCTCATGATGTATTCCGTAATCGATCGTTATTGTTGAGTCGTCGTGGCGGCAAAGTCGCTGCTGCCCCGGTAGCCGCCGCCCAGGGCCACGGTCAGGCTGATTTCCGCGTTCTGGCGCTGGTTTTGCAGCTGCATGCCCAGGTCCACCTGGCCGCGCACGGTCATTTCCGCGTTCAGTTGCGTGGCGCGGTCGGCCAGCCCTTGCTTGAGTCGCGCATTCGCGTTGCGCAGCTGCGCTTCGCTGGCGCGCAGGTTGTCCTGCTGCAGCCGCAGCTGGTTTTCCACGCCTTGTACCCTGGCACCGGCCTGCGCCACGTCGCGCACGACATTGAAGACGTTCTGGTTGTAGTCCGCGATCAGTTCGTTGCGTTCGCTGCGCGCGCCGGCAAGCTGCGCCTGCAGGCGGCCGCTGTCGAACAGGGGCAAGGACAGGGCAGGGCCGATGAACAGGGTGCGGCTGCCCGATTGCAGCAGCTTGCCCAGTTTGATCGCATCGAGGCCGAACGAGGCCCCCAGGTCGATATCGGGGTAGAACGATGCCTGCGCCGCCTCGATCTTGCTCATCGAAGCCTGTACCCGCCAGCGGGCCGCCTGCAAGTCGGGCCGGCGCGCCAGCAATTCCATGCCCAGCTTGCCGGGCAGGGCGTGCGGCAGGGCCTGGGCAACTTTTGGCTGCAGGCCGGCCAGCGCCGAGCTGTCGCCGCCGAGCAGGGCGCGCAAGGCTTCCCGTTCCGTGACGACCTGCGTTTCCAGCAGGGCAATTTGTTGCTGCAGCAGGCTCAAACGCGTTTGCGCGGACAGATGGTCGTCGCTGACGCCAAGGCCGTTGGCGATGCGCTTTTCCTTGTCCAGCACCAGCAGCTGTTGCAGTTGCACCAGCGCATGCAGGTTGTCCATGCGGGCCCAGCCGTTTTGCATGCTGAAGTAGTGGCGGGCGATCTCGGCCGCCAGCATCTGTTCCGCCATCGCGTATTCGGCACGGCGCGCGTTGACTTCGCCCAGACTGGCGGCGATCTGCGCCTTGTGCTTGCCCCACCAGTCCAGGTCGTAATGGGCTTGCACGCCCACCGTGACCTCGTTGTAGTAATTGCCGCCGATGGGGGCGGGCATCAGGCCGTTGCCCGAATAGCGCTGGCGGCTGGCGTTCGCGCCCAGGTCGACGCTGGGGCCGCGCTGCGCGTGTTGCGCGTCAAACGCGGACAGGGCCGAGCCGATGCGGGCATTCGCCACAGCCAGGTTCGGGCTGGCGGCCAGCGCCTGTTCGATCAGCTGGTCCAGCTGATCGTCCTGGAACTGGCGCCACCACTGGGCGGCGGGCCAGCCTTCGCTGGCCAGGTGGATGTCGGCCGCCAATTGCACGGTGGTCAGGTCTTGCTGCGGCAGCTGTTGCGTGTCGGGCGCAATGCTGGCGCAGCCGGCCAGGGATAAGCTTAGCGCCAGGACGCTGAGGGAGAGTTTCATCGGTGTGTGCATGAGGGTTATTCCATGGCCGCGTGGTCGACCACGACAGGCGCATTTTTCTTCGGTGGTTTAATCAGGAGCAAGAGCGGCAGCACGAGGATGGTCAGCCACATCATCAGCCAGAAGTCGTCGAGATAGGCGATCATCGATGCCTGCCGCGTGATTTCGCCATTCAGCGCCGCCATGCCCGTGCTCGTGCCCAGGTCGAACACCTGGGCGATGCCGGGGTCATGCAGGGCCGGGTTGGCGATAGTGATGTGTTCCGTCAGGGACGCATGGGCGATCTGCGTATTGCGCACCAACAAGGTCTGCACGAGGGCGATGCCGATGCTGCTGCCGATATTGCGCATCAGACTGTAGATGGCCGTGCCTTCCGCCCGCATCTGCGGCGACAGGGTGGCGAACGTGGCCGCGCTCAGGGGCACGAACACGAGGCCCAGGCCGATGCCTTGGATGATGCCATTCCATACGACCGTCTTCGGTACCAGGTCCAAGGTGAAGTTGGCCATTTGCCACAGTGAAAACGCGGTAATGGAAAAGCCCACGCCCAGCAGGATGCGCGTATCGATCTTGCCCGTCAGCCTGCCGACAATCAGCATGGCCAGCATCGTGCCCAGGCCGCTGGGCGCCGTCACCAGGCCGGCAATGGCCGCCGGGTAATTCATCAAGCCTTGCAGCATCGACGGCGTCAGCGCGCGGGTGGCGAACAGCACCATGCCGACGATGAAGATGAACAGCAGGCCGCTCACATAGTTCGAATTCTTCAGCAGGCGGTAGTCGAGGAAGGACTTGCCGGCCGGGCGCAGGGCCGTGTGGGCGATGAAGTAACACAGGCTCATGGCCAGCACGATGGCTTCGATCCACGTTTCCGTGGAGGAAAACCAGTCGTTCTGCTCGCCCCGGTCCAGCAGCATCTGCAGCGCGCCGATGGACAGGCTGAGCGTCGCAAAGCCGAACATGTCAAAGTTCATGCGGCGGTTGGGCGGGTCCTTGCGGATGTAGCGCCAGATGCCATAGAAGGCCATGGCGCCGATGGGGATGTTGATGAAGAAGACCCAGCGCCAGCTGTAGCTGTCCGTCAGCCAGCCGCCCAGGGTCGGACCGAGGATGGGGCCGATCATCACGCCCATGCCCCAGATGGCCATGGCCGAGCCGTGTTTTTCGCGTGGATTGATGTCGAGCAAGACCGCCTGCGACAGCGGCACGAGGGCCGCGCCGAATACGCCCTGCAGCAAGCGGGCGGCAACGATCTCGGACAGGGTACCGGACAGGCCGCACAGCACGGAGGCGAGCGTGAAACCGGCGACCGACACGAGAAAGGTGTTTTTCTGGCCGAAACGGTCGCACAGCCAGCCCGTCAGGGGCGTGGCGATGGCGGCGGCGACGATGAACGAGGTCAGCACCCAGGTGATCTGGTCTTGCGAGGCGGACAGGCTGCCTTGCATGTGGGGCAGGGCGACGTTGGCGATGGTGCCGTCGAGCGCCTGGATGATGGTGGCGAGCATGATCGAAATCGTGATCATGCGCCGGTTCAAGGTAGGGTCCTGTGAAGCGGGCAGCGCCGGCGTGGCACTGGCTGTGGCCGAACTCATGCGGATTTCTCCGTGGCCGCCTGTAGCGCTTCCAGCAGTTCGGTGGCGGCCTGCAGCTGACCGGGATCAATGCCCTGCAGCAGTTCCTTGCGGAAACCGTCCGCTTCCTTGCGCACCGTGTCATACACCTGCAGGCCAGCTTCCGTCAGCACGACGAGTTTCACGCGGCGGTCCGTTTCCGACGGCTGGCGCTGCACGAAGCCCGATTTCACGAGCCGGTCCAGCATCGACACCATGGTGGGGTTTTCCACGCCCAGCTGATGGGCCAGTTCGCTTTGCGAGGGCGGCTGCGGCGATTTGGCGATCATGGCGATGCACATCCAGCTCGCTTGCCCCAGGTCCAGGTCCTTCAGGCGCCGGTCAATCGCATGGCGCCAGCCGCGCGCCGTCTTGTGGAGCGCGGCGGAAAAGCGCTCTTCGATAGAAATCATAAGGTGAGTCGTCTAATGGTTAGGTGTCTAACTAATATTCTAGCATGCGGGTTTGACAGGCGTACAGGCCTTTCCGTTTGTCGGCGCCGCTGGTACATTAACAGTGAGCCCACCACCATCAGGAGACAGCATGACGACGGAAAAACAGAAGCAGGACGGACAGCACCGCGACAGCAGCGACTTTGTCATCACGCAAACCTTCGACGCGCCGCGCGAGCTGGTGTTCCAGTCGTGGGTGGAGCCGGAACGCCTGGCCCAATGGTGGGGTCCCGTCGGCTTCGAATTGAGCGTGCTGGCGCTGGACTTGCGGCCGGGCGGCGTCTTCCATTACGGCATGCGCGCCGACAATGGCTATGAGATGTGGGGCAAGTTCACCTACCAGGCCATTGAAGCGCCGGAAAAGATCGTCTCGATTTTGTCATTCGCCGACAAGCAGGGCAATGCCGTGCAGCACCCGGTCAGCGCGACGTGGCCTTTGGAATCGTTCAATGTCATGACGCTTACCGAGGAAAACGGCAAGACGACGATGACTTTGCGGTCGACGCCGCACAAGGCCACCGAGGAGCAGCATGAGACGTTCAAGCAGGGGTTTGAGTCGATGAAGCAGGGGTTTAAGGCTACTTTTGCCCAACTGGCACAGTACCTGGCGCGTGTTCAGTGATCGTATTGTTTTGAACGGCGGGCCAGAGCCGCGAGCCTGAGAAAATGGCCATGGCTGCGTTGCTTGGGCTCGCCGTACATGCGTACTGTCTTCGCCCGCGCGCCTTGCCCTGGCCATTTTTCAGGCCCGCTGGGCCCGGGGAGCCTGGGTTGGCAGCGGTTGTCTACTCGGCTTGATCTTGTGCTCGTGGTTTCTGAGGAGCGTTAAACCGCAAAGCGGTTTGGCGGAAGTAACTTAAGGAGTTATTCAACATCGTCGCTTACTATTTCTTTTTTTCGAGTTTCTAACAACTCATCAATCTTAACGGGAAGTTGTAGAAATTTATCCACAACCATAGTTGACAATGGTATTTTGCACTCTCGAAGCATTCCGGCCATAAAGCCATCAGCTCGAAAGACATCAACGTACGGTAGATAAATTGCATGGTAGCAATCGGGGAAATCACTAGATTTTGGACTTCTCGGTAGCTTAGCCACGACCGACCGTCGTGCTATATGCATCGCCAATGTAACAGAACAAGTCAAACCCGGTGATGCTTGCCAACTATCTTCTGTAAGCTTCGGAGTCGCTCCAATTTGTAGTGCCAATTTATTTGCTAGGCGACTACTGCTGCCAGCCAAAACTTCATAGAACGCACGCACTGACAAGTCAAGTAGTTTTTTAGAATCACCCCCCGCATCAGTATGCTCCACCATCATTTCTTCGAACTGCTTACGTGCCTCATCAAGTGCAGTTTCAAACTCGCCTCCGATCTCGCGTAGGTGACGAGACATATCAGAGGCTCTTCCCCAATCTTTTTTATACCAATTGCCAAATACTTCTAAGTCAGTTATTGAGTCATATAATGCTTTTGATGCCTCTTTTCGGGAAGCATCTCCGATAAAGTATCTCCTAAATGTACGGATGGCGTCAGTTGTCAAAGGAAGGTTATTAGCAGCGATACTTCCTGTCGCACTATTCGCATCTCGCATTTCTCCGTACCAAAGTGCTGTCGGCTTTCCATTTTTCAGATATTTTCTTCTTTCAAGTCGCCCCATTTTTTCAATATCTTGTTGCACAGATTTTTCTACGTCAGGAATAATTTCAGAGAAATCAAATGCGGCTGGTAACCAATTAGCATCACTGCGAAAGATGTGAGAGCGACCATCGTTGGAGGCTGAAATTGCATTAGATGAGACTTCGTAAGCTATTAAATCAATAGGGTGAATTAAAGAGTTCTTTCCGCAAATTTCCTGGATGGTTTTCAATCTTTCAATTGCTGCTGGAATGGAATCCGGGATTGTTGGGGCCGCCTCAACGACATGTGCCTCACTAAAGCGAATTTGAATTAGGCCTTTGTCACGTTTTGTTAGTAAGTAATTTATTACATCGCTATATTCGGATGGCTTTTTTTTGACATTCGCGATATCGGAAAAATCGCTGCTATCTAGATAAACTTGAATAGGTTGCACAATCAAACCTTTGTCGTTAATTAAAATAACTTTTATTGCTTAATCTGTTGACTAAGGTAGCGTAACTTCTAGTGTTGGATATGCTTTTACTGTTATGTTGCCTGCTTCAGGCACTACTTTCATCATTTCGCCGCCATCCCCAGCATCTCCCGCACCACCGGCAAAATCATCCCCCAAGCATTCGACGTCGCGGCAATCTCGTCATAATGACTGGCCCCCGGCAAAATCAGCACCTCCGCATGGTCGCCGGCCAGCCGGGTCTTGGCCGCATAGTCGTGCGCGACTCTGGGCGGGGAGATGGTGTCGAGCTCTCCGGTCGCCAGCACGGTGCGGCTGCCGTTGGGGAGCAGGTCGGCGGCGTTGGTGTCGCTGTAGATGTCGGGGCGCTCAGTGCTGGCGCTGCCTGCCAGTTGCGCGATGTCGCGCTCGCAGCTGGTCTTGATCAACTCCTTTTCATGGCGCAGGTCGGCCAGGCCGCCCAGGCTCAGGATATTTTTGATCGGCAGATACTGTTCGCGGTACAGGGGGCTGGTCTTTGGCAGCTTTTCGCGGCCGGCGATCCATTGCACCAGCTGGCCGCCGGCCGAGTGGCCCATGGCGAGGATGCGGCGCGTGTCGATCTGGTACCGGGGCGCGTGCTGCTGCAGGCTGTCGAGCGCCGCGTGCATGTCTTCGTAGGTGCCCGGATAGCCGCCGCCTGGCTCGTCGACGCGGCGGTACTCGACATTCCACACGGCGATGCCTTGCGCGACGAGGGCGCCGGCCACGTTGCGCATCTGTTTGATCCCGCCGAAGGCCACCGTCCAGCAGCCGCCATGGACGAGCACGACGACGGGGAACGGGCCGCTGCCTTCGGGCCGGAACAGCTGCGCGTATTGCGACGGCGCGGGGCCATAGGCGATCTGCGCCGTGGGGGCGGGGCCGCTCAGGGCCAGGTAATCGTCCAGGCTCATGGGGGCGGCGACGGCGCCGTGGACGGAGGCGAGCAGGGCGGTGGCGATCAGGGAGAACGGCAAGGTGGTAGGCATGCTGGGATTCGCTTGAGAAGAGAGCAACACTTTAGCATAGGGCCGCGTGGGGGGAGAGATCAAGGGGCATGCTGTTTTCCTCCTGCAAGAGCGTTGCCCCATGGTATATTTCGGGCATCAGTTTTCCCCTTATCGACACGGTGCACGCAAACAACATTCTTTCCTTGCTGGACGCCGAGCATAGTGCGCTGGGCAGCATCGCGGCAGGCGCCGACCTGGCCCATGCATTGGAGCATTTGTTGCTGGCGCTGCAAGACCTGGCCGAGGGCGGTGCACATGCCTGCCTCGTGCTCATCGACGAGGCCGACCGCTTTTGCGGCCTGTCCGCGCCCAGCCTGCCGCAAGACCTGTGCCTGGCCCTGCGCCACGGCGGCGAACAGCCTTCCCCATTCGGCACGGCGGCCTTTTCCGGCGCGCCCGTATATTGCGGCGATATGACGCGCGACGTGCACTGGAGCGCGGGACGCAAGGAAGCCATGCTGCACGGCTACCGTGCCTGCTGGGTCGCCCCCATCTTTGGCGCGAAGGGGCATATCCTGGGTGTGCTGGGCCTGTTTTTCCAGGCGACATGCCATCCCACGCAACCGGAAATCGAACTGCTGGCGCTGGCCGCGCGCGTGGCCGCGCATGTCATCGAGCGGGGCCAGCTGGAACAGGCGCTGCACGACAGCCGCGAACACTTTCATTACGCCATCGAGCTCAACACACAAGTGCTGTGGACGGCCGACCTCGACGGCAAGCTCGACTATGTGGCGCAGCGCTGGCGCGACTGGACGGGCGGCAGCGGCCTCGGTACCAGCTGGCTGGACGCCATCCATCCCGAGGACGTGCCCCGCACACTGGCGGCGTGGAGCGAAGCGGTGGGCAGCGGCCAGCCCCTGGACCAGGAAATGCGCGTGCGCCGGCAGGATGGCCAGTACCGCTGGGTGCATTCGCGCGCGTATTGCCGGCGAGACGAGCGCGGCCAAGCCGTGAAATGGTATGGCTCCTGCGAAGATATCGACGAACACTGGCAGGCGCGCAACGCCTTGCTCGACAGCGAGGCGCAGTTCCGTTCGCTTGCCTCGACCATGCCCAACCAGGCCTGGCTGGCGCATGGCAGCGGCGCCACCTACTGGGTCAACGAACAGGTGTGCGAATACACAGGGCAATCGATGAAGTCGCTCGTATCGAGCGGCTTTCGCCACTGCGTGCATCCGGACGACGTGCAGATCACGCAGAAAAGCTGGGACCGGGCCGTCGCCACAGCCAGCGCCTATGAACAGGAGTTCCGCATGCGCCGCGCCAGCGACGGCGCCTACCGCTGGTTCCTGGCGCGCGCCTTGCCCCTGTTCGACGAGGCGGGCAAGGTGCTGCGCTGGGTGGGCACGAATACGGACGTGCAGGAACAGAAGAACGTGCTGGAAAAAATGGCCTACCTGAATTCCTCGCTGGAAGTGGAAATGGCCAACCGCACGGCAGACCGCGACCGCATGTGGCGGCTGTCCACCGACATCATGCTGGTGGCGGACCTGTCCGGCATGATCATTGCCGTCAACCCCGCATGGAGCAAGATCCTCGAGCGCCCGGAAATCGAATCGCTGGGCATGGACTTCATCAGCCTCGTGCATCCCGACGACCGCATGGCGGCCCTGCAGGACTTGTCGCGCCTGGCCCACGGCGCACCCACCTTGCGCATGGAAAACCGCTACCGCCGGCGCGATGGCGGCTACCGCTGGATTTCCTGGACGGCCGTGCCGGCGCAAAAGCTGATCCACGCCATCGGCCGCGACGTCACCGATGAAAAAGAGGCGCGTCTGGCGCTCGTGCGCAGCGAGCAAGCCTTGTTGCAGGCGCAAAAGCTGGAATCGATCGGCAAGCTGACGGGCGGCGTGGCCCACGATTTCAATAACGTGCTGCAAATCATCTCCGGTAATTTGCAGTTGCTGAAGCTGACCGTGGCCGATAATCCGCAGGCGGCCAGGCGCCTCGATTCAGCCGCCTCGGCCGTCGAGCGGGGCGCCAAGCTGTCGTCGCAACTGCTGGCCTTTGCACGGCGCCAGCCATTAAAACCGCTGGTGACGGACCTGGGCCGGCTGCTGCGCCGCATGCACGAGCTGATCCGCCGCGCCCTGGGCGAGGCGATTACCGAGGAAACCTTCATCAGCGAAGGCTTGTGGCATACCCTGGTCGACCCGAACCAGATGGAAAACGTGCTGCTGAACATGGCCATCAATGCGCGCGACGCGATGGACAAGGGCGGGCGCCTCACTTTTACCTTGAGTAACGTCACGCTCGACGCCGCCTATGCCAGCCTGCATGCCGATGTGCTGGAGGGGCAATACGTGCTGCTGACCATCACGGATACGGGCCACGGCATGGAGCGCGACGTGATCGACCAGATATTCGAACCGTTCTTCACGACGAAAAAGGAAGGCGAGGGCACGGGCCTGGGCCTGTCCATGGCTTACGGCTTCATCCGCCAAAGCGCGGGTCACATCAAGGTGCACAGCGCGCCGGGCGCCGGCACGACTTTTAAAATTTATCTGCCCCGTTCGCTGGAAAAGCTGGCCGAACCGCCGCCTGGCCTGACGGGCCCCGTGCTGGGCGGCGGCGAGACCATCCTCGTGGTGGAAGACGACGCGCCCGTGCAGCACACGGTGGTCGACATGTTGCGCGGCCTCGGCTACGACGTGCTGCATGCGGACGATGGCGCCTCGGCGCTGGCCCTGCTGGGCACGGGCGTGGCCATCGACCTGCTGTTTACGGACGTTGTCATGCCCGGTCCCGTCAGCAGCAAGGAGCTGGCGCAGCAGGCGAGATTGCTGCTGCCGGACCTGGCCGTGCTGTTTACCTCGGGCTATACGCATAACGCCATCATGCGCGGCGGGCGCCTGGACGCTGGCGTCGAGTTGTTGAGCAAACCCTATCGGCGCGAAGACCTGGCGCGGCGCATCCGCCATTTGCTGGCCGACCGCCGCCTGGTGGGCGCGCCCGATCCGTCCGGGCGGCGCATCTTGCTGGTGGAGGACAATGACGATGCGCGTGAAATGACCACCGAGATGCTCAATATGCTGGGGCACACCGTGCACGGCGTGGCCAGCGCGGAAGCGGCCATGCCGCTGTTGGCCATGCCGGGCCTGGACGTGCTGGTGACGGACATCAGCCTGCCCACCATGTCCGGCCTGGAGCTGGCGCGCCATGCGCGCGCGCACTGGCCGCAGCTGGAGGTGGTGTTTGCTTCAGGACACGACTGGGGCGCCAGCCTGATGCAGGACGCCAGCGCGCGCTTCCTGCGCAAGCCGTTTGGCCTGGAAGAGCTGGCCAGCGCACTGAAGGCACGCCGGCTCGACGTCTACTGACCTGGCGGCAGCAAGGCCCGCTGTAATTGCTTGACGGTAAATGGTTTCACCAGAAAGCGCGCCTGCGGGTCGAGCACGCCGGAATTGGCCGGCGCATGGCCGGTGGAAAACACCACTTCCAGCTGCGGATAGTCGCGCGCCGCCAGCTCGGCCAGCTGGACGCCCGACATCTGCGGCAGGCTGATATCGGTCAGCAGCAGATCCAGTCCCGGCGTGCCCAGCAGCGGCAGGGCTTCCTCGGCCGTGCCCACGGCCAGCACCGTGTGGCCGAGCATGGCCAGCAGTTCGCTCGTCATCGCGCGCGCGTCGGCATTGTCTTCCACCAGCAGGATATGCCTTCCCTCCGGCAGCGCCGGCGCAGGCTGCGGCGCCAGCTGCGCACGGTACTGGTGCAGGGCCGTCACATGGCGGCCATTGGCCAGCAGGTGGCGGATGCGCCGCGCCAGGTCTTCGCGCCGGTAGGGCTTGCTCAACAGCTCCACGCCCGGCTCCAGGCGGCCGCCTTGCATGATGGCGTCCTGCGTGTAGCCCGAGGTAAACAACACGGCCAGCTGCGGCAGCAGCAAGCGGGCCTGGCGCGCCAGTTCCGTGCTGGCTACCTTGCCCGGCATTACCACGTCCGTAAACAGCAGGTCGATGGGCACGCCGCTGCCGACGATGGCCAGCGCGCTTTCGCCGTCGCTGGCGCGCAGCACGACGTAGCCGAGGCCGCGCAGCATGTCCACCACCGTCGTCTGCACCTGCACGTCGTCTTCCACGACGAGGATGGTTTCCTTGCCGCCCAGCACGGGACCGCCCAGTTGCAGCGGCAGTTCCGTTTCCGCTTCGAGCGAGCGCGGCAGGTAGATGCGGAAGGTGCTGCCGTGGCCTGGCAAACTGTCCACCGTCAGGTGGCCGCCGCTCTGGCGCAGGAAACCGTACGCCATGGACAGGCCCAGTCCCGTGCCTTCGCCCTCGCTTTTGGTCGTGAAGAACGGTTCGAAAATCTTGTCCAGCAGCTCGGCGGGAATGCCCGTGCCCGTATCCGAGACGGCAAGCTGCACGTAGTCGCCGGGCGCCACGTCCGCATGGTGCGCCGCGTAGCCGCTGTCCAGCACGCTGTTGCTCAGTTCGATGGTCAGCTGGCCCTGGCCATTCATGGCGTCGCGCGCGTTGATGGCTAGGTTGAGGATGACGTTTTCCAGCTGGTGCGGGTCGACCAGCGCGCGCCAGCAGTCGTCGGCCAGCAGCAGACGCGTCTCGATGCTTTCGCCCGTGGCGCGCCGCAGCAGCTCTTCCGTCGAACGCAGCAGCTGCGCCAGGTCCGTCACCAGCGGTTTCAACGGTTGACGCCGCGCAAACGCCAGCAGCTGGGCCGACAGCTTGGCGCCCCGTTCCACGGCGGACGAGGCGCTGGCGATGCGCTTGGCAGCCAGCGGGTCGCCATCCAGGGTCATCTGCAGCAGTTGCAGATTGCCCGAGATAATTTGCAGGACGTTATTGAAATCATGGGCCACGCCGCCCGTCAGCTTGCCCAGCGCTTCGAGCTTTTGCGATTGCAGCAGGGCCATCTCGCTGTGGCGCAACGATTCCTGCATGCTGAGCAAGGTGCTTTCCGCCTCCTTTTCCAGGGTGACGTGGCGCCCGGTGGCAAACACCAGGTCGCCTTCGGTCGCCGCCACCCACGACAGCCAGCGGTGGCCGCCATCGCGGTGCCGGTAGCGGTTTTCAAAGCTGGGCATGGCTTCCCGCGACACTTGCGCCAGCGCCTGGCGCGTGGCGGCGGCATCTTCGGGCAGCACGAAGTCGAACAGGCTGCGGCCCAGCATTTCCTCGGGCAGCCAGCCCAGGATGGCGCTGGCGGCCGGGTTGACGGCGGTAAAGCAGCCTTCGGCATCGATGGCGACCATCAGGTCTTGCGCGCTGCGCCACAGCCGTTCGCGCTCGCTGTTGCGCGCGGCCAGGTCCGCTTCCAGCTTCTTTTCCACGGTGATGTCGCGCGCGCTGCAATACACCTTCTCGCCTTCGGGCACGGCCACCCACGACAGCCAGTGCCAGCCGCCGAGCTTGTGGCGGTAGCGGTTTTCGAAGCGTAGCGCCGGCTGGCCCTGGTTGGCCGCCTCCCAGGCCGCATGGGTGCGCGGCAAGTCTTCGGGATGGATCAGTTCAAAAAATTTCGTCGTGCGGATTTCCTCGACCGACCAGCCCAGGGTGGCTTGCCAGGCGGGGTTCGAATGCTCGAAATAGCCGTCGAGGTTGAGCACGCCCAGCAAGTCGGGGCTGACGTTCCAGGTGCGGCCGAACTCGCGCGTGCGCTCGGCCACCTGTGTTTCCATGGTGGCGCTGAGGTCGCGCAGGCGCGATTCCGCCCGGGCCCGCAAAATGGTCGACCAGACCCGTTCCGACACTTGCACGGCCAGTTCGATTTCGTCCGCATGCCACAGCCGTGCCGCGCTGCTGTGCACGACGAACAGGGCCGCCAGCCGGCCTTCCTTGGCAATGGGAATGTTCAGGAAGGCACGGATGCCCAGGCGCGCAAACGTGGCCAGCGCGGCCGGCATGGCCGTGCGCGGGTCGCTCGCTACATCGCTGACGGCCAGCGCCTGGCCGGCGGCCAGCGCATCGGCCAGGCGTGCGGCATAATCGCCGAGGAAATACTCGCCGGCGGCGCCGGGCGCCAGGCCGTCGCTCCACGCATGCTGCAGGGTAGGGCATTGCAGGCTCTGATCGATATCGAAACAGGCCACCTGCTGGGCGCCCAGGCGCTGTCCCAGCAGCTGCGCTGACAGGGACAGGATCTCGCCCGTGTCCTGCAGCAGCCGCAGCCGGCGTTCCAGCTGCAGCAAGAAGGCGACGCCGCTGGCGCCGGCCTGGCCGCGGGGGGCGGGTGTGATGGTCATGCCGGCCTCAGCTGCCGGCCAGCGGCAGGGTGACGCTGAACAGGGCACCATTGCCGGGCTGGCTTTGCAGGGTGATGGCGCCGCCATGCGCGTCGACCAGCTGCTTGGTGATGAACAGGCCCAGGCCCAGGCCGCCGGTGCGGTCCTGGTGCATGACGCGCTCGAAGGCGTCGAAGATGCGCTCCTGGTCGCGCGCGTTGATGCCGATGCCATGGTCGCGCACTTCGATGACGGCGCTGTTCTGCGTGTGCGCCAGGCTGATTTCCACGGGCTGGCCCTGGCCGTAGCGCACGGCATTGCTGATCAGGTTGACAACGATTTGCTCGACGCGGAAGGCATCCCAGTAACCGTGGATGGGTTCGAAGGCTAGCACTTCCAGCACGCTGCCGGCCGCGGCGGCATACGGCGACAGGTCGTCGGCCACCCGGCGCACCAGGCTGGTCAGGTCGACCGATTCGCGGCGGATCGACAGCTTGCCGCTGGTAATGCGCGACACGTCGAGCATGTCGTCGATTAGGCGCACCATGCTGCGGATTTGCCGCCCGTCGCGCGCCACCATCTTGCCCAGCTTTTCAGGCTCGAAGGCGGCCAGATTGCCCCGCTCGAGGTTCACGGTGCGCATCTGCGTCTCGAGGAACAGCGTGTTCAGGGGCGTGCGCAGCTCGTGCGCCACCATGGACATGAATTCGTCGCGCAGGCGCAGCGAGCGCTGCAGCTCGGCCTGGGTGGCGCGCAATTCCTTCAATAACGCTTCCTGCTGCTGGCGGCTGTGCTCGAGCGCCTGCACCTGGCGCCGCGTCTCGCTGCGCTGCTGGTGCAGGGCAACAAAAACGTTGACCTTGCTTTGCACGGCATTGATGTCGAGCGGCTTGTGCAGGAAGTCGACGGCGCCGCTTTCATAGCCCTGGAAGGCGAAATTCATTTCCTTGCCGGCCGCCGTGACGAAGACGATGGGGATATGGCGCGTCTTTTCCGTGCCGCGCATCAGTTGCGCCAGCTCAAAGCCATCCATTTCCGGCATTTGCACGTCGAGGATGGCCAGCGCGAAATCGTGTTCGAGCAGCAGGGCCAGCGCTTCTTCGCCCGACGAGGCCTGGTAGACGCTGCGGTCGCTCTCGCGGATCAGCGCATTGAGCGCGCGCAGGTTTTCCGGCAAGTCATCGACGATCAGCAGTTTGGTGCTTGTTTCATTCATCATGTTTCAATCCTGGCATGTGCCGCCCAGCGTAATGGGAAGCGGCGTGCGACGGCGCACGCTTGCGGTAGAGCTTTTCGGGACCCGGCAATGGCTCGAAGTCGGCGGCAAAGCGCGTGAAATGCGTGCTTTCCTTGCTGCCCAGGCCCAGGAAACCCCGGTGGCACAGCGAGTCGTGGAACAGACCCAGGGCCCGCTCCTGCAAGGTTTTGTTGAAGTAAATCAGCACGTTACGGCACAAAATCAATTGCGTTTCGATAAAAACGCTGTCCGTGGACAAGCTGTGGTCGGCAAAGTTGATACTGTCGAGCAGACGCTGCTGGAAACGCGCGGTGGCGTGCTCGACCGTGTAGTAGTCGGCCAGCCGGCCCAGGCCGCCCGCTGCCAGGTAGTTGGCGCCATACTCCTCGAGCCGGTGCAGCGGATACACGCCGCGCGCGGCCGTGGCCAGCGCTTGCGGATTGATGTCGGTGGCGTAGATCGTGCTGCGCTCAAGCAATCCTTCCTCGTGCAGCACGATGGCCAGCGACAGCGCCTCTTCGCCCGTGCAGCAGCCGGCCACCCAGATGGTCGGCGACGGGTAGGTTTTCAGCACGGGCACCACGTGTTCGCGCAGGGCGAGGAAAAACGCCGGGTCGCGGAACATTTGCGTGACGGGCACGGTCAAAATCTGCAGCAGCTTGCCAAAGCTGGCTGCGTCATCCAGCACCAGTTGCTGCAAGGCAGGCAAATCGGCGCAATGGAAGCGCTCGAGCGCCTGGTTCAGGCGCCGGCGCTGCGAGGGTAAAGAGTAGTCGCGAAAATCATAGCTGTAGCGCTGATAGATCGCGTCCATCAGCGCGTGCAACTGCGTGTCCGTGGTGCGTTGGGACATCAGTATCGCTCCATCACATGCGTTCCATCTTCGGCATCCACACGCGCAGCAGCGAATACAGGCGGTCCAGGTCGATCGGCTTGGCCAGGTAATCGGATGCGCCCGCCTGCAGGCATTCTTCCTGGTCATTCTTCATGGCCTTGGCCGTAATGGCGATGATGGGCAGCTTGTTGTAGCGGCCATCGGCGCGAATGAGACGCGTCGCTTCCAGTCCATCCATGCCCGGCATCATGACGTCCATCAACACCAGGTCGATATCGTCCACGCTGTTGAGCTTGCTGATGGCTTCGAAGCCGTTGCGGCCGATTTCCACCACCACGCCTTTCTGTTCCAGCGCATTCGTCAGGGCAAAGATGTTGCGCACGTCGTCGTCCACCAGCAAAATCTTGCGTCCTTCAAACACGCGCTCGCGGCTGCGCACCTGTTGCAGCATGCCCTGGCGCTCGCTCGACAGTTCCGACTCCACCTTGTGCAGGAAGAGGGTCACTTCGTCGAGCAGGCGCTCGGGCGAACGGGCGCCCTTGATGATGATCGAGCGCGAATATTTCATTAAATCCGCTTCTTCCTCGCGGCTCAGGTTGCGGCCCGTGTAGACGATGACGGGCGGGAACGAGCACAGCTCTTCATGTTCCATGCGTTCGAGCAATTCGTTGCCCTGGATGTCGGGCAGCTTCAAGTCGATGATCATGCAGTCGAAAATCTGTGTCTTCAGCAGTTCCAGTGCCTGTTCGCCCAGCGCCACGGCCGTGATTTCCACGTCGTTGTCGCTGATCAGGTGGACCACGCTTTCGCGCTGGCGTTCGTCATCCTCGACCAGCAGGATGCGCTTCATCTGCTGCGTGAATTTCGATTCGAGCTTGCGGAACACTTCCTTCAATTGTTCGCGCGTGCGCGGCTTGGTGGCGTAGCCGATGGCGCCCAGCTGCATGGCTTCCTGGATCTGGTCGTTGCCGGAGACGATGTGCACGGGAATGTGGCGCGTCAGCGGGTTTTCCTTCAATTGCTGCAAGACCAGCAAGCCAGGGCGGTCCGGCAAGCCCATGTCGAGCAGGATGGCGTCGGGCAGGAATTCTTCCGCCAGGCGCAAGCCTTCGTCTGCGCCGTGCGCCACCAGGCAGCGGTATTGCATTTCATGCGCGAGGTCGAACAGGATGCCGGCAAACGACGGCTCATCCTCGATCACCAGCACGGAACGCTGGCCCGTCTTGGCGGGGGGCACGCTATCGCGGTCATCTTGGAACGTGGGCAGCGGCACGGGCTTGGCGGCGGGGGCCGCCTTTGGTGCAGCGGCCGCGGTTTTTGCGGGTGCTTGCGGCGCGGCGTGGGGCGCTGCCGCCGCCTCCACCGCCCGTTCCGGCATGACGGCCGGCAACACCAAGGTAAACGTGCTGCCCTGGCCCGGCGTGCTGGCCAGCTCGATGCCGCCGCCCAGCAAGGCGGCCAGGTCGCGCGAAATCGACAGGCCCAGGCCCGTGCCGCCATAGCGGCGGCTGGTGGTGCCATCTGCCTGGTGGAAGGCGTCGAAAATCTTGTGCTGCTGGTCGTCGGCGATGCCGATGCCCGAATCCTGCACCTGGAAGCGCACCTGGCCGGCCGCATCGGCGCTCACGTGCAGGGACACCGTGCCCGCATCGGTAAACTTGATGGCGTTCGACAGCAGGTTTTTCAGGATCTGCTCCAGGCGCTGGCGGTCGCTGACGAAGGACGGCGGCGTGTCCGGCGCCATCTTGACGTCAAATACCAGTTTCTTTTGTTGCGCCTGGGCGCCGAACAGCATCTTCATGCTGCTGAGCAGCTCGTCGAAAGGCACGGCGTCCGGCGTCAACTCCAGCTTGCCCGCCTCGACTTTGGAAATGTCGAGGATGTCGTTGATGAGGGTCAACAGGTCGTTGCCGGCCGAATAAATGGTTTGCGCAAACGTCACTTGTTCCGGCGTCAGGTTGCCGCTGCTGTTGTCGGACAACAGCTTCGACAGGATGAGCGAGCTGTTCAGCGGCGTGCGCAGTTCATGCGACATGTTCGCCAGGAACTCGGATTTGTAGCGGCTGGCCCGCTGCAGCTCTTCGGCGCGCGCTTCCAGCTGGGCGTGCGCCTGGACGATGGCCATGTTTTTCTGGTCCAGCGACAGCGCCTGCACGGCCAGCTGCTCGTTCGACTGCTCCAGCGCCGCCTTTTGTTCTTCCAGGTGGGCTTGCGACTGTTCCAGCACGCGCGATTGCTCGCCCAGCTCTTCATTGGCCGTGCGCAGTTCTTCCTGCTGCACTTCCAGTTCTTCATTCAATTGCTGCGTTTCTTCCAGTACATTTTGCAGGCGCTGGCGGTACAGGGCCGCTTCCAGCGACGTGCCGATATTGCTGCCAATCAGGTTCAGCCATTCCTTGGCGCGGGCGCTGACGGGATGTGTAAAGCCCAGCTCGATGACGCCGTTGACGAGGCCTTCATTGTTGACGGGCACCAACACCAGTTCCAGCGGCGCGCCGCTGCCCAGGCTCGACGTCACGGTCAGATAATTCTCGGGCACTTGCTGCACGTGCTTGAGGCGCTTTTCGCGCGCCGTCTCGCCCACCAGGCCTTCGCCCAGCTTGAACACCTGTTTTTCCTTCACGCCCTGTTCGTTGAAACCGTACACGGCAGTGCGGCGCAGGCTGCCATCCTCGTCGACCACGTACAGGGTGGCCACGGCCACTTCCAGCCGGTGGGCCAGGAAATCGAGCACGTGCCGTCCCAGCTGCGGCAAGCCCAGCTGGCCGCTCGTGTGGGCGGCCAGTTCCGTCTGTCCCGTGCGCAGCCACGCTTGCTCCTGCAGCACGTCGTTGTCCTTGCCGCGCTGCTCGAGCGCATCGTTATAGATATCGGACAGGCGCAGCAGTTCGCGCCGTCCCAGGTAGGCGAGCAAGCCGGACATGCCCAGGCTGAGGATCAGGAACACCACCACGGCCAGCATGGTGCGGCCCTCGGCCGAGTCTGCCCGCTCCTGGCGCAGCCGCTGCTCCATGGACAGGAAGGTGAGAAATTCGCGGCGGATTTCGTCGAATTCCAGCTTGCCTTCGCCCTGGCGCACGCGCGCGAGGAATTCCTGGTTGTTGCGGCGCTGGGCGATCACGGCTTCCGCGTACTCCATCCACTGGCCTTGCAGCGCGCGGATGCGGCGCAGCCGGTCCACCTGGATGGAATTGTCGGACACCAGCTCAAGCAGCGTGCTCATCTCTACCGCGATCTTTGCCTTGCCCGATTTATACGGCGCCAAAAACGTTTCATCGCCCGTCAGCAGGTAGCCGCGCATGCCTGTTTCCAGGTCGACGGACAGCTTCATGACCTCGTTGGCGTTGCCGATCACCCGTTCGGAATGCTCGACCGAGCGCAGGGCCGAGAGCAGGTAGGCGATCAAGCCGACAAAGACGAGGGCCGTGACGATCCCGATAAGCAGCGGCAAGGTAACGTTGCGGGCGAGGATGCGGCGAAAGCTGAAGGAGTCGATCGGGGTCTTGGTATTCATCATGTCCGTGTAAGGCTGTCGCGAAAAAGTCAATTTTAATTGAAATGCAAGGTTTCTGGTGGTCAAGCATAGCGTGCGCTAGCATAACAGTCTTGCGCTAAATTGCCGACGCGTAAGGCGGTGCAAAGCGCGCCAGCGCACAGATGATCGTCGGGGAAAAATCAAGCTGGCCGCGATTGAGGCAGATCAAAGAGACAAGCGGTTTGCATCCTAAGATGCAGGAGGTGGCGGCGTCCCTGCGACGACCGCCGTGTGCAAACCATCCCATGCAGGAGGACATCATGGCTAATCAATTGATGCGTCGCGATCCGCAAAACCCGCTGGCACGTTTCGACCCGTTCAGCGACATGGAAGATTTCATGCATGACTTTTTCGCGCCCGCCTTGCGCTTGCGCGATGCGGGTTCGTCACGCATGCGCGTCGACATTTCCGAAACCGAGCAAGCCTATCAGGTGCAGGCAGACATTCCGGGCGTCAACAAGGACGATATCAAGGTCTCCATCGACGGGAGCCGCGTCTCCATCAGTGCCGAACTCAAAGATGAAAGAGTGACGCGCGACGGCGGCGGCAAGACCGTGCGCAGCGAACGCGAGTATGGCCAGCAATACCGCAGCTTCGTGCTGCCGCACGAGGTGGACGAGGCCGGCGCCCAAGCGCGCTATGAAAATGGCGTGCTGCTGCTGGACTTGCCGAAGAAAGAGGGCACGGGCGGGCGGCAGCTGGCGATACAGTAAGCCTGGCCAAGGAGCGGGCATGAAAAAACGCCGGACGGTGCCGGCGTTTCTTGGGTATTGTCGGGTGGCAGCACGCTGCCACCCGATTTGCCTCTATATATATATCAGTCGCGGATTTCCAGCGCCCGGTTCAGGCTCAGCGCGGCCAGCGAGGCGACGGCGCCCGACAGCAGGTAGAAGCTGACATAGGCGAGGCCGAAGTTGGCCGACAGGCCCAGCGCCACCAGCGGGGCGAAGCCGGCGCCGACCAGCCAGGCCAGGTCGGACGTCAGGGCCGCGCCCGTATAGCGGAAGCGGGCAGGGAAGTTGGCCGTCACGGCGCCGGCAGCCTGGCCGTAGGACAGTCCCAGCAGGCTGAAGCCCACGAGGATGAACACATTCTGGCCGGTATTGCCGCCGCCCATCAGGGTCGGCACGAAGGCGCTGAAGATGGCGATCAGCACGGCCAGCACGCCCAGGGTGGTGCGGCGGCCCACTTTATCGGCCAGCAAGCCGGAAATCACCACGCCGATGGCGGCCAGCACGGCGCCGAGCATCTGGATTTGCAGGAAGTCCGGCGCCGAACGCGTCTGGTAGACGGAAATCCACGACAGCGGGAACACGGTGACCAGGTGGAACAGGGCGTAGCTGGCCAGCGCGGCGAGGGCGCCGATCAGCACGTTGCGGCCCTGGCCGCGGCTCATTTCAAACACGCTCACGGGCTGCAGTTCGCGTTCGTCGAGCAGGCGCGCATATTCATTCGTCGACACCAGGCGCAAACGGGCAAACAGGGCCACGACGTTGATGGCGAAGGCGACATAGAACGGATAGCGCCAGCCCCAGTCGAGGAAGTCTTCATCCGTCAGGCTGGTCAGCATGAACCAGAACAGGCCGGCGGCGATCAGGAAGCCGGCGGGCGCGCCCAGCTGGCCCAGCATGGCGTACCAGCCGCGCTTGTTTTCAGGCGCGTTCAGGGCCAGCAGCGATGGCAAGCCATCCCAGGAACCGCCCAGAGCGACGCCCTGGCCGATGCGCAGCACGGACAGCCAGATGATGGCGGCAAAGCCCAAGTGGGAGTAGGTCGGCAGGAAGGCGATGCCGGCCGTCGACACGCCCAGGAGGAAGAGGGCGAACGTCAGCTTGGCGCTGCGTCCCATGCGGCGCTGGATTTCCATGAAGATCACGGTGCCGAACGGACGGGCGATGAAGGCGAATGAGAAAATCAGGAACGCATATAACGTCCCTTCCAGGCGTTCTTCGAACGGGAAGAAGACGCGCGGAAACACCAGCACCGAGGCGATGGCGTAAACAAAGAAGTCAAAGTATTCGGAAGCGCGGCCGATGATCACGCCGACGGCGATCTCACCGGGGTCGATATGCGATTCGACCGTGCCGGCCCCGCGTGCGTCGCGCAGGGAGTGGGGGGAAAAGTCGGCGGGTACATCGCCGCTGTGTGTGCGCGTGCTGGACATGATGATCGTCTCCAATATCGTTTCGAGTTCGGCCAACGCGTAACTTACCCCGGGTGTCTCACGCCCGGAGCAGGACTATTCATTAGATAGTTGTAGGAGAAGTCCTCGTCTACCAAGTGAAAGTCCGAGCAAGGGGTAGGACAAAACGTCCAATTGCCAGTGCGCTCCAGTGAGAATACAGTACCATATCTTCATCCCCTGTACTGGACTTTCCTGTATGTTTTCATTAAAAGTTCGTCGCGGACTGCTTCTTTTACCTCTCGCATTGTTGGCTGGTTGCAATACGGTGGTACTGAATCCGTCTGGCGACATCGCAGTTCAGCAAGGCAATCTGATTGTCATCTCGACATTGCTGATGCTGTTGATTATCGTTCCGGTAATCGCCCTGACCCTGCTGTTCGCATGGCGCTATAGAAAAAACAACACCGCGGCCAAATACGAGCCGGACTGGGACCACTCGACTCGCCTCGAGCTGATTATCTGGGGCGCGCCCCTGCTGATCATCATCGTGCTGGGCCTGCTGACCTGGATCAGCACCCACACCCTCGATCCATACCGCCCATTGAGCCGTATCGACGCCAACCGTCCCATTCCCGCCAGCCACAAGCCGATGATCGTCGAAGTCGTGGCCATGGACTGGAAATGGCTGTTCATCTACCCGGAGCAAGGCATCGCTTCCGTGAATGAACTGTACGCGCCCGTCGATCGTCCGATCCGCTTCAAGATCACCGCGTCGTCCGTCATGAACTCGTTCTTCATCCCCGCGCTGGCAGGTCAGATCTACGCCATGCCGGGCATGGAAACGCAGTTGAATGCCGTCATCAACAAGCCGGGTGTCTATAAAGGCTTCTCCGCGAACTACAGCGGTGCCGGTTTCTCGGGCATGCGCTTCAAGTTCCACGGCGTCAATGATGCGGACTTCGACAAATGGGTGGAATCGGCACGTGCCGGTGGCGGCGCGCTGAACCGCGACGACTACCTGTCGCTGGCCCAGCCTAGCGAACGCGACCCGGTACGCCGCTACAGCGCCGTGCCTAACGATCTGTACAAGGCAATACTGAACCGCACCATCGTTTCCGACGCCCTGTGCGTGACGCCGGTCGAGCCATACAAATTGACGATGGCAAAAAGCCCGGTAGCGGCCGTAACGGCAGTAGTCGCTAGCGATGCAGTCGTGGAAAAGGGCGTTCAAGCCAAGTAACCACTGCATGAATCCCGCAGCGCATCGTAGTGGCGCTGCAGATACTGGCGCCGCTTGCCTGGCGCCTCCCTTTTTTCTCTGAGAGTAACAATGCTAGACCATATTGATCTGACGAAGCTTATATTCGGCCGTCTGACTTGGGATGCAATTCCATTTCACGAACCTATCCTGCTGGCGACCTTTGCAATGGTCGCCCTGGGCGGTATCGCACTCGTTGCGGCACTGACGTATTTCCGCGTCTGGGGTACCCTGTGGCGCGACTGGATCACCAGTATCGACCATAAAAAAATCGGTATCATGTACATGATCCTGGGCCTGGTCATGCTGCTGCGCGGCTTTGCCGACGCGCTGATGATGCGTACCCAGCAGGCGATCGCCTTTGGCGACAATGCCGGCTTCCTGCCGCCGCATCACTACGACCAGATCTTCACCGCCCACGGCGTGATCATGATCTTCTTCGTCGCGATGCCTTTCGTGACGGGTCTGATGAACTACGTGGTGCCGCTGCAGATCGGCGCGCGCGACGTGGCTTTCCCATTCCTCAACAACTTCAGCTTCTGGATGACCACCATGGGCGCCGCCCTGGTCATGGCTTCGCTGTTCGTCGGCGAATTCGCCCGCACGGGCTGGCTGGCGTATCCGCCGCTGTCGGGCATCGTCGGCAGTCCGGACGTGGGGGTAGACTATTACATCTGGTCCTTGCAGATTGCCGGGGTCGGGACGCTATTGTCCGGTGTCAACCTGATCGCCACCATCGTCAAGATGCGCGCGCCTGGCATGACCTGGATGAAAATGCCCGTCTTCACCTGGACCGCACTGTGCACCAACATCCTGATCGTCGCCGCCTTCCCGGTGCTGACGGCCGTATTGGCCATGCTGTCGCTGGACCGCGTTGCCGGCTTTAACTTCTTCACGACGGAACTGGGCGGCAACGCCATGATGTACGTCAACCTGATCTGGATCTGGGGTCACCCGGAAGTCTACATCCTGATCCTGCCGCTGTTCGGCGTGTTCTCGGAAGTGGTCGCCACGTTCAGCAGCAAGCGCCTGTTCGGCTACGCCTCGATGGTGTACGCCACCTGCGTCATCATGATCCTGTCGTACCTGGTATGGCTGCATCACTTCTTCACCATGGGTTCGGGCGCCAGCGTCAACTCCTTCTTCGGCATCACGACGATGATCATTTCGATCCCGACGGGCGCGAAGATCTTCAACTGGCTGTTTACCATGTACCGCGGCCGTATCCGCTTCGAACTGCCTATGCTGTGGACGATCGGCTTCATGGTCACCTTCACCATCGGCGGCATGACCGGCGTGCTGCTGGCCGTACCTCCAGCGGACTTCGTGCTGCATAACAGCCTGTTCCTGATCGCCCACTTCCATAATGTGATTATCGGCGGCGTGGTGTTCGGTGTATTTGCTGCGATCAACTACTGGTACCCGAAAGCCTTCGGCTACAAGCTCGACGCGTTCTGGGGCAAGTGCTCGTTCTGGTTCTGGTTCGTCGGCTTCTACCTGGCCTTCATGCCGCTGTACGTGCTGGGCCTGATGGGCGTGACCCGTCGTGTCAACCACTTTGAAGATCCATCCTTGCAAATCTGGACCATCATCGCCTGGTTTGGCGCCGTCTCGATCGCGCTGGGCATCGGTTCCCTGCTGATGCAGTTCTATGTGAGTTTCCGCAACCGTCACGCCCTGCGCGACGTCACCGGCGACCCATGGGGCGGCCGTACGCTGGAATGGTCGACGTCGTCGCCACCGCCAGACTATAATTTCGCCTTCACGCCACAAGTGCACGAACTCGATGCATGGACTGACATGAAGAAACACGGTTACCAGCGTCCGACGTCCGGTTTCACGAAGATCCACATGCCGAAGAACACCTGGGCTGGTTTCGTGATCGCCGCACTGTCCGCACTGGTCGGTTTTGGCCTGATCTGGCAAATGTGGCTCGTCGCCAGCGTTGGCTTCGTGGTCATGATGATTACGATCATCGTCCATACCTTTAACTACAAGCGCGATTACTACATTCCTGCGGAAGAAGTGGTCCGTACCGAAGACGCTTATACTAAATTGCTGAGCAGCCATGTCTGATACCATCGCCCATAACACCGGCGCCGCTGGCGCCGCACCAAGCACGCGCAGCTACTTTGTGCGCGAGCATCATCCGGAAAACGGCAGCTTGCTCGGTTTCTGGCTCTACCTGATGAGCGATTGCCTGATCTTCGCCTGTCTGTTCGCCACGTACGCCGTGGTCGGCCGCAGCTATGCGGACGGCCCGACGGGCGCCGCGCTGTTCGACCTGCCGCTGGTGGCCGTCAACACGGCCATGCTGCTGCTGTCGTCGATCACCTACGGCTTCGCCATGCTGGCCATGCAGCGCAAGCAATTGCGCAGCACCCTGGTCTGGCTGGGCATCACGGGCCTGTTCGGCCTGGCCTTCCTGTCGCTGGAAATGTATGAATTCATTCATCTGATCCACGAAGGCGCCGGTCCGCAGCGCAGCGCGTTCCTGTCGTCGTTCTTTGCCCTGGTCGGTACCCACGGCTTGCACGTGACGTTCGGCGTGATCTGGCTCGTGACCTTGATGTTCCAGTTGAACAAGCATGGCCTGACCCCGGAAAACGGCCGCCGCATGATGTGCCTGTCGCTGTTCTGGCACTTCCTGGACGTCATCTGGATCGGCGTCTTCACCTTTGTCTACCTGATGGGAGTGCTGCCATGAGCGACCACCACACACACGGCGATAGCCACCACCATGACAACCACGATCATGGCAGCCTGAAAAGCTACGCCATCGGTTTCATCCTGTCGGTGATCCTGACGGCCATTCCGTTCTGGCTGGTGATGACGAAAGCCATCACCAACTCGGGCACCATGGGCCTGGTCCTGCTGGCATTCGCGGCCGTTCAAGTGGTGGTACACATGGTGTACTTCCTGCACATGAACACCAAGTCCGAAGGCGGCTGGAACATGATGGCGCTGATCTTCACGATCATGATCGTGGGCATCGCCATGGCCGGTTCCCTGTGGGTCATGTACCACATGAACCACAACATGATGCCGGATCTGATGCCTGAGTACATGCATACGAAAACGGCTCCATGATGAGTCAACCGCGCCCAAGCAACACCGGGCGCGCCCCTGGCGCCGCATCGCAAGATGCCGCGCCAGGCCCACGCGGCATGGCTGTGCATTATTCAAAAATTGCGTTAGCCTTGCTGGCGGGGATCTTGTTTGCCGGTTTCTGCGTCCTGGGAACCTGGCAAGTCAAGCGCCTGTTCTGGAAGCTTGACCTGATCGAGCGCGTCGAACAACGCGTACATGCGCCCGCAACGGACGCGCCTGGACCCGCAGCCTGGGCCAGCATCACGCAGCAAACGGATGAATACCGCCATGTGCGACTCTCCGGTACTTATCTCCCCCTATTCAATACCCTGGTGCAAGCAACGACGGCACTGGGCAGCGGTTACTGGCTGGTGACGCCCTTGCGCCTGGCCGACGGCAGCACCGTGCTCATCAACCGCGGCTTTGTGCCGAAACGCGCCGGCATCGGCGCCAGCACGCCGGCCGGCATCGTCGAGGTCGACGGCTTGCTGCGCATCAGCGAGACGGGCGGCGGTTTCCTGCGCGAAAACAGTCCTGCCACCCAGCACTGGTATTCGCGCGACGTGGCCGCCATCGCCGCCTCGCATATGCTCACCAACGTGGCGCCGTATTTCGTCGATGCGAAGGAAAAATCGGAAACGGCCAGTGACGCCCCCGTCGGCGGCCTGACCGTGATCTCGTTCCACAACAACCACCTCGTGTACGCCTTGACGTGGTTCGCGCTGGCCCTGATGGTGGCCGGCATCACATGGTGGATCGTGCGCGAAGACAAGCGCCGCCGCGCGCGCAAGGCGGGCAATGCCGATCGCCAGGAAAGCGACCATGCCAGGCAGGATTGAAATCCTGCCCAACCGCGAGGTACTAGAACGCGGCGCCGTGGCGGCCGAGATGGAACATCCGGCTGGCCACCAGAACATGAAGCTGCTGATCCAGCTGCGCTGGCTGGCCGTGATCGGCCAGATCAGCACGATCTTCGGCGTGGGCGTGGGACTGGGCATCGCCTTGCCCGTGCCCTACATGCTGGAAGTGCTGTCCTGCCTGATTGCCTTCAATCTGGCCAGCCTGCTGCGCTGGCACGAGCGCCAGCCCGTTTCCAACACGGCCCTGTTCCTTGCTCTGCTGGTCGACGTCACCGTGCTGACGGCCCAGCTCTACCTGAGCGGCGGCATCAGCAATCCGTTTGCCTTCCTGTATTTATTGCAAGTCATCCTCAGCGCCGTGCTGCTGGAAGTGTGGTCGACGTGGATCATGGTGGCCATTACCAGCCTGTGCCTGGCGGGCCTGGCCTTGCTGCCCGGCCCCTTGATCCTGCCGATCGACCCTGAGCGCGGCTTTTCCAGCCTGTACGTGCAGGGCCTGCTGATCTGTTTTATTTTGAACGCCGCCTTGCTGGTGGTGTTCATCACGCGCATCAACCGCAACCAGCGGGCCGGCGACGCCAAGGTGGCCGACTTGCGCCAGCGTGCGGCGGAAGAGGAGCACATCATCCGCATGGGCTTGCTGGCCTCGGGCGCCGCGCACGAGCTGGGCACGCCGCTGGCAACCCTGTCCGTCATCCTTGGCGACTGGCGCCGGATGCCGGAACTGAGCAAGAACAGCGAGATGCTGGAAGAAATCACGGAAATGCAGGCGCAATTGCAGCGCTGCAAAAGCATCGTCAGCGGCATTTTATTGTCGGCGGGCGAGGCGCGCGGGGAATCTTCCGTGAAGACGACGATCAATACCTTCCTCAACGACCTGGTCGACGAGTGGCGCACGAGCCGCCCGATCCAGGATTTCGAGTACGATAACCGCATCGAGCACGATGTGCCCGTCGTCTTCGATTCGACCTTGAAACAAACTATCTGCAATGTGCTCGACAATGCGCTGGAAGCGTCGCCCGAATGGCTGCGTTTTGAAGCGACGCGCGAAGCGGACGCCTTGCACCTGGTCGTTACCGATGCGGGCCCCGGCTTCGAGCCGTCGATGCTGACGCACCTGGGCAAACCATATCAAAGCAGCAAGGGCAAGCCCGGCGGCGGCCTCGGTCTGTTCCTGGTGGTCAATGTCGCGCGTACCCTGGGCGGCACGGTGACTGCGCGCAACCGGGTGCAGGGCGGGGCGGTGGTGCACCTGGCCTTGCCGCTGGCGGCCATCAAACTGGAAAGAGAAAGCGACCACCATGCAGGATGACCGTCTGTTACTGATCGTGGAAGACGATGCCGCGTTTGCCCGCACGCTGGGCCGCTCGTTCGAACGGCGCGGCTATCAGGTCATCCTGGCCACCAATTTCGACGAGGCGAGCGCCTTGCTGGAACAGCATTGCCCCGACTACGCCGTCGTCGATTTGAAACTCAATGGCAACACCTCGGGCCTGGCCTGCGTGCAGATGCTGCACCAGCACGACCCGGAAATGCTGATCGTCGTGCTGACGGGCTACGCCAGCATCGGCACGGCCGTCGAAGCGATCAAGCTGGGCGCCTGCCAGTACCTGGCGAAACCGTCGAACACGGACGACATCGAAGCGGCCTTCGGCCACGTGGCCGGCAACGCCGACATCGAACTGACGAACCGCGCCACCAACATCAAGACCCTGGAATGGGAACGCATCCACGAAATGCTGGCCGAGACGGATTTCAATATTTCCGAAACGGCGAGAAGACTGGGCATGCACCGGCGCACGCTGGCGCGCAAGCTGGAAAAGCAGCGGGTGAAGTAGGGGATTTCCCGGCTTGCCAGACCTCACACAAGGTGCAGCTGTTACGGCATTGCGCTTATTTCTGGCGCCTGGCGCGATACGGGAGCGAATGGATGACCAGGGCGCTGGGTATGACCGCATCCACGTTGCCAAAGATACGGGTACCGTTCTCCTCTCTGACCATCATCCCTGAATCGATGTCTCCGTCAAGATTGAGGGCGGCGCTCAGCTCAGTGTTCAGGGCGCCACCCGGGCGAAGTATCTCCGCCAGGTCGAACAGTGAGGCGCTCGTCGTCTGTATCAGGTACATCCACCCCTTTTGATCGATGCCAACCAGCGAACGGATGGCCTTGACCGCTTGTTGCGTCTTGCGAATGCCGTTGACGCCATTTTTCTCGATGACCATCGGACCTGATTGAATGGCAGACAGGCAGTCGGCTGTAGCGATGGTGCTGATTTCATCGATGGCGACGCGTCCATCGCGGTGGATACAGACAACGCCCCTGATTTTCGTGGAATCGTTGATGATTTTCGACGTGGGCTTGCCTTCCGATAAAATCAAACCGGTCGGTATCGGCTTGATGAGGGACCGCGTGTAACCACCGTTAATTGCCGCAACAGGTGTAATGAGCCGCATCACTTCGCGCAGGCTGTAGGCGACCTGCATGGAATTCTTGTCATGCGGATTGGACAAGTAACGTACGTCGACAACCGATATGTGCACCAGCGCCGGATTGACCCGGATAACATGGAAATTCACGGAATCAGCGATGTTTTTGTTCGCTGCGAGGGTGATATCGCCGATCTCTATTCCGGGAGCCACTGTTTTGTACTGCAAGGAATTGACTGCATGCGCCAACGACATTGCCATGCTCGCCAGCACCGAGATGCATAGGTAAACCAGTCGTGTCTTGAAGTGGGACATTTATTGTTGCCTTATTTTTTTGTTCCTGACGATAATTACACATGTAATGATGACATCCTTTTTCTGCACATCGGTCGGACTGATCGATAGCAAATGCAGGTTGGGCAGTCTTTTATGTTTGGAGAACTCATCAAAATTGAGTTTCCTGGCCAGCGAGATATTCAGAACGGGACGGCTCATTGGAATGGAATGGTCGCTCCCCCCGTCGTCATCGATCGGTTTCTGGTCCACCGTTGCCACATATCGGAAGTCCAGTTGTTCCGTATCGACGTAGATGGTCAGTTCGACTTCCTGTTCCGGAGTTGAATAGAAAGGGATATTGTTGTCATTGAATTTCCCCTTGGCTGGCAGAATCATCACCTTGGTATAGCCCGAGTCCACATGGTCATGCAGAAAGTCCAGGACATTGCTTTTCAGGGCACTCGATTCCTTGCTATTCGTATCGCCGCTCAATTTCAGCAATTCGTCACGTATCACCGAGGGAGGATAGATATATTTTATTAACGGCGTGAAAAAGATTTCCTTGTATCCGATCCCTGCGACTCCAAGCGCGCCAAAGAGAAATGTCAGTATTGTAATTAGTGCGCCAAAGATTTTTAACTTGCGCCTGACGTACAGCTCCATCTGGGCATTAAAATCAGCTTCCTTCTGGCTGGAATCACACTCGTTGCTGGATGCTTCCATGTGGTCGCTCCGGAGATAAATAACGATGGCAGCAAAGGAATATGATTAATCAATGTCTTGAAAGCCCATCGTACCCAAGCTTGCACTGCCGTGAATGTTAATTCTTGCAGTTGCAGTTGCTCAGATCCTGATAAATATCTAGATATGCTGCTAAATGGCCGTTATTTCCGATTCCCATGCACGGCTTGCGCCGGCGTCATCCGGCAGACCAGCACAGCACCCGCAGGTGTTGATAAGCGGTTCAGTAGATGGAGGAGTTTTCTCACCGCAGCGCGCCATATCGAACGCGGGGCCGGCCGTGCAGGATACTCAAGCACGTCAGCGGCAGGATCAGTGAAATACTTGCGAAAGCTAATTGAGGTCGAATGCCAGTTCGATCATACTGTCATTGTCCCAGTCCTGCTCTCGCAGCGGCTGCGTGAACGACTTGCCGCTGAATGGCACGGGCGCGCTTTTGCCGTTGAAGCTGATCGTCGCAGCCGTGATGCGCCACCCTTCGGCAAAGCTGTAGGTGCCTTTTTGCGACACGAAATTGCAGGGGCCGACCAGTGCGCTCTTCGCCGTGCTCATCGCAAAAGGCAAGTTGTCCTTGTCGATGGTTCAATGGACTTCGCAGGCCAGCCGCAGGTCGCCCAGGCGGCGGAGCGTGTCACTGGCCGCCGTGCTCCTGACGTAGTGTGTCCATCTGACGGGACCCGCCTTGCGGTTCACGGTCAGCTCGGCCTTGTCGTGCACGCATACCCAATCTTTCTACTCATCAATGTGAGTATGGAAAAAAACACCTGTAAAGGCAGGTTTTTAAGACGGAGTGTCAACTGGGATGAATGAAGTGCTTGAAATCGCTGTTTCCCCCAAATACGCCCAACTGTATTTATGCCCCATGCCATCAGCAAGCCGGAAGCAATGACTATTGCAGTAAACAGGGCGACGGCAAAATGATGGTGAGGAAGCCCTCTTGCCGGAGGGTAATGGCCCAGGGTGAGCAGCCGTAGCATTGCCCAGCCCGGCCAATAGAACAGTTTTTCGATGACCGTTCCTACTACGTTATAGACCAGCAGGCGAACGACCCAGACGATGGCGTCGAAAATCCAGTCATACACGCTTCATCCTCGGGGTGTGCCAACTGATTGCGCTCATGCCGGAGCTATCGACTCCATCTTTTGCACCCGGATAGCGCTGGCGGATGATGATGTGACTCAAATCTGCGCCATTCCTTAACTAGTCGGTGCGGCCGTGGAGGACGAAATCTTTTTGTACGCTTCCGCCAGCGTCTTGACGGTCGCCACGTCATTCACGCTGCGCGCTTCGATGATGGTCTCGCCCGCAGCGATGGTGACGTCGCCGTTCGCATAGCTGGCGGGAAAGCGCCGCTCGGTGATCTTGTTGGTCAGCACATTGCGCGAGTAGCGCAGCGCCACGAGCCGCTCGCCTTCCTGTTTGATGACGACATAGTTCGGGACGGTGGTGCGTTCCAGTTTCCAGGTACCGATGAAGTCTTCGACAGGGGCGGCGCCGGCATGCAGCGCGCAGCAGGCGGCGAGGGCGCCCAGGAGCAGTTTTTTCATGGTGTTGACAGTCTATGCAAGAGTGGCCTGCGGGGCAGGAAAATACATCCGTCATGCTTGAATGGCGTGGCACTTGTCCGTCGGATGGCGCCAGTCATTTAAGTATTTGGCAATATTAACAGGATCATTGCGTCGTTTGCTGCCGTCCCCACAATTTTGCTCACATCGTGTTGTATGCGCGCCCCGACAGTTCCAGCGGTGTCAGGGCCTGGGCCACTATCAGCTAGCCGGCGCTAGCCACTCCATCTTCTGCACGCGGATATGCGGATGGCTCTCCAGCGCTTCCCATTCCGGCAAAAAGACAAACCCCTGCTTCTGGTAAAACGCCGCCGCACGCGCATTCTCGGGCGCGACGTCGAGCACCAGGCGAGGATGGCCATTGTCCACGGCGCATTGTTTTACGGCCTCGACCAGGCCTTGCGCCACGGCCAGGCCCCGATATGCGGACTGTACCCACATCGCGATCAAATGGCATTCGCCATTGCCGGCCACCACTTGCGCGGCCAGGCCGATGGCTTGTTCTCCGTCAAAGGCGAGGAAAAACGTGCGCTGCGGCGTGCTGATGGCGCGCTGCTGCCAGTCGGCATCGGAAAAAGCGGCCGCGCTGGCGTGGCTGGCGCCAAAGGCTGTGGGGGCGTCGAGCAGCGCGGCCAGGCGCGTGGCTTTCAGCGCCGGCCAGTCGCTGGCGGTGGTGGGGCGTATCAGCAGGCTCAATTGAAGACGATCGCCGTCTTGTGTTCGATGCTGAGCCTGCAAGCTTCATACGCGGCCAGCCAGGCGATCAGTTCGCGCTCGAGACCGTCTTCGTCGTCGATGCGTGCATTGATGCGGGCCGCTTCTTCATCGCTCAGCTCGTCGCCGAGCAGGAAAATGCCCAGCGCGGGCGCGACCGTGACCAGTTCGGCGCGCAGGCTGTACGAGGAACCGAGCATGCCGCCCAGCAGCGGATGTTCATCATCGGCAAAAATGACGTCGTCGAAGACGAGGGGGAAATAAAAGCCCTCGCAATCGGAATGGCAGAGCAGGTGGCTGTCCAGGTCATCCTGCGCTGCTTCCAGCACCGGATCTTCGCTTGGATCCTCGCCTTCGGCCAGCGGCGTGGCCCGCCATTGCCCATCCTGGACCGCATGCGCATACGCGCGGCGCAAATAATGCAGGTAGCTGTATGGAAAGGAATCAAGCGCTGCGCGCGACTGCAGTTGCGGCAAGACCAGCGGTTCGCCATGCTGCGGCAAGCCCGCTTTTTTCAGCAGGGCGTTCGCTTGCGCCAGGGAATCGGCCAACCATTGCGCGCCTTCCGGGTCTTCTTCGTGCAGGTCGGCCAGAGCGCCGACTGCTATTGCCAATCCCATGCATGGACTCCTTTATTGTTCAGCTGCCAGTGTAAATCATTTGCCTCTGATCATCATTTACGATTGGTCCCACACTTCGATGGTCAGCAACTGTCCAGGTCTGCAGGCGGCGATGCGCTCCGGATACACGGTAATGCTGCCGGGCCAGCCTGTGAGCTGGTCCTGCGGAAATTCCCCATCCTGCGCTTCGGCGATGCCCGCCAGCAGCAGGGGCGCGATGACGTCCGCCGAGGCCGTGTAGCGGTTGGGGAAACCATTGAAGGCCAGCTGGGTCGCCTTGCCTTGCTCACACAGTTGCGCGATCCAGTCGGCGCCGAACAGGCCCGCTTCCCACGTGGCGAGAAACGCTTCCTTGTTGACTTTCGTCATATCGGCCATTTGTTCCGGCGTTTCTGTCGAGATAATCGTCCACCAGCCTGACATGGGCATTCCTTGTGAAAAGTGAAAATTAGCGGGTCATGGCGCGGCGCAGCAGGTAGCTGAGGCCATCGACGGCGGCCACCATCAGCAGCATGGCGACGATGACGGTGGCGGCGTTCTGCATCTGGAACAGCGACAGATGGTATTTCAGCATCTGCCCCAGGCCGCCCGCACCGACGACGCCGAGGATGGCGGCGGCGCGGATATTGTTTTCCCAGCGGTACAAAGTGTAGGACATCATCTGCGGCCCGCACTGCGGCAAGGTGGCGTACAAAAAGGCCACCGCAGGCCGGGCGCCGTTGATGCGCAGGGTGGCGGCCGGCAAGGGCGGGCAGTTTTCGAACGCGTCGGCAAACAAGCGGCCCAGCACGCCCACCGTGTGCAGGGCCAGCGCCAGTGTGCCCGCGAACGGGCCCAGGCCGGCGGCGATCAGCAGGATCGAGGCCCACACCAGCTCCGGGATCGAGCGCAGCACATTCAACACGCCACGCGTCGCGTTGCGCGCCAGGCTGCCGAAACGGCCGCTGGCGGGCAGGGCCAGCAGCGCGCCCAGGATGGCGGCGATCACCGTGCCGATGGCCGACATGGCAAGTGTTTCAAAGGTGGCAATGCCCACTTTCATCAGGAAAGGGCTGGCCAGCTCGGGCGGGGCGAAGCCGTGCAGGAAATCGGCCGTCGTGCGCACGGCATCGGCACTGAAGAATTCTCCCCATTTCAGGGGCAGGGTGGCGAAGCTGGCGATGACCAGCAGCAGCAGACCGGCCAGCAAGGCCCAGGTCGACCAGCGCACGGGGGCAGGGGCGGGCAACATCGGTTCAGTCTTCATGCCAGCCTCCGGCGCAGCATGGCGGAGACGGCGTCGGCGCCCGCCACCAGCAGCACGAACACCATCAGCATGGTGGCCAGTTCATTGCCTGCCATCATCTTCATCGATTCATCCATGCGCTGGCCCAGGCCGCCCGCGCCGACAAATCCCATGACGACGGAGCCGCGGATCGCGCATTCCCACCGGTAGATCGTGTACGACACCAGTTCCGCGGCCGATTCGGGCAGGGCGCCGTACAGCAAGGCTTTTAATCTGCCGCTGCCGTTGTGCAATAGCGCGTTGCAGGCGGCGGCGTCCGATGATTCGAGGATTTCCGCATACACCTTGCCCAGCATGCCGCAATACGTGAGCGCGATGGCGATCACGCCCGCCGTCGGCCCCAGTCCCACGATGCGCACCAATAGCAATGCCCAGACCAGTTCCGGCACGCTGCGCAGCAGCACCAGCAGCGCGCGCACGCCATGGCGCACGCTGGCGGCCAGCGGCGACACTTGGCCGCTGCCGATGCGCGAGATCGACAAGCGCTCCGTCACCAGCAAGGTCAGGGGAATGGCGCCCAGCATGGCCAGCGCCATGCCGGCCGTGGCCATGGCGATGGTTTCCCAGCTGGAAATGGCCACCAGCTGCAAAAATTCCAGCGAGTGGGCGGGCGGCACGAAGCTGGCGATGAATTGCCAGGTGGCTGCCAGGCTTTGCGCATCCCAGAGTATCCACGGTTTGAACTCAGCCTGCACCAGCATCGGCCACAGCACGAGCAGCACGATGGCAGCCCCGGTCAGGCGGCCGCGCCAGGCGGGGTCGCGCGGCATGGCGGCGTCGGCGCTCTTCAGCAAAGGGGCCTCGCGGCGTCCAGGTTCGCTTCCACCGATTCGAACTGGGGCGCGGCGTCGGCCTTGTTGCGGTACAGCTCGGCGATCATGGCGTCGCTGACCTCGGCGCCAGGCAAGTCGAAGACGATCTGGCCGTCGCGCAGGGCGACGATGCGCGTAAAGCAGGCGCGCGCGATCTCCACCTGGTGCAGGCTGCAGATCAGGGTGGCGTTGCGCGCCGTCGCTTCCGCCTGCAGCACATGGATCGTCTGCAAAGCCAGGGTGGGGTCGAGCGCGGACAGCGGTTCGTCGACGAGGAAGACTTGGGCATCCGACACGAGCGCGCGCGCCATGCCGCAGCGCTGGCGTTCGCCGCCGGACAGGCGGTCGACCCTGGCGTACAGTTTATCCTGCAGGTTGAATTTGCCCAGCGCTTCCCACGCGGCGCGCGGATCGACGGGCGCGACCAGCGAACGGATGGCCGTCCACAAGCTCCATTGCGGCAAGCGTCCTGCCAGCACGGCGTTGACGACGCGCTGGCGCGGCGGCAAGGGCGGCGTTTGCGGCGCCAGGAATAATCGAGCGCGCAAGGCGTGGCGTTCGCCGCTGCCGACTTGCCAGGGCGACGTGCCCAGGATGTGCAAGGTGCCCGATGCCGGGCGCAGCGCGCAGGCCAAGGTGTGCAGCAGGCTGGTCTTGCCGGCGCCGGAAGGGCCGATCAGGGCGATCTGTTCACCCTGGGCCACGTCCAGGTCCACGTCGCGCAGGGCCAGCGCATTGCCGACGGCACCCGCGTGGTGGACGCTGACCTTGTGAAGTTGGAATGTCATGCGATGTTCGGTATGGGGGCGTTGGTGTGTCGGATTACGCCATGCGACGGCAGCGTAGGTCGGATTAGGCCGGAGGCCGTAATCCGACAACATTGTTGACATTATCGCTTGTGTCGGATTATGCGGCTTTGCCGCTAATCCGACCTACGATAAAACGCGACGACGTAGTTTACTTCAACAGCTTCGCATCGCGCGCGGCCGCTTCGATATCCTTGTATTTCTCGGCCTTGGTCGGGATGAATTTGGTCGCGCGCTGCAGCTCGAGGATTTCCTTGCCTTCGGCCGTCGATGGGTCCAGCGCCAGGAAGGCGTCCGTCAGCTTCTTGCGCACGACGGGGTTCATGTCGGCGCGCACGCTCCAGTTGTAATCGTAGTAGCCCGGTGTCGTGTAGAACACGCGCACCTTGCTTGGATCGACCTTTTTCGCTTCGACCAGCTTTTCCCATACGGAAATGTTCAAGGTGCCCGCATCGACCTTGCCGCCGGCCACGGCCGCCACGGTGGCGTCATGCGCGCCCGAGAATGCGATGCGCTTCATGTCCGTATCCGGATTGATCTTGGCGGCCAGCAAGTAGTAACGGGGCATCAAGTGGCCCGAGGTCGACGATTCCGAGCCGAACGTGAAGTTCTTGCCTTTCAGGTCAGACAATTGGTTGATGTCCTTGCTGGTGGTCACGAACACGGAGCGGAACTTCGTGTCTTCCTCGCGCTGCACCAGCGGCACGATCTTGCCGCCGCTGCGCACGTTGGCTTGTACAAACGTGAAACCGCCGAACCAGACCATGTCGAGCTTGTGATTGATCAAGCCTTCCACGGAGGCCGCGTAATCGGTGACGGGCGTAAATTCCACCTTCATGCCCAGCTTTTTCTCCAGATAGCTGCCCAGCGGCTTGAACTTGCGCTGCAATTCCGTCGGCGCTTCGTCGGGGATGGCGGACACGCGCAATACTTGCTGCGCCTGCGCCAGGCCGCTGTGGATGGCCAGGGTGGCGGCGACGGTGGCCAGGATGGCGGGGAACTTGTTGGAGAATGTGGTCATGGGACTGCCTTTGAAAGATTGTTCATTAATATACGGAAACACCGGTCGTGCCATCCTGCATCTCGCCGATGACGACGGCGTCGCCAAAGCCTTCGGCGCGGAAAATCGCCAGCACGTGCTCGACGGCTTCCGGCGCGCACGCCACCAGCAGGGGGCCGGCCGTCTGCGGGTCCGTCAGGATCGCCTTGTCGATGGCGCTGAGGCTGTCGGCCAGCGCCACTTGCGCACCGTAGCCCTGCCAATTGCGGCCCGAGGCGCCCGTGATGTTGCCATTCTGCGCCAGTTGCTGCACTTGCGGCAGCAGCGGCACGTCAGCCATGGCGATGCGCGCCTGCAACTTGGCGCCGCGCGCCAGTTCCAGCGTGTGGCCCAGCAAGCCGAAGCCCGTCACGTCCGTCAGCGCATGCACGCCGTCGAGCAGGGCCAGTTTCTTGCCTGGGGTATTCAATTTGGTGGTGTTGTTGATCAAGGAAGCGTAGCCATCCGCGTCCAGTGCATTCTTCTTCAGCGCGGCTGACAGGATGCCCACGCCGATCGGCTTGCCCAGCACCAGTTTGTCGCCGGCGCGCGCGCCCGCATTGCGCTTCACTTGCGACGGGTGCACGAGGCCCAGCACGACGAGGCCATAGATCGGTTCGACGGAATCGATGGTGTGGCCGCCGGCGATGGGGATGCCGGCCTGGGCGCAGATGGTTTCGCCGCCTTTCAAGATGAGGCCGATGGTTTCCACGGGAAGCTTGTTGATCGGCATGCCGACCAGGGCCAGCGCCATGATGGGCGTGCCGCCCATGGCGTAGACGTCGGAAATGGCGTTGGTGGCGGCGATGCGGCCGAAGTCGAACGGGTCGTCGACGATGGGCATGAAGAAATCCGTCGTGGCGATCAGCGCCTGCTCGTCGTTGAGCTGGTAGACGGCCGCGTCATCGGAGGTTTCTATGCCGACCAGCAATTCTTTCGGCAGGGGAAAGCCGCCGCTGCCCTTTAAAATGTCGGCCAGCACGCCGGGCGCGATCTTGCAGCCGCAGCCGCCGCCATGGGCAAATTCGGTCAATCGGATGGGGGTATTGGATGTTGCTGCGCTATCTGACATGGAAATTCCTGCTGATGTTGTGTACAACGATGATCATTTTTACCCCAAACGCAAGGTCTGGGGTCGGACTCTCAGGGGCCGACCCCGGCACTGCGTCTTTAGGGGGAATTAGTGCCGACAATACCACACAACGCGCGCGCGGCTTGCTCAAAGGCATGTTCTGAAATATCGGGCAAGACCAGCGGCGTCGCCTGGGCGTAGCGGCTGAAGTTGCGGGCGATCGATTGCCGGTAGACGGGGTCGTAGTGCTGGACCAGCAGCTCTTCCACCAGCTCGGCCATCTGGCCCGCCGTCGCCAGCTGCTGCCAATGGGCGATTTTCTCCTTGCCATGCAGCTGCGTCAACAGGGCCAGCTGCACATTCAGGCGCTCCGGGTCGCCGACGAAATGTTCATAGTCCTGCATCAGCAATTGCACGCGCTGGTCCGTGGCCAGCCGCACGTCGGTGCAGGCGGCCGCGCGCATCTTGTCCATCAGCGCGTCGGGCACGCGCACGCGGCCCACTTTCTTGCTTTCCGATTCGATGAAGACGGGCAATGCCGGGTCGAACTGGCGCAACTGCTGCCACAGCGCGCTTTCGAACGATTTTTGCGAGGGCTGCTCTTCCTCGGGCAAGCCGCCCAGCACGGAGCCGCGGTGCGCTGCCAATCGCTCCAGGTCGATCACCTGCGCGCCTTGGCGGTCCAGCACTTGCAGCAAGCGGCTCTTGCCGCTGCCCGTGGGGCCGCACAGCACATTGATGAAGTCGAAGCGCTCGGGCAGGGTGGCCAGCTCGGCGTTCACGTGGCGCCGGTAATCCTTGTAGCCGCCGTCGAGCTGCGTGACGGGCCAGCCGATGCGCGCCAGGATGTGCGCCATGGCGCCGCTGCGGTTGCCGCCGCGCCAGCAGTAGACGAGCGGCTTCCATTCGTGCGGGTGACCGAGGAAACCGTCTTCGATATGCCGCGCGATATTCTTCGCCACCAGCGCCGCGCCCAGCTTCTTCGCTTCGAAGGCGCTCGTCTGCTTATATAGCGTGCCGACGCGAACGCGCTGCTCGTCGTCGAGCACGGACAGGTTGATGGCGCCCGGCAAGTGGTCTTCCGCGAACTCGGACGGGCTGCGCACGTCGATGATGGCGTCGAATTCATGCAGGCGTGGCAGGATGTCGCTGAAGGGAAGGACTGCGGGGTATTTCATCGTGGCGCGGCTGCTTGGAATGGGGAAAGACGTATTATCCCCGATAAAGGCCGCTGGCGTGGGGCTTTGGCGCCGCCTTTCACACTGTGCGTGCCGGGCCGGCGTCCCGCATGCCTGTGAAGAACCGCACCAGGCTATGCGGCGCGTCGTCGTCAAAGCACAGGCGCAGGATGCGTTCCGACTCCACCGCGGCCGCGCTGCTGCGCGCAAACAGCGCCGTTTCATATGCCAGCAAGGCCGCTTCCACGTCGCTTGGGTGCGCGGCAAGCGCCTGCGCCAGCTCGGCGCCGTCCAGCATGGCCAGGTTGGCGCCTTCGCCGGCCGGCGCCATCAAATGGGCCGCGTCGCCCAGTAAGGTCACGCCTGCCACGCGTTGCCAGCGGTGGTCGACGGGCAGCAGGTGCACGGGACGGGGCACGGGCGGCGTGTCCGCGTCCGTGATCAGGGCCGTGAGCGCCGGCGCCCAGCCGGCAAACTGGGCGGCGATGGCTGCCCGCGCGGCGGCGGGATCGGCAAAATCGATGCCTGCCAGCCACTCTTCGGGTTTACTCAGGGCCACATACGCATGCAGCACGCCATCGGCTTCGCGGTGAGCCTGGATGCCCTTGCCCGGTGCCAGCGCGAACAGGGCGCCGGCGCCCACGGCTTGCGCAGTGGCCCCGTGGCGGCGGTCGCTGTCGAACAGATACGTTTCAATGAAGGCAATGCCGCTGTAGGCGGGCTGCGCGCTGGAGAGCAGCGGCCGCACCCGGGACCAGGCGCCGTCCGCGCCCACCAGCAGATCGCTGGCCGCCGTGGCGCCATGCGCAAAGCTCAGCATGTACCTGCCGTCGTCCAGCGTCGCGACGTTTGTCAGCTTGTGGCCCCAGCGCACGCAGCCTTCAGGCAAGGCATCGAGCAAGATGCGGCGCAGCTCGCCGCGCGGCACTTCGGGACGCCCGCCCGTGCCATCGTCGCCCTCGTCGTGCAGGACCGTGCCATGCTGGTCGAGCACGCGGCTCGCTTCGCCGCCCACATGGATGAGGGCACGGAAGGCGTCGTGCAGGCCGGCCGCCCGCAGCGCTTGTTGGCCGCTTTCCTCGTGGATATCGAGCATGCCGCCCTGGCGGCGCGCCTGGGGCGACGCATCCGCTTCATACACGGTGGCGGCGATGCCGTGGACGTGCAGCACGCGGGCGAGCATCAGCCCGCCCAGGCCCGCGCCGATGATGGCGATTTGCATGGTGATCCTTCAGGTGGTGTTCAAAATAGTAGTGGAACGGCGTTCCAGAAGAATTTTGCGGCAAGCCATCATCTGTGTCAAGATAAGCGATGCCCGATACCGTAGCGACCCCACCACGACGCGCCGACTCGCTGACGCGCGACTCCATCATCGACGCCGCCATTGCCCTGCTCGACACGGCAGGCGAGGGCGGCCTGACCTTCCGCGCCCTGGCCGCGCGCCTGGCGACGGGAGCGGGCGCCATCTACTGGCACGTGGCCGACAAGGATGATTTGTTCACGGCCGCCAGCGACGCCATCGTCGCCCGCGCCATGCAGGCCGCCCCGCCTGGTGATACGCCGCAGGCGGGCATCCGCGAAGTGGCGCTGGCCATGTTCGAGGCGATGGATGCGCATCCGTGGCTGGGTTCGGCCCTGTCCCGCGCGCCGGGCCAGCTGCCCACCGTGCGCATCCTGGAACGCCTGGGCCGGCAGGTCGATGCGCTGGGCGTGCCGCAGGACCGGCAGTGGATGGCGGCATGCGCCTTGCTCAATTATCTGCTGGGCGTGAGCGGGCAGAATGCGGCCAATGCCGTCATCGCCCGGGAACAGGGCCTGGAACGCGCGCATTTCCTCGACACCCTGGCGGGCGCCTGGTCACGCCTCGATGCGCAGGCGTTTCCGTTTGCCCGCAAGGTGGCGGGTCAGCTGCGCGCGCACGACGACCGCGCGGATTTTTTGGCGGGCATCGACCTGATCGTGCTTGGCATGCAGGCGCTGCAAGCGGGCCGCTAGCCCAGCAAATGCCCCAGCAGCGGCGCCAGCAGCACCGTCACGACACCGGAAAAGATCATCGTCAGGCTGGCCACGGCGCCTTCTTCCGTGCCGACCCTGCGCGCCACGGACAAGCCGAAGCCGTGCGCGGCCGCGCCGTACGGAGCGCCACGGGCGATGCGCATGCGCAAGGGCAGCAGTTTGAGCAGCGGCTTGCCCAGCATCAAGCCGAACAAGCCCGTCATCACCACGAAGATGCCCGTCAGCTGGGCCGAGCCGCCCATGTGGCGCGACGCTTCCAGCGCGAACGGCGTCGACACGGAACGCGCCAGCAGGCTGCGCGCCATGTCGCCGTGCACGCCAAATACCCGGTCCAGCAGCAAGGTGGCGGCGACCGATGCCACGATGCCGGCGCAGCTGCCCAGCGACAAGGCCAGCCAGTGCTTGCGGATCAGCTTGCGCTCCTGGAAGATGGGCAGCGCAAACGCGATGGTGGCCGGGCCCAGCAGCCACGGCAGCCAGCGCGTCTCGCCGAAATACGTGGCGAACGGCGTCGACGTGGCCTGCACGATGACGATCAATATCGCCGAGGTGCAGATGGCGGGCGTGAGCAGAAAATGCGGATGGCGGCGGTGCACGGCCTGGTTGGCATAAAACAGCACCAGGGTCAGCAGCAGGAACAGCAGGGACAGCAGCAGGGTGCTCATGCTGGCGCCCTCGCGGCGCGCTGGCGCAGAAGCTTATTCAGACGCAACTTGCGTTCATGGCGGCATACCCATTCCACCGTCAGCGCCGTGGCCAGCATCACGCAGGCAAAGCCCAGGCCGATATTTACGAACAGCATCAGACCTTGCGACTTCAACAGTTGCGTAAATTGCACCACGGATACGACCAGCGGTATGAAAAACAGCAGCATGTTGGCCAGCAGCCAGTTCGCGCCCAGTTCGATGGCGGCGGGGCGCACCCAGCCCGCCAGCAGCAGGGCCACCAGCACGAACAGGCCCACGACTCCGCCGGAGAACGGCAAGTGCAGGGCGGCCGCGGCCGCGTCGGCCAGCCACCAGGCGGCAATCAAAATGCCCACTTGCCACGCAGTCTGCGCAGGCTGGCGCCAGACGGGGATGGAAAGTGGGGCGGCGGTGGAACAAGGGACGGCTTTCACGGCGGGCTTTCAAACGGATGGGGGAGGTTTTCATTGTAGTGAGCCCACATCAAAAGATAAAATGACTTAAACTCATGATTATCATTCTATTTTGGAATGCATCATGGATATCCGCTCCCTGCGCTACTTCGTCGAAGTGGTCGAACAGAACAGTTTTACGCGCGCGGCCAGCAAGCTGCACGTGACGCAGCCCACCGTCAGCAAGATGGTGCAACAGCTGGAGCAATCGCTGGACCTGGCCCTGCTGGACCGCGCGGGCAAGCGTTTTACGCTGACGGACGCGGGCAAGGTGGTGCTGTCGCGCGCGCATGAACTGCTGGCCCTGCATGCGGAACTGAAGGTGGAATTGCGTGACCTGCAACATCTGGAACGGGGAGAACTGCGCGTCGGCGTGTCGCCGCAGACGCATTCGACCCTGGCGCCGTGGCTGGCCGAATACCACCAGCGCTATCCGGGCATCGAACTGAAGATGTACGAAAGCGGCACGCAGGCCATCGAGCGCGACTTGCGCACCGGCACGGTGGAACTGGGCACCATGCTCGACTATCCGGGCAACGCGGCCACCTGGCAGGATTTCGAAGCCTTGCCCCTCGTGCGCTCGCCGCTGTGCCTGCTGGCGGCGCCCGGCTCGCCGTGGCAGGGGCGCGCTGCCGTGGCCCTGGCCGAGCTGGCCGACAGCCCTTTCATCTTCTATGGCGCCGCGTTTGCCCTGAACGACATCGTGCAGGATGCCTGCCAGCGGGCCGGTTTCGCGCCGCGCATCACGGGCCGCAGCGGCCAGTGGGATTTCATTGCCTCGCTGGTACGGCTGGGCGTGGGGATCTGCCTGCTGCCGAAGATGTATTGCGACACGCTTGATGCCGCGCAATTTGACGTCATCCCTCTGGACGGCCCGCCCGTGGAGTGGAATTTGATGCTGGCCTGGCGCCGGGGCGGGCGGCTGTCGTTCGCGGCGCGCGCCTGGCTGGAGCTCGTCAGGGCGCGCATGGCGGACGCGGCACGTTTACAATAGGCGCTCGCCAACTTCCGCCCGACCCGATGAACATCAACGTCAATACCAGACTTAAACGCACGGCCGGCTCATTGCTGCTGGGATTGTTATGCACCGTGGGCCTGATGAGCGAAATGGGCTACGCCCAGGCCGCCTTGCCCGTGTATGGCTATTTCGTCAAGAACACCTATCCGCACGACCCCCAGGCGTTCACGCAAGGCTTGCTGTTCAAGGATGGGCATCTGTATGAAAGCACGGGCCAGAACGGCCAGTCCTCCTTGCGCAAGGTGGAATTGACGACGGGCAAGGTGCTGCAGAAAAGCATGCTCGACAAGAATGTGTTTGGCGAAGGCATCACGGACGTGGGCGATGAGCTCCTGGGCCTGACATGGATTTCGCAGACGGGCTATGTCTTCGACGTGAAAACCTTCAAATTGAAACGTAAATTCAGCTACCCGGGCGAAGGCTGGGGCCTGGCCAGCGACAATCAATTCGTCTACATGAGCGACGGCACGTCCGCCATCCGCGTGCTCAATCCGAAAACCCTGAAGGAAGTGCGCCGCTTCGAAGTGAAAGCCGAAGGGCGGCCCATCGACCGGCTGAACGAGCTGGAAATGGTCGACGGGCAATTGTTCGCCAATGTGTGGGGCGCGGACGTGATCGCCCGCATCGATCCCGCCAGCGGTAAAGTTATGGGCTGGATCGACCTGACGGGCTTGCTGCCGCCCGAGCAGCGGGGCACGGCCAATCCCGATGCCGTGCTCAACGGCATCGCCTGGGATGCACGGGGAAAACGCCTGTTTGTCACGGGGAAACTGTGGCCCAAGCTGTTCGAAATCGAGCTGATCGAAATCCAGCGCCATTGATGTTTCCTATCGGACAGTGTTGCTGGCGATGAATCGTTTATGATGGCGTTCCTTCGCCCAGTGCGACCTTTACAGGATGCCATGCTGTTCTTTTCTTTACACCGCCTGGCCGCCGCCGCCCTGGCCGCCGCCATCGTGCCCGCCGCGCAGGCGCAAGCGCCATACGTGCCGGTGATGCAGCAATACGGCGACTTTGTCGTCACGCGTGACCGCCACGCCCCGCTCGTTACCTTGACTTTCCGCAAGCACGGCTACTGGCCCGGCGGCGCGCGCGAAGTGGTGGAGGTGCGTCCGCTGAAAGCGACGCGCGAGGGCCAGCCCATGCTGCTGGCATTCACCAAGGGCTATACGGGCCAGGGCACGATACTGATCGGCGTGCAGAATGGCGAACCGCTGATGCGCCCCATCAGTCCCCTGCAGCGCGACAGCATGGTGCGCACGGAGCGCGACCCCGAATGGGGCGTGCCGCAGCCGGGCCGTCCCGAGATGCTGCTGTTTGCCCGCGACGGCCGCGCGCTCGACACGGGCACGGGCGAGCTGCTGTGGTTTGACGTGCCGGGCGGCGTCACCGGCGATTACGCGCCCGCCATGCTGGTCTCCGTTTCGCCCGACGGGCGGCGCGGCGCCTATCTGACGAATGCGCTGACGAAGGTGGGGATCATCGTCGCCACGCGCGACGACGGCGTGGCCGGCGTGCTGGCCTTGCCGTCCGACACGTATCAACGGTGGCTGAAACCCTTGTCGCAGGCCGCTTCCGCGCAGGCGGGCGCCGCCATCAAGGCGCGCCAGGGCCGCACGGATAGCAACCGCATCCGGCGCGAGCTGGAACTGGCCTGGTTCGGCCAGCAATTTCAATGGAAACAAGGCAAGGGCGGCTGGCAAGTGACGGGCCTGGGCCTCAGTTCCGCGCCGCCGGAAGGAAAACAGCCATGAGCTACCCTCAACTCATCGCCGGCTGCCTCGCCGCAGTCCTGCTGGCCGGCTGCGTGTACAGCGAGATCGCCCCCAGGGATTATCTGGCGCAAGACATCGACAAGAGCCAGGCCCTGGTGGAAGTGGACGTCGTCTTCGGGCAAGCGCCCGACGACAAGCTGACGTCGCGCATGACGGCTCGCAACAGCGTGGAATACGCGGGTGCGCCGCATATCGTCGTGCCGTTCTACCAGAAGGGCCTGGGCTTCGACCAGGGTTTCGCCGGCACCTACATGTTTGCCGTGCCTTATCCGATCGCCAAGGTGGAAACGGCCACGGCCAGCAGCCGCGTCTTCGGCCAGAAACTTGACGGGCAGCAGCCGGGCAGTCCGCGCTATCGTTTCCGCGTGCCGGGCAAGGCGCAGTGGAACAGCAATGAAACCTTCATGCTGAGCTTTGCGCGCAAGGGCCGCCGCGAAGAAATCACTTTCCGCTTCAGCAATGAGCAAAGCTGCCCGTCCGCCTTCCTGGCCACCACGCCACTGTATGGCTTTCCCATCAAGGTCGTCGCCACGTTCAAGGGCAATCAAGGCTGCCTGAAAGTGTGCGACAGCCGCGACCAGTGGCCCGGCTTTTGCGCCTTCCAGCCGCCGCCAAGTGCCTGACTATCATCATGCAAGCGACGCGTCGGCCTTGGACGGTGCGGCGCTTATACACGCGCGCGTTTCGCCGATTCTATTCAATTGTCATCGAATGGCGGCGTAAAACGCTTATTTATGCGCTGAAAACCCGGCTGAATTGACGCAGATCAATACCGCGGCCAGCACATAAATCTTGCCGCAAAAATATCTTTCTCAGGCGTATGATTTCCGTGCCGTGAGCAGCGCACGCAGATGGTGCGGCCCGGCCCGATATCCGAAACGCATCGTTCCTGTGGAGAGACAGAATGAAAATGCCCGTTTTAGGAAGCACCCAGGCCGCCATCAGCAACCGTCCGCTCGACATGCTGGCCACCGATACGGCGGCAGTGCGCGCCATCGCCCAGGCAGCCGTCAGCGTGGAACTGTTCACCATTCCCCTGTACATGGCCACCATGTATTCGATCCAGGGCACGCACCAGATCAACTCGAAAGGCATCACCTACTACGAAGGCCGCCAGTGGCCGGGCATGGGTACCACGGCGCGCCCCGAACTGAATGAGCAGAAGGCCTTCAATATCATCTTCAGCGTCTTCATCCAGGAAATGCTGCACCTGCAGATGGCGGCCAACCTGGCCACGGCCATCGGCACGGCGCCATGCTTCACGGGCTCGGAGCTGCAGTCGCAGGACCACGGCTGGACCTGCTACGGCAAGGATTGCACGGTGATCCCGCACATCGTCGACTTGCAGGACACGGCCGGCTACCGCCACGTGCGCGTCAACCTGGAAGAGCTGAACGGCAACCAGTGCGACCTGTTCCTCGCCATCGAGCAGCCGGAACAACAGGCGCGGGCCCAGCTGGCGAAGTTCGACAGCCATGACCACACGAAATATTTCCCGGAAGTGCCGCTGCCGGGCTGGACGCCGGGCAAGCACGTGCATGATCTGCCCCTGTTCGGCACCATAGGCTATATGTATGAGTGCTACGCGCGCTATATCAGCATCGAATACACGGATGGCCAGACCCTGTGGCAAAAGCTGTTCGTCAACGGCTCGGTGCAGCAGGACATGTTCAACAGCCAGGTGCAAGGCCATGCACGGGCGGAATTTCCCCGTTTCGACACCTGCTTCGGTCCGCAGGACCAGGATGGCGGCCAGACGGGCTCGTTCAACAAGGCCATCGACATGATGGCGGCCATCACGGACCAGGGCGAGGGCAGCGACACGGCCATCCAGCGCTACCGCCGCGACGCGGCCATGCGCCTGATGGCCGTGCAGCCCGACTACCGCGAAGACCTGGCCGCCCTGAAGTGCGATTATCCGTCCTACGCGAACAATGGCAAGGATGCCGAATCGCGCGATGCGGCCGCGCGCCACGACAGCGCCGCCTACGACCACTACGAGCGTTTTGGCCAGGTCAAGGCCATGCTGCCCGTCAAGACCTGGGCCGGCTGGCACAAGGAAGGCGGGCGCTGGAGCGAGGCCATGCTGACCAACGAGCGCTACAACCCGGCCACCGCGCCGAAGAACATCCCCGCGCCCGCTGCCGTGGCGAGCGCCCTGAACCGCATGAAGGATACCAGCGGCACATTGGGGATGCTGAGCACGGTGGCCACGGGCGCCATCTATGGCATCACTTCCGTGCTGGACAAGTACTGGCTGAACCAGCAACTGGAGTTTCCGTATCCGTCGATGGTGGGCGCGGGCGACCGCATGGCCATCTGCTGGGCCGTGCTGGGCCAGGCGCCGAACCTGGCGACGGGCGTGCCGCTGGCCGAGAATGGCGTGCTGTACCACGCCTGCCAGGGCATGCATCTGGAGGGCGAAGCGTCGTCCACCTGCGCCGCGCTGGCCGTCTACCATACGTGCCGCGGCTCCAACGGCTGCCACGCCCAGGGCGGCTGCGGCTTTGCCCAGGCCGACACGGGCGGCTCGTCCTGCGGCCATTCGGTCAAGGCTGCCGCGGCGCCGGGCAGCGAATGCTATGTGCCACCGCCGCCGCAGGACGATAAAATCTACAGCGCGCCCAGCGACAACAAATGCGGCGGCTTCGGCGGCTGCGCCGTGCCGATTTCGGCCTCGCAGCTGTATCCGAACACCACGAAGAAGGACCCGCCCGAACCCGCCACCATGACCTTGTACGATTTCGGTCCCGCGCCCGAGCACCGCAGCATTCCGCTGGGCCAGACCATGCGCTTTGCGCTGGGCGACAATGTCTACGACAAGGCCTGGGAAGCCTACGGCAAGGTGATGGCGGCGCGCGGCACGCCGGTGGGCGCGCCGCCGGCGCCCACCGACCTGCGCCTGGCCTTGCCGCCGTCGACCTGATGCGGGGCATCCTGCACGAGGCGCGGCCGCGCCTGGGCCTGCCGAACCTGGGCCTGGGCGTGGGGCTGCGTCCGCCCCATTACGCGCACATTCTGGAACACGGGCCGCAGGTGGACTGGTTCGAGATCATCAGCGAGAATTTCATCGATAACCACGGCTATGCGCGCCACGTGCTCGAGCAGGTGGCGGCGCAGGTGCCCATCGTCATGCATGGCGTGTCGCTGTCGATCGGCAGCAGCGATCCCTTGAGCCTGGCCTACCTGCGCAAGCTGCGCCAGCTGGCCGCCGAGATCCGTCCCGCGTGGATTTCCGACCACCTGTGCTGGACGGGCGCCGCCTCGCTCAACAGCCACGACTTGCTGCCCTTGCCGCTGGACGAAGCCAGCCTGCGCCACGTGGCGGGCAGAGTGCGGCAAGTGCAGGAATTCCTGGGCCGTCCCCTGATCCTGGAAAACCCCAGCAGCTACGTGGAGTTTGCCCAGTCCAGCATGCCGGAATGGGAATTCCTGGGCTGCCTGGCCGAGGACACGGGCTGCGGACTCTTGCTCGACGTTAATAATGTCCACGTCAGCGCGCATAACCATGGCTATGACGCGGCAGCCTACATCCGCCAGTTGCCGCATGAGCACATCGTGCAAATCCACCTGGCCGGGCCCACCGTCTGCGGCGCCATGCTGATCGACACGCACGACGCACCCGTGCCGGCGGCCGTCTGGCGCCTGTACGCGCTGGCGCAGCAGCTGACGGGGGGCGTGTCGGCCCTGCTGGAATGGGATGCGGATATCCCGGCGTACCCGCAGCTGCTGGCCGAGCTCGACAAGGCGCGCACGGCCGGGCGGGGAGAGTTTTCCGATGCCGTACCAGCCACGGCCACGGCCACGGCGAGCCTGGCCGCCGTCTCGGCGCCGCTGGGCTTTCACCTGGAGGCCGCCCATGCCCCGTAGCGCCGACGGCGACGCGCGCGCGGACGCACCGTTGGCGCAATTGCAATCGTGGTTTTTGACGGCGATGACGGCGCCGGGCGGTGCGGCGCGCGGCGCGCAGCTGGCCAGCGAGCGCCACGGCTTGACGCAGGACCAAGTATTGAAACGGGCGCGGGGCGGGCCGGCGCCGCTGCACATCCATGCGGACGGCTACGTGCAGCGTCTGCTCGAATGCCTGCAGGCCGACTATCCCGTCTTGCACAAGGCCATGGGCGACGAGCTGTTCGCCTTCTTTGCCCGCGCCTATGTCTGGCGCCACCCGTCCGCTTCCCCGACCTTGTACGACCTGGGCGGCGGCTTTGCCGATTTTCTCGCCGCCAGCCAGGGCGCGGCTGGCGCGCAGGGGGACGTCTTGCGCTTTCCCGTCGAACTGGCGCGGCTGGAGCGGGCGCGCAGCGAGGCGGGCAGGGCGCCGGGGCTGGAAAAACGGGCGCCGGCCGTCCTGCCGTCCGGCCTGGACTTGCTGTTGGGAAATACTCCGGCCTGGCGCCTGGCGCCGTGCACGCGGCTGCTGGCCCTGTCATTTCCCTTGTGTGCATTCTGGCAACAGGCACAGGCCGCGCCGGACGACGCCATTCCGGCCCAACCGCAGGCCAGTCCCGCCTTTGTGGCCATTTCACGCATGCATTACCGGCTTGCCATGCAAGAGCTGCAGCCGTGGCAATTTGACTGCCTGCAGGCGCTGGCCGGCGGCGCGACGCTGGCGCAGTGCGCGCAGCAGGCGGCGCGGTCCAGCGGCAGGGCGCCGGACGAGGTGCTGGCCGACGCCATGCTGTGGCTGCCCTTGGCGGCCGCGGCCGGGCTGGTCACCAGCGCTGCCTGAGCGGAAAGCGGCGGACGCAAAAAAGGCCGATGAAAATCGGCCTCGATGACAACTGCAGGTGTTGCTTAGCGGTAAAACGCTTCGACTTTGCCCTTCAGCTTGATCTGCAGCGGACGGCCGCGGCGGTCGAGGGACTTGGTGGAAGCGACCTTGATCCAGCGTTCGCTGATGCAATATTCTTCCACGTCAAGACGTTCCTTGTCGTTGAAGCGGATGCCGACGTCGTTCTCGAACACGGCTGCAACGTGGTAAGGGCTGCTCGGGTCGATCGACAGGCGATCGGGCAATGGGGGTAAGGTAGTGGTATCGTTCATGGGCGTAATTATCGCCCAGAATGCCGATCCAGACAACGGCCTTTCGCACGCCGTCTATCTAGATGGATGCGAAATGGCGGGCGCGGCCGTGTGCGTGGATGGCGGCGGCGGTGATGATGAACTGTGCGGCATTCCCGTCGGGTCGGCCAGCTGGATGACCGTGCCGTGCTGCCAGGCGTCGGCACCGGCAACGATGGCGGGCGCGGCGATGTCGGTGCGCTGGCGGCGTTTTTCGGCCGAATCGATGCCGAAGCGGTGGTCGCGCGCGGCGACCATGGCGGCATCGGCCTGGCCGTCGGCTGTAAAGCCCATCATTAGTTGCGGCACGCCCAGCGGCAAGGTCTTGTGCAGATCCGTGTGCCAGGTATGCCAGGTCTTGCCGTAGGTGCCCACCAGCTTTTGCATCAGCGCCTTTTCCGCCACGGCAGGTATGCCGGGCGCGATCAGCTGGCCCGACTTCACTTCATGCACATGGCTGTGCCACAGCGCTTTTTCCGCCGCAGGCAAACCTTGGTACAGCCTGGCGCTGACGATGTATTCGACGCCCATCAGCTTGGCATCCTTGACGTTGCCGTCGTAAATCACGCATTGAATCAACTCTTCATTGACGATGGTGCAATAGTGGTGCGCCTCCATCTGACCGCGCAGATTGCCGTTGTAGAAATGAAAACCGTCGAGATAGGCATTGAGGGCCGCAATGGGCGGCCGGGCTTGCAGGGCGTCGGCGCCAGCATCGAGCACGCGCGTGGAGACCCCGGCTGGCGCGCCCGGGGCCTCCACGTTCGATGCCGTATTCCTGGCGCCGCAGGCGGCCAGGCCCATGCCCAGCCCGGCGCACAGCATGGCCTTCAGCGCTTTCATGTCGACCAGCAGCATCGGGCCGTGCCTGCGAAATCAGGATTTGTCGTCATTCTTGTGGCTTTGACGTCCCGCTTCCACGTGCTGCTCATGCGTGCCGCCGCGCGTGCCGGAGCCGGAACCCGATTGCTGGCTGCCGCCACCGCTCTTGCCCTGGCCCGATTGCTGGCCCGACTGCTGCGAACCTTGTGAGCCTGATTGCTTGTCGCCGTCATTCTTGTGGCTTTGGCGGCCCGCCTCGACGTGCTGCTCGTGCGTGCCGCCCTGGGTACCGCCCGACGATTGGCGGCTGCCGGACTGTTTGTCCGACTGTTGGCTGCCCGATTGCTGTTTGTCCGATTGGCTGCCGGATTTGTCGTTGCTGTTCGAAGTCATGATCATGTCCCCTAAGGTTAGTCTGCGTCGTCATCCGCTCCAATATTGGGTTGGATGTTCCTGCCTGAGCTCCGGCGCCGTGCAGCACCGTTGAGACCATTCTCGTTGCAAGCGTCGGGCTTAACCATAGGGACACTCCTTGTCGCCACGTAGGAAAACTCCGGCGTAGCAGACAACCATTTCTACATTTGCATTGATTACAAGTGCCCTGTTTCCTGCGGCGGCCTGTCCCAGTCGTCATGCCAGCCATCGACAAAGGTGACGGGCACCCGGGCCAGCTCGGCCGCCGCCGCATCGTCGAGGCAGTTCACGCCGATGCCGACAAATGGGCCGCTGCGGGGTGAATCGCCGTAGCCAAACGGGTGTACGCCGCAGTGGCGGCAAAAATAGTGGCGCTCGCGCCCGGCGCCGAAGCGGTATGCGCTCAAGTCGCCTTCGCCGGCCAGCAACTGGAAGTCGGCGGGCGGCACCTGGCTGGCCCAGCAGCGGATCTTCAGGCAATAGGAACAGTTGCAGCGCAGGCTGGGGGCCGCCAGGTCGATCTCGGCCGCGAAGCGCACGGCGCCGCAGTGGCAGCTGCCATGGTAGGTTTTTTTCATCTGGCCCACTCTACAGGGTGGCCGTACTGTCATGCAACTGCTGGAATTGCGACAGCTGCTGCTGCATCAGCCGCGCATACTGGCCGCCCGCGCGCAGCAGCTCGGCGTGCGTGCCTTGCTGGCAAATCCGACCCTTGTCCATGACGATGATGCGGTCGGCCTTGACGATGGTGGAAAAGCGGTGGGCGATGATGATGGTGGTGCGCCCTTGCATCAGCGCATCGAGCGCGCGCTGCACCAGCTGTTCGCTGGCCGCGTCGAGCGCGCTGGTGGCCTCGTCCAGAATCAGGATTTTCGGCGCGCGCAGGATGGCGCGGGCAATCGCGATGCGCTGCTTCTGTCCGCCCGATAATTGCACGCCCCGTTCGCCCACGAGGGTGTCGTAGCCGTCCGGAAAGGCCGCGATAAAATCGTGGGCATGGGCCAGGCGCGCCGCCGCCACCATCGCTTCGCGCGCCACGACCCGGTCCGGCACAGCAAAGGCGATATTGTCGGCGATGCTGCCGGAAAACAGGGCCGGCTCCTGCTCCACCACGGCCATCTGGCGCCGCAATTGCGTCACGCCCAGCACCTGCGCGTCGATGCCGTCGAATTGCAGGCTGCCCGCGTCCATCTTGTAGTGGCCCAGCACCAGGCTGGCGATGGTGGACTTGCCCGCGCCCGAGGCGCCGACGAGGGCGATCTTTTCGCCCGCGCGGATGGACAGGCTGACGCCGTCCAGCGCCGCGACCTGTACGCGCTCGGGATACGCAAAACGCACGTCGCGCAGCGCGATGTGGCCCGCCAGCGGCGGCTGCGGCGGCGCTTCGGGCACGGCACGGTGGCTGCGCAGGATCTCGAAGATGCGGTCGGTCGAGCCCATGGTGCGCATCCAGGTGTTCCAGAACTCGCTGATGGAGCCGGCCGTGTCCGTCACCATGCTGGCATAGATGACAAAGGCCGTCAGCTCGCCCACGCTCAGGCGGCCCTGGCCGATCAGGTGGGCGCCGAAGCACAGGGTGGTCAGCAGGGCAACAAACGCGAGCAGCCCCTGCGCGCCCTGAAACACGGCCAGCAGCCGCGTACCGGCCAGGGACACTCCCAGCAGCTCCCGCATGGCTTGCGCGTAACGGGCCATGGCGCCGCCTTGCTGGTTGAACGCCTGCACCAGGCGCGCATGGGCAAAATATTCCTGCGCCACCTTGCCGCTGGCGGCCAGGGTGGCCGAAATGGCCCGCGCGCGCTGCCGGTAATTGCTGCCGGATAACTTGCCGAGATACAGGCTGATGGGAATGAACAAGGCCAGCGGCAGGCTCAGCATGGGCGACAGCTGCAGCAGCATGGCGATGCCGCCCAAAAACACGCACAGCGAACGCAGGGCGTTGGCCGCGCCGATGGTCAGGCTTTCATGCAGGGCCGACACGTCGGACGTGAGCCGGCTGTTCAGCTCGCCGCCATGGTGCTTGTCGAAGAAGGCGATGGGCTGGTTGATCACCACGTCGAACAGGCGCCGGCGCACGCCCATGACAACCATGTGGCCGCTCGATTGCAGCAGGTAGAAGCGCGCGGCCGAGGCCAGCGCATACAGCACGCTGAAGGCCAGCATGGCGGCGACCATGCCCGGCGTGACGCCGTGCCGGGTGAGGGCGGTCACGTTGTCGATGAAATACGCGATGGCTTGCGGAAAGGCCAGCTGCGCGCCCACGGTAAGGGCCATGCACAGCAGGCCGGCGGCAATGCGCCAGCGCACGGGGTACAGCAGGCGCAGGCGTTCAAAATGCGGGCCGAAGTTGATATTGCTCATGCGGCGCGCTCCTGCGACGGTTCGGCGTTCAATTGTCCGACGAGGGCCAGCCAGTCTGAGTCGCCGATCAGGCCTGCCGCTTCCACGCGTCCCTGGTGATTGACAAAGACATAGGACGGCGAGCTCATTTGGGGATTGACGCGCCGGTAGTCGCGCAGACTGACGCGCGCCGCCGCCGCACGCAAGGCGTCGCCGGGCAGGAAGGCGCGCAGGCGGCGCGGCGCTTCCTCGCTGAGCAGCCACACGGCCAGGCCCGCATTGCGCGCCAGCGGCAGCAGCCGTTCGATGCCGGCCAGCTTATCCGCGCATTTCGGGCAGCGGCTGGCCAGGAACAGCAGCACGGCCGCCTGGCCGGGGGCGCCCGGCTGGAAACGCGCGCCGCCAGCCAGCGGACGGGCTGGCACGGCAGGCAGGGGCTCGCCCGGCTCCAGTGCCGTGGGCGCCAGCCTTTCGCGGCGGCTGGCGCGCAGCACGGCCAGAGTCAGCCAGAGATTGCCGGCGATGGCAAACGCCAGCACCGCCAGCACCAGTTGCAAGGTCGCGGCATCCATCATCCGGCCTTTGCCAGGTTGGCGATGTCGTGCAGGGAAATGATGGCCACGCAGGCGATGGCCGCCAAGCCGGCCGCCAATACAGTGGTGGCGACGGGCAAGGCCGCATCTTGCGCCAGCGCACAGTAGCTGCCGTTGATGCCCACCGCCAGCACGTTGCGCAGCAAGTCGTACTGCGAGACGGGCCGCGCCGCTTCGCCGAAGCAGCTGCAGCGCACCACGCTGTGCGTGAAGTAGCGCCAGGCCAGCACGCCGGTGAGGGCGCTTAACAGCAAGAGCGACAGCAGCATCGGCAGCCGGGCGCCGCCGGCCAGCAGCCAGCCGGCCAGCAGCAGTTCTGCCGCCACCAGGGCTGGCGCGGCCCAGGCAGCGGCGGCGGGCGGCAGGCCGAACGAGGTGGCCAGGTTGCCGCGAAATTCCCCGTAGCTGCGCAGCTTGCCCACGCTGGCCGCCAGCAGCAGCAAGGCGATGCAGCAGCGCGCAATATCAGACAGTAATGCCGTCAGCATGCTGCCCCCGTTTGCGTGGTCCACAGCGGCGCGAAGCCGCCCGGACGCTGGCGCCGCAGCTGCACGCCGTCGCGCGAGGCCAGCAGCGCGTCGTTCCACGGTTCGTCGGGGGCGCTGCGCAGGGCGCCGCCTATGTGCGCCTGCAACTGGGTCGAGATGGCCCAGCCCAGCCGTTCAGCCTGGGCATCGCGCGCCATGTTCAAGCCCAGCCGGGCCAGCTCTTCGCGCGTCAAGGCATAGTTATGCGAGTGGTATCCGGTCACCAATTGCGCGACGATGGCGCGCCGCGCCTCTTGCGTGGCATCGGGCAATTGCCAGGCCAGCAATTCCTCGCCGATTTGCGCCAGTTCCAGCGTGGTGCGGTAAAAGGCCGTCAGGGACGGGGGAAAGATGCTGCCGCACAGCAGGGACAAGGATTGCTGGCGCGCTTCGCCGGCATCGACGCCGAACCACTGCTGCGCCATGTCGCCGAAGACCTTGATGTCCAGGCTGGAAATGGCGCCGCCGTCCACGCCGTCGAGCTGCGGGTCGATGGGCGAGAACAGGGCCAGGTCGCCGGCGATGATTTCATCGGCGCCCAGGGCCAGCAGGGTAGCGGCCGACTGGCAGTGGAAGGGCACGATAAAGCTCAGGTGGCGCGCATGCTGGCGCAGCAGCAGGGCGATGCGGCGCGCCGCGTTGACGATGCCGCCCCGTCCGTGCAGCACCACGTCGAGGCGCGCCACGGGGCCGATGTCTTGGCACAGTTCATACAGGGCGGGCAGCAGTTCCATGTCCAGGTGCGAGGCGGCCAGGACGATGGCACGGCTGTCGCGCGCCAGTTCCAGTTCGCGCAACTGGTGGGGAATCTGGCTCAGGTCTGGCTGCGGCATAAGGCTCCTTCGATCAGGGTAGTGGCCACGCTTTCCAGCAGGGGCAAGGCGGGCACCAGTTGTTGCACATATAGAAATTGACCAACAGGATTGTTTTCCAGGAAAACATATTCGCCTTCGGGCGTGACGATGAGATCCAGCGCGCCATATTCGAGCCCATAGCTGTGCACGAAAGCGAGGCAGCGCTGCCGTATGTCATCGGGCAAGGTCGCGGCTTCATAGCGGATGGGGGCCGACATGTCGCGTGAATCGATGGCCGTGCGCGCATCGTCCTGCGAATACAGGCGGGCGGCAAACAGTTGCTGGCCGATTACGGTGACCCGCAATTCATATTGCTTGGCGATATATTCCTGGAATTGGCAGCTCAGCTCGCTAACGGCGTCCAGGCTGCCTTGCATGGCGTCGTCGACGATGGTGGTGCCGAGGCCGGCGCTGATTCTGTCCACGTCTTCGACGGCTTCGGCTGCCAGGCTGGGCGTGGACATGCTCTTGAAAATGATGGGGCCGCCGACGGTGGCGCGGAAAGCGCGCACGTCGTCGGGCACGTTGGTAATCACGGTGGCGGGCACGCGAAAACCCATGCGCGCGGCCCGCGCCAGCTGTTCGCCCTTCCATTGGGCGCCGCGCAGGGCCAGCGGGTGGCTGAGCCAGTAACAATCGAGGCTGTACAGCACGCTGAAGATGGCTTGTTCCGTTTCCAGCCGGGCATAGGCGCGTTCCTGCGGCGTCAGGTCGGCGCTGGCATAGGCGTAGTCGGCCGCCTTGCGCAGCCAGACGGCGCCCACCTGGCGCAGGTCCAGCCAGTCGCCGTCGGGCAGGCGGCGCAGCCGCGCGCTGGCCTGGCCGCCCAGCATGCGCTGGCACAGCTGGTAATCGCGGGGAAAGGCGTCGAGATCGATACGGAAGGGGGCATGGCCGCGGTCGGCGAGAATCGTTGCCACCAGGTCGGCGTGCAGATCGCCGCTATGGCTGATAATCAATACCTTTTTATGCATGTCGGGGAGCCTGCAGTAGCGGAAAATCGGGAAGATGAAAAAGCCTTGCCGCGGCAAGGCTTTCAGTTGGCGCAGCGATCAGCAGAATTCTCCGCCGTCACTCGAGCCGACGCGCGAATAGCGGTATTGTTCCTCGCTGTCGACCGCCGTGCAGCCGGCCACGGCGACACCGTCGCGCACTTTCCAGGGCGCAGGACGCGCCGGTTTTTCCTCTTCCTTTTTTTCCGCCAGTTTGAATGCGAACAGCTTGGTTTTATCGTGCATGAGATCCTCTGTTAATGGTTATGTTTCGATTTTTACCGATAACTGCTTTAAAGAATGGCATCTCCAATTGAGAGGGGTTCATATATTCATTGCGCGCGGAAAATCCGCGCCGCACGGCGCCGGTTTGAATATGGGGAATATATGCAACCCCGCGCCGGGCGGGGTTATGGCGTGCCGGAAATCAGCAATACTGGCCGCTGTCGTTCGGCTTGAGACGCGAAGAGTCGCGATATTGATCATTGGTGCCGACGGCGGTGCAGCCGGCCACGGCGACGCCGTCGCGCACTTTCCAGACGGTGGCGGGCGCCGCCTGTTTTTGAACTTGTTTTTCAGCCAGTTTGAATGCGAACAATTTGGATTGGTTTTGCATTGTACTATCCTCTTGTGATGGTTAAGTACGGCTTGCGCTGTGTGCCATGGTATATGGCCGTTCGATATTAGCGCCGGAATAAATAAGCGTCAATTGGAAATCAACCGTATTCGCGATTATATGTCCGAGATACTCACCAAATATCACGCCGGCCATTTATGTTATTGCAGTGCGATAAATAATAAGGGCGGTGTTTTAAATGAGCGGCAAGCCGTTTGATTATGGATGGCAAACGGATCGCCTATGCGCCCGGCCACGCACTATAATGGCGCCTGTTGAATGGAGAAGGCAGGAGTCGCTATATGGAAATGACAGTTACTGACAGCCTGCGAGAGCTGGCGTACGCGCAGGCCGCAGCGTTCGTGCAGACGCTGAACGGGCGCGATCCTGTTGCGCTGCAACGCGACTGGGGTCTGTCGCCGGCCGTGGCCGCGGAGATCGTCGACATGCTCGACAGCTACTTTGCGGCCAGCGAGGCGCTGTCCCTGACGCCGCTGGCGCACGCCTTTGTGCCGGGCAAGGGCGGCCGGCCCGGCGTCGATGTGTACGCCACCGGCGACGGCCCGCTGGGCCTGGAATGCCTGTTGCTGGCCGACGGCAAGCCCGGTGAAGCGATTTTGCACCTGGAAATGTCCGGCCACGATGGCGCGCTGCGCCTCCATTACCGCTACATCGGATCCTGAGAGCACCATGACTGAACTGATCAGCGAAACACAGCAACGCATCTGCGACAAATTCGGCTTGCCGGCGCAGGCGCCCGAACCCATGGTGGCCCTGGCCATCGGCAGCCTGGCGCAGTCGCCCATCTATGGCACGCGCATCGTGCTGCCGGAAAACGGCACCATCAGCTGGTTCATCCACTGCGGCGAACACGACGACGCCAGCGGCTTTTACCAGGCCCTGCATGCGGAGCACCTGCACGAGATGCTGCCGCAGGTGGTCGATTACCTGGCCTTGCCCAGCGGCGCCAAGTTCATTCTCGACCGGCAAGGGTATGAAGATGTGTGGCTGGAAGAGTAACTTTCTAGTCGGCAAGATTGTCGTTGACGTTGACAAATAGGTATGGGATGCTGCGGTTCCGTTTTCAACTGTCGAAAGCCGCATCTTGAAGCCACGCCTCCCATCCGTCCTGCTCGTCATGGCGCTTGCCGCCGTGGCAGCTCCCGTCACCTCGATCGCCACTGCCGCCCCCGCCAACTCATCGCAGGCATCGCGCGCGGAACAGGAGATTGCCGCCTTTGTGCGCAGCGAAATGCGGGAGCGCCAGATTCCCGGGCTGCAACTGGCCGTGATCCGGCACGGCAAGGTCGTGCTGAAGCGCAATTTCGGCCTGGCCAGCCTGCAATATCAGTTGCCCGTGACGGACGCCAGCCTGTTTTCCATCAACTCGGCCACCAAGGCGTTTGCGGGTGTGGCCGTGATGCAGCTGGTGCAGGAGGGCAAGATCGACCTGGCCGCGCCCATCGGCCAATACCTGACGGGGCTGCCTGCAGCCTGGCAAGCCGTGACGGTGACGCAATTGCTCAACCATACGTCGGGCTTGCCCGACGTGCTCGACCAGCGCAGCGGCAAGCTGGTGGGGCCGCAACCGGACGACGCCGCTGCGGCGTGGAGCGCAGTGCAGGCGCTGCCCGTGGAAGCCCCGCCAGGCCAGCGCTACCGCTACAACCAGACCAATTACGTGTTGCTGGCGCAATTGATCGAGCGCCAGAGCGGCCAGCCCTTTACCGACTTCATCCGGCACCGGCAGTTCGACGTGGCGGGCATGCCGCACAGCGGCTTTGGCGATGCGAAGGACGTGGTCGTGGGCAAGGCCAGTTCCTACGTGCTGGACCGGGGCGGCAACGGCTACCGCAACGTGATCGAGGACTTTCCCGTCTTCATGCGCGCCGGGGCCGGCATCAACAGCAATGCGGGCGAACTGGCCAACTGGCTCATCGCCCTGCAGTCGGGGCGCTTGCTGGCGCCCGCCAGTGTGGAACGGCTGTGGCAGCCGACCAGTTTGAACGACGGCAAGCCGGCACAGTGGGCGCTGGGCTGGCCCACCATCGGCCGTGATGGCCACCGCGCCGTGGCCGGCATCGGCGGCGGCCGCTCGGCCTTCTATGTGTATCCCGACGATGGCCTGGCCGTCATTATCCTGAGCAACCTGGCCGGCGGCCAGCCGGAACAGCTGATCGATACCATTGCCGGCTTTTATGTTCCCGGACTGCGCCAGCAGCGGGGCGGCGCGTATGCCGCGCATCTATTGCGCAACAAGGCGGCCGGCACGGGCTTTGAAGGGCTGGAGCAGAAACTGGCCGCCATCCGGCGCCAGCATGGGCTGCCCGCACCCGCCGACGACGACCTGAATGCCTGGGGCTATCGCTTGCTGGGCCGGCAGCAGCCGAAACAGGCGGTCGCCGTCTTCCAGCTGGGTGTGCAGCTGTATCCGCAAGGGGCGAATGGCCACGACAGCCTGGCCGAAGCGTACGAGGCCGATGGCGCCACGGCGCTGGCCGTCACGCATTACCGCCGTTCGCTGGAGCTGGACCCGGGCAACACGCACGCCGTGGCGCGTTTGCGCGTGCTTTCCCCGGATTAGCGCGCCGCCGCGGCCTGGCCGTGCTCGGACCCATGCATGGCCAGGTAGGCCGTCAGGTTGTCGTCGGCGATGCCCAGGGCGCGCAAGACTTCCTTGGTGAAGGTGACGGGCGCCGTGCCGGGCGCCGTGATGATGCGCTGGTCGGCAACGGCCCACGGTACGTCCTGGTACAGGGCGGCGCCCGCATAGCCCGTTTCCAGCAAGTTGCCCGCGCTGTTGGACGTATGGCGCACGGTGTCAAGCACGCCCGCCTGCGCCAGCACGCGCGTGCCGTCGCAAATGCCGGCCAGCACCACGCCCTTGTCGCGCGCCGCGCGCAGCAACGGGCCCAGGTCGGGCGCCTTGCCGCTTTGCCAGTGGCTGCCGCCGCACACCATCAGCAAATCGAGTTCCTCGAGCACGATATCTTCCAGCGCCAGCTGCGGCGTGACCAGCATGCCGCCGGACGATGTGACGGGCAAGCCGCCCGGCGTGGCGAACTGCGTGTAAAAACCGTAGTACAGGCGCGCCGTGGAATTGAGCAGGGCGGTTTCCCAATCGGCAAAGTTTTCGGTCAGTATGGTAATGGCACGTGTCATGAAAAGTCCTGTCGCAGGTGGAGATATCAATAGTACTGGCTGGCTGGCCAGCTGGTGCCGAAATCATAATAAAAAGCACTGACAATTTCTGTCAGTAGCATGCGTGAATCAGCAGCGCGCAGGAAACGATGGTACAAGTTGCAACAGACTGCGCTACAATCGCTTGCCCGTCCGCGCGGGCTTGTCCTTGTTCAATGCTTACTCTCCATCGCCTCCATGCTGATTCTGTTTTGCCGTGTCCTGTTCAGCATTGCTGGCCTGCTGGTTTTCTTCCTCTTCGATCAGTTAAGCGCGAATGAATGTCTGAAATTGAGCGTGTTGCTGGCGGCCTTCCTGCTGGGCGTGGGCGGCGTGCTGCACGCATGGCGTGGCAGTTCCGGCGCGATCACCGTGCTGGTGCGCGTCGTCGTGCCCGTGTTTTACCTGGACGCCGCCGTAAAAGGCTTCTTGCGTGGCTATTTTGGCATGCGCCCGAACCCGAATGCGGTTTTGCAGGCCATGTTTGCGACAGATCAAGCGGAAACGGGAGAATTTCTCCTGCACAACAGCGTCGCCCTGGCGCAAGCGGCTGGCTGGTTTGTGCTCGTGACGGCGGCCGTGCTGCTGGCCGACCACCAGCTGCAGCGCTGGCAGGCGTCGCGCGCCGGTACCGCGCCGGGCTGGCCGCACAAAGCCTTTGCCGCCGGTATGGCCGTGTTTCTCGTGCTGCTGCACGTCAATACCACCATGCGGCGCGAAAATCCGGCCCTGTTCTGGCCGCTGCGCTACCAGCAGTACAGCGCGCAGCTGGACGCGATGAAATCGATGCAGCATGCGCTGACGGCGGCCATGGCCGCGCCGCGCGACTGGAATGTGCGCTATGCGGGCGAGGAGGCGCGCACCGTCATCCTGGTGATCGGCGAGAGCACCAACCGCGCCTCGATGTCGCTGTACGGCTATCCGCGCGCGACCACGCCCCGGCTCGACGCCATGCGCGCGAAGCTGCTGGTTTTTAACGATGTGATTTCGCCCGCGTCCAGCACGGTGGAATCGATGATGACCATGCTCACGCCGGCCGATATCGGCAACCCCGATGCGTGGATGGCCAAGCCGAATCTGCTGATGCTGGCCGAGGCGGCCGGCTACAAGACGTTCTGGGTTTCGAACCAGACGCGTAACGATGGCTGGATCGGGCTGCTGGCGGGCGAGGCCGATGAAAGCGACTTCATCAACTACGGCACCGGTCGTGGAGAAAACAATTTTGACGGCAACCTGTTCCAGCCATTCGCCCACGCGCTGCGCGACGCGGCGCCGAAAAAGCTCATCGTCGTGCACTTGCTGGGCGCGCATCCCAGCTATGACATGCGCTATCCCAGCCGCTTCGCCCATTTCGACCGGGCACAGGACGCCGTCAGCGCGCAGATGGCCAGCCAGGGCAGGTCCAGCTGGATACGCAACCAGCGCGACGAATACGATAACGCCATCCGCTATGGCGATTACGTGCTGGGCACCCTGATCGGCATGGCGGAAACGGCCAAGACCGGCCGGGCCGCCTCCTTGCTGTTCGTCTCCGACCATGGGCAGGAAGTGGGCTACAGCCGCAATCACGCGGGCCATTCCGCGTCGGACAAGAGCGGCTATGAAATCCCCATGTTGATCTGGGATAACCAGCAAGCGCCGCAGTCGACGGCCGCGCGCGCCGCGCTGGAAAGCCGGCCGTATCAGACGGACAAGCTCGATGCGACCGTGCTGGGCCTGCTGAAGATCGAGACGCGCTATTACGCCGCGCATGACGATATCCTCAGCAGTGCCTTTACGCCCGTGCAGCGCTTCATGAATGGTTTGCAATACCAGCGCGGTCCAGTGCTGGCCCGTTGAGCCTGCAATGAAAAGGCCCGGCGCCGCCGCGGGAAGCGGCGGGGCCGGGCCCCTGAATTTGCTGCGGATTTGCCCTCGATTACTTTTCGGCGAACGCGCGCTCGACAACGAAGTCGCCAGGCGTCGAGGTATTGCCTTCCTTGAAGCCACGCGCTTCCAGCATGTCTTTCAGGTCGCGCAGCATCTCGGAGCTGCCGCAAATCATCACGCGGTCTTCGGCAGGATTGAGTTCCGGCACGCCCAGGTCTTTGGCCAGCTTGCCGTTCTCGATCAGTTCCGTGATGCGGCCCATGTTGCGGAAGTCTTCGCGCGTCACGGTCGGGTAGTAGCGCAGCTTGTCGCTGACCATTTCGCCCAGGAACTCATGCTTCGGCAGATGTTCTTCCAGCAAGTCGTGGTAAGCCAGTTCGTCGACCTGGCGCACGCCGTGCACGAGGATCAATTCGTCGAAGCGTTCGTAGATGTCCGGATCGCGCACGATGCTGAGGAAAGGCGCCAGGCCCGTGCCCGTCGACAGCATGTACAGGCGCTTGCCCGGCAGCAGGTAGTCGGACACCAGGGTGCCCGTCGGCTTGCGGCCGACGATGACGGTGTCGCCCACTTGCAAGTGCTGCAGACGCGACGTCAATGGGCCGCCCGGCACCTTGATGCTGAAAAATTCCAGGTGGTCTTCGTAATTGGCGCTGGCGATACTGTAGGCGCGCAGCAATGGCTTGCCGTCAACGCGCAGGCCGATCATGGTGAAGTGGCCATTCGAGAAACGCAGCGACGGGTCGCGCGTGGTGGTAAAGGAGAACAGGGTATCCGTCCAGTGGTGCACGCTTAAAACGCGCTCTTCATTCATCGAACTCATAGTATTTGTTGGCTGGTCAAAAAAATGGTTAGTTGCTGGCAACTGCTGGCAAAAGTGAAACCCTGTGTAGGCCCAGACGCTATTGTACTGGCCTCCACACGAAATTGTTACCGTCTATCGCCGCCAATGCTGCCGCACGCGGTGCCGACATTATAGTGCGAATGGCAAGGCGGGGCTGAAATTCGCCCGGAAACGGGCGGTGGGCATGCGGTCTCTTGACCTGGCTCAGTTTTTCGCCGGCGGCATCAGGACGCGGCCCGGCGCTGCCAGAATGGCGCCTCCGGCCAGCGCTGTTCGGCGCCGTAGAAGCCGCGCCGCATCTGCAGATAGGTTTCAAACGAGGCGAAGACGCTGCGCCGGTAGCCCGCCGCCATGCCCCGGTCGCCCGCCAGGCAGGCTTCCGCCACCCGCGCCGCATGGATGCCCGACGCCATGGCCTGACCGATGCCCAGTGAGGAGATGGGGTCGAAGCAGGCGGCCGCGTCGCCCGCCGCCGTCCAGTTGTCGTCCGCCGGCAGCGATGCCACGCGGCTGTGGATCGCATAGTGGCGCAGGGCATTCGGCGCGGGCAGGCGCGGCATGATATCGCGCACATGCCGCGTGCCCATGGCGGCATCGCGCCAGGGCGCTTCCTCCTTCAGCCGCAGGCGCTTGAGGATGTCGGCATCCGTGATGAAGGCCAGCGCCACGCGGTCGCCGGGCAGGGGCGCCGCATAATACCAGCCGTGCTCCGTCGTTTCCACCAGGGTGCGGTGGGGCAGGAATTGCGGTTCTTGCAACTGATAATAGGCGTACAGCGCCACCAGCGCGTCTTGCGTGTGGATGGGGCGCTTGCGCTGGCGCACGATGGCCGCCTGCTTGCCGCTGCAATCGATCAGGTAACGGGCCGTCAGGTCCACTTCCTGCCCGCCGGCCGCCACGCGCAAGCGCCATGGGTCGCCGTGTTCCAGCTGCACCAGTTGGGCGGGACGCCACAGCTCCACGCCCGCCTGGCGCGCCTGCTCCAGCAGGATGGCGTCGTAATGCCGGCGGTCCAGGTGCAAGCCGTGGCCATGGCTGCTGAAGACGGCGTCGCGCGACATCAGTTCCGCGCTGCCCCAGGCGGCCGCGTGGGAAAACGCGGGCAGCTGGGCGCCGTCCAGCAGGTCGCGGCCCACGCCCAGAAAGTCCAGCATCGAGAAGATGGACGACGAGACCGTTTCGCCGGCCCGGTAATCGTCGAACAGCTGCTTTTCCAGCAAGGCGATGCGCAAGCCCGTGTAGCGGGCCAGGGTCAGGGCGGCGGCCGTGCCGGCGGCACCGCCGCCGACAATGACGACGTCGTAGTCGGGCGATGAAGACATGCTCAATGGGAAAACCGGCGCCGGTTGGCCGGCATGATTTTCTTCGGCGTGTCATGCAGGGCCACTTGCGCGCCGCCGCTGGCAAACAGCTGCGAGGCCTTCTCGGGCGCCGTCTGCGGATCCTCGTCCTTGAGGAACCACGCGGGCAGGTAGTTGGCATCGTCGCCCGTGATGAAACTGCTGGCATTGCCGACCCCCACGCTGGCAGCCACGAATTTCGCGTGATTGCGCTCCTTTTCCACAAAGTACGGGTACTGGCGGCCCGATTCGGCATCCTCGTTCTGGTTCACGATGAAACCCAGGTAGTGCCAGGAGCTGATCATCTGCGAAAAACTGTTCATGCCGCGGCTGTACATCACCTGCATGCCGGCCGGCACGCCGGCGAGCGCCTGTTCTTCCTTGGTTGTGGCGCCATTGATGACGTTCCACGGGCTTTGCGGCGGCCACCAGTAGGCGTAGTAGGTGGGCGGCACGGGGATCATCGTATCGGGATTCTTGACGATATCCGGATTGTCGAAGTTGATCATCTGTACGGAGCAGTCATAGAAGTCGGCTTGCCATGGAATCGCCATGCGCTTGGTCAGGTCGCCCGGTTCGCAGCCGGTGCCGACGGTCGGATCGTTCCAGTCCAGCGGTTCGCATTCGTCGCGGCCCGGCGAGAGGCCGTTTTTGGCGTAGTCGGCATCCACGCGGTGCAGGATGGCGTACGGTTTTTCATAGATGATGGGGTTGCGCACGCTCCACGTCACTTCGATGCCAGGGCACATGGGTTCGCCGACGCAATTGCCGATGGTCGCGTGGTCGAGCGGGTCGATGCCCGGTAAGGCCAGGCCCGGCGCGTCGGGGGCGAATTTGCCGGCCGCCCATTGCTGCAAGGCAAAGTATTGTGTATCCGTCAATACCGAAAACTTGCTGATGACGTTGTTGCGCACGGAATTGCTGCCCGAATTCAGGGGCACGAGCGGTATGCCCGCGCCGGGATTGTCCGTGGTGGCGGCGCTGAACAATTGCCCGCCCTGGCCGCCGGTAAAACCCGGCACCTGTTCCTTTGTCCCTGGCCGGATGGCCGATGGCTTCCTGAAGTAACTGAGGAATTTCTCCCGCTGGGGCCGGTTTGCTTCCGAGGCATCGGCCACGTCGAAGGCGGGGCGGATGAAGGCCGTCATCGACGGCACCGTTGCCACCCACTGGTAATCGCCTATCCTGGCGAGGAATGGCTGAATGTCCTGCGCGTAATTGACGACATAGTCGGGGTTCCAGCCATCGCTGCCGCTCCAGCGGGCCGCATCGTAGGCCTCGGGCAGCGCGTTCTTGTATTTGATGGCCATGTCGGCCACGACGTCATCCCAGGTGGAAATATTCACCAGTTCTGGCGCGAACTTCGGCGAGCCGATGACCACCCAGGCTTTCAGCTCCACGGAGGGGCTGCCATCCTTGAAATGGATGGTTGCGCTGACGGGGCCGTCGGCCACGTCGTCATTCCACGTATCGCCGCCGCCGAAGCCCGTGATGCTTTCCGAGCCGCCGGCGCGGCCATAGGCGCCGATCACCAGCAAGTTGCCGCGCGAATCCGTGCGCATTTCGCCCAGGGTGCGCACCGGATAGCCTTGCGTGATGGCTTGCGGATCGGGGAAGGACACGTGCGCATAGGAACCGGCGCCGTCCTTGTCGAACTGGGCCTTGCCCAGCGGCGCGTCGAGGGTGCGCGGTCCCGGATCGACGATCAGTTTTTGCCGTGCCGCCTCTCCCGTGACGTCGCTGTTGCGCAGATTGGTCCAGGACGTGGGCGTGAGGTTCCAGGCGGGCGGCGTATTTTCCCAGGTTTCATAGCTGTTGTACGGGCCAAACATCAGGTCGCCCAGCAGGGGGATGAAGTTCCACCAGGCCGCCTTCTTGTTAGCCACGTGCACTGTCCACTCGATTTTGGCAATGCTCGGGTCTTGCAGGTCGACCAGGACTTTTTCCCCGGGACGTCCCGCCACGGACTTGTAGATGCGGAAACTGGCCGCCTGGCGCCGCACGCGGCCGGCCGCATCCTTGAACTGGGCAACGTGGACCGGCTTGCCATCGGCCAGCAGCGGATCGTTGTTGCCGTCCGCTTCGACCGGCAGCCCGCCGATGGTTTCCGGCGCCAGATAGAACGAATCATGGCTGTTGCCCACGCGGGCGATGCCGATGGATGGGTGGATCGAATACTGTTCCGTGCTATTCATCAAGTTTTCCCCTGAAAGGTTGGCAATCCTGGTGGCATATCTGGCGGCAGCTACGGGGAAAGATACAGAGAAAAATTGCCAAAAAAGTCACCCATTGTCACTGGCCGTCAATATATTCCGCTCCTGTGATAGCGCTCAAGTCAACGATTCGGGAATTTCCTGGCACGCGCACGCGTAATGGAGCGGGGCGGTTGCGTATGAGCTTGTATGATGTTGCTAAAAAGAATTATCACAAGCCGAGCGGGCGCCACTGCCCGTCCGGATGCCTGTCCAGTAAAGGAAATCATGATGTATAAAACAGTGCGCGACCTGTTCCTGCATTTCAAGGAAGCCGTCCCATTCCGCCTTGTCCCCGCCCTGATCTGCACCGCCTTGCTTGTCGGCATGCTATTGCTGCCGGCGCCCGAAGGCTTGACGCCCAAGGCTTGGGGCCTGGTGGCGATCTTCCTCACCACGATACTGGCGATCATATTAAAAGTCATGCCGATCGGCGTGATGGCGATGATGGCCATCGTCATTGTTTCCTTGTCGCAGGTGACGTCGACTTCGTCCAAGGGCGCCATCACGGATGCGCTCAGCAGTTTCTCGAATCCTCTGATCTGGCTGATCGTCGTGGCGATTCTGATATCGCGCGGCCTGAAGAAGACGGGGCTGGGCAGCCGCATCGGCCTGCTGTTCATTTCCTTGCTGGGCAAGCGCACCATGGGCATCGGCTATGGCCTGGCGATTTGCGAACTGGTGCTGGCGCCATTTACGCCCAGTAACACGGCACGCGGCGGCGGCATCGTCCACCCCGTCATGAAATCGATCGCCAACGCCTTCGATTCGGACCCGGCCAAGGGCACGGAAAAGAAGGTGGGCACGTATCTGGCCCTCGTCAACTACCATGCCAACCCGATCACGTCGGCCATGTTCCTGACGGCCACGGCGCCGAACCCGCTCGTGGTCGATTTCGTCGCCAAGGCCAGCGGCCAGAGTTTCCACCTGACGTGGACCACCTGGGCCCTGTGCATGCTGCTGCCGGGCCTGGTCTGCCTGCTGGTGATGCCTTTGATCATCTATTGGCTGTCGCCGCCGGAACTGAAAGCCACGCCCGACGCCGTCACCTACGCCAAGGCGCAATTGAAAGGCATGGGCCCGCTGTCGCCGCCGGAAAAAGTCATGCTGGGCACCTTCGCCCTCTTGCTGCTGCTGTGGGCCAACGTGCCCGCCATGCTGTTCGGCCCCGCCTTTTCGCTCGATGCGACGGTCGTTGCCTTTGTCGGCTTGTTCGTGCTGATCATTACCGGCACCATCGACTGGGACGACGTGCTGTCGGAAAAGAGCGCCTGGGACACTCTGGTGTGGTTTGGCGCCCTGGTCATGATGGCCGAGCAGCTGAACAAGACGGGCGTGATCGCCTGGTTCTCGGCCGGCATGAAGGCGGCCATCGTCGCCAGCGGCATGGACTGGCTGCCGATCGCCGGCGTCCTCGTGCTGGTGTTTGTCTTTTCGCATTACTTCTTTGCCAGCACGACGGCCCACATCAGCGCCATGCTGCTGGCCTTCCTGACGGTGGGCCTGCACCTGATTCCCGCCGAATACCACGTGCCGTTCATGCTGATGATGACGGCCGGCTCGGCCATCATGATGACCCTGACCCACTACGCGACGGGTACCTCGCCCATCATCTTCGGCAGCGGCTTCGTGACGATGGGCAACTGGTGGCGGGTCGGCTTCATCATGTGCGTGGTGGAACTGCTGATCTTTGCCGTCGTCGGCACGACGTGGTGGAAGTTGCTCGGCTACTGGTAATACCAGTTGCTACAGCTGGCGCGCCAGCTGCCGCATGGCCGACAGGCAGTGCGCCAGTTCGCCGCCCACGGCGCGCTTCCACAGGACGGCCGCCTGCGACCAGGCTTTTTTCGCCAGCAAGTCCCGGAGTTCTTCCTGCTGCGCTGCCGGCAAGCCGCCGAACTGGCGCAGTTCCAGCGTGCGGGGCTGGCCGTGGCGGCCCGCCGGGTCGAGTTCTTCCAGCGCGTCGTGCAGGCTGCCGTAACGGTGCAGGGCGCCGCCCTCATCGACGGCCGCCAGCGCCAGGTCCGGCGTTTCTTCCAGGTCGTAGCCCAGGTCGCGGCAGGGTTCGTCGATCAGCTGGGCAATATTGTAGATCGTCAACACCTGCGCGGATCGCACGACGTCGGTCAGGTCGTGCACGTCGATACCCGCGTCCAGCAGCCGCTGCAGGGCAGGGGTGTTGATGAAGGGAAAGCCCGACTCGCCCAACGCGCGCCAGCGTTCCAGCCACTGGGGCCGCGGCAAGCTGTCATCGACGACATCGGCCCACAGGCCGCGCAGCAGCAACTGCTGCAGCAAGGGACCATATTTCTTCTGTTTAATATCCTGCGCCAGGGCATCGGCCTGTGCCGCATCGAAGCCCGCTTCCTGCAATCGCCCAGTGATCGTTGTCATTCTCCGCCGCCTGCCTTTCCCTGTTTGTGTGTGCAGGCGGCATCATATATGCAAGCACCGCCGTCACGGCAACTGGCCGCGCACGACTTGCAGCAGATAGTCGCGCGCCGCGGCCCGTTCCATGCCTTTTTCCTGCAGCAGCGGTAGCAGGCGCTCAAACAGCTGGCGCCGCCGCAGCGATGGTTCGGACCTGTCGCGCCGGTCCGAAAAGAAATCCATCAGGGTCGAGCCGCACAGGCAATTGCGGTAGACCTCGACGATGGCCACGTTGTTGTCATCGAAACTTTGCTTGAGCCCCGAGACATCCTGGCGCATCGCCCGTGTCTGCCCGATGAACTCGTGCGCCGTGGCGAAGACGCGCCCGCAGCAGGCGCAGTGCTTGGGAAAGGCCGCTTCGGCCAGGGCGCGCAAGCCTTCGAAGAACAGCTGCTCCTGCATGTCGGCTCCTGGCGGCGCGCTAGGCGGCGCGGTTGCTGATCTCGATGCCATGGGGCCCCCGCGGCGGCCGCTGCACGCCCGATTCGAAACGCTGGAAGGCTTCCAGCAAGTGGTCTTTCAGCAGGGTTTCGTCCCACGGCTTGGTGATGAATTTGTACACCGAGCCTTCGTTGATGGCCGCCGTGACCGAATGCAATTCAGGGTAGCCGGACAGCATCACGCGCACGATCTCGGGATAGACGCCCTTGATGCGGCGCAATAGTTCGTTGCCCGACATGCCCGGCATGCGCGCATCCGTGAGGATCACGCCCACCGCGTGCGAGGCGACCAGTTCCAGCGCTTCCTGCGGATTGGTGGTGCTGAGTATCTGGTAGCCTTCCTTGCGCAGCGAGCGGCGCAGGGCGGACAGGATATGCTCCTCGTCGTCCACCAGCAGCAGCACGCGCTGGGGCGCCACGGCATGGCAGCTCTCGGGCGGCAAATGGGTACCTGCATGCAGCATCAGATCCATCTCGGCGCCGGGCAGGGGGCGGCTGAAGTAATAGCCTTGCATGGCGTCGCAGCGGTTAGTATTGAGAAAACCCAATTGACCCTCCGTTTCCACGCCCTCGGCCACCGTGGTCAGGTGCAGGGACTTGGCCATGGCGATGATGGAGCGGGTCAGCGAAGCGCCATCCACGCTGTCGGTCACGTCGCGGATGAACGATTGGTCGATCTTGACCACGTCGATGGGGAATTGCTTCAGATAGGACAGGCTGGAATAGCCGGTGCCGAAGTCGTCCAGCGACAGGGTGACGCCGATTTCCTTCAGCTGCTCCAGCGCCCGCACCACGAGGTCGCGGTTCTGCATCAGCACGCTCTCCGTCAGCTCCAGTTCCAGGCAATGCGCCGGCAGGCCGCTGTCGTCCAGCACTGCGCGCACCAGTTCCGGCATGTCGACCTGGCGGAACTGGCGTGCCGACACGTTGACGGCCATCGTCAGGTGCGTAAAGCCGTAGGCATGCCAGACGCCCAGCTGCGCGCAGGCCGTGCGCAGCACCCATTCGCCGATGGGCACGATCATGCCCGTTTCCTCGGCGAGGGGAATGAAGCGGTCCGGCGGCACCAGCCCGATGCCGTCGCGGCGCCAGCGCAGCAGGGCTTCCATGCCATAAATCTTGCCGCTGGTGAGGTCGACCTTGGGCTGGTAATGCAATTCCAGCTCGCCCAGCGCCAGCGCCTGGTGCAGCGCGTGTTCGATTTCGGCCCGCTCTTCCACCAGCACGCCCATCTTGTGGTTGTAGAACTGGCAGCCATTGCGGCCCTTGTCCTTGGCGCTGTAGAGGGCCGCGTCGGCCGTCTTGAGCAGCATGTCGGCGCTGTCGCCGTCGGAGGGAAAGACGCTGGCGCCGATGCTGGTGCTGACGTGCAAGGTATGTTCGCCCAGCACGACCGGATCGGCGAACAGCTCGAGCACTTTTTTCACGATCTCTTCGGCCGTCCCGATGTCGGGCAGGTCCGTCAGCAGGACGACGAATTCGTCGCCGCCCTGGCGGGCCACGGTGTCGCCTTCGCGCACGGCCAGCTTGAGCCGGCGGGCCACTTCCTGCAGCAGCGCATCGCCCACGGGGTGGCCATAGCTGTCGTTGACGAACTTGAAACGGTCGAGGTCCAGCATCAGGGTCGCCAGGTGCAAACGGGTGCGGCGGGCGTGGGCGATGGCCTGGCCGATGCGGTCGTTCAGCAACTGGCGGTTGGGCAAGTCGGTCAGCGCATCGTGGTTGGCCAGGTATTCGATGCGCCTTTGCTGCAGCTTGCGTTCCGTGATGTCCTGCACGGTACCGCGCATCAGCAGCACCTGATGACCTTCGCGCACGGCTTCGGCCTGGTGAAAGACGATGCACTCGCCGCCATCGGGCTGCCGCACCTTGTGCTCCAGGCTGTAGCTGGTGCCGTTGGCATGCAGTTCCATGAAGGCATCGAGCAGCAGGGGCCGCTGGTCTTCGGGCAGGCATTGCAGCAAACGGTCAAAGCTGGTGGGGCCGGAATCGGCCTCCAGGCCCAGGATGCGCAGCAGTTCCGGCGACCAGTAGCCGTCGCCGCCGGTGCCCCGGTATTCCCAGTTGCCGAGGCGGGCCAGCGCCTGCGCGTGGCTGAGGCTTTCCTGGATACGGCTCAGCTCGGTGAGCGCGCTGCTGGCCCGCAGCAGGTAGCGCAAGCGGTGCGCCAGCAGCCGCCATTGCATCGGCTTGGAAATGAAATCGCTGGCGCCCGCTTCCAGTGCCTGCTTGATGGAGTCATCGTCGTCGTTGCCGGTCAGTACGACGATGGGCACATGCGCGCCGCCGGGCAGCCGGCGCAGCTGGGCGCAGCATTCGAAGCCGCTCATGCCGGGCATGGCGACGTCGAGCAGGATCAGGTCGGGCACGCCGCGCTGGAAGGCGGCCAGCGCTTCCAGGCCGCTGGCCGCTTCCTCGATGCGGAAGCCTTCCGGCTCCAGCGCTTCCGTCACGAGGATGCGCGTCATGGTGTCGTCATCGACCACCAGGACCAGTGCTTGCGGGGGCTGTGCTGTATTCATGGGGTTTCCTTCTCAATGGCCAGGGCGGCGAGGACACGGTCGAGTTCTTGCTGGATGCCGCGGATATGCTGCAGCGCGCTGCCGACGTCATTGCCGCGCGCATATTGTTCGATTTCACGGCAGGTGGCCGACAAGCCCAGCGCGCCCACGTTGGCGCAGCTGGACTTGAGCGTGTGCGCCGCCAGCTGCAGCGCCGCGGCGTCGCTGGCCCCGGCCGCCACTTCCAGCTGGCCCAGCAGGCGCGGGGCATCGCTGTAAAACAAATCGATGATGCGGCCGAGCACGTCGGGACGGCCGGGACGCCGCATGGCGCGCAGGTTTTGCAGGGCGGCCGCGTCGAGGATGGAGCTTGTTTCAGCCGGCGCCGCCGGGGCAGCCTGCGCCGGGACGGCTTCCGCCGCCGTCTCCGCTGCCGCCGGCGGGCGCCAGCGGGCCAGCATGGCCAGCAGGGCGGCGCGCGTATACGGCTTGGCGAGGTAGTCATCCATGCCCGCCTCCAGGCACAGTTCGCGGTCGCCCAGGATGGCGTTGGCCGTCAGGGCAATGATGGGCGTGCGGCTGCGGCCTTGCTGGGCTTCCATGCGGCGCAGGCGCCGCGTCGCTTCGAAGCCGTCCATTTCCGGCATCTGGCAATCCATCAGGATCACATCGAACGGATAGCGTTCCCACAGGGCCAGCGCGCGCCGCCCGTTGTCGGCCGGCGTGGCCTCGTAGCCCGTGTCTTCCAGCATGGCCAGGGCGATTTCCTGGTTGATCGCGTTGTCTTCCACCAGCAGCATGCGCAGCGGCGCCTGGCTTGCGGCCGGGGCCGCCGTATCGGGCGGAGCGGGCAGGGCAGCCGTCGCTGGCGCCAGGGTGCCGAAGCCGCCGACGGCCTCGATGCAGTGGCGCAATTCCAGCGCCCGCACGGGCTTGGTCAGGCAGTATTCCACGCCCAGCGCCGTCACCTGGCGCAAATCGGCCGAGGCGTCGATCGAACTGAGCATGATGATTTTCAGCGCCGCCATGCGCGCGTCGCCCTTGATCGCCCGCACCAGCTCGGCGCCATCCATGACGGGCATGCGCATGTCGATGATTGCCAGGTCGAACGGGCGCCCGCTACGCAGCGCCCCTTGCAGCAGGTCCAGCGCTTCGGCGCCGTCGGCGGCGCTGGCGGCAGCCATCTGCCACTCGATCGCGTGCTGCAGCAGGATACTGCGGTTGGTGGCGTTGTCGTCCACGATCAGCACGTTCAAGGCATTGAGCGACACGCGCGGCGGCGGCGCCGCCGGCGCATCCTCGGGCGCCACCTCGCCGACGACGACGGTCACGGCAAAGCTGGAACCCTGTCCCGCCACGGATTGGAGCACAATGTTGCCGCCCATCATTTCCGCCAGCTGCTTGATGATGGCCAGGCCCAGGCCCGTGCCGCCGTATTTGCGCGACGTGGTGCTGTCGGCCTGGCGGAACGGCTGGAAGACGGCCGCCGCCGCTTCCGGTGCCATGCCGATGCCCGTGTCGCGCACTTCCAGGCGGATCTGGCCGGCAGCGGGACAGCTGACATCGACGGAAATTTCGCCCCGTTCCGTGAACTTGGTGGCGTTATTGAGCAGGTTGGTGAGGATCTGGCGCAGGCGCACGGGGTCGCCGCGCACGTGCTGCGGCACGTCGGAGGCAACGCGGCAGGTAAATTCGATGGCCTTGCGCTGGATGCCGTTGGCAAACAGCGCCACCACGTCGTCGATCACCTGGCGCAGGTCGAAGGGGATGTGTTCGAGCACCAGCTTGCCCGCCTCGATCTTGGAAAAGTCGAGGATATCGTCGATGATGCTGAGCAGACTTTCGCCCGAACGGTGCACCGTGTGCACGAAACGCTGCTGCTTGGGGCTCAGTTCCGTGCGTTGCAGCAATTCCGTCATGCCCAGCACGCCATTCATCGGCGTGCGGATCTCGTGGCTCATCTTGGCAAGGAATTCCGATTTGGCGCGGTTGGCGGCGTCGGCCTCGGCCTTGGCCTGCGTCAGCGCCAGGTCGCGCTGTTCGACGTGCTCGAGCATGCCGTTGAAGCCCGTGATCAGCTGCCCCAGTTCATCGCTGCCGTGCTGCGCCACGCGCACCGACAGCGCCTTGCCGTCGCGGATATGCGCAATCGCGTAGGACAAACGCGCCAGCGGCCTGGCGATCGATGCACTGATCAGGCCCGTGATGATCACGCAGGCCAACAGCAGCACCAGCGCGATGCCGAGGATCAGCACGAAGGCATGCCGCACGCCGTCGCGCACCTTGGCCACCGCATCCTGCTGCTGCCCCGTGATGCGCGCCACTTGCTGCGCGGAATAGGCGGCCTGTTCGCGCTCGAAGGCGCGCACATGGTCGATGACCTCGCCCAGCGCCGTCTGGCTGTCCAGCACGCTGCCCTTGGCCTGCACCAGCCGCTGTCCCGAGCGCTCCACGGCGTCCAGGTAGGTGTTGACGACCCTCGTTTCGGCCAGCAAGCCCAGCTGGCCTATGCTTTGCTGTAGGGCCTGCATGGTGGCCATGTCGCGGTGCAGGGCGCTGATGCGCCGGGCGATATCCTGGCCCAGCCGGGTGACGTCGGCGGCGGCCGTGGCGAGCATGACTTCGCCCACGTCGATGCTGATGGCGTCGACGGCAAGGTTGATTTCACCGCTGGCATCCTCGATGCGGGCCGAGGTGCGCATGTAGCGGCCGGCCTCGGCCATCCGGGCGCGTCCGATGGCCAGCTGCAGTTCGATGGGATCGAGCTCCTCGGCCAGGCGCAGGTGGGCAGCGGCCAGGGCGGTGCTGGTCTGTTCCTTGAGCGCCGCATATTGCGCCTGCTGCGCCGCGCTGGCGCCGCCCTCGGCCAGCAGGCCGGCGCGCAGGGCCAGCAAGCCGGCGGCGGGATCGAGCATCTGGCGCGCCGTGGCCAGCAGGGTCGCCCGTAGCGTCTGCTGGGCGGGGCTGATGTCGCGCTCGCTGGTTCCCGCCAGGTGCGCGACGGCCGCCGTCAGCCGCTCGCGCAGGGGAGCGATGCGGAAACGGTTCTTCACGGCTTCCGTTTCGGCCAGCGCAATCTGCATGTCGTGGATGCTCTTGCGCAGGTCGGTCAGGTAGCGGGCATTCTGGTTCAGGCGCTGGCTTTGCAGCTGCACTTCGGCGGCCGTGGCCTGGGCCTGGCTGTCGACGACGCGGATCTTGCTGCGCGCGCCCTTGGCGGCGGCCTTGATCTGCGCCAGCACTTGCCGCATCTCCGTTGCCTGAGCCTTGTAATAGGCCTCGTTTTCCAGGCGCTTGCGCACGGCGACGCGCATGCGCTGGAATTCCCGTTCGAAGGCCGCGTGGTAGCGGGGCGCCTGCGATTCGCCATGGCGCCGCAAATCGTCGCTGATGCTCTCGGCGGCCTCGATATTGGCGCCGATCTTGTTCGATACCTGCTCCAGCTGCGCCAGGTCTTCCGCCTTGCCCAGCTCGAAAAAGTCCGACGCCATGTCCTGCACGGTATAACGCAGGCGCAACACGTCCGTGTACAGCGGCACCGTCTCGTCGGTCAAGCCGTGGACATGGGTTTCGATGCCTTTCACCAGCAGCAGGCCGGCCGCCGCCATGGCCGCCACGCCGGCCAGCAGGACGGTGGTACTGATGATCAGCTTGGTCCTGATTTTCATGCCAGGCTCCAGGGCGGGCCGCAAAAATGGGCGCGCATCACTTCGCGCCAGGCGCCATATCCGCCGGAACGATCCTGCCGTCGGCGATGCGGGTCAGGAAAACGGCCGTCGACGCCTGGTGATTGTCCGGCCGCAGCGTTACCAGCATGCCGCCCAGATCGAGCCGGTCGAACGTTTCGAAACTGCGGATCAGGCGCTCGCGCGTGAGGTCGGCGCCCGTGCGGCGCAGCGCCGCCACCATCAGGGTGGCCGAGATGCAGCCTTCGAAACTGACGAAAGACAGCCTGGCCGCCGGCACGTGCCGGGCCAGCAGGGCGGCGCAGTCGGCGGCGATCGGCAACTGGCGGTCTTCCGGCAAGGGCACCACTTGCGAAATCACAATGTTGTTGCCTTCCGTGCCCAGCAGCTGCAGCAGGCTGTCGGTACCGACAAACGATACCGTGGCCAAGGCCGCCTTCAGCCCGGCCTGGCCCGCCTCGCGCACGAATGCGGCCACCGGCGTGTAGGGGCCGGCCATGATCACCGCTTGCAGGTCGTGGCCGATCAGGGCCGCCAGGCCCGCCTTGACGGCCGTCGTGCCGCGCTGGAACGATCCCTTGGCAACGAGTTCCATGCCGCGCCGCTGCAGCGCGCGCACGGTGCCGTCGAGCACGGCATTGCCGAAACCGTCGTCCTGGTACAGCACGCCAAAGCGCTTGATGCCCCGGCTGGCGAAGTACTGCACCAGGGCATCGGACTCATCGTCGTAACTGGCGCGAAAGTTGATGATTTCATGCACCACGGGGCGGCGCAAGGTCATCGCGCCCGTAAACGCGCCCACCAGCGGCACCTTCATTTCCTGCACAATCGGGATGACGGCGTTGGTGGTGGGCGTGCCCACGTTGCCGAACAGGGCGAATACCTGTTTTTCCTCGACCAGCCTGAGCGTCTCGCTGATGGCGCGGTCCGGATCGTAGCCATCGTCGGCCACCACCAGCTCGATGCTGCGGCCGTGGATGCCGCCGCTGCGGTTCGCTTCCTGGAACACGGCCGTTGCGCCGTCGAGCATGGCCTGCCCCAGCCCCGAGGCCGCGCCCGTTTGCGCATTGACCATGCCCAGACGGATGTGCGTATCGGTGACGCCCGGTTCGGCGGCATGGACTACGCCGGCCGCGAGGGTGAGAGCGAGCCAGCAGCATTCCGGGAAAAAGCGCATGAGCTACCTTTATGGAGATTGACCGGTATCAATAGGCATGGGGTTGACAACGAGTATGGAGGAAATTGCCAACAAAAAACTCACACATAGTCACGGCGCCCGAAGCCGTTGCGGCGCAGCTCGTTCAAGGCACGGTCAGCTGCACCACCACCTTGCCCCGTGCGCGTCCCTGCGCCAGGTAGGCCAGCGCCTGTTTGGCTTGAAGAAAAGGAAACACCTGGTCGATGACGGGGCGGATGGTGCCCGCCTCAAGCAGGGCGGCGATCTGCGCCAGCTGGCCGCCGTCGGGACGCACGAAGTGAAAGGCATAGCTGGCGCCGCGCCGCCGTGCCAGGCTGATGATCTTGCGGCTGAGTAAACCGAACACCAGTTTCAGCACCGCGTGCATGCCGCGCGCGCGGGCAAAGGCCGCATCCGGCGGGCCGACCAGCGAGACGACGCGGCTGCCGGGCTTGACGACGCGCAAGGCTTTTTCCAGCCCGTCGCCGCGCACCGTGCCCAGCACGGCGTCGTAATCGCGCAGCACGTCCTCGAACGGCTGTTGTTTATAGTCGACCACCTCATCGGCCCCCAGGCTGCGCACCAGTTCCACGTTCGCCGTGCTGGTGGTTGTGCCCACGCGGGCGCCCAAGTGCCGGGCCAGCTGGATGGCGAACGTGCCGATGCCGCCGGAACCGGCCGGGATGAACACTTTCTGACCCGGCCGCAGCTGCATGCGCTCGTGCATGGCTTGCCACGCCGTCAAGCCCACCATGGGGATCGACGCCGCCTGCACGAAATCGAGGCTGGCCGGTTTCAGGGCGGCCGCCTGTTCCGGCACGACGGCAAATTCGGCCAGGCTGCCGTGCGGCGTGTCGAAAATGCTCGCATACACGGCGTCGCCGACCTTGAAGCGCGTGACGCCGCTGCCGACTTCCATCACCACGCCGGCCAGGTCGCTGCCCAGGGTGGCCGGCAAGCGCAGTTTTAATATCGGCTTGAAGTAGCCCCTGGGAATCAGGTTATCGATGGGGTTCAGGCCGACGGCGTGCACCCGCACCAGCAGTTCGCCGGGGCCGGGCGTGGGGCAGGGCAGTTCCGCAAACGCCACGTGATCGAGGCCGCCGTATTTTTTAAGTTGCAATGCTTGCATGATGTTCTCTCTGAATGCGGGAAAAAATGCTGGCGTTCAGGCCAGGCGCAGATCCTTGCGCAAGCCGGCGTCCATCAGCGCGGCGGGCAGGAAACGGCGCATCAGGCGCAAGCGCGCCGCCAGCGGCCCGGCCGTGTAGCGCAATGTCGGCTCGCTTGCCTGGGCCGCCGCCAGGATGGTATCGGCCACGACGCCAGGGTCATCGGCGCCGGCCATCAGCGCTTGCAGCCGGCTTGTGACGGCCGCGCTCACTTGCCGGTAGGCGGACAGCGGCGTATCGGGCGCCAGCAGATTGGCTTCGAACGTGGTTTTCGTATAGGCCGGTTCGATGACGCTGGCGCGGATGCCCCAGCCGCGCACTTCATGGTCGAGCGATTCAGTGTAGCCCTCGATCGCGTGCTTGGTGGCAGAATACAGCGCGCCGTAGGGCATGGGCAAAAAGCCCACGACGGAACCGATGTTGAGGATGCGCCCGCCGCCCTGGGCCCGCATGTGCGGCAGCACGGCCAGGGTCATGCGCACGACGCCATGGAAATTCGTGTCGAAGATGGCTTGTGCCTGCGCCACGCTGCTTTCCTCGGCGCCCGCCGGGGCCACGCCGAAGCCGGCGTTATTGACCAGCAGGTCGATGCGGCCTTCGCGCCGCATCAGCTCGGCCACGGCGGCAGCGACGGACGCGTCGCTGGTGACGTCGAGCGCCAGCATCGTGTAGCCGACCGCATCGGCTTGCGCGCCGCGACGGCTGGTGCCGTACACCGTGTAGCCCGCCTGCGCCAGGCGTTGGGCCGTGGCCGCGCCGATGCCGGACGAGGCGCCGGTGACCAGGGCAATCTTGTTTTTCATGGCAGTTCCTTCAGTGGTGGATAGTGTTGAATATGATGATCGTCATATTGTTTTTTGAAAAAAAGCCCGGGACGGACCCGGGCCATGGGTGTTACGGCTGGTTTGTGTCCTGGAACTGCGCCAGGGTGGCGGCGCACAGGGCATCCGACAGCGCCGGTTCGTCGACGGCACGCGCCATGATGGTGGTGCCGATCATGGCGCACACCGTCGCCATGGCTTGCGCGTGCGCTTCGGGCTGGCCCCAGTTCGGCAGCTGGCGCGCGAACAGGTCGATCATTTCCTTGATGTGGATGGTGGCAGTGCGCCGCACCTCGGGCGCTTGGCGCGGCATTTCCGAACCCAGCGCCGAGACGGGGCAGCCGACCTCGATGGCGGCGATGTGTTCGGGCGACAAGTAGGCGGCCAGCATCGCCTGCAGCGCCTGGCCGGGCGGGGCGGCGGCCGCCACCCTGGCCGCCAGCGCCACCGCTTCGGCGCCCGCGCGGTCGCCCGCTTCGGCCAGCAGCGCGTCGCGCGAGGCGAAGTGCGCATAAAAGCCGCCGTGCGTCAGGCCCGCTTCCTTCATGATATCGGCCACGCCCGTGCCCGCATAGCCGCTGCGGCGGATGGCGCGCGTGGCCACCTCGACGATGCGTTCATGGGTGGCTTCCTTGCGGCTTGGCGCCGAGAGTTGCTTGTCAGATGATTTGTTGGATGAGTTCTGCATGATGGTCATCATATCGCAGTTTTCAAAACCGTGCAGAGCCTGTGCCGGTAAAAGGCGTTACGATGCACGCTATCGACATGCGACCAGGAGAAACAGATGGCAACTATTCCAGCGGCAACGACAGAACAGCTGTTTTCCTACGGCACCTTGCAGCAGCCCGGGGTGCAACTGGCCACCTTCGGGCGTCTGCTCGACAGCCGGCCCGACCAGTTACCCGGCTACCGCCTGGCGCTGCTGGCCATCGACGATGCGCAGGTGGTGGCGACCAGCGGCAAGACGCATCATCCGATCGCCTCGCGCGGCGCAGCGACCGATAGCGTGCCGGGCGCCGTGCTGGCCGTCTCGCCCGAGGAATTGCGGCAGGCGGACGGCTACGAGGTGGCCGACTACCGGCGCGAACGCGTGACCCTGGCGTCGGGCCTGCAAGCCTGGGCCTACGTGGATGCGCGCGATGCCGCTCCTTGAGCGGCATGGCAACAGGTGAATGGGGGAAAAGTGCGGAAGTGCCGGCACGGGCGGCTTGCCCATGCCGGCTATTGCATGGTCAAGCCAGCTTGCGCTTGCCTGCGGAGACGCGGTTCCAGCCATAGCCGGCGATGATGATGGCCACGATGGCCGCCTGCGCCAGCAGGGTTTCCGCCGTCGGCAGGATGCCCAGCAGGTCGATGCGCATGAAATCGACGGGGGTCACGCCGACCCAGCCCGCTTCCTGCAGCGCGGCCACGCCTTTGCCCATCAAAATCACGGCCAGCACGGCCACGAAGGCCGACGTCCACGAGAAGAACTTGCCGATCGGCATGCGGGCGCTGGTGCGCAGCAAGGCCCAGGCGATGACGACCAGCAGCACGATGGCCACCAGGAAGCCGCCCAGCAGGGCGCCGCCGTTGCCGTCCGCCGCCAGGGCGGAATAGAACAGCACGGTTTCAAACACTTCGCGGTAGACGGCGATGAAGGCCAGGGCGAACAGGCCCCAGGCCGAGCGCCGCGTCATCGCCGCCGTGAGTTTCTCGTGCAAATATTCCTGCCAGCGCCCGGCGCTGCTCTTCTGGTGCATCCACAAGCCCACGCTGAGCAGGACCAGGGCCGCGAAGACGGAGCCGAGACCCTCGCTCACTTCACGGCTGGCGCCGCTGATGGTCACCAAATACGTCGCCGCCACCCACGTCAGGCCGCCCGCCACCAGCGCGCTGGCCCAGCCCGCATGCACGTAAGGCAGCACGTCGTTGCGCTTGGCCTTGCGCAGGAAGGCGATGATGCCGATCACGATCAGCAGCGCTTCCACGCCTTCGCGCAGCAGGATCGTCAGGGCGCCGATAAAAGTCGTCATCGGATCGGCCTTGGCATCGCCCAGTTCCGCTTCCACGTGGGAAAACAGTTGCTGCAGCTTGTCGCCGGCCGCCTCGGCGTCGGCCACCGTGCCCTTGGCAACGGCGGAGCGGTAGGCCAGCATGGCGTTTTCCACGGCCAGCAGCAGGGATTTGTTGCGCGCGCCGACCATCGGCTCGATCGGCTCGAAACCGTCCAGGTAGGCGGACAGGCCCAGGCGGGTGGCGGCCGCGCGGTCCCCCGCATGCATGGCGGCGAGGCTTTCTTCCAGGCGCATACGCGACAGGGCCAGGCCGGCAGGCTTGTGCGCCTCGGCCTTGTCCGGATGGCTGCGCAGGTATGCCGTCAAGGCTTGCGCTTCGTCCGCGCCCAGCTTGGCGGCCGCCGCTTCCTGTGTCACGGTCGTCACGGCGGCCAGGTCCGCGTACAGTTTTTTGCTGCGCGGATCGTCCTGCCACAGTTTTTCGCCGCGCGCGCTTGCCGCCGCATCGTGCGACATGCCGCCGATATAGAAGGCCAGGTCCCAGCGCTCGTTTTCGGACAACTGGCCGAAACTGGCCATCGAGGTGCCGGCCACGCCCTGCGAAATGACCTGGTACAGCGCCATCAGGCTGCGCGACTGCGCCCGCTCGCCATCCGTGAAGGCGATCGGTTTCGGCTCCAGGCTGGCCGCCAGCGGACCATCGCCGCCGCCGGCCACGCCGTGGCAAGAGGCGCACTGGGCCGCATACAGGGCCGCGCCGCGCGCCAGGTTCGGCAGCACTTTCGGCGCCACGGGTATCGGGTAGGCGGCGATCAGCAAGCCGTTCGCGTGGTGCGCCAGGCGCTTGACTTCCGCGCCATCGGCCTTGGCCACGACGGCTTTGCGCAGGTCGGCGATGGCGGCGGCGATGGCCGCCTTGGAGGCGTGGGCGGGGAGGGCGGCGATCTGCGTCGTCGCGTTGTCGGTAAAGTCGAGCATCTCCGCGTATTCCGCCTCGCTGACCACTTTGCCGTGCTCGACGGCGCCGCTGTAATCGACGGCAACATAATCAATCAGTTGCCACAATTGCTTGGCGCCGGCGCCAGGATCGGCCGCCTGCGCCTGCGCGCCTCCGGCCAGTAACAGGCTGAGGCTGGCAGCCACGAGCGGATAGCAGACCAGCCATCTCTTGATAGAAGTGAACATGATTCTCATTCTCATTTGTCGTTAACCCGGCGACTATAGGACAGACGGCGCAGGGTGTCAACGGCGCACGGGCGTGCGTGGGCGCAAAACAGCGCTGCCCTGGCCGATATTGCTGGCCAGGTGCAAGGCGTTTGCGCAATGGAATGAGGTAGATTGAGGGCTACTGCTGCGATGCCGGTTTGGCGTACAAGCCCCTGGACAGGCCATTGTCCGCATCGTCGACTTTCAGACCGCCATCGACGACGCGCAAGGCCAGCTTCTGGAATGCCTGGCCCCGCAGCCACTGCGCGTCGGTGACGGCGAACGCGGCGATGCGTTCCTGCGCGCGCGCCGCCGGCACGGCCAGCCATTGATAGTCGGCTGTTGAACCCTGGCGGCGCAGACCGGCGCGCACCCAGCGTTCCGACGCCGGCATGCGGACGATGGCGTCGCCGTTCGCCACGCTCACCGCCGTGGCCGTCTTGCCGCTTTGCGCTTCGAATTTTACCTCCACGCCGGCCATCGGCCCCACTTTGGGGAAGCCGACGATGGCCACCCACAGGCCCGCTTCGGCAGGTTTCTGGATGCGCATTTCCGCTTCCTCGAACACGCGGAACTGCGGCTCCTTGCCGCCGTTGCCCGTCACCAGGGTCACCGTGTCGCCGGCCACGCGCCATTCGCCGCTGGCTTGCTGGTCGGTATTGCCGTAGCTGAGCACCCATTCGAAGGTGCCGTCCTTTTTCAGCAGCAGCTCGGAACCCGTTTCCATCACGCCTTGCAGGTAATAATGCCCGGGCAGCGTTGACGGGGCCTGGTCGGCCGCGCCGGCCGCAAGCGGCCAGGCGAGGGCGGCGCAGGCCAGGAGGCTGGAAAGGGTTTTTTTCATCGCGGTGTCCTTGTTGTGTCTTTTATGAAATGCCATGATAACAACGGCAATTGCTTGCCGTCGCACCATAGGACACACCGGCCGCGCGGCGGCGTCGCGCTCAGCTGCTGCTGAAATCGAGCACCACGCGCGAGGCGACCTTGCCATGTTCCAGGCGGCTGAAGACTTCGTTGATGGCCGACAGCGGCTGCAATTCGATGCCGGCCGTGACCTTGCCTGTGGCGGCAAACGCCAGCGCCTCGGCCATGTCCTGGCGCGTGCCGACAAACGAGCCGCGTATCGTCACGCAGTTGGCGACGACGTCGAACAGCGGCGTCGGGAAGTCGCCTGGCGGCAAGCCGACCAGCACGCAGGTGCCGCGCTTGCGCGTCATCGCCACGCCTTGCTGGAAGGCATCGATCGATGGTGCCGTGATGAGTACGCCGTGGGCGCCGCCGCCAGTCGCTTCGCGCAAGGCGGCGACGGGGTCGCCCTGGCGCGCATTGATCGTCACTTCGGCGCCGAGGGCGCGGGCGTGCTCGAGCTTGCCTTCATCGATGTCGACGGCCGCCACGCGCAAGCCCATCGCCACCGCATATTCGATGGCCAGGTGGCCCAGTCCGCCGATGCCGGATACGGCCAGCCACTGGCCCGGCCGCGCGCCCGTTTCCTTGATGCCCTTGTAGCTCGTTACGCCCGCGCAGATGATGGGGGCCGCTTGCACGGCAGAAAGACCGGCCGGAATATGCGCGACGTAGCGCGGGTCGGCCAGGATGTATTCGGCGAAGCCGCCATTTTTCGTGTAACCGCCGAACTGCGCCTCGGCGCACACGGTTTCCCAGGCTGCCAGGCAATGTTCGCAATGGCCGCAAGCGGAATAGAGCCAGGGCACGCCGACCCGGTCGCCCAGCCGCACCTCGGTCACGCCCGTGCCCAACTCCACCACCACGCCGATGCCTTCGTGGCCGGGAATGAATGGCGGCGTCGGCTTGACGGGCCAGTCGCCGCGCGCCGCATGCAGGTCCGTGTGGCAGACGCCGCATGCTTCCGTCCTGACGAGGATCTGGCCGGGACCGGGCACAGGCACGGGTACGTCGCGCAGCACCAGCGGCTGGCCCAGTTGCTCGACAACGGCGGCTTTCATGGTAGTGGGGATCATGGTATTCCTTTGAAGTGGGTACGGAGTAGTGCGGGGCGCAGACGCGGACCATCGTTTATTGGATAGCGAGTTGCGCATGATCATATTCTGCTGCACACGATACAAAAAATGATTGATATACATCAACTTATACGGGGAGAGGGGAATCCGTTCTGCTATAAAACAGGCTTACATTAATTCCATAATTCGACTATCATGGAATTATTAAACAAGGAAATCACCATGCATGACTTGCCCAACATCAGCGCAGCCCACCTCGATACGCCGACCCTCGATAAACTGGCGCCGCCGGCGGTGGCCACGCATCCGCCACGCATCCTCTTGCTGTACGGCTCGCTGCGTGAACGTTCATTCAGCCGCTTGCTGACCCTGGAGGCGGAGCGGCTGCTCCAGCATTTCGGCGCCGAGACACGGGTTTTCGACCCGCATGGCTTGCCCATGGTCGACAGCGTCAGCCCCGACCATCCCAAGGTGCAGGAATTGCGCGCCTTGTCGCTGTGGTCGGAAGGCCAGGTCTGGTGCAGTCCGGAACGCCATGGCGCCGTGACGGGCGTGTTCAAGTCGCAGATCGACTGGCTGCCGCTGGAAATGGGCAGCGTGCGTCCCACGCAGGGGCGCACCCTGGCGGTGATGCAGGTGTCGGGCGGCTCGCAATCGTTCAACGCCGTCAACGGCTTGCGCGTGCTGGGCCGCTGGATGCGCATGGTGACGATCCCGAACCAGTCGTCCGTCGCCAAGGCCTACCAGGAGTTCGACGACAACGACCGCATGAAACCGTCGCCGTACTACGACCGCCTGGTCGACGTCATGGAAGAATTGTATAAATTCACCCTGGTCGTGCGCGACCGCTCCGATTACCTGACCAGCCGCTACAGCGAGCGCAAGGAATCCATGCCGCTCGATGCGCGCGCCCTTGCCGCGGCGGCCATGGAACACGAGACGCCGGGCAGGTAGCTTATTAATTGCCTATTAATAAGGGTTTCGGCGCATACAGCGCATTTTGGAATTCCGGCACATATTCATATTTCATCATCTTCCCCAGTTTCAATGACTTGAGATAGCTGGAGAAGCTGCCGTCGCCCAGTGTCAGGCCGACCGCTTCCGCGTTCGTGCTCGTTGCATGGCTGAGCTGGCGCGAAACGGCATAGCCATAAGTGAGCTTGCCGGCGCCATCCTGGTTGGTGAAGCTGTTCGTCACCAGCTCGGCCTGGTGCGACAGGCCGTCCAGCTTTTTCCCCGCGAAGACAAAATCGAGTTTGCCCGTTGCGCTGTCCATGACTTCAAAGGATACGGCGGCGTCCGTTTCCTTGCGCTCGATGCCGGTCAGCCACTTGGGCAGGTTGTAGCCTATGACGCCGCGCACCCTGGCCAGTTCCGTGTTCACGGGCAGCTTGAGCACATAACCCCAGAAATCCTTCGACAGCGATTGGCCCAGCAAGGTGAAAGGGCCGAAACTGGCACTGCCAGGCTTGTTGGTCACGATCGCCAGGGAAATTTCATTGTAGCTGTCGTTGTCGCAATATTCATACGCGTATGCCGTCAATGCCACCGCGCCCCGGCCCGGCCATACTTGCAATGGCTGCACCTGCTTCAGTATGTCTTCCGGCATCAGTTCCTTCAGCCTCGCCAGATCCGCCGTGAAGACGGCCGTGATTTTATTGTTTTTATAATAAAAATTCGGTGAATACGAGTCAAATCCGATGGCGACTTTCTCTTTTTTGATTCCCTTGAACCAGCTCAGGTCGAGCTCCGGCGCTTCCGCCGCGATCACCGATAGAGGCGGGTTCGAGCGATAGCGGTCATACAGGCCGCCGGCCGCCACCGGCACGTCATGGCCGGCGATATTGATGATGACCTGCTTGTTTTCAACAGGACTGTCGGCCCGCGACGGGACGGCGGCGGCACTCCATATCAATGCGCATACCGCCGCGGCAATTTTCATGTTCATTGCTTCCACCTTTCATATTGGATTGGAATTAATTGAGTCACAGGCCGCCGGGCGCCAGCCTGTTCATCCGGCGGCGATACTGCCGGTTCCTGATGGCGGTTTCCCATTGCTGCATCGCCAGCGCCAGGGCGGGCGCCACATTGGGCCGCGTTGGCTTGCCCTGGCTCAGGCGCCGCAGCTGATACTTGACCATCGCCATGTAGCCGATCGACGACAGCACCTTGTTTTTCCAGGTGATGACCCTGAGCAAGGGGCTGGCCGATTGATCGGCACGCCATGCTTTCGGCAAGTGCGGGTCGATGGCCAGCGCCGTTCCCATGCCGGCCATGGCAATGCCGCTGCCCAGCACTTGCTCGACCACCGGGTAGCGGCGTATGCCGCCCGTCACCATGATGGGCATCCGGGCCACGGTGGCGATGTCCTTGGCAAACTCCAGGAAATACGCTTCGCGGGCCAAGGTGCGGCCGTCGCGGGTCTGGCCATGCATGGCAGGGGCTTCGTAACTGCCGCCGGACAATTCGATCAGATCCACGCCCAGGCTGTTGAGCATGGAAACCACGTGTTTCGCATCCTCCGAGCTGAAGCCGCCTTTCTGGAAATCCGCCGAGTTGAGCTTGACGGCGACGGCAAAGCCTTTGCCCACGGCTTGCCGCACCCCGTTGACGACCTCGACCAGCAGCCGCACCCGGTTCTCGAGCGAGCCGCCCCAGCGGTCCGTGCGCTTGTTCGTGATGGGGGAGAGGAACTGGCTGAGCAGGTAGCCGTGCGCCGCATGGATTTGCACGCCCGTAAAGCCGAACTGTTCCGCCAGCTTGGCGCTGTTGACGAAGCGCTGCTTCACGTCGGCAATGTCGGCTTCCGTCATTGCACGCGGCGCGGAAAACTGCTTCGAGAAGTTGCCCATATCCATGGGCACGGCCGAGGGCGCGATGGTTTCCTGTCCCATGGCGGCCGGCATCTGGCGTCCGGGATGGTTAATCTGCATCCAGATCTGCGCCCCGCGTGAACGGGCAGTGCGCGACCATTGCTCGAAGCGGGCGCCAAATTGCGCAGAATCGAGCACCACGCCGCCCGGTCCCGTCATGGCGCGGCGGTCGATCATCACATTTCCCGTGATCATCAGGCCAACGCCACCGTCGGCCCATGACTGGTACAGGCGGATCAGCTCCTGTGAGGGCGCGTGATCGTTGTCAGCCATGTTCTCTTCCATGGCGGCTTTGGCGAGGCGGTTCGGAATGACGCTTCCATTGGGCAGCGTCAGTGGGGTAAAAGGTTTCATGCTTATCTCCAGGGTTGCGATGGTTTTACGATAAGCTTTAAGCTAACTTGAAGGTCAAGCTTTAAAACGCACTTTTTTTGCATGTGTCCCGTTTGCGACACGGGCCGGAAGAAATGCAGCACCGTGAGACAACAAATTCCTGCCACCGCCCATCTGCCGCTTGACATTCAAGTTGGCTTTAAGCTTATAGTGGATCACATGGCGCAGGCCACGCAACCATCAGGAGGACGATCCCATGTCAGTTTTCAAGCAGCTTTTCCTCGCGCTCATGCCTATGCTGTTCATGCAGATCGTTGCTGCGGAACCGGCGGCGCCAAGGCGGGAACCGGGCACGGTACTCTATCTGCTGCAAAGCGAGCTCGAGGGCAGGGGAGCGCTGTATGACAAGGGTTTTCTACCGTTCGGCAGCTTCGTCATGACCGATGGCCGGCTCGTCACGGGCCAGAATCCCGGATCGGGCAAGGAAGTGGCGCAAGCGCTGCTCACGGCCCTGCGGAATAACACACCACAATAAGGGAGTAGGAAAAACGATGAAAATCGGTGAACTGGCCAAGCGCAGCGGCCTGGCGGCGTCCACGATACGCTTCTATGAAGCCAAGGGCTTGCTGAAAGCCGTGGACCGGCAATCGAACGGCTACCGCGACTATCCGCTGGAAGCGGTGGCGGTCCTATCCATCATCACCGACGCCCAGCAGGCGGGCTTTTCCCTGGACGAAATCAGGCAGGTCTTGCCGGAGGATATTTCATCATGGAAACATGATGAGCTGATGGTGGCGCTCAAGAAGAAGATCGCCGATATCGAGTCGCTGGAGGTGCGGCTGGCGCAGAACAAGGCCCATCTTTTGTCGCTGATTCAGCTGATCGAGGCCAAACCCGAGGATATCGACTGCAAGGATAATACGGCCAGGATCATGGAAAGCATGGGGATAGTCAGCAAAAACTGAAGACAAAACTGCTTGTGCGTCAGGTCAAACGCGCCGGGGAATGGATGCGCTTGTCCAGCGGCCTCTCGTTGAGCGCATCGGCGGCCCGGTCCACGAATTGCCTGACGTCTCCCACCTCGGCAAACAGGCCGGCATAGGCTGCCCGGATCAGCACCGTGCACTGCTCGAATTTCGCGAGCTGCGACAAGCCTTCCTCCGTGGGCACCAATAGTCGTCGCCGGGCATCATTGTCATCGTTCCGATACCGTACGAGGCCCAGGCGGAGCAGCTTTGGTATCTTTTGCATGACCAGCTGGTGCGAATGTCCGAGTTCGCGCGCCAGATCCGCGGCGGAGGCCGTGCCGAGCGTTGCCAGAACAGTCATCAGCGAACACGAGCGGACCGGGATAACGATCCCCATCGTATCGAAGACAGTCTTGGATTGCTCGGCGATCAGGACGCTCAGCCGTTCGACAGCGCGGCCGAGAAACACGGCGTCATCGATCGGGGCCGGTTGATGGGTCTTTTTAGTCAAGGCGCTTGTACCTCTGGATGCTGCCATCCTTGTTCACGCGTTCCAGCTCCGTCACTTTCCCGCGCAAGGTAGTCAGGCGGTATCGAAAATCCGATACGCCTTCCACCGCGAACAGGTTGGGACCGATCGGCTCAAGCGCGACTCGGAACCGTTCGCGCCAGAGATAGTAAAGCGTGCCATTGTCCAGGATGATCTGGCGGCCTTCGTATTTTCCGGCCGCTTTCGCCAACACCGCGCCATCGACGTGCGGGCGCTCGATCGCTGCCGTCAGGCTCGGGAGCAGCCAGGCAAGTTCGGTTCGCCTGGCGTCATCGGTCTTGGCCAGATGTTCAAGCGCCAGCTTGTGCGCCAGAGGAAGGGCGCGAATAGAGGGGCTAGGGATATCAGGTTGCACGCCGGCACCTTCGAAATCGCCATGGTCCACGGGATCCTGGATCTGGCCGATCGGCACTTGCACAAAAAAATCGTCGTTGAGCGGCTTGCGCGCAACCGGATGCGCACCGCCGGCGGTTCGCTCCCCGATCAGCGTCGCCCGCCCGAGCTTTTTCATTGCATAGGAAAACCATTCTGCGGAGGAAAACGACGTGGAGCCGGTCAGGATATAGACGGGCTTGTCCACCATGCGCTTGCCCGGCAGGCCCGGCAGCACCCATTGTCCGCGCTGGATACGCTTGCCATCCTCATTGTAATAGTAGTCGAAGAGCAGCTGGTCTTTCTCGCTGGAGAAGTAATAGCTCGCCAGGAATTGCGCCATTTCCAGATGTCCGCCATTGTTATAGCGCAAATCGATGATGACGGCATCCGTATTGCCGATGAAGCGCATAACGGACGCGGCCGTATCATAGGCAAGCTCGGGATCGGCAAAATAGCTGAACCGCATATAACCGATATTGCCCTTCAGGCGAGCGACCTCGTCGAAACCGAAATTGCTCTCTTCCAGCCTGCTCAATTCTTCTTTTCGTATCTTGGGCTTGAGTGCCGGGTTGGCTTTCGCCTTGAATTCCGCGATCCATTGGGAGTCGGCTCCCACCAGGAAATGCAGGTCGCCGCTGACTTTGATGAGATCGTCGGTCAGCTTGCTCGCAAACTCTGCCTTCGTCGCCGCCGAGTCATAATCTCCCTTTTTCAGACGCTCCTGAAGCACGGGCGCAATTTTTCGCGCGATGTCCGGAAACGCGTAGTTCGTATTCAAGGTGCTGTTGAGGGTGGCGATGATCGCGTCTTTTTCGTCTCGCGAGATGCCCGGCACCTCGGCAAAAGCGCCCGATGCGCAAATGACGGACAGCGCCGACAGCGCTTGAAGCAGACATGAGTGATAGCGCATTCTGATGTTTCTCCCCGATGAGACTCAAGAATACAATATATTGCGCAATATGTTGTATAAAAAATTGAACAACATCGGGCGGGCGGCTTCCAGTTGGTGCCTGACGCACTGCGTGCTGACGGCCGCGTCAATCCGGTATCCAGTGCGCGTGTCCTGGGCGATGAAGCGGAACACTTGCTGCTCGCGTTGCTCAATGCTGGTGTGCCACCAACCAGGATGAGTAGCGCTCAGTGATTAAGCGTGAATGGCCGGATATTCAGACCGACGAAACGCCGAGCGCATGCGGGACGCAGGAAGTGCAGACATGCAGGAAGGGCGGCCTTCGCGAAGGCATGACGCAACCAGTGTGAAGCCCCCCGGCGTAACTGTTCAGAACAGATGGGCCAAGTCCACGTCCGTGACCCGAACCATTTCGGCTTTGGCGTGGCCGGGGCGCACAAGGTCGCCAGTTACATAGCAAAGTACTGTGGCAAGGAAATGCAGTGCAGGGCGCTTGACCAGAAACGCTACTTCCGCTCCAAGGGCATTGTGGTACCTGTCATGTACAAGCAGCGCAAGGCGGCAAACGTGCTGAACGACCGTTACCCGATGGCGTACAAGAGCTAGGCCGTATCGAGAATTCTTGATAACATTGAATCTCATTACTTGGGAGAAACAATGAGCGGCGCAGCAGAAACCACGTATTACACGAATGACAGGGTAACCGTCACAAATGCCCGTTTCATGGTCGATGGCGAAACTCATGCAATAAGTGGCATTACATCGGTCAAGCTGGAGGTGAAAAAATCGAATAGGATTTTGCCAGCGGCACTCATAATTTTTGAATTATTGGCGCTCACAAGTGGCAAGAACTTGGCAACTCTATCTATCTGGCACAGGGCCATTATCTTGCTTCCAGGGCTAATTTGGATGTGCTTTCAACGAACTCACTATACGGTAACGCTTGCCAGCGCGTCCGGGGAGCATCGGGCCTTGAAAAGCAAGGTAAAGCCGTTCGTGAGCGAGGTGGTCGAAGCGATAAATCAAGCTATTGTCCGTCGAGCATAGAAAGGACCCGCAGATCGCGGGCCTTTTTACATGATGGCGTGCATGGCCAGGCGGGCATGCCATGGGCGGGACGGGCGATCCTTGATCGCGTCGAACAGGTCATGAAGCTTCGCATGGCGCACCTTGGCGGCCACATCGTAGCCGCGCACGTAGTTGCCGAAGGCTCGTGGACTGAGGTGTAGCGGCGCGACGGATGCCACCCAATCGTATAAATCGTCCTCGATGACGGCAATCTCTCCGAAGAGGTCGATTGCTTGCTGGCGTAGCTGGTAGGAAAAATAAGCTGCTGGCGGCCTCCGCTTGCGGCGGGTTGTTGTCTTTTTCATTCGGATATAATGCCCGGCGACTTGGGGCGGAAATGCGAGGAATAGAGGGTGTTTGGCGTTTTACATAATTTCGTAAAAAGCTGGACTTTTTCGAGGAACTGCATGTACTGCTTTGATTCTGCACTCTTTTAGCTATTTTACATAATATAAAGACAACGTCATTGATCACTAAATAATAAACTGTTGTTACCGGGGGAGTGCAAGACTCCGGCCCGATTTAGCGTGTAGCAACAGTACGTGAAAACCCTCAAAAATCTCCTGCCAGATGGTCTGCTCTGCGGGCGTCTTTGCACGTTCGCGATGCATGTCGAGCATGACAAGGCCAGGGTGGATTTGCAGCAATTCAGCCACCTTGACGGCTACCGCATCGTCAAAATATCCCTTGCCCTGGACGTAGCGGCTTACGGTTTGGCGTGTCACATTCAGCGCTTTTGATAGGGCATAGTCAGACTCGATCCCCAGGGCCGCCTTCACGGCGCCCATGTATTCCATAGTGTTCATGTGTTTCTCCCAAGGCATTAAACCACCTGTGCCCAGGTGGTGATGTACAGAGCATAGTCACAAGTGTGATGACATGCAACCGTAAAAGGGGCATTGACGTGTCACATGTCAAAGGCTATATTACGTTCCGTTGAGCGGTTTTATCCATCGCTCCCAAGGCAAAGCCCGCAGGCATGCGGGGCCGCTCAAATCCTTTGCCGGGGAGAATGCCTTGGGAGGCGATCATGCAAGTTACACAAAATTACAAAACAGCTACGTTTACGGTGGTCGCATGAGCCACCTTCCCGCATACCAAGTCGAAAACATTTGGGTGGCCATCGTCATCGTCCTGTGCCTCGTCGTGCTGGTGCGGCTCTACCGGGGCCGGAACAAATGAGATCGCCAAACGATAGCGCCACGCTGGAACTGCCCGGCATCAAACCGCCACCAGTGACGAAAAAGCGGGGGCGCCCGGCCCTCCATGCCAACGCTGCCGCCCGCCAGCGTGCCTACGTGGCGCGTAATGGCATTGTGCCCATGACTGTCCAGTTACCGGAAGCGCTTCACGCTGAGTTCATGACCTGGCTCACATCGAAGGGAAAAAAGCAAAGCACCGTCATCGCGCACCTGATCCGCACTCAACTGCTGAGGAAACGATAAGTGGAAAACATATCTCTGACGGCGGAAGAGTGCCGGGCTATTTGGTGGGCCATCCAATATCGACTCCCGGTACTGCGTAACGATATCGAAATTATGAAGTCACGCGGCTTTAGGTGCTCGACTATTCGGCAGCGCGAAGTGGTGATTCTGTGCGACCTGCAGGATAAGTTTGCCGAGGTTAAAGGATGAAAACGGCCGCCGCCACGTCGCAAAAAAACACCCGGAAAGAGGCGCGCATCACGATCTGGCTGCTGCTGCCGCATCCGGTGCGCCGCCTCGTGCTGGCCTTGGCTGATATGCCAGATGCCCGCTCCAATGACGAGTTGACGGCCTTCAACCGCACCGAGCGCGCCCGCATCACGGCGGCCTTGCGCTCGATGATGACGCACCTCTCCGTGGCTGAGTCGTGCATGAACGACAGCGACGTGACGACGCACACCACGACGGTCCTGCACTGATGCCGACCATCCAGCAAGAAAACGGTATCCGTAGCGTCAAGGGCTTGCCCCTGCGCTGGGGTATCTCTGCCTACCGCGAGTTGCATGCGGAGCAGGCCGGCACGATTGGCGCCATGCCTGAAGGCTACAAGCGCCTGTCGGCCATGCTGGACGAGGTAACGGCCTGCCCGCTGCCGCTGGACAGCACTGAGGCCCAGCTCACGATGCTGGCCGAGAAGTGCGCAAACGAGTGCATGAATGTCGCGCTGGATGCCCATGACGCGCAAACCCTGCGCGTCTGCGTCGAACTGATCGTGCGTATGTACGACATGGACGTCTCCACCATCAAGGATGATCGCCAGGCCGTCAAGCGCTACACAGACCCGGCATGGTGGCGTCGCAACCTGCGCACCGTCCATGGCCGCGCCCGTGAGCATGCGGCAATGCGCCTGGGCTTCGTGTCGAGCCGCAAGGGCAAGTATTGCAGCGACGAGGCAGCGAAAAGCCGTGTCGGCCAGCGCCGCCGCAACAAGAAAGTGCTGCAAAACACAGTGCTGCGCAACATGGAAACGGGGCAGGAGTTCGCGCTCGATGAACTGGCCGACAAGAGCACGGCAAACCCGAAAATACGCCATGACGAGCTGATGATGCGCATGGACGGCGTGGACGAGATAGCCATTGAAAACGGTCACGTAGGACTGTTCGTCACGCTGACGGCGCCCGCCGCCTACCATGCGGTGCTGGAATCAAGCAACATGCCGAACCCGAAGTACAACGGCGCCACGCCACGCGAAACGCAGTTGTACCTGCGCGACCTGTGGGGCCGCACCCGCGCACAGAACGACCGTGACTGCATTGCCCCTTACGGCTTCCGCGTCGCTGAGCCGCACCACGACGGCTGCACGCACTGGCACATGATGGTTTTCATGCCCGCCGACGATATCGAGATATTCAAGCGCAACCTGCGCAAGTTCGCCCTGCAAGAGGGCGCGAACGACCCCGGCGCGGACAAGCACCGTGTGAAATTTGAGGCGCTCGACCCGGCGAAGGGCAGCGCCGCCGCCTACATGATGAAGTACACGGCAAAGAACATTGACGCCGAAGGCATCAAGGAAGACGCGAACGGGCGCGACATTATCACCAAGGAAATGCGCGTCAACGCCTGGGCGGGAGTGTGGGGGATCCGGCAGTTTCAGGCGTTCGGCCAGCCCCCCCGTGACGCCGTACCGCGAGGGCCGCCGCGTCGCTGAGGCCGTCGTGGAGCAAGCGCCGGAATGCGTCAAGGATATCTGGCTTGCTGGCAACCGCCTTGACTTGGTGGACGAGGAAACCGGCGAGATAGCCGGGCAGAAAAAATGTTCCTGGGCGGCCTACATTCGGGCGCAGGGCGGTATCAACATGGGCCGGGGCTATCGGGTGCGTGTGGCGCAGGCGGCGCGCGCAGAGGCAGGGCGCTATGGCCTGTTCGGACGCGGCCCTGTGGGCCTGTTCGTCAAGCCTGATCCTACGTTCGTCGGCCCGCCACAGATGTACGCCTCTACCCGCTTCACGTGGCGCCGCGTCGGGGTTGCTGTTGACGTGCGGGTTTGCCGTCCTTGGAGTCCTGTCAATAACTGTACGCCGGCCAGCGAAAAAAATTGGGAACGGCATGCGCCGTGCCCGGCCCAGGTGGAGCCGCACGATGATTCCGACTGGTGGGGGCAGGCAGATTTTGCCGTTTTTGAAGATCAGGACTATCAAGACCTCGTTGCGGATCAAGACGAGCGGTGGCGCATCATCGCCGCCCTGAAAAAGTGCGACGAGCACGACCGATTAATGCAATTTCAAATGGGGGAGTCATGCATGAAAAATTGAAGGCTGCGTTTTCGCGGCTGAGCGCGCTGGCGGCGGCGTACCTGCCGTCCGGCTACAAAGAGACATTGCTGGAAATGGCAATGGAAATCGACCGCCTGCGGGTGGAAGTCAATCAACTGAAGGGGAAATAAGATGCAATTTACGCAATATCAATCGGTGCAGGTGATCGATGAAACACTGGAGCGTTTCGGCCAGGTCGGCAGCTATGTCGGCATGGATGGCACGGATTACAACCTGAAATTCGATGACGGCGTTATCGAGTCCTTCGAAATTACCTCGATCAAGGGACTTTTCTAACCATGGCCACCGCTAAAAAAAATCTCGGCAAGATGCCTTGCCCCGACTGTGGCGACCCGGTAGCGGTGATGCAGTCCGAACCGGGTACGCTCAGCTACAAATGCCAGCATGCCGACTGTGAATCGTCTGGCTTCGCCCAGGCGCATACCGGCGCCGCACGGCGATGGCTGGCGAAGTTGCCGAAACCGGCCTTAGGCGAACCGCCTAAGGCCGAAGTCAAACCGCCCGTAAAGGAGGCTGAGAAACAGCAGCCTAAGGGCGGTTTCAGCTTCCTCAACGCATAGGGGAGGGCAGCATGGAACAACAGGAACAGCAGTCGGAAATGTCAGGCGAACAGGCGGCCGACCTTCAGCGGCTCGTGTCGGCGGCGGCGGTGCAGGAAAACGACGCAAGCAAGGTGCAGCAGGTCGAAGAAGATCGGGTCGTCGGCGAGCTTGAGGATAGAAACGCGCAGGGGCTGAGCATGCTGATCGACTTGGCAGGCCCGACGCTGGCACAGTTCGGTTTCCCCAGCGTGGGCGTGGTACTCGGTTACAAGGATGCCTCCGGTGTGACGCGGGGCCAGGCGCTGGCGTTGGTGTGGGCGCCGGTGTTGACGAAATATGGCGTAGACATGTCGGAACTGGGCGGCAAATACAAGGCGGAGATAACGGCCGTGTTTGTGTCGCTGCCGATTGCCAAGGCATTGCGAGACGCGGTGATGCATGACGTAAGAGTAAAACGCGCCGCTGAGCAGCCGGAACAGGGCCAGCAGGCGCCTAAGGCGGAACAGGTGGGGGATGTGCCGCAGGAAGTAGCGGCGGCCCTGCCATGACGCTAAAAACGGAAGATGGGCGCCTGAGGGTGGTGTCGGGCGCGTCGCGTTGCGGGAAAACCACCCAGGTGGCGAAGGAAACCGCCAGCGAGAAACGAATCTGCGCTTGGGACCCGGAAGACCAGTGGGCGCAGTTGCCGGGTTATCGCAAGGTGACGACGAGGAAGGAGCTTTTGGCGGCCATGGGCACGCCAGGGCGCGTGCGCGTGGCGTATGTGGCGGGCGGCGACATCAAGGCAGAATTCGACTTCTGGTGTGGTGTGGTCATGTACGCGGGGCGCTACATCGCGCCACTGGTGGCGATTGCTGAAGAGCTGGCGGACGTGACAACGTCCTCCAAGGCGCCGGGGAACTGGGGCATCCTGATAAGGCGCGGCCTTAAGCGGGGCATTACGATCTATGCCATATCCCAGCGCTGGGCGGAAGCTGACAAGACCGCTATAGGCAATGCGTCTGAGTACCTGCTGTTTACGTCACGTGGTGAGGACGTTGACTATATCGCCAGGAAGACGCGGGTTCCGATTGACGAGATTGAGTCGCTGAAGCCGTTTGAATTTATCCGTTATGACCCTGTGACGAAGGAAAAGGCGCGTACAAAACTGCGTTTTTAGTAGTATTTATGCTACAGAGCGAAAATAAAGTTGAGCGGCAGGGCGGGAATTTCCGCCCGCCTAAGGCGACCGCCTAAGGCCGGATTTTTGCCTTTGAAATTGGAAAAAAACACTATGAGGACTGCGAACAACAGTTCTCATTTTTTTTACCAATTTTCTGAGGAAATCATGACTCAATCCGAAATGACCAAACTGGCGATGGCAATCGGCATCCTGTTTGGCGTGTATAAATTCGTGCCGAACCAGCTGGCTAAAGCCGCTGCCCTGGGCGTTGCCGGTGTCATCATCGGTAAGCGCGTGCCTATCCTCAAAGACGTACTGTAAGGGGCGCGCCATGGGCTTACGCTTGAAATGCCTCCCCTTCAATAACGTCGTCGCCAATGGCGTCGCCACGCTCGACCTGTCGTCCCTGCTGGGTACGACTATCGAGCGCATCGCCCTGCAATTGGGCGGCACGGCGCTGACGAAGGCCATGCTGACCAGCATCCAGATCAAGGCGAACGGCAAAATCATTTACGACACATCCGGCGCCCGCCGCGATACCTGCATGCAGTATCGCAGCATCACCGCCAATGCCGGTTTTCTGGTGCTCGATTTCAGCGAAATCCGCAGCAAGACCGAATTGGGCCAGTCGCTGGGTTCGATCGATACGACCATGGGCATTACCAGTTTGAAGCTGGAAGTGACCATTGCGGGCGCCACGGCGCCGACGCTGCAAGCCTGGGCGGAAGTAGACCGCCCCCAGGTCGATGCGGCGCAAACGTCCACGCGTGGCCTGATGGCCCGCGTGCACAGTTCGAACCAGACCATTGGCGGATCGGGCCAGTTCTCGCTGTCCGTGCCACACTTTGCGGTGTCGGAAGGCGGCTCCATTTACAAGCGCATCGCGATCTTCTCGGCCAACATGACCGGCCTGCTGATCAAGAAAAATGGTGTCGTGGTCGAAGAAAACATCAAGACCCTGAACGACTACCAGCAGCAGGAATACCGCAAGGTGCCGCAAGCTGGCCTGTACATGATGGATTTCATCGTAGATGACAACCAAAGCCAGGCGCTGAACACGCGCGACGCGCAGACCATGGAAATCCTCGGCACGTTCTCGGCCGGCGAAACCATCGTGATCGAAGTCGAAGTTCTGGAACCGCTGGGCGTTTTCTAAGGAGCCGTCATGGATGAAAGCACAAGCGCATGGCTTGCCGCGCGCGCTGGCTTCGCTCTTGACACATGGGTAGATCGCCAGCTTGGCGGCGGTCAAACCCTGTACAACAGCGGCCAGACCTACGGGCAGGATGAATTCGGCAACGTCTACGTGCTGGGCCAGCCGAACACTCCTACCCGCGTCACCAGCACGCCGCAAATGAACCCGCTGTTCCTGCTGTTGCTGGTCGGCGCGGTCATCTTCGTGGCGTCGAAATAATGGCGGCGGCGCCAATGCAGGTTGACCCGTTCGCCCAGCTTTTCGGCACGGCGGCGGGCGTGGCCACCAAGGCGCTGGCCGACAATACGCCACAGACCAGCTCGACAAATTCCAGCTTCGGCTATGACTCGTCGGGCTGGGTGGTCAACGTCGGCAGCGGATCGGCCAGCAATGCGCAGTCGCGCTCGGAAATCGGGAATTTGCTGGGCATGCTGAGCAACCCCCTCGTGCTGGGCGCGATCTGCGTCGGCATTTACCTGTGGTCGAAGCGATGAAATTCACGGCCATCCCCGAAGACCATGCGCGCCAGTTCGTGGCGCGCATGGTCAAGGTGGAAAAGTGGGACTGGTCGGGCCTGTGCGGCGTGGACGATGTGATCGGCGGCGGTGATGCCTATGCCGCGCTCGATGCGGACGGCAAGCCCACGGTGGCCTTCGTCGTGGAGCAGGTGCAGTACGAGCATGGCCGTGAACTGGTCGTGCGCGTGGCGCATCAGCTGGTGCGCGGGCGCGATCTGGTCGGTGAGGTGCTGCCAGAAATTGAGCGCGTGTTCGGCGTGGGCTGCGATGCGGTGACGATCTACACGAAGCGCGCAGGGCTCGTGCGCAAGCTGCAAGGCGCCGGATATGGCGAGGCGGCAAAAATCATGCGGAAGGCAATCAAAAAATGAGCATTATTCAATTCTGGAAGGCGCTGTTCTGCTTTGCCATTTTGCCCCTGTATTTCGGCGGCAGTAAGAGCCAGAAGACTGAAACATCGTCGGCGGTAACGGATAGCCGTTCCATCGTGACAAACACGCTGGACGGCGGCGCCATCGCCGGGGCGTTCGATATGGGCAAGGCCGCCATCACGGGCAGCACGGCCAACACCGGGAAGGCGCTGGACTACGGCGAAAGCCTGTTCGAGACCGCATCCGGGGCCGTGGCGAAGACGGCGGACAGCGCAATAACGCGGTATGCCGACCTGTTCGACACAGCAGCAAGCACGCTTGCAAGCCAGGCGGACAAGTCGCGCACTGCATACGGCGATATGTTCGATCAGTCGCTGAGCGCGGTAACCAGCGGCGCGAAGGAATCGCAGAAAACGTATGCCGACCTGTTCGATAAATCGCTGGGCTTCGTGGAAAACTCGCAAAAAAACCTGACCACGGCGTACGACAAGGCGCAATCGGCGCAGTCGGCGGCCATGGGCCAGTTGCAGGGCGCGTACGCCGATGCAAAGGGTACTTCCGACTCACAAAAGCAAGTCATCATCGGCGTGCTGGTCGTTGCTGGCCTGCTGGTTCTGGCTCCCGTTCTGGCGAAGGCATAGCATGCAATACGACTTCAATTTACTTCCAGGCGGCGCCCTGAATCTGGACGTCAAGGGCAAATTCTTCAAGTATCGCAGTGGTGCTGGCCCTATCCGCGTACGCGCCTCGAAGGGCGGCTACGTCGATCTGCTGCCAGGACAAGGCGTGTGGAGCCTTGATTACGACAGCTTGACGGTGCAGGACCGGAGCGGCGCAAACAATGCGGGCGTGCTGATCGCAGGCGACTTTGATTTTCATGACGACCGTATCACCGGAACGGTCGATATGGTGGACGGCGGGCGCACGCGCACCCTGGCCAACACAGCATTTCTGGCGGATACGGCCATCAGCCCGGGCGCATCCTACGCCACGTTGCAGCTCTGGAACCCTGTGGGTTCTGGCAAAAATGTAATGCTGGAACAGATGACGATATCGGTGGATGCGGGAACGGCAATTTCCATGTGGGATTCGACGGCGCCGAAACTGACGCCGGGCCAAAACCCGTCGCCAAAATTGCTCGGCGGGGCGGCGGGCGTGGCGCGCACATTTATGGACAATCCGGGCGTGGCCTATTCCGGCGTGCGCAATGGTTCGGTCAACTGCCAGGCAAACGGAACATTTGTGTTCCCCATGCGGGAGCCGATTGTTATTCCGCCAGGGCGCGGCTTTGTGGTGCAGTCGGGCACGATCACGACAATTCTGCGCTGCATGTTCGAATTCTTTGAAGAGCCGCTGTAAATGGATATGCGGGCAATCGCCATTGCGGGCGGCGCGGCATTGCTGCTGCTGTACCTGCTGGACGATGGCGAGGGCGGGGAAAGCGCGAACGGCGCCGATCTGGAAGACCTTGGGAATCAGGCGCTTGACGCCGGCAGTGAATATTTTAGCGAGATAGACGACATGACAGCACAAGCGAACGAGCGGGCATTCTTGGCCGCCATCAGGGTAGGGGAGGGAACGAGCGCCAGTAATGGCTACTCGATCCTCTTCGGCGGGACCACGTTCGGCAGCTTTGCCGATCATCCGGCCTTGCTGGGCTGGCGCGGAGTCGGCTTGAGCAATGCCATGTGCGCGGCGGCGGGTTTCGGCCCAGGCTGCGTATCGACAGCGGCGGGCGCCTTCCAGATCAACAAGCCGACGTGGCTGCGCGTGAGCCGCAAGCTGGGCCTGACCGACTTTTCACCGGCCAGCCAGGATGCCGTGGCGCTGGAACTGATCAGCGAAAAAGGCGCGCTGGCGGACGTGCGCGCGGGCCGGGTGGAAATTGCCGCCGACAAGGTGCGCAAGGTGTGGGCATCGCTGCCAGGTGCTGGCTACGGCCAGGGCGAGGTAAAAATGGCCGCTTTCGTCAACAATTACGCAAATGCAGGGGGCACGGTCGCATGAGCAATCGAGATATCGTACTGGTGGCCGCGCTGGTCGTGGGCGCCGTCCTGTACATGAAGCGCGCAAAGGCGTCGCCGACGACGACGGTCCCGAAGGGTGGCCAGGTGCAAACCAATAACGTGCAGGATCAGCGCTGGAATGCGGTGATCGGTGGCGCGTGGAAGTTCCTGAAAGACGCACAGAACAAAGACGGTAGCCCGGCTTTCCTCATGAAAAACTGGATGGGCCAGACGGTGACGAGCGACGGCAAGCCCGTCGGCGAACAGCTTGGCGACCTGTTCCCGTATGCCTACGGCGACGGCATGACGGATAGCGTCAGCTACGGCGACACGCCAGACCTGATTAACGGTCTGTTCCCGACCCTCTCAGGCGAGTGGTGGCAATAATGGGCAACATGGAAGCGGTGAAGCTGGTAGCGATCATTGCGGCGGTGGCCGCCGTGATTTACGTTGTAAAAAAAAAGGGGGCGGCGGCGGATGTGGGTGCGGCTGTGGGGGGCGCAATCGTTGATGCGGCTGGCGGCGTGGCGACGGGCATTCTTGACGGCGTGAGCACGGCAATCGGCATCCCCACGACGAGCGAGACGCTGACGGACACGGGCGAGTGCCGGTCGTACATGGATGCAAACGGCGTCTGGTCGTCCATGGGCAAATGCGGCCTGCCAGCGTTCATGCGTGCGGCCAACTTCTGGCCAGCGGTGTCGTGGATGCCAGCCGACACGGAGCCGCGTCGTTCCACACCAATGTTTGATCGGCAACTGTGATGAACCTGTCAAAAGTTATCCCTACGGGGCCGGAAGTCGCCCGCGAGGCCATCATTGTCTTGGGCGGCATCCTGATCGCGGCGTATGTGCTGAGCCGTTTCCCGAAAATCCGCGATTGGGTGGCCGCACAGTCGATAACGGTGAAAGACACGAGCGGCCGCCAACTTTACTAAAAAAGGGGAATTCATGAATCGACTGAAAGAGCCGTCCACCTGGGCGGGCCTGGCTGGACTGGTGCAGGGCGCCAAACTGTTTGTACCGCCGCAATACCATTTCGTGATCGATGGCGCCTCCATTTTTGCGGGTGGCCTGGCGGCGCTGATCACTGAAAAAGGCCCGGTGGCGAAATGAGCGTGATCGAGGCTATCCAGATAGTCACCAGCACCGGGGTGCTGGCCGGTGGCCTCGGCGTGCTGAAATGGGCGCTGTCGATGGAACGGCGCGTGATGAAACTTGAACTGACGAGGGCTACACCATGAGCAAACGGACGCCGCCGCGCAAGGCAAACGGACAATTCCGCAAGCGCAAGAAGAAATAGCAGAGGCCCGCAAATCGCGGGCCTTTTTACATGATGGCGTGCATGGCAAGGCGCGCATGCCATGGGCGGGACGGGCGATCCTTGATGGCGTCGAACAGGTCGTGCAGCTTCGCATGGCGCACCTTGGCGGCGACGTCGTAGCCGCGCACGTAGTTGGCGAAGGATCGAGGGCTGAGGTGCAGCGGCGCGACAGCGGCGACCCAATCGTACAAATCGTCCTCAATGACGGCAATCTCTCCGAATAGGTCGATTGCTGGCTGGCGTAGCTGGTAGGAAAAATAGGCTGCTGGCGGCTTCGGCTTGCGGCGGGTTGTTGTCTTTTTCATTCGGATATAATGCCCGGCGAACTGAGGCGGCAATGCGGGGAATAGAGGGGTGTTTAGCGTTTTACATAATTTCGCAAAAAGCTAGACTTTTTCGAGGAACTGCATGTAACGCTTTGATTCTGCACTGCTTTAGTGATTTGACATAATATAAATTATGCGAAGTTATGGACGGATTTGTCAAATCCCCCGTTTTGCAACTTATACAATCGCAAATGCGATTTTGGCCCTTTGCGCGCCGCTGTCGCTGGTGGCTCACAAGCTACATGAAATACGGCTTATCCCCGTCCGTGTTCGGTTTGTTCACGCCGAGGTTGGCGTGCCGGTGCAGGTCTGGCGTTTCGATGATGCTGGCGATCAGGTCTGCCACGCTCCGGCGCGAGACCACGGTGCCTTTGAATGGCGCGTGGCGTGTCGTCAGTTCGTAGTCGACTTCGTCTTCGTTCGTCATCCAGGCTGGGCGCACGATGGTGTATACCAGGCCCGATGCTTCGATGGCGTCGGCGGCGCGGCGGAATGGTTTCAGGTCTTCGGCCAGCATGGCGTTGTTCCACTCGCCGAATTTGCCGGGAACTTCATCGTAGATGCCCATCGACAGGACGAAAATCAGGCGTTCGACGCCCGAGGCCCGCATGGCGGCAATGATGCTGTTGGCCTGGTGTTCCATGTCGTCGCCCACCAGATTGGCGTAGACCACGTCGTGACCGGGCATCGTTTGCCGCAGCAAAGCCTGGTCCAGCACGTCACCGGCCAGCACGCTGCTGTTGGCCGGGACTGGCGTTGGCAGCTTGCCGGGATTGCGTAGCAACAGTGTCAAGGCGAAGTCTTTACGGCCCGCGAAGGCGCGGATGACCCACTGCGCCACCTGTCCGCCTGCACCCAGTATCAATATCTTTTTCATCGTTATCGCTTTCGTCATGGCACGCTGACATGCAAGAAGTTACAGGCTTTCTTTAACGAAAGGAGCACGGCGCGCTTGAAAAAAAGACAAAAACGCGCCATGAGCGCCAGCCCATCGCCTTGTCCAGCGGTAGATTGCTGGCCTTGTAATTTCAATGAAATCAGGTGCTTGCCGACTATGTTGAATAAGAAGTCTCAACATTGGATAAGCAATCAGGAGACCCGCATGGGCCGCTCGCATCTACGCCCGGCGCTTCTTTTAGTGCATTGCCGCCGTTTTCTGTCGCTGCTGGACGTGTCGCGTGCCGCATGCCGATTTGCGCCAGGAAACAATACCGCAGCCGCTGAGAGAGTCATCCTCCCTTCCCCGCCCTGCTCCCGGCACCATTCCTGGCACCATACCAGCGCACCGGAAAACAGGCACTGGTATGGCCCGCATCGCCCATCCGAAGGGGAAAGTCCGCAACTGGTATTGTGATCTTGCACAAACAATAAAACCAGTTGACTACCACCTGCCTGGGCTTTGCCGCCCTGGCCGGTGAAAAGCTGAGCCAGACGGCCATGCACATGGGCGTCGCTTTCAGCGTCATGTACTTGGCCACGGGTTCCATGGCCTTCGGCGGCTTGCTGGCCGTGGTCGAGCCGATCTGCAACGTGATCGTGCTGCCCTTCCACGACCGGCTGTGGGAACGATTTCGTTTCCGCATGGAAAACCGGGGCGCGGCGCAGCTGACTACGATGCCCACCTGATACTTTTCACCCAAGAACAAGGACTGGGGTCGGACCCGGCGGGTCCGACCCCGGCTTCTTGTCGCTGGCCAAAGCCGCTATGGTGGCCGGTTTCAGCCGTCCGCAAGGCGTGCTTGCACCTTGCCCGCCCACACAGGCGGCCGCCTTGGAAGCCATGGCGCCGCCCGCTCCAGCTGGCCCGCCAGGCGCAGCAAGGTTCCATCCTGACCATACCCGGCCATGAACTGCATGCCGATCGGCAAGCCATCATTGGACATGCCCAGCGGCACGGACATGGCCGGCAAGCCCGCCACGTTGGCCAGCGGCGTGTACGGCGAATGCTCGAACAGACGCGCCGTCCAGCCCAGCCCATCGAGCTGTTCCTCGTTTTCTCCATAGCGCCCCAGCGGCCACGGCACATCCGGCATGGTGGGCGTCAGCAGCACGTCATACTGGCCGAACAGGGTGCCGGTCTGACGCGTGACGGTGTTGCGCATGTCGAGCGCGGCCACGAAATCGACGGCCGACACCGTCTGCCCGTACCGGTAGCAGGCCAACGTGGCCGGTTCCAGCGTATCGAGCGACACGGTCCGCCCGCTCTCGTGCGCCAGGCCGCCTATCCACGGCACCAGGTTGGCGCACCAGATGCCGGCATTGGCGTGTACGAAGGCTTGCCACGACACGCCCAGCGCTGGTTGCACTTCTTCCACATGGTGACCCAGGCTTGCCAGCAGGCGCACGGTGTCTTGCAGCGCGGCATCGACGGCAGGCACGGGCCGGGCGCCATTGCTGGCGGTCCGCTGCACGGCGATGCGCAGCTTGCCCGGCGCCACGTCCACCTGCGACAGCCAGGTGAAATTGGGCGCGCTCGTCACATACGGCTCGCCCGGCATGATTGCCTGCACGCAGTCGAGCAAGGCGGCGCTGTCGCGCACGCTGCGGCTCACGCCCAGCTGCACGCCCAGGCCGCTGAAGATTTCGTCCATGGCGGGGCCGTTCGACACCCGTCCCCGGCTGGGCTTGAAGCCGAACAGGCCCGTCGAGGCGGCGGGCACGCGGATGGAGCCGGCCGCGTCCGTCGCGTGGGCCAGCGGCACGATGCCGGCCGCCACGGCCGCCGCCGCGCCGCCGCTGGAGCCGCCCGCGCTCAGGCTGACGTTCCACGGGTTGCGCGTGGCGCCATATAAAACGGGTTCCGTGGTGGTGGCAAACGCCATTTCCGGCGTGCTCGTGCGGCCGAACGTCGCCAGGCCGGCGGCGCGGAACTGCGTCATCAGATGGGAATCGGCGGACGCGACATGGCCGGCGCCCAGACGGCTGCCCGCTTCGCTGCGCTGGCCCGCCATGGTGACGGCCACGTCCTTGATCAGGAATGGCACACCGGCGAACGGTGCCGCGTGGTCGATGGCGGTCAAATCGGCCGGCCACAGCTCGACCACGGCATTGATCTGCGGATTGACGGCGGCGCAGGCGTGCTGGGCGGCGTCGTGCAATTCGGCGGCGGAAACGGCGCCCTTGCGCAGCAGCTGGGCCAGCCCCAGACCATCAAAGCTTGTATATTCATGGAGTTGCATCAGTTAGTTCCTGTAAAAGGTGAAGAGTAAAAGTCACAGGAACCACTGTAGGGCTTGCGCTATCATAGCGGAAATGAATAGTTGGTATACAAGGTATAGTCATGGACAATTTGCGCAAGCTAGACCTGAACCTGCTGCTGACCCTCAACGCCCTGTTGATCGAGCGCAACGTGACGCGGGCGGCCGCGCGGCTGCACCTGAGCCAGCCCTCCGTCAGCGTGCAACTGGGCAAGCTGCGCGCGGCCTTTGACGATCCGCTGCTCTTGCCCGGTCCGCGCGGCATGCTGCCCACGGCGCGGGCGCTGGCCCTGCTGGCGCCCTTGCAAGCCGTGCTGGCCCAGCTGGAACAGGTCTTGCAGCCCGAAGCGGCCTTCGATCCGGCCACCGCCCAGGTGCGCTGGAACCTGGCGGCGGCCGACGCCGCCGAATATGCGATCCTGCTGCCCATGCTGCCCGCGCTGCGCGCGCAGGCGCCGTTGTCGCGCATGGCCGTGTTCGAAGCCGTGCCGGCGCGCATGGCGCACGACCTGGAGACGGGCCAGGTCGACCTGGGTTTCCTGGCGCAGGAAGAAGCGCCGCCCGGCTTGCGCCACCGCACCTTGTTCACCGAGCACTACGTGCTGGCGGGCCGCCACGGCCACCCGCTGCTGCAATCGCCGCCCAAGCTCGACCAGTTCTGCGCGCTGGAATTCATCGTCGTCTCACCCAACGGCGGCGGTTTCCGCAGCAACGTCGATACGGCCCTGGAAAAGCTGGGGCGCACGCGCAAGGTGGTGCTGTCCGTGCCGCATTTCCTAATCGTGCCGCCCTTGTTGACAGCGTCCGACATGGTGGCCCTGCTGCCGTCGCGCCTGCTGAAGAATGCGCTGGGCGCGCTGCGCACATGGGAACCGCCCGTGCCCCTGCCCGATTATGAGATGGCCATGGTCTGGCACGAACGCATGCACCTGGACCCGGCGCACCGCTGGCTGCGCGAACGCATCCTGGCCAGCTTGCAGGCGCCCCTACACGATTTCCCGCTATAAAACACTAGGGAAGATTACCTAGTTGCTCGAAAGAAATTCCCAATGTTCGCCGTGGTGACGACTGCGTAAGCTTGCGCGTAATAATAAAGGGTCACCATGAACGCCATTTCCATCCTGCACCGCGGTTCGCGCCGCCCTCCCGCTTTTTCCTTTTCGATCACTGCCTGGCTGGCGGCAATGCTTCTGGGCATGCTGGGCTTCTGCGCCAACGCCAGGGCGGCACCCGCCGCCGCGCCCGCCAGGATGCCCGCAGCCTCGGCCGAGCTGATCAAGCGCGGCGAATACGTCGCCCGCCTTGGCGACTGCGTGGCCTGCCACACGAGCCCGAACGGCGCCGCCATGGCCGGCGGCCTGGAACTGAAAACGCCGTTCGGCACCATCTACAGCACGAATATCACGCCCGACGCGAAGACGGGCCTGGGCACGTACACGTTTGCCCAGTTCGACCGCGCCATGCGCAAGGGCGTGGCGGCGGACGGCCACAATCTGTACCCGGCCATGCCCTACCCTTCCTACGCGAAGATCACGCCCGACGACATGCAGGCCCTGTACGCCTATCTGCAGCGGGGCGTGGCGCCCGTGGCGCAGCAAAACCGCGAAACGGACATGAAATGGCCGTTCAGCATGCGCTGGGGCTTGTCGCTGTGGAACGCCGTCTTCCTCGACGACGCGCCATTCAAGCCCGACAGCGCCAAGTCAGCCCAGTGGAACCGGGGCAGCTACCTGGCCCAAGGGTTGGGCCATTGCGGCTCCTGCCACACGCCGCGCGGCGTGGCTTTCCAGGAAAAAACCATGGGCCAGGATGGCGGCAGCGGCAAGCATTACCTGTCCGGTTTTACCTTCGACGGCTGGCATGCGGTGAACCTGCGCAATCTGTGGACGCCGGGCGACATCGTGCAATTGCTGAAAACGGGCCGCAACAGTTTCGGCACGGCGGCCGGCAGCATGACGGAAGTCATCACGCACAGCACGCAATACTTCACGGATGCCGACCTCGACGCGCTGGCGCACTACCTGCACGGCTTGCCGGCCAAGGACGGGGCGGCCGCGCCGCCGAAGAAAACGGCGCCCGTCGTGGCGGCCAGCAACGATGCGCTGTACAACACGCGGGGCGGCCTGGGCTACCTGCAGTTTTGCGCCACCTGCCACCGCCGCGACGGCCGTGGCGTGGACAACATCTTCCCGCCGCTGGCGCAGAACGACTCGGTGCAGTCGAAGGACGCCACCACCGTCATCCATATCGCGCTGACGGGCTGGCAGTCGGCCGTCACGCAGCACTCGCCGCGCTCCTTCGGCATGCCCGCGTATGACCGCCTGTCGGACACGGAACTGGCGGAAATCCTCACCTTTGTGCGCGGCAAGTGGGGTAATCAAGGCGCGCCCGTCACGCCCGCGCAGATCGCCAGGGTACGCAAGGAGCTCAAACTCAAGGCGCCGGACGCGGGCGGCTTCGTCACGCCCCGCTTCGCCGCCCTGACGGCCGATCCGAATGCCAATCAATTGATCCACGGCATGCAGCTGATGACGGAAACGCGGGCCCGCCTGCCGCAAAATGTGGGCAACGACCTCAATTGCAGCAGCTGCCACCTGAATGGCGGCACGGTGGCCGGCGGTTCGCCCTTCCTCGGCATTTCCGCCTTCTTCCCGTCGGAAGCGCCGCGCGCCGGCAAGGTCATCAGCCTGGGAGAGCGCATCAATGGCTGCTTCCGCCGCTCCATGCACGGCAAGCCGCTGCCCGTGGACGGCACCGACCTGCAGGCGATGGTCGCCTACATCGACTGGATGAAGGGCGCTACGCAAGCGGGCGACAAGGTGGCGGGACGCGGTGTGGCGAAGATTGACCGTGCCCTGCTGCCCGATCCCGTGCATGGCAAAAAAGTGTATGCCGAGCAATGTGCCGTCTGCCACGGCGCGAATGGCGAAGGCATCAAGGGCGCCAATGGCATCGTCGCCTTCCCGCCGCTGTGGGGCGAGCGCTCGTTCAACATCGGCGCCGGCATGGCCCGCACCTACACGGCGGCCGGCTTCGTCAAGGCGAATATGGTGATGGGCCACGGCCAGAAATTCCCGCTGGGACAAGGCAACCTGTCCGACCAGGATGCCGTCGACGTGGCGGAATATTTTACGCACATGCCCCGTCCGGACTTCCCCGACAAGGTCAAGGATTGGCCGAAGGGCGGCAAGCCCAAGGATGCGCGCTACTGAGACGCGTGTTTCCCGGGCTGCGCCCTGTCCGACGCTGCCCGCCTGTGATACGCTGCTTGCTCCATCACGCAGGAGCGACGCATGCAGACCGATAGCGGCCGGGCCGACCCATCCGACACCTGGCTGGGCAAGCTGGGCCCCGGCCTGATCACGGGCGCGGCCGATGACGATCCCAGCGGCATCGCCACGTATTCGCAGGCGGGCGCCCAGTTCGGTTTCGGCATGCTGTGGACCGTGTGCCTGACGTTTCCCCTGATGCTGGGTATCCAGGTCATCAGCGCCAAGATCGGCCGGGTCAGCGGTCATGGGCTGGCGACGAATATCCGCCGCCACTATCCGAAATCCTTGCTGTACGCCATCGTCAGCTTGCTGCTGCTGGCCAATGTCATCAATATCGCCGCCGACGTGGCCGCCATGGGCGATGCCCTGACCCTGATCATCGGCGGCCCCACGCATTTGTACGCCGTGGGCTTCGGGCTGTTGTCCCTGCTGCTGCAAGTCTTCATTCCGTATCAACAGTACGTGCGCATCCTGAAATGGCTGACCCTGGGCTTGCTGGCCTATGTGGCCACCGTGCTGACCGTGCATATTCCCTGGAGTGAAGTGGCGCTGCGCACCGTCTGGCCCCGGTTCGCCTGGTCGGCCGCCTCGGTGACCATGATTGTGGCCGTGTTCGGCACCACGATCAGCCCCTATTTATTCTTTTGGCAAGCCTCGCAGGAAGTGGAGGACTTGCAGGCCGATGCCAGCGCGCAAGCGTTGCGCCGTGCGCCGGAACAGGCGCCACGACAATTCCAGCGCATCAAGATGGACACGGCTATCGGCATGGGCTTTTCCAACTTGGTGGCCTTCTTCATCATGCTGACGACGGCCGTGACCCTGGGCGCGCAAGGCATCACGCACATCGACACTTCCGCCCAGGCCGCTTCCGCCCTGCGCCCCATCGCGGGCGAGTTCGCCTTCGCGCTGTTCAGCCTGGGCATCATCGGCACGGGCTTGCTGGCCATTCCCGTGCTGGCCGGCTCGGCCGCCTACGCCATGGCCGGCGCCTTTCACTGGAAAAACAGCCTGGAACTGGCGCCCAAGGCGGCCAAGAAGTTCTACGGCATCATCGTCACGGCCACCGTGATCGGCGCGGTCCTGTGCTTTTCGCCGCTCGACCCCATCAAGGCGCTGTACTGGAGCGCCGTCATCAACGGCGTCATTTCCGTGCCGATCATGGCCCTGATGATGGTGATGGCCTCGCGCCCCGCCATCATGGGCACGCTCACCATTTCGCGCCGCCTGCGGGCGCTGGGCTGGCTGTCGACCATCGTCATGGCGACGGCCGTGCTGGCCATGTTCGCCACCATGATCTTTTGATGCCTAGGCCGCCTTCGGCTTGAGCATGCCTTCCACGATGCCCAGCACGGTCTGGCGCGGCAGCAGGCGCGGCAACCAGGCCAGCAGCCGGTTCGGCCGGCCCGCCACGTGGCTGCTGCGGCCACGGTCCAGCGCGCGCAGCGCTTCATCGACCACCGCTTGCGGCGCCATGCGCTCGCCCACGGCCGCCTCGGGCGCGGCCACGACGTCGAAGAAAGCCGTGTCCGTGGCGCCCGGGCACAAGCCCAGCACGCGCACGCCGCGGTTGCTGTTTTCCGCCCACAGCGCTTCCGAGAACGACAGCACGAAAGCCTTGCTGGCGCCGTAGACCGCCATGTAGGGATCGGGCTGCAGGGCCGCCGTGGATGCCACGTTGATGATGGCGCCCCGCCCCTGTGCCAGCATGTGCGGCAAGGCGCAGTGCGTCAGTTCCATCAGGGCCGTGCAATTGACGGTGATTTCAGCCGCCTGGCGCGCCAAGTCGATGCTTTCGAAGCGGCCGTGCGTGGCGAAACCCGCATTATTGATCAGCACGTCGGGCGGCATGCCCAGCGCGCAAGCCCGTGCATAAGCTTCCCTGGCGGCGCCAGGCAAGCCCAAGTCGGCCACCAGCGCGTGCGCGCGGATGCCGTGACGCTGGGAAAGTTCCTTGGCCAGGCTGTCGAGCACGGCGCCGGAACGGGCCAGCAGCAGCAAATGGGCGCCGCGCGCAGCCAGGGTTTCCGCAAAGACGCGGCCGATGCCGGACGAGGCGCCCGTGATCAGCACGGTCTGGTTGGTGTAGTTGAAGGCGGTCATGGCAAAAGTGTCGTAGTTGAAAGTGTTTCTACTGTAAACTGCGGTCTTTAGTCCACGGTCAAGGGGAATCGATGCGTATCGGAGAAATCACCCGCCTGACGGGCGTCAGCAAGGACACGGTGCGCTTTTACGAGCGCCAGGGGCTGCTGGATGAAGCGCCACAGCCGGGTTTGACGAATAACTACAAGGAATATTCGGCGCAAGCCTTGCGCCGGATCGAGCTGATCGGCCACGCCAAGGCGCTGGGCTTTACCTTGAAGGAAATTGCCGAGGTCATTGCCGTCTGGCAGGAAAATGCGCTCGATGCGCAAACCAAGCGGGCCATGCTGGAAACGAAAATCGCCCAGATCGATGATAAGGCCCGCTCGATGGCCGTGCTGCGGGCCGGACTCGTCGATGCGCTGGCCAAGGTGGAGACGGGCTGCGAGGATGGCGTGGCGGCCGCAGGAAACTACAAGGATAATCAATGACTTATTACACGCAATACCGCCACCTGGCGCTCGAGGGCGCCAAGCCCGCCCCCACGGCGCAGCAGCTCGCCGCCATCGAAGCCTTGCTGGAAGCGCCGTTGCCGCCCGCCTTCCTGGCGTTCTTGCAAGCGGCCAACGGCGCCTGGTTTGATTACACCTGCGATGTGCCGGACGGCAATGGCGGCGTGGAAAAAATGGGCTTCAATACCTTTTTCAGCGCCGACGAAGGCGATTTCTGCGACGAAACCTTGGTCGGCGAAATCCGCGCGGCGCGCAAGCATACGGACATGCCGGTGCGCATCCTGCCGTTCGCCCGCGATGGCGGCAATTCCATGGTTTATCTGGATCTGACGGAGGAAGGCGGCGGCCGCGTGCTGGCGTATGTGCAGGAGTTGCCGGAGTGGACGGGCAAGCGCGCCTATGGCCTGATGGAACTGGCGCCTTCATTCGACGCGTGGCTGGATAGCCTGTATATCGACCGCGACACGGTGCTTGACGAACTCGAACACAGCGTCTCGGAACCGTCGCACCTGGACGCGATGGCGGAATGGCTCGATATCGGCATGCCCGCGTGGCGCCGCGATGCCGGTATTGCCGCCTTATTTGCCCTGAAGCAAGTCGAACTGTGCGCTAACGAACAGGACTAATCCTACGGGCATGATCGCGACTGTCCTATGGGTGTGCGCAGGCTGCTGGCTTAACATTGTCATCAGCTTGTAGAAAAAACCACACTCGAAAGGATTTCCCATGCCTATCCCGACCACCAGCTCCCGTGCCCCGTCCTTCAAAAGCGTGGCCATCGGCGCCGCCGTTGCCTTATTGAGCGGCATCGCCATCAACAGCATCGCCGCCGCGGCGCCGGGCGCGTACGACAAGCAATTCCTCAGCAAGGCCGCCGACGCTGGCAGCACGGAAATTGCCGCCAGCAAAGTGGCGCAAAGCAAGAGCAGCAATGCGGAAGTGAAGAAATTCGCCGATGCCATGGTCACCGATCACACGAAAGTGGCGGATGAGCTGAAACAGCTGGCCAGCAGCAAGCAAATCGAGGTCAGCGACCAGCCCGGCAAGAAGCACCAGGCGCAGATCGACAAGCTGAGCCGCCTGGAAGGCGCGCAGTTTGACAAGGAATATGCGGCCACCCTCGGCGTGGCGGCGCACAAGGAGGCCGTGAAACTGTTTACGGATGCCAGCCAGAAGGCGAGCGATCCCGACATCAAGGCCTTTGCCGCGAAGACCTTGCCAGCGTTGCAACATCATCTGGACATGGCCAATACCCTGCACACGGCGGTGGGCAAATAGTCAAGTGAATAGCCAAGTTACCGGCAATTAGCGGGGATATGCTTGCTGTACGTGCCGTACGGCAAGCTTATCTGCTCTTGACATACAATGCGGCAACTTCGTTTTTGGCCATGCCATGACCTCATGCAGCTACTCAAGAAAACCGGCCTGATCGCCGCCGCCTTCCTGCTCATCCTCGTGCTGGCAGGCTGGCTCTTCATCAAAGTCAGCGCGGCGCGCAATGCCAGCGTATATGCCCAGGAATGGAACGATCAGCGCACGTGCGTGATCAATACCTATGTACCCCACTACGGCAACGGCGTGCCGCAGAACATCGTGCGCGCGCTGAGCACGTCCACCTTTTTCCGCGTCTACCACAAGGATGGCACCTTGCTGGAAAGCACGGAATGGATACTGGACATGCATGAAGACGGCATCCTCGACCATGCGCGCTGGGGCCAGAACCAGACCCGCGCCATCTACCCTACGGACATGGGCGACGAAAGCTGGACCTTGCCCGAATGCGCGTGATCATTTAGCAATCAAACGAAAGAGTCCCATGCTGCGCGGCCCCTGGAGCGATGCTCCCTACATTCCTACGCTCCACCATTTTCTCGGCCCCTTCGACGTGTATGATCGTGAAGAAACCTTGGGCGTGGAACTGGACCGCTGGGACATGAACGACCCGCTCCAGCGCGCGGCCCTGATACGGCGCGACATCACGTCGCAATACAAGGAACTCAGCTATCGCCACCGCCATGCGCTGGTGGCCGTGCTGGCGCAGGCGCTGCAAGACCCCGGCTATGATTTCCAGGCCATCCTCGAACATGACCCGGAAAGCACGAATGCCCTGCCTGCCTTGTGGGATGAAATGGCCGATCCGCGCGCCTTCTTTGCCGATATCTACCGCCTGGTGCAGCAAGATTGGCACGACGACCTGGCGCGCGCGGCGGCGGAAGACCCGGCCAGCTGGTAACGCGGCGCCCGCACCACACTATCGATACGCTAGTCTGCGCTCTCACTTTCCCTCTGTGGACGCGATTACGGCCGTCTGCACGCATCGTTGCAAAAACGCCCCATTCAAAAAAAATCTGTTGCACCAGCGCATGTCTGCTGGCATCGCGCTACTATGAAACGTCGGCACTTCGATAGGCGCCGCCTCACCGCACCGGTTCCCCGCCGGCTTTCCCCTGCCGCAATGTGAAGGAGATTCTCATGCCCAAGTTCGCCCCTGCCATTTGCCTGTCGGTCATGCTTGCCGCCGGCATGCTGCCCTGTATCGCCAGCGCTGCCGAAGGCGGCGCCACGCGCGCCGACGCGGAAGCCATGGTCAAGAAAGGCGTGTCCTACATCAAGAGCGCCGGCGACGCCAAGGCGTATGGCGACATCACGGCCAAGTCGCCGCAATTCATCCTGCACGACCTGTACCTGGTCGTCTATAAACTCGACGGGACGGTGGTTGCGCATGGCGCCAATCCGAAAATGGTCGGCAAGAACTTGATCGAGCTGAAGGATATCGATGGCAAGGCTTTCGTGAAGGAACGAGTCGACTTGGCCAAGAGCAAGGGCACGTTCTGGCAGGAATACAAATTCACGAATCCGGAAACCAAGAAGATCGAGCCGAAGGTAATGTATTGCGAGAAACTCGCCGAGACCGTCGTCTGCGGCGGCATATACCTGTAGCCTGCCGCCGCGCCGCCAGCGCCGGGATGGCACACCGATCTCTCAACGAATTTCTCAACGATATGGGCCTCATGTGAAAATCGCACAGAAGATGTTGATCGTCCCGGTGGTCGCGCTGGCTTGCCTGCTGGCCATGGGGGCCTTGTCCTATTTCGCCATGCAGCAAAACGAAAGCCGCATGCGCGACTTGAAAGACGTCACCTTGACGGCCGAGCGGCTTGCCAACCAGCAAGCCATTGCCCTGGGTCAGGTACACGCCGACGTGTATGCGAAGATCGCCATCGCCGCCAGCCTGTCGGACGAACAGTTCAAGCAGTTCGGCGCGCAGACGGATCGCCAGCTCAATGCCATCGCGCAAGGCTTGAAGGAACTCAAGCAATTCTCGGGCGCCGCCACGGAAGCGGGCCAGGCGCTGCCGGGTGTCGAGCGCTACCGTGCCAGCGTGGCGCAGGCGCTGGACCTGGCCTCGATGGACCCGAATACGGGCGTGGCGGCGATGCAAAATGCCGCCGGGCACTACCAGCAAGTGAGCGGGCAACTGCGCCAGGTGCTGCTCAACCTCGACCACCGCACGGTCGACGCGCTGCAAGAGACAAAAAATGCGGGCCAGCGCGCCGGCTGGCTGTCGCTGGGCACCATGGCTGTCGGCTTTGCCCTGCTGGCCCTGATTGCCACCTGGGTGGCGCGCTCTGTCGTGCGCCCCATCGACGAGGCGTGCCGCGCCGCTGAAAGCCTGGCGGCCGGCGACCTGACCACGCGCATCGACGCCCGGAGCGACGATGAGGTCGGCAAGCTGTCGCGGGCGCTGGCTACCGTCTTGAAAAACTGGAACACTTTATTGGGCGAGATACGCCAGGCGGGCTCCACCATCACGGTGGAAGCGAGCGAAATCGCCCTCGGCAATGCGGACCTGTCGGCCCGTACGGAGTCGCAAGCACATTCCTTGCAGGAAACAGCCTCGTCCATGCATGCGCTGACCGATACCGTGAAGGAAAACGCCAGCCATGCGCACCAGGCCAACCAGATGGTGCTGTCGACCTCGAACGTGGCGCTGGAAGGCGGCCGCGTCGTGGGCCAGGTGGTTGAGACGATGGGGTCGATCAAAGCCAGTTCCGGGCGCATCGTCGATATCATCGCCGTCATCGACGGCATTGCCTTCCAGACCAATATCCTCGCCTTGAACGCGGCCGTGGAAGCGGCGCGCGCGGGCGAACAGGGGCGCGGCTTCGCCGTCGTCGCCACGGAAGTGCGGGGCCTGGCGCAGCGCTCGGCCACGGCGGCGCGCGAAATCAAGCAGCTGATCGAGGATTCCGTTGCCAGAATAGAAACGGGCAGCGAGCTGGCCGACAGCGCCGGGCGCACCATGGGCGATATCGTCGCCTCCGTTCAGCAGGTGACGGAGATCATGAACGACATCACGGCGGCCAGCCAGCGCCAGAGCAAGGGCATCGAGGAAGTCAACAATGCCATCACGGAAATGGACGAATTGACCCAGCGCAATGCCGCCCTGGTCGAGCAATCGGCCGCCGCCGCGCAAAGCATGCAGGACCAGGCGCATGATTTATTGCGCGTGGTCGACGCCTTCCGCCTGGGCGACGGTGGCCCGCCGCTGCTGCCCCGTTAGCGCGGTGACTGCATGGCCGCTGCCGCGCAGTCGAGCATCCGCTTGCCTGCCGCCGCCAGTGCCGGATCGTCCTCGTCCTGCAGCAGCGTCCCGACGACGCTCTGGTCGGCAACGCTGCCCTGCATGGCGGCCAGGCGTGCCACGCGGTCTTGCGTGGCACCATCGCCAAGGGTACGGGCGCTGAAAAAGCTGTACAGGCCGGCGATTTCGCGTTGCTGCAGCCATTCCATCAATTGCACCAGGCGCGCCTGCTCCACATAGCTCAGTTCGCTCACCTTGCGCTCCGCAAGCGCCTCATACACTTCCAGGCGCGCCATCCAGTTGCCCTGCGCGGCAGCCGCAAGCAGCTGGTCCCAGGCGGCACCGGCGTGCGGCACGGGCTGCGGCTGTAGCTGATAGGCCAGCACGGCTTGCTGCTGCGGCAACGCGCCGTAGGCCGTGGGCACCTTGCAGACAAACTGGCGCGCATCGGGGCCGCCTTGCCGCAAGCCGCTGGCGATATGCCGCTCGATCTTGTCGCCGATGGCCAGCAGGCGCCTGGCGTGTTCCTGCACGGACCACTGCGGCGGCAATTTGCCCAGCCAGGCCAGCGCATCGTCGTTGGCCCGCACCGCCAGCTCGTAGGCTACCGCCTTGGCCTGTTGATCTTTCTCTCTGGCCAGTTTTTCCGCATCCTGTCTGATATCGTATTGGCTGGCGCTTTGCTTGAGTTTCAGGCATGACTGGAAGGCGGCAGGCGCTTCTTGCCAGCAGCGAGCCGGCACCGTGAACGTCCAGCGCATGCTGACCGTTTCCAGCACATACGTCTCTTCTCCCTCTTCTGCCTTGAGATAGGCTCGGCCGTCCGCCTTGGTCACGCCCTTTGTCAGTTGCTTGCCGCCCACCGTGCTCCAGGTATACGGGTCATCGTCTTGCGGCACGCCGGGGGCGGCGTACAGGGTCAGGTAGTGGCCGGCGGGGGCAGGAATATCTGCCGCATGGCTCAGCGGCGACAGCAGGGACAAGGTGAATAAAGCTCTTGCAGGTAACAGTTTCAACATGAATCAATGGGATTGTGGGAGTTCGGTATGGCAGGCGCAGTCGTGGCCGCTGGCGGCCTCGGACAGGTTTTGCAGAATCGCGCAGTCTTGCGACGGCTGCGGCTGGTCGCACTGGTGGCGCAAGGTCACCAGCTGCTGCTGCAGGGTTTGCAAATTTGCCATCTGCTCGGCGATGCGCAGGATATGGTGGTCGAGCAATTCGTTGACGCTCTGGCAGCCTTCGGCCGGATTGTTCTTAAATTCCAGCAAGGCGCGGATATCGGTCAGGCCGATCTGCAAGGAGCGGCAATGGCGGATGAATTGCAGCCGTTCCTGGTGTTCTTCGCGGTATTCGCGGTAGCCGGCGCTGTTGCGCCCCGGTTCCTGCAGCAAGCCCGCCTTTTCATAGTAACGCACGGTTTCCACATCACAATCTGTCCGTTTGGCCAGTTCTCCGATACGCATGGCATCCCCTTTTCATTCTTTCGTGCAAATTCCGCTTGACCCTGTAGCGGCTACAGGGTTTCTAATGGAAGCATACACGAAACCGGAAGGACGAATGCGATGCCGCACGATAGCCACGATCATACCCACGAGCACAAGCACGACCATGAGCATCAGCATGCACCCAAGGCGGCCAGTTGCTGTTCCAGCCAGCATGCGTGCTCGTCCACGCCTGCGGCCCCGTCTGGTCCAGCGCTGCCCAGCGCGGCCATCGCCGGCGCGAGCACGGCCAAATACCGTATCGCCAACATGGATTGCCCCACGGAAGAACGGCTGATCCGTAACAAGCTGGCCACCATGGCGGGTGTGGTGGGCCTCGATTTCAACCTGATGAACCGCGTGCTCGACGTGCACCACACCCTGCCCTCGCTGGCGACGGTGGAAGCGGCCCTGCACGGCATCGGCATGCAGGCCATTCCCATGGAAGCGAACGCTGCCGTTGCGCGTGACCCGAACGAAGGCAATCTGTCCGGCATGCAAAAAGGCTTGCTGGTCGTTTCCGGCCTGGCCGCAGCGGGCGCCGAAGCGCTGGCGTGGACCATGCATGAAGACAGTTCGCCCCTCGTCATCGCCCTGGCCTTGCTGTCGATCGCCACGGGCGGCTGGCCGACCCTGAAGAAGGGCTGGATTGCGCTGAAAACCTTTACCCTGAACATCAATTTCCTGATGAGCCTGGCGGTTTTCGGCGCCATCGCCATCGGCCAGTGGCCGGAAGCGGCCATGGTCATCTTCCTGTTCGCCATCGCCGAGCTGATCGAGGGCTTGTCGCTGAACCGCGCGCGCAACGCCGTGCAAAGCCTGATGCAGCTGGCGCCCGACTCGGCGACCGTCGCCGACGCCAGCGGCGCCTGGCAGCAAGTATCCGTCGCCACCGTGGCCATCGGCGCGACCATGCGCGTGAAACCGGGCGAGCGCATCGCCCTCGATGGCGTCGTGGCCAGTGGCGAGTCGTCCGTCAACCAGGCGCCGATCACCGGTGAAAGCATGCCGGTGGACAAGACCGTGGGCGACGTAGTGTATGCGGGCACCATCAATGAACGGGGCTTGCTCGACGTCACCGTAACGGCCAACAGCGGCAACAGCACCCTGGCCAAGATCGTCAAGGTGATCGAGGAAACCCAGGGCAAGCAGGCGCCCACGCAGCGCTTTGTCGATCAGTTCGCCCGCTACTACACGCCTGCCGTGGTCGTGTTCGCCATCCTCGTGGCCGTGCTGCCGCCTTTGCTGCTGGGCCAGCCCTTCATGGCCTGGGTGTATAAGGCGCTGGTGATGCTGGTGATCGCCTGCCCGTGCGCACTCGTCATTTCCACGCCCGTCACCGTGGTCAGCGGCCTGACGGCGGCCGCGCGGCGCGGCATTCTGGTGAAAGGCGGACAATTCCTGGAAACGGGTTATCGGATCAAGGCCATCGCCGTCGACAAGACGGGCACCTTGACCATGGGCAAGCCGGCCGTGACGGATGTGGTGGCCCTGGAGGGCAGCGACCGCGACGCCATCCTGCTGCTGGCCGCCAGCCTGGACGCCAACTCGGCCCACCCGCTGGCCGCCGCCATCGTCAAGGCGGGTCCGCCCGCCGGCAGCCACTTGCCCGTCAGCCAGTTTGCCGCCCTGCATGGACGCGGCGTGCAAGGCAATATCGATGGCCAGACATATTACTTGGGCAATGCGCGCCTGATGACGGAGTTGAACGTGCTGACGCCGGCACTGCAAGCGATCCTGGCGCGGCTGGAACAGCAAGCCTACACGGCCATGGTGCTGGCCACCCCGGCCGGTGCGCTGGGCGTGATCGCCGTGGCCGACGTGCTGCGTCCGACGGCCGCGTCCGCCATTGCCCGCCTGAATGCGCTGGGCGTGACCACCGTGATGCTGACGGGAGACAATCTGCTGACGGCGCAGCGCATCGCGGCCGAGGTGGGCGTGAGCCTGGTTAAGGCGGAATTGCTGCCGGAAAACAAGCTCGATGAAATCAAGGCCTTGCAGCAAGAGTTTGGCGTGGTGGCCATGCTGGGCGACGGCGTCAACGACGCCCCGGCCCTGGCGCAGGCCGACATCGGCTTTGCCATGGGCGCGGCCGGCAGCGACACGGCCATCGAAACGGCGGACGTGGCCCTAATGGATGATGAACTGGGCAAGTTACCTGAATTCATCAGCCTGAGCCAGCGCACGCGCAGCATCCTCGTGCAAAACATCAGCTTTGCCATCGGCATCAAGGCCGTGTTCTTCGGCCTGGCCCTGGCCGGCATGGCGACCCTGTGGATGGCCGTGTTCGCCGACGTGGGCGCCAGCCTGCTGGTGGTGGCGAACGGCTTGCGCCTGTTGCGCAATAAGAAGCAAACATAGTCCCGTGTAGAAATATTTCCATCTGGACAATTGGTGTAAAAAACGCTACTTTGGCGGCTGATCTTCACCTTCGCCAAAGTAGCCGATGACCTTGCTGCCCCGTTTGACCCTGCTGGCCACGCTGCTGGCAGACACCTCCCTGCACGCCGAACCGATGTTCTTCACGCCCTGCTCCGATACGGCCGTGTCCGGCAGCTTGTGCTCGGGCTTGAACGTGCCCGGCAGCTACGATGCCCAGGGCCGCGCCGTCGGCGACGCGGATGCCATGCACGTCTTCGTGCGCAAGTTTGCCGCCGATGTGCCTGCCGGCAAGCCCGCCAAGGGCACGCTGTGGCTGGTGGCGGGCGGCCCCGGCGAATCGGGCGCTGCGTTCTACAGCCTGCTGCCCACCCTGCGCCGCAGCTTTCCCGGTTTCGAATTCCTGATCCCCGACCATCGTGGCACGGGCCATTCGTCGCGCCTGTGCAAGGTGGAAGAGTCCGAACAAAGTCCCGGCGGCCGCGCCCTGACCGGCGCGGAATGGGCCAGCTGCTTCAAGGGCATCAACTTGATGCCGGAATACGCGGGCCAGTTTTCCATCACCACGGCCGCGCGTGACTTGAAAGCCTTGATCGAGGGCGAACGGAGCAAGCACAAGCAGCCGCCCGTGTATGTATACAGTGTGTCGTACGGCACGCAGCTGGTCTTGCGCACCTTGCAGCTGGGACCGCTGCCCGTCCAGGGCGTGATTTTCGATTCGTTGGTGCCACCGCAAACGGATGCGCGCTGGGACTTGAGCCAGCGTTCGCACGTGGTCAACCAGGTCGGCATGCAGGTGCTGGCCCGTTGCGACGCGGATGCGGCTTGCCATGCGGCATTGGGCGAGCCGGCCGAAGCCTTGTACCGCCGCGTGCTGGACAAGGCGCAGGCCGCCCCCGCCCTGCTGGCGAAGATTCCCGGCAAGAACCTGAAAAACTTCCTCGGCGGCATGCTCGACGTGCCGGCCGCCCGCGCCCGCATCCCGTATCTGCTGCACGACCTGGACCAGGGCGGCGAGACGGAACTGGCCGCCGTGCGCGCCACGTTGACGGAAGCGGCAGCCAGCCTGGGCAGCTATCCCCAGTCGCCGCTGTCGATTCCGCTGGTCAGCATCATCAGCAACTCGGAAAACAATCTGCAGCCCTCGTTGCGCCCCGGCTCGACAGCTGCCGACCTCGAGCGCGACGAGGCTGACTTGCTGTTGACCAGTCCCCTGCCCCGCATCCTGCTGGGCGGCGGCTTGCCCGCCTACCCGCGCGACGCCTATTTCGGCGCCTTGCCGGCAAAAGTGCCGCCGACCCTGGTGCTGCAGGGAACGCTGGATCCGAAGACGCCGTACGCTGGCGCGCAGGCGCAAGTGCAGGCTTTGACGCAAAGCAAGGCCGGCAAGGTGGCCCTGGCCACCGTGCAGAATGCCCCGCATTTCATCCTGTGGACGGCGCCCGCCTGTTTCGAGCAGGCCAGCACCCGCTTTATTGCCGGCAAGCAGGCACAGGATTGCACGCTGTAGTTCCCACGGCCGTTGCTGCGCTGAGCAAGCCATCAGTCTCGTGCTTGTCGCGCCGCTGCCAGCGCCGCGACAAAAGTGGCGTCGCCATCGACGCACTGGCTGGCCGTGCAGCTATCCAGGTCTTCGGCGATGCGGAAGCCTTCGCCCAGGCTGCTGGCATTGCCGCGTCCGCCATGTCCGCGCGCGGCGCTGCGCAGCACCTGGCGCGAGGACGAATAGCTGCCGCCGCGTGTCATAAAATAGTCGCCTTCCACCTCGCAGCCGCTGCGCCAGGCCGATCCATCGGCGGGCGCACCCCGGTAGTCGGGATGCTGGCAATCGGCCACCCATTCCGCCACGTTGCCCATCATGTCGTGCAAGCCGTAGCCGTTGGGCGCATAGCTGCCCACGACAGCCGTGTACTCGGCGCCATCGTCGCAATCAGTGACGAGCATGTCGAGGCCGTGATCGCGCCAGGCCGCGGCCTTGAAACGCTGGTCTTTCATGTTGGCGTAGCTACACAATTGTTCAGGAACATCGCCGGACGCGTATTTCGTGCTGGTGCCGGCGCGCGCCGCGTATTCCCATTCCGCCTCGCTGGGCAGGCGGAATGGGCGGCCCGTTTCCCGCGCCAGCCATTGCACATAGGCCGTCGCATCGTTCCAGCTCACGCACATGACGGGGTGGAAGTCCGTTGGCGCATGCGCGGGGGCGTCCCAGCCCGACTCCTTGAGCGCGATGCCGTCAGTGCGGTCGAAATCCCAGCATTCGCCAGCCGCCCGATAGCCGGTGGCGGCAACAAATTGCCGGAACTGCGCCACCGTCGTCTCGTATTTTGCCAGTCGGAATGCGGCCACGCGCACTTCGTGGGGCGGCCCCTCGGCCGGATTATGGCTGCCATCGCCGATACGCGGCTCCGTGCTGCCCATGGTAAACACACCGGCGGGGATGCGGGCCATGGGAGGGAGGATGGCCGCGGCGGCTGCCTGGGCGCTGCAAAAGATGGCGCAGGCAAGGGAAATAATGCTGTGCTTCATGTGGCTCCTGGTAATCGGTGGGTGAGAACACAGATTGACAGCCGGGCCAGCGGATGGCCGGGCGCATGCGACGAATCGACAATGGGGCCGACGAACGGCAAGCCATGTTCTGGTCAACAAGACAAGCGGCCGCTACACTACGCCCATGACCAGACAAACGACCCTGCTGCAGGGCTGGCGCTCCCTATGGGAACTGCGCCCCCGGCACGAAGTGCCCACCCTCACCCGCCTGCTGCTCATCTCCCTGATCGGCATCGCCCTGGCACTGGGCCTGATGGCCGTGGTCGCCATCTTCGGCCGGGTCGACCGGCCGCACTGGTGGTGGGCCTCGCTGCTGCCGAATATCGGCATCTGCCTGTGCATCGTGCATACCCTGTTCGGCGTGCTGCGCCTGGCCGGGCGCTGGCTGCCGACGCCGCTCGTCGAGCGCATGTCGCATGTGCGCGACATCCGCGCCGGCATGGGCCTGGGCGCGCTGTCCCTGGCCGCCATCATCCTCGGCATGAGCATCGGCTTCACCATCGTCCCGATACTGGTGGGTTTCAAGCTGTGGGGCATGTTCGTCTCCCTGCCTGCCGCGCTGACCAAGTTTGCCGTCTTCATCCTGTTTGTCATGGGCGCCAACTGGGCCTGGTGGCGCTCGCGCCTGCGCCAGCAGCAGCTGCAAAGCGAGGTGACGGAGGCGCGCCTGCGCCTGCTGCAGGGGCAGATCGAGCCGCACCTGCTGTTCAACACCCTGGCCAACATCCAGAGCCTGATGGACTACGATCCGCCGCGCGCGAAACGCATGCTGGAAACGTTTTCCGGCTACCTGCGCGCCAGCCTGTCGCAGCTGCGCCAGGGCGACAGCACGCTGGAAGCGGAACTCGACATGGCCAGCCAGTATTTGTGCCTGCTGCAGATCCGCATGGACGAGCGCCTGCGTTTCCGCATCGACGCCAGCGCGCAAGCGTGCCTGGCCAGCATGCCCACGCTGATGCTGCAGCCGCTGGTGGAAAATGCCATCGTGCACGGACTGGCGCCCATGTTGGACGGCGGCAGCGTCGTCGTGCATGCCGAGGTGCGCGCGGGCCGTCTTGAAATCCGCGTGCTTGACGACGGCATGGGCTTGACGGCCCCAGGCAAGCCACCGCGTCCGGGCAGCGGCATGGCGCTGGCCAATCTGCGCTCGCGCCTGCAGGCCCAGTTCGGCGCGCAGGCCAGCCTGGTCCTGCGCGGGCGCGAGCATGGCACCGAAGCCGTGCTGGAGCTGCCGTACCAGCGCGCCGCCAGCGCAGGACCAGTGGAGGCCGCATGACGCGCGCCCTGATCGCGGACGATGAACCGCACCTGGCGCTCTACTTGCGCGACCAGCTGCTGGCCCTGTGGCCGGACTTGCAGATCATTCATATGGCGCGCAATGGCGTCGAGGCCGCCGCCTGCATCGCCGAGCTGGAACCCGATATCGCCTTTCTCGATATCCAGATGCCGGGGCTGTCCGGCCTTGAGGTGGCGCAAGGCATCGAAGGCCCTACCCGCGTGGTGTTCGTCACCGCCTTCGACGAGTTTGCCCTGCAAGCCTTTGAGCAGGCGGCGCTCGATTACGTATTGAAACCCGTTACCACCGAAAGGCTGGCCCGTACCGTGGCGCGCTTGCGGTCGGTGGCGCCCTTGCCGCCCGCCAGTGCGGCCATGGCACTGGCGCTGCAGCAACTGACGGCCGCGCCCGGACCTGCCCGCCCCCGGCTGCGCTACATCCTCGCGTCCAGGGGCGAGCGCACGCACCACCTCGACGTGGCCAAGGTGCGCTTTTTCCATGCCGACGACAAGTACACGGTCGTCGCCAGCGTGGATGGCGAATTCCTGATCCGCACGCCCATCATGGAGCTGGCCGCCCAGCTTGATCCGGAACAGTTCTGGCAAGTGCACCGCTCTACCCTGATCAATCTGGCCTGGCTGGACGGCACGCGCCGCGACGACGCCAGCCGTTTATTCGTGCGCATGCGCGGCCACGCGGGCGAGCTGCCCGTGAGCCGCGCCTTCGTCCACCTGTTCCGGGCCATGTAGCGCGTCCTGCCCGCTTGCCTTCCGTCGCCCTGGCTGTCGATTCGTCACAAGGCCCGTGCGGCGGGCGTCGCCGTTGGCCATGCTGGCATTTTTATTGCCGGAGACGCCCATGTTCAAGCTATTGCCGATATGTTTACTGTGTGCCGCCACCGCCCAGCCCGCCCTTGCCACCCTGCCCGCCCCCGTCATCGACAAGGTCGACGGGCGCCTGGTGGAATCGCTGATCCTGCGCCATCCCACCTCGCGGGACGTGGTGGTGTTCGAGAATGGTTCGCGCGCAACGCTGGACAAATGGGGCGTGGTGCCCGAGCGGCTGGCATTGGACACCTCCGTGTTCGCGTATCACCGGCCCGGCTATGGCAACAGCGAAGCGGCCGCCGCGCCGCGCGACGGCCGCACCATCGTCGAGGAGCTGCGCGCCGTGCTGCGCTTCAAGGGCTTGCATCCGCCCTATGTGCTGGTCGGCCATTCGCTGGGCGGCCTGTACCTGCAGCTGTTTGCCCGCACTTACCCTGAGGAAGTCAAGGCCCTGGTGCTGGTCGATGCGCTGTATCCGCGCATGGTGACGCCGGTACAGGATTTCCCATTGCTGACGCGCATCGTGGGCCAGTTGGCCTTTTCACGCGCCGTCTGGCGCGAAATCGAACAGATCGATGCGACGGGCAAGATGGTGTTGAGCCTGCCTGACATCGACAAGCCCGTGGTACGCCTGGAAAACCGGCCCGTCTCCAGCACGGCGATCGCCGTCGACTTTGGCGCGTTCAGGATGGATAAAACCACCCGCGACGGCGTCAACGCGCTGTACCCGCAGGCGGTCAGGATGGTGGCCGATTCCAGCCACCAGATGGCATTGACGACGCCCGACATCGTCGAGGCAGCGATCCGGCAGGTGTTGCCCGGCCCCGGCGGGAAGACGGTCGCCGGGCAATGAGGCCGGCTGGTGCCGGTCTTTGCGGTCAGTTGCTTGCGATCAGGCCGCGCGGCGTGCCCGCAGATGCAGGTGGCGGATGGTGGCGGCGGCCGCCATCAGGATGGCGGAAGCCGTTGCCAGCACGACAATAAATGCCTTGTCGAAGGCCGAACGGGCCAGTTCCGACACTTGCAAGCCCAGTTCGGCCGGCAATTGCTCGGCGGCCAGCAGCGCCGCGTCCAAGGTGTCATGGGCGTTCGGCAGCAGGCCCGCGCTTTCCGGGATCACCAGGGTGGCGCTGTAGACGGCCGACATGATGGTGCCCAGCACCGTCACGCCGATGACGGCGCCCAGCTCGTACGACACCTCCTCGATCGAGGCGGCCATGCCGGCTTGCTGGGGAGCCACGTTGAGCATCACGGCGCTCGATGCGGCCGTCATGACGGCGCCCAGGCCAAGGCCCAGGATCACCAGGCTGGCCACTTGCGCCGAGACGGCGGCGTCATGCAGCACCAGATACGATGCCATGCCTATACCGGACAGCAACAGCGAACCCCACAAGACCTTGGCCTTGTCGGCGCGCGGCAGCATGAAACCCGTCAACGGACCGGCAAACACGGATGCCAGCGGCAGCGGCAACAGCAGCAGACCCGCTTCCAGCGGCGACAGCTCACGCACCAACTGCATGTGCTGGCTCAGCGCCAGTTCCATGCCGATCAGGGCGGCGGACGCCACCATGGCGGCGGCCACGGCGCTGGAAAACGGCAGTTCGCGGAACAGGGCGAAGTCGATCAGCGGCCGGGCTTGGCGCTTCTGGCGACGGACGAATTTGAGCATGAAGAAGGCGCCCACGGCGAAAGCAAAGGCGGCCAGCGCATACGACGGCTGCGACTTGCCCAGCTCCTTGATCGCATACACGCCACCAAGCAAACCCATCATGACTTGCAGCGAGCCCTTCAAGTCCCATGGCTTGTCGCGGTTACCGGCCCGTTTCGGCAGGATGACAGTGGCCAATACCAAGGTCAGCAGCACGATGGGCACGTTGATCAGGAAGACGGAACCCCACCAGTAATGTTCCAACAGGAAACCACCGAGCACGGGGCCGAACGCGGCGCCGCCGGAGGCAATCGCCGCCCACACGCCGATGGCGAACGAACGCTCGCGGTTGTCCGTAAAGGTCAGGCGGATGATGGACAAGGTGGCCGGCATCATCAGGGCGGCGCCGATGGCCAGCAGCACGCGGGCAAAGATCAGCCATTCTGCAGCCGGCGAAAACGCGGCGCACAGCGAGGCGATGCCGAACACGGCCAGGCCGGCGAGGAAAACGGGTTTGTGGCTCAAGCGGTCACCGAGGGTGCCGAGGCCGGGCAACAGACCGGAGACGACCAGCGCGTAGACGTTGATGATCCACAGTTTTTGCGAGGAAGTGGCCTGCAAGTCGCGCGTCAGCGCGGGCAAGGCGGTGTAGAGCACGGTCATGTCGACCACGATCAGGAACAGGGCGCTGGAGACGATGGCCAGCGTCAGCCATTTTTTCATTGGATGCATAAACAACTCATTGGATTTTAGTGTAACTTTTAACAACTGTCGGTTTGGATGAATCTGGTGCTGCGCAAATATTTACGTTCCAGGCTGCCACGGGCCTGGCCTTGTCGGGGGCGGCGGGCGTCAGCCACGGTCGCCATCCTTGTCATCCACGGCGGCACTCGCTGTAGTTGCGTCGAGTTCGCGCAGCATGACGACGGACACCTGCTTGAAACCGCGGCCCTGGAAGAATTGTTGTGCTTTCAAGTTGTGCGCGCCGCATTCAAGGAACAAGCGGGCGATGCCGTGGCTGCGCAGCTCGTCGGCCACCCACTCCACCAACTGGCTGCCGATGCCGCTGCCGCGCACGGAAGGCAGCAAGACCAGGTCATCCAGCGCGGCGAACGATTTCGAGGCGCGCTGGCGCGTGTCGATGGACACCAAGGCCATGCCGACGATGGCGTCACCCAAGGTGGCGACGGCCAGCAGGGTCGAATCGCCATGCGCCCAGTCGTGCGACAGGGCGGCGCGGATTTCGCCGCGTATCACTTCAGGCAAGTCCGCGCGCCAGTTGCCGGGCGCATCGGCCCGTTCGCCCTGCAGCTCGGAATGGGAGATATAGTCGGCGCTGACGTTGTCAAGGTAGAGCTTGCACAGCGCATCTTCGGCGCTGGTATCGTGACACCAGCTGAAGCGGATGGCGGGGGTATGGACTTGGGCGTTTTTCATGGCGGATCTCGTGTTATTGAATTAGTAAAAGCATTTTATGTCGCCCCAGAATGGCATTCAAGTTAAAATCCATCTGTAAAACAGATAGGTGGATGCCATGCAATGGACTTTGGAACAAATGCGTTACTTTGAAGCGGCTGTCGCGGCCGGTTCTTTCTCGGGCGCGGCGCGCCGGCTGGGCCGCGCGCAATCGGTGGTCAGTACCTCGATCGGCTTGCTGGAAGCGGAATTCGGCGTGGAACTGTTCGACCGCTCGCGCCGCAGCGCCGTACTGACGGAAGCGGGCAAGGTCATGCACCTGGAAGCGTGCGAACTGCTGCGCCAGGCCGAGCGCTTGCAGCTGCGTGCCCAGCTGCTGAGCGAGGCGCCCGAAGCGCAGCTGACCCTGGCCCTGGACGAAGCCCTGCCCTATCTGGCCATCGGCACCCTGGTCAAGGAACTGGCGGCGCGCTACCCGGCGCTGGAACTGGTGATGCTCAACGCCACGGCGTCGGAAGTGGCGCAATACGTGGAGCAGCAGCAAGCCGACGTGGCTTTTCACTTCGACCGCGGCCCGATTTCTCCCGTGCTGGAGCAGCAGCACATCGGCAGCGTGGCGCAAGGCGTGTTCGTGGCCAAGGGACATCCCATGGCGCACGGCCAGGAAGTGAGCCGCAACGAGCTGACCCGCTACCGCCAGCTGATCATGGATTCCGAGCTGAACCGCGAACATGCGTTCAGCCCCGCCGTCTGGTTTTCCGACAGTTTTTACAGCATCGCGGAAATGGTCGCGGACGAGCTGGGCTGGGCGATTTTGCCGCTGAATATCGCCAATTACGACAACTACAAGGGCTATCTGCAGGAAGTGCCCTGCCCTGCGCTGGCTTTATCCAGGCTGCCCGTGCGGCGGCTGGCGATACATGGAAAGAAACTCAGCGAGACGAGTTTGTGGCTGACGACCAGGCTGGCGGAGTTGTTGGCGGATGGACCTAGGGGGTGAGTGCATGCATAGCGATGCGGAATTGTTGAGGTTGTGAATACTCGATAGTCGCCCCTTCCTGAGAGCTGGTCCGGCACGCCAGGAGCGGGAGTTTACAGGCTGAGCTATGGCACAATCTGAACTTAAATGCACATCGCGCGCGGCATCGCCCGCGCCAGGAAAATAATGAGTATTAGCACCAAACTGAAAAAACTCGCAGATAAAGCCACGGACAAGGGCGAATATGCAGTCGCCGCCGCCACCACCCATTTGTTGCAAGATATCGATTGCGTGGACAAGCAAATTAACCTGGTCGGGGCATTGCATGAAGTCGGCTACCTTCAGAATTCATTGTCTCCATACTGGAAGGAATTCAGAACTGATGAAGCGGCATGGATAGAGCGCTGTTTGGCCAGGCTTGTCACTGCCGATCATGACTATTGGGCGCTTGCTTCGCTTCTGGGGTGCAATGGTCCTGCGACCATCAGCATCGCCATTTACCAGGGCTTCAAATCCGCAGCAACAAGGTTTTACGAACGTTTCGACAAACCCAAGGTGCATGTCAATACTTTATATTTGACCGCCAATGGAAAAGTGCTGCATCCCATATTGGAAGTCGGCTATGACATAAATGCAATGACAAATGTCGACGTGGGACGAGCACGGGCACTGAGTCTGGAAAATGCGCTATGGCAGCCAGGTGATTGTTTGGGCACGGGCGGGCTTTCCATTTCCATGCAGGCCAAACTTCCGCATGGCGCATGGCGGTCGGTATGGACGGCTTTTGAAACATGGGATGCATAATGACATGATGAATGGCAAGACAGTCAATGCATGGCTGGAAATGGCGCAAGACGATGAGGTGCTTGTCGATCCCGATGACATCAACCACGAAGCCAGGACCAATATGTGGAGCTTTTCGCCCACTGACGAGGAAACGCCGCAGATCCATGCGGCCGATATCGTCGCCTTCATCGGCGAGGTGATCGCGGCGCGCCGCAGTGCCCTCGCTAGCGAGGATATGCTGTTCTATTGCTGGCACGACGTGCAATGCCGGCAGTTGCGCTTCAGCCTGGTGTCGCGCTCGCATGGGCGGCTGCCGTTTCGCTGCGAACTGCGCGAAACGCAGGATCTGGCGCTGATCGCCGAGCGCGTGGTCAACGGCGACTGGCGCAATGAGGATTTCATGCAGGCCCCGTCGGAGGAAGGCGATGCGCAGGAGCCGGCGCCGTTCGTGCTGCCTGTGTTCGTGGCGCCTGTGCCCTAGGAATCAGCGCGCCTGAAAACGCGCGGGCCGGCACGCCTCCAGGGCCGGCGCTGGCTCGCCAGTGACAATCTCCCCGCTGGCCAGCTGGCCCACGATGGCGGCCAGCACCACGCCCGGATGCATGGCGCACACGTACACGCCGCTCACTTGCGGCAAGTAGCCGATGACGGGTACGCCGTCTGCGGGCATGGGGCGCAGGCCGACGCAGGCGAATGCCGGCACGATGGCCTCCGCTCCCTCCAGTTCTTCCCGGATCGCGCTGGCCGTGCGTAGCGCGATGGCGGCGGGCTGGTTTTCCGGCGCGTCGTCCAGATAGTCTTCCGCTGCCAGCATGGTCCCGTCCTCGGCTTGCCGCACTTCCATTGCATGATTGGAAATGATGCCGCGCACGAGGCCGGGCGGCGCCTGGTAGCGCAGGAAGATGGCGGGCGAGGCGTGAATCGGCAAGTCAACTCCCAGCTGCGCGGCCAGGCTGGCCGTGCCCGTGCCCGCCGCCAGCACGACCATATCGGCCCCGATGAGGCCCGCGGCCGTCTCCACGCCCGTCACCTGTGCGTCCCGGACGGTAAAACCCAGCACGGGCGTGTGCGTGCGGACCGTTGCACCGAGCGCCTGGGCCGCCGCCAGCAAGGCGTGCGTGGCGGCAACGGCGTCGAGCGCACCCTCCTCCGGCTCGTGGACGGCCTGTTCCGGCGGCTGCCGCAGCTGAGGTTCAAGCTGGGCGATGCGCGAGCGGTCAATCACGATGGATTCAGGCGACACGCGCCCATCCTGCGTGCCATACGACAAGGCGCCGTGCCAGCGCATCGTCAAGCCCGGCACCTGCGATTCCAGCTTCCGGTAGGCTGCGATGGCCCCGCCGCGCAGGGCCGCGATGGGATCAATCCCCGCGCAGGAGGTGTTAATCCACGCAAACGAGGTGCCCGTCACGCCGGACGCGATGGCGCCCGCCTCGACCACGGTGACTTGTGCGCCCTTGCTGGCCAGGTGGTAGGCGAGCGACGCGCCGACGATGCCGGCGCCGATGACGACGACGCGTTCTGGAGCACTTTGATTCATAGTTGACAACGTTGCTTATTTATCACAAGACCGAGTCTACCACAGGCGCCGCAACTCCAGCGCATAGGCATGGCCATCGACAACCTTGCCTTCCACGATGGCGATATCTAGAACCCGGCAAGGCGCCGCGCAGCCGTGCGCGAACCCACCAGCCACGCCACCAGCAGCGAAGCGGCCAGGGCGGAGCATTGCAATAAGTCGATGAATTCGGACATGGCGCCTCCTGTTTTCGATGAGCGTAGCAACATTCGCGCTTGATCAGCGCGCGCCTTGCAGACGACAACTACATTGATATTTATCAAACTGACAGCCCGATACCCGGGCTATTGTCGGTGCCATCTTTGATTTGAAACAGAAACTCTGCTGCCAAGAATCGACCATACCAGACGCAACGCCAGTTCTCGCCAGGCTCTTCATTTCCCAGCCGATAACGCTCGCCAAGTGCGGTAACACCCAGCGTTCCCCCTCTCTTGCCTGCACGGGCGGGGGAAACTTTTGCTAACGATTTTGCAGCTTTTTTAATGAACGTTAAAAAGGAATTTCGTATGAGCACGTATTCTGATATTTGCATCATCGGCGCCGGCATAGGCGGCCTGACTTGCGCCAATCGGCTGATCGACGGCGCCGCCGGCAGGAAGCTGCGCATCCGGGTCTTCGACCTGAACGCCACCGTCGGCGGCCGCATCCAGTCGCGGAAAATAGATGGCGAGGAAATCGCCGAACTGGGCGCCGCCCGCTACTCGCCGCAGCTGCATCCGCATTTCCAGCAACTCATGCAGGGTAGCGGATTGCCGCATGCGGTCTACCCGTTCACCGAAGTCATCTCCCACGATAGCGTGCTGGAAGAGCTGAAGGCAACACTGGATGACCTGAGCCCGATGCTGAAAGAGCATCCGAATGACTCCTTCCTCGCGTTCGTCAGCCATTACCTGGGCGCCGCCAAGGCCACCCACATCATCAAGGCGACCGGCTATGACGCATTGCTGCTGCCGATGGTGTCGGCGGCCATGGCCTACGACATCATCAAGAAGCACCCGGAAACGCAGCATTTTACGGAAAACGCCGCCAACCAGTGGCGCTATGCGACCGACGGCTATCACGCGTTGCTGTGCCAGTTGCAGCACCAGGCCCAGGCCGCCGGAGTGGAATTCCGGCTCGACCATCGTCTGCTGTCCGTTGAAAAATCCGGCGCCGACCATGTGCTCGCCTTCAGCCACCATGGCGACACGCAGATGCACCGCACACGCCATCTGGTGATGGCCATCCCGCCGTCCGCCATGCCGCGCCTGAACCTGGATTTCCCGCACGCCTGGAGTCCGTTCCGGTACGACTCGCTGCCCCTGTTCAAGGGCTTCCTGACGTTCGACACGGCCTGGTGGGACGCGCTCGGGCTGACCGACAAGGTGCTGATGGCGGCAAATCCCCTGCGCAAGATCTACTTCAAGAGCGACAAATATGTGCTGTTCTATACCGACAGCAAAAGCGCCGCCTACTGGCGGGACAGCCTCGAGCTCGGTGAAGACGTGTACCTGGAGCGTGTCCGCAGCCACCTGGAAGAAGTGCTGCCGCTCGACGGTCAGCCGCTGCCACAGATCAAGGCGCACTTTCACAAGTTCTGGCCCCATGGCGTCGAGTTTTGCGTGGAGCCGGAAGCCGAGCACCCGGCCGTCCTGCTGCACCGGGACGGCATCATTTCCTGTTCGGATGCGTATACCGCGCATTGCGGCTGGATGGAAGGCAGCCTGATCAGTGCCCAGCAAGCCAGCGGCCTGTTGCTGCAACGGCTAGATCAGCTGGAAGACGTCGCCGCCGCCAACGATACCTTCATCACTACCTCGACCGAGCGCGCATGAGCCTACTTGACTTCCCCCGCCTGCATTTTCGGGGTTTTGCCCGCGCCAATGTGCCGACCGGGAATCGCAATACGCATGGCAACATCGATATCGCCACGAATGCGGTATCGATGGCGGGCGAAGCTGTCGACCTGAGCCGGCCGCCGGCTGAATTCCATGCGCACCTGAAACAGCTTGCCCCCCGTTTCAATGCGGAGGGCAAGCCCGATCCGGACGGCATCTTCAGCCAGGCGGCGGGCTATAACTTTTGCGGCAACAATCATTTCTCGTGGGAGAACGCGAGGATCACGGGCGTCCAGCTGCGCGATGGCGAGGTCGATACGCAAGACGCGCTGGTGGGCGCCAAGCTGGCGCTGTGGGGCCACTACAACGAGTATCTGCGTACGACGTTCAACCGCGCCAGGTGGATCGACAACAACCCGGCCCAGCCGGACACCACGCTGATCTACGCCGGCCAGTTCACCTTGAGCGACAAACTGGCCACGCCAAACACGCCCACCTTGTTCACCGCCGACATCGCGCAGGCGCATTCGGTGCGCTGGCTCGGCAGCGGCCATATCACGGAACGCAGCGGGCATTTCCTGGATGATGAATTCGGCCGCTCCAGGCTGTTCCAGTTTTCCGTGGCAAAGGGGGACCCGCATTTCCTGTTCAATGCGGACCTGCCGCTGCCGGCCAGCATGCATGCCTTGCAGCAAGCCCTGGCCGACGACGAGGTGCTGGGACTGACGGTGCAGTATTGCCTGTTCAATATGTCCACGCCGCAAAAACCCGACTCGCCCGTTTTCTACGATCTGGCTGGCAGCATCGGCCTGTGGCGGCGCGACGAGCTGGCCACCTATCCGGCCGGCCGCCTGCTGCAGCCGCGCCAGGGCAGCCTGGGGCCGGTGCTGGTAAAAGTACATGCGGACCGCGTCTCGTTCAACATGCCGACCGCCATTCCGTTCACCACGCGCGGCACGGGCGCCGTCTCGGAACAGCATCCGACGCATGCCCTGGGCGGCAAGCAGGCGCTGGGCGAGCTGTTGCTGCATGACGGCGCCGGCACCTTGCTGGCCCGGATTCCCGAGCAGCTGTACCGCGACTATTGGCGCCATCATGGCGTCTTCGATGTGCCGCTGCAACATGCCGCCGCCTCGGGTGCGCTCAGCCTGGGCAGCGCACAGGCGCAGTGGGAAGAAGCCGACTGGGTGCTGCAATCGGACAGCAACCAGCTGTACCTGGAAGCGCCGAACCGGAAAAAGCACGAGCAATTTCCGCAGACGATCACCGTACAAAGCCGCTTCCGCGGCGCGCTGGCGGCGCCTGCGTCCCTGTCAGCGCAGGCCGAGGACGGTGCGCTGCTGGCCGTGGAGCAGCAGCCGTCGCCGCTCGGGCATGGCTATACGGCGCTGACCCTGACGGGCCGCCAGCCGGGCGCGACCAGGATCGTGCTGGGGACCGGCAACGACAAACAGTACCTCGGCGTGCGCGTGCTGCCCGACGACTGGGACCTCGACGACGTACCGGCCGAACAGGTCGACTACGCCTTCCTCTACCGGCATGTGATGAGCTACTACGAGCTCGTGTACCCCTTCATGTCGGACAAGGTCTTCAGCCTGGCGGACCAGTGCAAGTGCGAAACGTATTCGCGCCTGATGTGGCAGATGTGCGATCCGCAGAACCGCGACAAGAGCTATTACATGCCCAGCACCCGCGAACTGTCGCTGCCGAAGTCGCGCCTGTTCCTCAAATACCTGACCCAGGTCGAGGCAAAGGCCAAGGCGGCGCTGCCGCAACCGGCGGCACAGCATGCCATCGGCTGCAAGGCGGAGCTGATCGACGAGCTGAAGAAGGCCATCGACCTGGAATTGTCGCTGATGCTGCAATACCTGTATGCCGCGTATTCGATTCCCAATTACGCGCAGGGGGCGGCGCTGGTGCGGGCCGGCCGCTGGCTGCCGGCCGAGCTGGAACTGGCCTGCGGCGGCGAAGACCGGCGCCGCAACAGCGGTACGCGCGGCGCGCTGCTGGAAATCGCCCATGAAGAAATGATTCACTACTTATTAGTCAACAACGTGTTGATGGCGCTTGGCGAACCGTTTTATAGCGGCACCCCGGTGCTGGGCCAGCAGGCGCGCCAGCGTTTCGGCCTGGACACGGAATTTGCTTTCGAGCCATTTTCCGAACACGTGCTGGCCCGCTTCGTGCGTTTCGAATGGCCCGACTATATTCCCACGCCGGGCAAATCCATCGCGACCTTCTATACGGCGATCCGCCAGGCCCTGGCCGCTTTGCCCGGCCTGTTCGAGAACGGCGGCGGCAAGCGCGGCGGCGAACACCACCTGTTCCTGAAAGAGCTGACCAACCGCGCCTATCCCGGCTACCAGCTGGAGGTGTCCGACCGCGACAGCGCGCTGTTCGCCATCGACTTCGTCACCGAGCAGGGAGAAGGCGTGGCTGTCGATTCGCCGCATTTCGCCTCGTCCCATTTCCACCGCCTGCGTGCCGTCGCCGGCAAGTTTTCAGCCTGCGCCAAGCCGTTCGAACCGGCCCTGCCGGCGCTGAAGAATCCCGTGCTGGAAGCGCGCGCGGACTGCAGCGTGGTGACCGACCCGAAGGCGCGCGCGCTGATGCGGTTGTATCAGGGGTGCTACGAACTGACCTTCCTGCTGATGGCGCACCATTTCGCGCAGCAGCCGCTGGGCAGCCTGCGCCGCTCGCGCCTGATGAACGCCTCGATCGACATCATGACCGGCCTGTTGCGTCCCCTGTCGGCGGCCCTGATGAACATGCCATCCGGCGTGCCCGGCCGCCACGCGGGACCGCCCGTGCCCGAGCCGGTCGGCAGCCGGGTCAGCAGCGACTACAGCCTGGGCTGCGACATGCTGGCGCAGAAATGCCTGGCGCTGGCGCAGTACGCGCGCAGCCTTGAGAGCGATGTCATCGGCATGGCACCGATAGACATGTTGGAGTTTTTCAATCAGCAACTTACCGATTTATCTCGGGGAAAGATGTCAAGAGAGGCCTGAAATGCATAAAATCATTATCGTCGGCGGAGGCCTGGCAGGTAGCCTCAGCGCCATTTATCTGGCGCAACGGGGACACGATGTCCACGTTGTCGAAAAACGCGGCGATCCGCTGCTGGAGAATGCCGCAAACGCCGACCCGGTCAACTCGCGCGCCATCGGCGTGAGCATGACGGTACGCGGTATCAAGGCCGTCCTGGGAGCCGGCATCAATAAACAGGAGCTGGACCGGTGCGGCGAACCCATCGTCGGCATGGCGTTCAGCGTGGGCGGCCGGCACCGGATACGCGAGCTGACCCCGCTCGAAGGCCTGTTTCCCCTGTCGCTGGACCGCACGGCCTTCCAGCGCCTGCTGAACCGGCATGCCGTCAAGCACGAGGTGAAGTATTACTTTGAGCATAAATGCCTGGATGTCGACCTGGAAAGAAAGAGCGTACTGATCCAGGCCCCGGACGGCGCCGTGCAGCAGCTGGATGGCGACCTGATCATTGGCGCAGACGGCGCCCACTCCGCAGTACGGCGTGCCATGCAAAGCGGCGTGCGCCGCTTCGAATTCAGGCAGAGTTACTTCCGCCATGGCTACAAAACCTTGGTGTTGCCGAACGCGGCGGACTTGGGTTTCAGGAAGGATTTGCTGTACTTCTTCGGCATGGATTCCAAGGGGCTGTTTGCCGGCCGCGCGGCCACCATTCCGGACGGCAGCATCAGCTTCGCCCTGTGCCTGCCCTACACCGGCACACCGAGCCTGGGCACGCTGAACCGCGAAGCCATGGCCGACTTCTTCAGCCGCTACTTCGGCAGCCTGCCGCCGGAGCACCGCAAGGAGATGCTGGAGCAGTTCATGACGCTGCCCAGTAACGACCTCATCAATGTCCGCTCCAGCACCTTCCACTACAAGGCCAATATCCTGCTGATCGGCGATGCGGCGCATGCCACCGCCCCCTTCCTCGGACAAGGCATGAACATGGCGCTGGAAGACGTCCACGTCTTCGTTTCCCTGCTGGAAAAGCATGGCAATGCCCTGGGCCCCGCCCTGTCCGAGTTCACGCAGCAGCGCAAGGTGCAGGCCGACGCCATGCAGGACATGGCGATCGCCAACTATGAAGCGCTGAGCAATCCGAATCTGATTTTCTTCCTGCAGACGCGCTACACGCGCTACATGCACAAGAAATTCCCCCGTGTTTATCCGCCAGACATGGCGGAGAAACTGTACTTCACATCGGTTCCCTACGATGAACTGCAGCAAATCCAGAAGAAACAAAACGTTTGGTACAAACTTGGAAGGGTAAATTAATGAACATTCTCGTTATCGGCGCAGGACCCGCAGGACTGATCTTTGCCAGTCAGATGAAACAAGCCCAACCGGGCTGGGATATCAGCATTACGGAAAAAAATACCCCGGAAGAAGTGCTGGGCTGGGGCGTGGTGCTGCCGGGCCGGCCGCCGCGCCATCCTGCCAATCCGCTCTCCTACCTGGAGCAGCCGGAACGGCTCAATCCGCAGTTCCTGGAAGAATTCAAGCTCGTGCATCACGACCAGCCCAACCTGATGAGCACCGGTGTGACCCTGTGCGGCGTGGGACGCCAGGCCCTGGTGCAGGCCTTGCGCGCCAAGTGCGTGGCGGCCGGCATCGCCATCCGCTATGAAACGCCGCCGGCGGACAAGGCGCAGCTGGAAGCCGAGTACGACCTGGTGGTGGTGTCGAATGGCGTCAACTACAAATCGCTGGACTTGCCGCCCGCGCTGGCGCCGCACATCGATTTCGGCCGCAACAAATACATCTGGTACGGCACCACCCAGCTGTTCGACCAGATGAACCTGGTGTTCCGCAGCAATGACCAAGGGATTTTCATCGGCCATGCATATAAATACTCGGACACGATGAGCACCTTTATCGTCGAATGCAGCGAAGAGACCTACGCCAAGGCGGGGCTGGAGGCGCTGTCCGAACGCGACGCCGCCGCGTATATCGCCCAAACCTTCAAGGCCGAACTCGGTGAGCACGGGTTGCAGAGCCAACCGGGCCAGGGCTGGCGCAACTTCATGACTCTCAGCCGCGACCGGGCCTGCGACGGCAAGTTCGTGCTGCTCGGCGATGCGCTGCAATCGGGGCATTTTTCCATCGGCCATGGCACCACCATGGCGGTGGTGGCAGCCCTGCTGCTGGTCAAGATCCTCCATACCGAAGCCGGCACGGCGGCCGCCCTGGACAGCTTCAACGCCCGCGCCGTGCCCCTGATGCAATTGTTCAAGGACCACGCCAACAGCAGCCGCCTGTGGTTTGAAAGCGTGGGCGAACGTATCGGACTGAGCAATGAAGAGCTGACCGCCAGCTTCGACGCGCGCCGCAAGGACTTGCCGTCGCTGCAGGAAGCGCTGATGGCCAGCCTCGGCTACGCGTTGGGCCGCTAGGGAGCTGCCATGCCGACACACCTCGCCCCGCCGCTGCTGCCGCTGCAATGGAGCAGCGCCTATATTTCCTACTGGACACCGATGCAGGAGGACGATCAGGTCACGTCCGGCTATTGCTGGTTCGACTATGCGCGCAACATCTGCCGCATCGATGGCCTGTTCAATCCCTGGTCGGAAAAGGAACATGGGCACCTGCTGTGGATGTCGGAAATCGGCGATGCCAGGCGCGAACAAAGCCGCAAGCAGAAAGTGGCCTACGCAAGGCAGGCGCAGGCAACTGGCGAGCAGCTGCAGGGCACGGCGCTGGCCGACGAGGTCACGCCGTTCCATGACTTGTTCCTGCCGCAAGCCGTGCTGCTGGACGGCGGCGCGCGTCACGACGGCCGCCACACCGTGCTGGGCCAGGAGGCGGACGCCTGGGTAGTCGAGCGTGCGGGCAAGCCGCCATCGGTCTTTTACCTGGAGGCCGGCGGCAACCGCCTGCTGCGCATGGTCACCGGCAATGATCCGCAGCACCTTTCGGTACGCGACTTCCCCAACCTGCTAGTCGGCGACATTCCGGATAGCGTCTTTACGTCTTGCAACACCTGACCAGGATGTGGCGCGCGCCCGAGCCCCATGCGGCCCGGGCGCGCGCCCGCCTGGCGAGTGTTTTAGTTATTAATCTCGAAGGATATTGCTATGCCGCTGGTTGTTTACATTCTGGGGTTGACGATCTTTTCGTTAACCACATCCGAATTCATGGTGGCGGGCATGATGCCGTCGCTGGCCCTGGCCATGGACGAACCGGTGACACGGATCGGCTACCTGATCTCGCTCTATGCCATGGGCATGGTCATCGGCGGGCCGCTGAGCACCATTGCCTTGCTCAAACTGCGCGTGCCGAACAAGAAGGGACTGCTGTGGCTGCTGGGCTTTTATATCCTTGCCCAATCCGTCGCCGCGTCGGCCACCAGCTATGACATCCTGGCCATCGCGCGGGTAGTCACGGGCGTGGCGGCCGCCACCTGCTTTGGACTGTCCCTGGCGATCTGCGCAGAAATCGTCGCTCCCGACGCGCGCGGACGCGCCGCCGCCGTCGTGATCGGCGGCCTCATGCTCGCTTCGGTGGTCGGCGTGCCGGTCGCCACGCTCATCGACCAGCACCTGGGATGGCGCGCCAGCTTCTGGCTGGTGGTACTGCTGGCGCTCTTGTGCCTGGCACTGATCACCGTGCTGGTGCCGCGCGCCAAGCCGTCCGAAATCGTCAGCCTCGGCAAGGAACTGGGGGAGTTTCGCAACCGCCATCTGTGGGCAGCGTATGCCAGCAGCGGCCTCATCATCGGCGCAATTTTCGCGGCGTTCAGCTACTTTGCGGCCATCCTGACGGAAATTACCGGCTTTCCAGCGTCTTCGATCCCCTGGCTGCTGGGCGTCTACGGCATCGCGAACGTGGTGGGCAATGGCGTGGTCGGCCGCTATGCGGACCGCTACACCACGCCCATCATGGTCTGGGGCATGGCCATCCTGAGCATCAGTCTGGCACTGTTCGCGGTCTTTGCGCACGACAAGGCCATCAGCGTCGCCTTGCTGGTCGTCACAGGCCTCGTGGGCATGTCGATGAATCCCGCCATCATCGCCCGCGTGATGAAAACCGCCCATCCCGGGCCCCTGGTCAACACCGTCCATACCTCCGTCATCAACATCGGCCTTGGCGCCGGCTCATGGCTCGGCGGCCTCGGCATTGCCGCCGGCTACGGCTTGCGCTCCCCACTGTGGGTCGGCGTCGCGCTGGCAGTGCTTGGATTAATCAGCTTGCTGCCTTACCTCGGGCACAGGTCGCGCGATTCGGTGCTGTCGCATTAACGGTATGCGTGCGGACCGTGGCGCCGAACGTCCCGGCCGCTGCCAGCAAGGCGTGGGTTGCGGCAACGGCGTCGATGGCGCCCTGCTCCGGCTCGTGGACAGCCTGTTCCGGCGTTTGCCGCAACTGTGGTGCTAGCCAGGCAAATCAGGTCCCCGTCACGCCGGACGCGATGCCGCCTGCCTCGACCACGGTGACTTGTGGCCCTTGCTGGTCCGGTGGTAGGCGAGCGACGCGCCGACGATGCCAATGCGTCCTGCGCGCTTTGGGTCCTCATGATTCATATCTGTCAACGTTGCTTATCTATTACCTGGCAGAGTCTACCCCAGCCGAGCGCAACTGCAGCGCATAGGCATGGCCATCGACAACCTTGCCTTCCACGATGGCGATATCGGACACGGCCACTCCCTGCACGAAACCGCAGCGCTCCAGCACGCGGATCGACGCCGCATTACCGTCGATGGCGTAGGCGCACAGGCTGGCCAGCTGCCATTCGTTTTGCGCCAGATCAATCAGATGGCGCAGCGCGGCCGTGGCCAGGCCCTTGCCAGCCTGTAATTCCCCGATGCGGTAGCCGACTTCGGCTACGCCTTGCTGTTGGTCAATGTCCTTGAGGTTGGCGCGCCCGATCAATTGTCCGTGTTCATCGACGATGATGCAGGGGTGCATGCGGCCCTGTGCGTGCTGGTCCAGGAATTGCGCGACGTGGGCATGAATGCCGTCGAGGCTGTAAAAATCATCGGCGCGCCGGTCGATATGGTGCTCGAACCAGGCCCGGTTGGCTTGCTCGAAGGCCAGCAAGGGCGCGGCGTCATCGGGGCGCAGGGTGCGAATGGTGTGTGTGCTCATGGAGACTCCTGGAAAGGCATGAGTCTAGTGACGCGCCGCCCGGCCCGTCAATCTTGATTCCACCAATCAATATAAAGTGACAGCCGCTACAATGGCCGCCATGAACAACGATCTGTCCGCTGCCGAGGCCGCGCGCCTCTTGAACGTCAGCCTGCCCACCCTGTATTCCTATGTGAGCCGGGGCTTGCTGGCCTCCGTCAGCAACGGTGCATCGCGCCGCAAGCGCTATCCGCAGGAAGACGTGCTGCGCCTGGCGGCCCGCAAGAACGACGCCAAGCGCGGCGGCCAGACGGCCGTGGCCGCCATGCACTGGGGCTTGCCCGTGCTGGAGACGCGCATTTCCCACATTCTCGATGGACGATTGCTGTACCGGGGCTGCGATGCGACGGCATTGGCCGAGTCCGCGACACTGGAAGCGACTGCCGGCCTGCTGTGGGACGATAACCTTAGCGACTATTTTCAGCAGGACGCCCCGGCCCTGCCGCCAGGACTGGCCAGCGCGCCGGACGCGCCGCCGCTGGCGCGCGCCATGCTCGCCCTGGCCATGCTGGCGTCCACGTCCGCGAATCTGCCTGCAAGCATGCTGTCATCCGGTCCCGCCCAGATGCGCATCCTGGCCGCCGCCCTGCTCCGGACGCCGCCGTCCGCCCTGCCGCTGCACCTGCAGCTGGCCTGGGCGTGGCATGCCGATGCGCAGCAAACGGAATTGCTGCGCGCGGCCCTCGTGCTGCTGGCCGACCACGAATTGAATGCCTCGACCTTTGCCGTACGCTGCGTCGCTTCGACGGGCGCCAGCCTGCCCGCCGCGCTGATGGCCGGGTTGGGTGCCTTGTCCGGAGACAAGCACGGCGGCGGCAGCGCGGCGGCCAGGCGCATGTTGACGCAGGCGCTGGCCGCACCGGACGCCAGGGCCGCCATCGGCCAGTATTACAAGACCATCGCACCGGAATTTGCCGGCTTTGGCCATCCGCTGTATCCAGATGGCGACCCGCGTGCCGCGTATCTGCTGGGAAGCTTGTCGGCGCTGTCGCCCGGGTACCCCCATCTGGCCGCCATTCTGTCCGTCTGCGCCACGGCGAGCAAACGGCTCAATGCCCGCCCGAATGCCGACCTGGCGCTGGCCGCCATGGAACTGGCGTTCGGCTGGCCCGAAGGCGCGGGCATGAGCGTATTTGCGCTGGCCCGCTCGGCCGGCTGGATCGCGCATGCCGCCGAGCAAGCCGCCAGCGCGGCACTGATACGGCCCCGCGCCCGCTACGTGGGGCGCCACCAGCGCGACTGAAAATAGTCGCTTGATTTATTACGCATACGTAGTAGTATACTTCGCATGCGTACCAATACCTCCCCCCAGCCAGACCTTCCCGATGCCGCCGCCTGCCCGCTGGGCGAGCGTTCGCCGCGCCTGTTCAATCTGCTCAACCTGGCGCGCCAGAACCTGTTCCGCTCGGCTGATGCCGTTTTCACCAGCGAACTGGGCTTTTCCGGCACGCAAGTGGTCGCCCTGTTTGCCCTGAAGGGCGAAGAAGGCTGCCAATTGAAGGATCTGGGGCGGGCATTGCAGCTGAAAAACTCGGCCGTAACGGGCCTGGTGGCGCGCATGGAAGAAAACGGCCTGATCGTGCGCGGCCAGTCGGCGCTCGACGCACGTGCCGGCACCCTGCACATGTCGGCCAAGGGCGGCGAGGTACTGGCGCATGCCCTGCCCCTGCTCGACAGCCTGAACGAACAACTGAAAGCCGGTTTCAGCGAGGAAGAGCTGGCCGTCGTCGCCCGCTTCCTGCTGCACGCCTCGCGCCTGCGTTTTGCGCAGGACGTCTGATTCATCCCCCCATCACCACCACAGGAGTTACCCATGCACCCCAACGACATGACCGGCTTGCAACTGATGCAAGCATTCGCGCAAGGCCTGTTCCCCCGGCCCGGCATTTCCAAGACCATGCCCATGGATGCGCACACGATCGAGCACGGCCGCGTGATCTTCACGGCCACGGCGAATGAAAACCACACGAATCCCATGGGCGGCGTGCACGGCGGTTTCGCCGCCACCGTGCTCGACACGGTCACGGGCTGCGCCACGCACACGGTCTTGCCGGCCGGCGAAAGCTACGGCACGACGGACCTGAACATCAAGATGTGCCGCCCCCTGCCCTTCAACGTGACGGTCTTTGCGGAAGGCAAGGTCATCAATGCAGGCCGCAACCTGGTCATTTCGGAAGGCACGATCCGCGATGAAGCCGGTAAAGTGTACGCGCACGCGACGGCCACCTGCATGATCATCCGGCCGCGGGAGCAAGCGGCCGCGTGATATGGCCCGGTACCTGGCGCAGTTGCAGGGCCGGCTGTCCGCCAGCGCGCTGGCGCTGATCGCGGAAGCGGGCGGCCAGCCCATGGGCCGCAAGCTGGGCTATGGCACCGACGATGGCTCCTTGTATAGCTGACTGGGCGGTGTGCTGCCCGCGCACCGCAAGACAGGCCTGACGCAGCGCCCGCTGGAACGCCAGGAAGCCGGGGCCGGTGCACAAGGCTTTGCGGCCGTCACCGTGAAATCGATGAACCGCTACCCGGCCATGCGGCGCTTGCTGGTCCGCAAAGGGTATCGGATACGCGCAGTGGAGCACTTTGGAGACCCGACCCGGGAGCGCATACACTTCATCAAGCCCTTGCCTTCGAACGGCTCACGCAGCCACTGGTTTGGTTCTTCCTTGTCATGGGAGTAACAACACCATACACTGAGACATATATCGCTAGCACCGCATACGTCCATCTACCTTTGTAAAGTCGAATGAATATGGCAGTTTTCTTACCTGAACTGAAAGATGCATGTTTCAAGAGCGAAGGTGAATACAAGCTGTTCAATACGCTGGCTGCGCTAGACGACGAATTTACTGTCGTCCATTCCTGCCCCTGGCTGAGGCCGAGTGTAAATCGCATTTTCTCACAAACAAAGCACCGCTATATAAACCTTTTCCGGAACAATAAAAAAAACTTAACAGGGGAAACAGATTTCGTTATTACGCATCCCAAGTACGGGATACTCTGCATCGAGGTCAAGACCGGCGATTACCACCCACTCGGAGCCCGTTTCGTACATGCGAAGGATCGTCACATCATTGATCCGCTGGATCAGGTCAAGAACAATGCGTTCACAACCATTGATTTACTTGAACAAAAGCAGATTTCCTGCCCGGTCGGTTATGCAGTTTATATCTGCAACAGTCAGCTCGACACTCCGGATTTCGCTTCAGCATATTTCCCTATCGGTGAGACCCAACTACAGGAAGGCATCATTCTTCTGCCCAAGCACGAGCAACGCATCCAGGAACGTATTCTCGAATTATTTGAATTTTGGCGCACGGCATTGTCTCCTGCCAAACAGGATTTTGCAGATGTGATAGAGCGATTCATCGCTACCGTTTGGCCGAAGGAAATCATCGATAACGAATTAGCCCGCAAGATTTCCTTCGACAACGAAGTCTGGCTAAAACTCGATCAGAATCAGCATCATATCGTAAAGAGATGCCTAAAGAACAATTCCTGGATAACCGCCGGCTTTGCAGGGACAGGTAAGACCGTCATCGCATATGCCGTCGCGACGGCATATGCGGCTGCTGGAAAGCGTGTTGCTTTCCTGTTCAAGAATAAGAAAATCGCTTCCCATATTGCAGAACAAGTTAACACCGCGCCGAATGGTGACAGAATCATGGTATCGACATTTCATGCTTATTGCGATAAGTATTCCCGGGATGACCTGACGGAACGGCACGCATTTGACGACTATCACAAATACTTGATGTCGAGCGTCGATACAATTTATGACTGTTTGATCGTTGATGAGGCTCAAGGGTTGAGCGAAACCGACCACGCTGCGCTCGTGCGTCACTTTCAACATGCAAAGAAATATATCTTTGCGGATCGCTACCAAGTATTTTCGCCTATGGAAAAAGGCGTAGACTACAGCTACTTGGAAGCGACGTATGGCGTCGAGGCTTATTATTTGCATGCCGTGTACCGGAATCCCTGGTCGGTAACCGAAAAAATCCTGGAAATATTGCCGGTGAATCATGAAATCATCAATCAGCGCACCGACAGGAATATGGCGCTCAACCAGTATTTCGTCAAAAACGTCGAAGTAAGCCTCAAAAACCAAATTAAGAACCTGAAAAGCGCGGGGGCGAAGGCGCAAGATATCGTCGTCTTATCACAATTCAGTGTCGACTTCATAATCCCCGGCGTCGAAGTCACGACAATTGCAGCCTTCCGTGGCATGGAGGCTCCCATCGTGATTATCCTCGGCGATGTCGACATGGATGGAAACACCCTCGCCTGTGCACTTGGTCGATGCACGACACGTGCTATTGTCCTGTGGCACCAAGCCCAGTGTTTTACCGATCCTGCGCATATCCGGCTCGATTATTTGAAGGACGAGCTTGAGCATTGCCGGCCCAAACTCATCGAAAAAGATTTCAACGAGCGCGAGCCCGTCTATATCGCGAACATCATTAAGAAATATGCCGACAAGAGTCAGTCCTATGATGTTGCGGGATGTACTTTTTCGTTTTCAGAAGCTTGGCGAGGATGGTTGACGGATACGCAGAGCTGGCCAAACTCAGAAGCACAACTTTGGGGCATTTTGCTCAAAATTCTGACGAACACGCGTTTCTATAGTATTGAGCAGGCGCAGAATCGCTTGGCATATGCAGTCAGGCCCAAGTACTGCAACGCATGCGCGCGTATGACACCACATCCGTTCCTTCAATCCTGTACTCCCTGTTCCTCGGTAGCGTTGAACGCGGATGCCATCCGTCAGGCTTACGACCTACTCGAGGGCAAGGAGGTTACCCTTTCCGCCCCTTTGACCTCAATTCGGAATGTCGCAGCAAAGATTGCTGGCACGAACCAGTTGTTCGACCCTCGCGCGAGCGTTGAAAACAATGGGCGTGAGCTTGAACTACTCCTAGGTTCGATCCTCGTGATATTCAATGGTCGACGTGAGGGCAGCGAGATCACACGGCAGAGTATTGCTGGCTGGATCGAGGAATGCATCGTGCCTCAGGATTTCGGTACGTCTATCGACGATATTGTTGGGCGCGTCATCACCAGCTTGTGCGCGCGGAAGATATTCAAGAAGATCGCGGACAAGACGTATGCGCTCACCAGTTGAGTCTTGCGCCGGCCAGCTACAGCTGCTGGGTGCTCAAGTCTCTGGCTGCGATTGAAGGCCAGCAATGTCGTTGACTGGATATAGTTCTTTGAGTGTGATTAACAGTATGTGAAGCGGGCAACCGACTACTTCAAAGGGAGCCTCTATACGTATTCATGCCATCCGCTGAAGGCCTGCCGCGAGGTGTTGTCGCTCGCCTCATCCCGCCGCCTTCTTCCCCTTCAACAAACTCCCCGCCGCATTTTCCTCGAAGCGGCCCGCCTCTTCTATATAGCCATGCACGGTGCCGTCGTGGCGCCAGCCGCCCTGGCGCTTGATGGCCTGGAAATCGGCGCCGGCCCGGTGGGCGCTGGTGGCCATGCCGCGGCGCAGGCTGTGGCTCGATAGTTCCGGCACGTAATCGAGCCCGGCCAGCCGGGCGCAGCCTTCCAATATCGTGTTGATGCTGCTCGCGTGTAATCCCTTTCCTCCCACATTGCCCCACTGGTTGACGGTGCGCAAGAGTGGGCCACCGGCGATGCCCGCCACGCCCAGCCAGGCGCGCAGGGCCGTGGCCGGGCAGCAGACGCCGTCGCCGAACGGGATCGCCTTGACGATGCCCTCCCCCAGTTGATCCGTTTTCGAGCGGGGCAAGGTGATCACCATGCCCTGCGGCTCCCAGCGGATGTCTTCCAGCCTCAATCCCACCAGTTCGCTGCGGCGGAAAGCGCCAAAAAAGCCCAGCTGCAGCAAGGCGCTGTCGCGCAAGGCCTTGTTGGTGCCCAGGGCGGCCAGCCTGGCGACGATCAGTTCCAGATCTTCCAGCGGCAGCGCCCTCGCCTTCTTTTTCGGTTTGCCGTGCAGGCGGGCGATGCCGGCCAGGGTCTTGCGCACGGTGGGCGTGGACGCGGGGTCGGCAAAGCCCTGGTACACATGCCATTGCGACAGGGCCGTCAGGCGCAGGGCCAGGGTGCGCGCGTTGAGGCTGTCCGCATACGCCATCAGGTAGCGGATGACGGCGGACTCGTCGGCAGGCAGCGCCCCGCCCCAGGCCTGGAAGTGGCGGATGGCGGAACGGTAGGTGCGGCGCGTGTTGTCGGACGTGGCGGCAGCGAGAAACGCCTGGTGGCGCGCGGCCAGCTCGGCATCGACCAGGGCGCCGCGTAACGGCACAGGAGCCAAGGCGGCGTTTTTTGGCACGGCGATACGGCGTTTCGGGAGGGGCAAATCGGGCATGGCGGCGGCGAAATCGGGGTTTTGTACTGGGAGACACACAGAATAGCACGCCAAGCACCCCCATAACACGCGATAAGCAATATTATCGTGCTTTATATTTTTCAAAAACGATGAAAATTTATATCGTAATATTATGCGATATTACGTATCATGTAATACGTTACTAAATTTCGCTCATAGGTGATTTCATGGCCCGCACCGGCATTCTGTACTCTGATGTTATGAAAGCAGCCCAAATCGTCGCTGCCGATGGACGCAACCCCACGGTCGACAATGTGCGCGAAGCGCTTGGCAGCACGGGCAGCAAGAGCACCATCGCACCCTTGCTCAAGCGCTGGAAGGAAGAGTTTCAGGGCGCGGGTGCCGTGAAAACGGAGTCAGGCTTGCCGGCCGAACTGATGGAAGCGATGCGCGGCGTCTATGAAAAGCAGCAGCGCGACGTGGCGCAGCAACTGGAAACGGGCATGCAGCAGAACCGCGCCGAACTGGACGCGGCACTGGAAAAACTCAAGAAGACGGAAAGTGAACGTTTGAAACTGACGGAGGCGCGCGCCGCCCTCACCCAGGAATTGCGCGCCACCCAGCATGCGCTGGCGCAACTGAAGGAAGAACACCATTTCCGCGCCGTCACCCTGGCCACCCTGCACAGCGATAACGCGGGCCTGACGCAGCGCCTGGCCGACCGCGGCGAGGAAATCGCCGCCCTGAACCGCCAGCTGGCGCAGGTGCGTTCGCAGTTCGACCATTACCAGGAAGCGGCCGCGACCCAGCGCAGCGAGGAACGGGCGCAGGCGCAGCAACGGATCAGCCGTCTGGAGCAGGATAACGCGCAGTTGCAGCAACGCCTGCAAGGCCAGCAGGCGACCCTGGTGCAGCAGGACATGCGTTTGGCGCAACTGCAGGCCGAACACACGCGCCTGGCTGATGAAGCGGCCGCCGACCGCGAGGCGCTGGCCACCGTGCGTCCCGAGCGCGACCAGTTTGAATTTCAATATTTGCAGGCGGCCGCCTCGGCCGACGCCCTGCTGGCCAAGCTGGACACGGCCTTGCTGGCGCTGAACGACGCCAAGGTGGCGCTGGCTGCACAGGACAGACAGCTCGACATGCTGGCGGAAAATAGCCAGGCAGCGCAGCAGCGCGCCGAAGCGCTGACGCTGGAACGCGATACCTTGCTGCGCGACAATGCCGGCATGGCGGCAAGGCTGGCCCTGCTCATGGATAGCCAGGAGAAAGGCGCTGTTTGAGCTTGTCTACATGGTATGGGATCTCTATGACGGTCGCGGGACGGGCCTGGCCAGCGCTCAAGGCTTGCCCCAGTATTTCGCCTGCCAGATGACGGCCGACGGGGACGAGTACGCACAGCATTTCACCTTAACGCCAATCAACGCGACGCTGCTGGCGCTGGCAACTGAGCAATGAGACATCTTCCGCCGCCGGGAGCTGCAATTTCAAACGGGCACCAGTCGCACTGGACAGCCTTCGCGGACACCGTGGTATCGACGTCCGCCAGGATGCGCTCGAGGACGCCATCCAGGCTGCCCTGGTGCCGCTGCTGCGGCAAAGCCGCGCTGCGCGCCACTTTTTACATCTTTTCCTGGATGCCGCCGAGACCAAGCCGTGCCGGCAGTATCAAGCAGGCCGGCGGCGCGCCAGCACCAGGCCGAGCGCCGTATCGGGAAACTTGCGCCATCGCCTGGGCAGCGTGGCACGCACGCGATTCTCGACCGCTGCCAACTGCTCGGCGTCGTCCGCTTTCAGAGTGGACGCCAATAGTTGCTCTTGCGTATGTCTCTCAATGCGATTCGCCCGTGCCTTGGCGGCGGGAATCGCCTTGCGCGAGGATTTACTGTTTTCGCCATAAGTATTGCGGCGGTCTTTGGCGTAACTGAGGTGTTTCTTTTCTTGTGGCGTTTTCATGGGCTACAAACGGCGGTTCAGCACGCTGTCGATATCGTGGGTTTTCAGCTCGGCCTGGACCGCGCCATCCTGCAGCCAATAACCTTCGCTTCCCCGTTGCAGCGCGTCCATGTCGAGCGCGCCCAAGGTTGGCGCGATGGCGCCGGCAAGCAAGGCCGCCACATCGCCCCATGCCGCATACAACAGTTTCAGGTACCAGCCGTCGTCGTGCGCAAAGGCGAGAAAGCGGCTGCGCAAGGCGGCAGGCGGCGTGAGCGCGCCACGATGGTCAAGCATCGTGGCCACGTCCGCATCGCCGGGGGCCGGCGGCGCGCCCTGCCAATCGGCCCAGGCGTGGCTGCCCCAGGCATGGATATCTTCATGCGCCAGCGCTGGCAATTGCTGCCGCGCCAGGGTCTGGTAGCCGGCAGGTTTCCTGGGCGTCCCGGCGCTGCCCTTGCGCAGCACGATGCCGTCCGCGTCCAGGAGCGCGGGGATGACATCGTTGAATTCGATGCCGGAGGCGACCAGCATGCGCGCGGCCGGGTCGTGCCAGATATACAGATAATGTCTCAAGTGTTCGTTCGCTTTGGTTTTGGCGCCGTATTTGCGGCCACGGCAGCGCGTATCAGCGCCTTGAACGCCGCGGCATCGAGATGCTCGCCTTCGTGGATGTCGATGGCCCGGCGCGTGTTGCCGTCCAGGCTGGAATTGAACAGGCCGGCCGGATCGGGCAAGGCGGCGCCCTTGGCGAAGGTGAGTTTCACGGCCAGTTTATACGTTTCGCCTGTGCAAATCATGCCCGCATGCGACCAGACGGGCACGCCGCGCCATTTGACTTCCTCGACCACCTCCGGGTCCGCCTGGTGGATCAGCGCGCGCACGGCGGCCAGGGTCTTGCCGCGCCAGTCCGCCAGCGAGGCGATTTTCGCGTCGATCTGGCTGGCTGCCGGTTCGGTGCCTGCCGCTTCCCCGGCGGGCGGCGTACTTGTTGCGGCTTTTTTCATGGTTCACGTCTCCTTCCTGTGCGCTTCTCTTACTGCGCAGGATCGGCCATGCAGTTGGCAAGCGAAGCAATGAATTGGTCGCGCAAGGCCTGGTATTGGGCGTCCGTGGCAAAGTCGCGCGGGTCGGCCGGCTGGTTCAGCACGTAGGCGCTGGCGACCGTGCCGCTGGCGGCATGCAGCAGCGTATAGAAACTGATAATGCCCGGTGTCTTCGCGATGCTGGCGTTATTCAATCCTAGCACTTCCACGCCCTGGCGCGCGTCCGTTTCCAGCGGCACCTGATGCGGCGGCTTGCTGCTGGCCGACATCTCCTGCATTTGCGCCACGATGGTCTCGCGGTCGGCGGCAAACTGGCCTGCGGCGCTGCGCTCGATCTTCAGATTCGCGAAGGGCTGGCTGCTCTTGCGGAACAGCATCAGCCGGTAGCCATCGGCCGTCGAGACCCGGCGCTCCCCCGCCGCCATCTTGACGACGCGCGTGGTCGCGCTGGCCGGCAAGCGGTCCTGCGTTTTGAACTGGAACTCGCTGCGGTTGATGCATTGCGCCAGCGGCGCCAGAGGATCGGCCGTGCGGTCCTGGGCGTGGGTGGCCTGCGCGGCGAGCAGCACGGGGATGGCAAGCAAATGGCGGAGTTTCATGGGGTGCAATCATTTCATCGGGTCACAGTGCCGCGAGCATAACCGGCCACATTGCCAAAAGGCAAATGTTTAGTTTCCATCCTCTAAATACCCGTGGGAATAACTTCTTAATATGAAATTCACCTGGCCCGCGTAGCATTCAAATTGGCAAGGCTCTCATTGTGCAGCGCCTGCCATTTTCCGGCAGAATCATGAATGACATCGCTTTGACCTTGCACCACGGCGCCGCCGTGCCGCCCGCCACGCCACCCGCAGTGCCACTATATTCCGCCAGCGGCCACCGCCTGAAAGCGGCCCTGGGCGCCCTCTTCTTTCCCCGCCAGCGCACGCGCTGGCACGCCTTCCTCGGCAGCATGCCGGGCTTGAACTCGCTGGCGCAGCTGCATCCCTGCCTGCGCTTCAAGATTTACCGCCCATACGCGTCGCGCCGGCTCGGCTGCGCGGATCGCCTGGCCTTGCTGGAAGGGCATTACCGCTTCCTGTGGCAGGCGGGTGCGCGTGCGCTGGTCGAACGGGCCGCGCGCGAACCCGTGGTGCTGGCCGCGCTCGACGGCAAGGACGGGGCGCAATACCGTTTGCAGCTGACGGCCATCCACGACAGCTACCGCGAGGGCGAACTGTGCCTGCGCCTGACGCGCGACGGCCTGCCCCTGTACCTGGCCAGCTTTTTGTTCGTGCCGCGCGCCGATGGCGTCTCGCTGCAGCTGGGCGCGCTGCAAGGCTTGCGCTCGGAATCGGGCAAGCTGGCCGTCAAGGACGCCACACGGGCGCTGCACGGTTGTCGTCCGAAAAACCTGATGGTGACGGCCTTGCGCGATTTCGGCGATTTTTTCGCCTGCACCAACCTGTTCTTGATCAGCAATGACAACCGCATCGCCCTGAATGCGCGCCGGCGGCGCCATATCGCCGCCGATTACGACCAGGCGTGGCAGGAATTGCATGCCTTGCGCATGCGCGACGGCAATTATCACTTGCCCTGCGCTGCTTACCGCGTGCCGGATCTGGCCGGGGTGCCATCGAAGAAACGGGCCGATGCGCGCCGGCGCGGCGAATTGCTGCTCGGTATGGCCGCCGGCATGCGCGCGCAGCTGGCGGCCATGATCGCCGCACCATCTTGCCAAAACGACTATCTTGCCAGTGATGCTGTTATGCTGTATTCCCACCAATCACTTTCCTGACGGAATCGACGATGCCTCCACGCTTACGCACCCTGCTGCTGCCCCTCCTGTCCCTGTCCGGCGGTGCCGCCTTGGCCGCGCCCACCCTCGACGCGGCCATGCGGGAACGGGCGGAAACATTGGTGCGTGACGGCAAGCATGCGAGCCTGGTCATCGCCGTGATCGACGGCAAGGACAGCGCCGTGTACGGCTTCGGCCGCGTGCGGCCCGGCGACCAGGGCGTGCCCGATGCCGACACCGTGTATGAAATCGGCTCCGTGACGAAAACCATGACGGGCTTGCTGCTGGCCGACGCCGTCGTGGCGGGCAAAGCGCAACTGGATCAACCGGTGGCCGAACTGCTGCCCGCCTACGCCATCCCCGCGCTGACGGGCCAGAAAATTACCGTGGGCCAGCTGGCCACGCACTTTTCCGGCTTGCCCCGCCTGCCCGCCAACCTGGCGCCGGCGGACATGGCCAATCCTTACGCCGGCTATGGCGAGGCGCAGCTGCGCATCTTTTTGGCCGGCCATGCGCTGGCGCGCGCGCCGGGCGCCGCGTATGAATACTCGAACCTCGCGTATGGCTTGCTGGGCACGGCTCTGGCCACGCAAGCCAATATGTCTTACGAAGAACTGCTGCAAGCACGCATTTTCCGTCCGCTGGGCATGGCCAGCAGCTCGGCAGTGACGACGCCGGCCCTGCGCGCGCGCCTGGCGCCGGGCCACCTGGCCGATGGCAAGCCGGCCGCGAACTGGGATTTCCAGGCCATCGCGGGGGCCGGTGCCGTGCGTTCCAGTGCGCGCGACATGATTGCCTACATGCAATCGTACATGCGGGCGAGCAGTCCCGCGCAGCAACTGGCCGTGCAGCCGCGCCGGGTATTGGCGGGCGAAGGCGATGGCGACGGCGTGAAAAAGATCGGCCTGGCGTGGATGCTCGACCAGGTCAAGGGCCAGCCCTTTGCCTGGCATAACGGGCAGACGGGCGGCTATGCCAGCTTTGCCGGTTACACGCTGGACGGCAAGCGGGGCGTGGTGGTGCTGAGCAGCACGGCGCGCGACGTCGACGCCCTGGGCGTGGGCGTGCTGCTGCCCGGCAGCCTGCCGCCGCCGAATGCCCCGGCGCCGAAGGAAATCGCCATCGCCCCGGCCGAGCTGGCCCAATATGCGGGCCAGTATGCGCTGGCGCCCACGTTTGTCCTCAGCGTGCGCCAGGGTCCCGACGGCTTGCTGGTGGGCGCCACGGGCCAGCCCGAAGCGCCCGTGTACGCGAGCGCGAAGGACACCTTCTTTTACAAGGTGGTCGAAGCGCAACTGGTATTCCAGCGCGACGCCCAGGGCGCCATCACGGGCGTCGTTCTGCACCAGAACGGCCAGGCCATGCCGGGCAAGCGCAAACCTTAGCAAAGCGGTAAAAGTAGCATAAAACTCAGGCGCCCTTCATGTTGGCGCCGTATGCTTCCCAGGGCATGCCAGCCATCTTATCCAGTTGCCGGCGTGCATACAGCCCACCCTGGACAAGGTTCCCATGACACCCACTTTCGCCCTTCTCCCCCTTTGCCTGCTCGGCAGCGCCGCCCTGGCCGCGCCCGTCCTGGACGACGCCGTGCGCCAGCGCGCCGAGGAACTCACGCGCACGGGCATGCTCCCCAGCATCGTCATCGCCGTGATCGACGGCAAGACCAGCGCCGTCTACGGCTTTGGCAGCGTGCATGCAGGCAAGAATACCAAGCCGGGCGCCGACACCGTCTACCAGATCGGTTCCGTCACCAAGACCATGACGGCCTTGCTGCTGGCCGACGCCGTCGTCGAAGGCAAGGTCAAACTCGACGAACCGGTGGCGGCAGTATTGCCTGAGTACACCATGCCGGCCTTCGACGGCAAGCAGATCAGCCTGCTGGACCTGGCCACGCATTATTCCTCGCTGCCGCGCCTGCCCGACAATTTCGCGCCCAAGGACCCCGCCAATCCGTATGCGGACTACACGGAAGCGAAGCAGCGGCAATTTCTCGCCGCCTACCATCTGCCCCGCGCGCCGGGCACCAAATTTGACTACTCGAACATCGGCTATGCCGTGCTGGGCACGGCCCTGGCCGCACAGGCCGGTACCAGCTATGAAGCGCTGCTGCAAAAGCGCATCGCGGTACCGCTGGGCATGCGCTCGACGTCGAACACGCCCACGCATGGCATGCTGGCGCGCCTGGCGCCCGGCCGTTTGCTGTCGGGCGAGCCGACACCCGCCTGGGATTTGAACGTGGTGGCGCCGGCCGGCGGCGTATATTCGAGCGCGCGCGACATGGTTGCCTACCTGCAAGCGTACATGTTCAAGCCGCTGCGCCCGTATGCGCTGGCGCTCAAGCCGCAGCGGCAGCTGGCACCGGACAGCGAGACGAAAATCGGCCTGGCATGGCTGCTGGAGCAGCGGCAGGGTCAAAGCTACGCCTGGCACAGCGGCCAGACGGGCGGCTACACCAGCTATGCGGCGTTCACGACGGATGGCAAGCGGGGCGTGGTGGTGTTGACGAACGCGGCGCGCGATATCGACGCGCTGGGCTTGTCCGCCCTGCTGCCCGGCACGCCCTTGCCGCCGCTGAAAAAGCCGCCGGCCGCCATCGAATTGCCGCGCGCCGCGCTGGCCGAATACGTGGGCGAGTATCCATTGGACAAAGATTTCACGTTGACGGTGACCTTGGGCAAGCATGGCCTGGAAGCGGCAGGCACGGGCGTCGGCTCAGCCCCCTTGTTTGCCAGCGCGAAAGATCAATTTTTCTTCCGCGCCATCGAGGCGGACCTGGCCTTTACGCGCGATGCCGCGGGCAAGATCGCCGGCGCCGTGCTCACGCAAGGCGGGCAGGAGGTGGTGTTGCCGCGCAAGCCGTAGCGCTCAGGCTGCCGGGTCCTGCATGAATTGCTCGACCCGGGCGACGAATTGCGCCTTGCTGCGCGTGCGAAATTCGCCGAGGAAGGCGTCGCTGCCCTGGACGATCTTGCCGTGGCGGTCGTATGCCACCTTGCCCATCTCCAGCACGAATTCGCCGGCGGGATCGTCTTCCGGTTCGAAGTGCGAGTTGAAGCAGTAACCGCTGTCGCGGCAACTGCCCCACAGCAGCAATGCGCTGCTGAACCATTGCATGGTATCCGGGCCAGGCTCCACCTCGAACAGGGTGTTGACGGTGATGTGCCAGCCGCCCGGCACGCGCAGCGGCTGCAATGGATAGGGAAAGCGTGGCTGTTTCATGTGGGCGATGGCAGGCGGCGGCTTGCGTAAAAGGCGAGGAAGTCCAAGGCCGGCAGCGCTTTGGCAAACAGCCAGCCCTGGCCGAATTCGACCTTGCGTTCCAGCAAATAATCGGCTTGCTGCTGCGTTTCGATGCCTTCGGCCACGATCAGCATGTTCAAAGTGCGCGCCATGTCGATGATGTGCGGCGTGACGCTGCTGGTGGCCGCATCCGTGCCGATGGTGTCGACAAAGGACTTGTCGATTTTCAAGGCGTCGAGCGGCAGGTTTTGCAGGCTCGACAGGCTGGAATAACCGGTGCCGAAGTCGTCGATGGCCACGGCATGACCGCGTGCGCGGGCCTTTTCGATGGTGGCGCGGGCCGCTTCCACGTTGATGAAGCCCCGTTCCGTCGCTTCCAGCCAGATCTGCTGCGCCTCGATGCCCGTGCCGGCCAGCGCCCGTTCGAGCACGTCGAGCACCCTGCCCGTCTCGATATCGCTGGCGCACAGGTTGATGGCGATGTGCAGTTCGCGGTCGGCCAGCAGCGCGGCGCGCATGTCGGCGATGACGCAGGCGATCACCTGGTCCGTGATGGGCAGAATCAGGTCGCTTTCCTCGGCCACGGGGATGAACAGGTCGGGCCGTATCATGCTGCCGTCGGGACGGCGCCAGCGTATCAGCGCCTCGGCGCCCACGCACACGCCCGTGTCGAGCGCGATGATCGGTTGATAATGAACAAAGAATTCGCGCCGCTCGACCGCCGTTTCCAGTTCGCCGCGCAAGGACAGCCGGCGGCGCGACAGCCAGATGACAATGCCGACGATGAAGGCCGCCATCAGCAGGCCCAGCGGCAGGAGCAGCAGCTGTTCGCGGCGCAGCCTGTCGTTCAGCTTGCTGCGGGGCTCGATCATGACGGCCGTCAAGCCGTCGCGGTACAGCGTCGCGTGGATGTGGCCGTCCGCCGCTGGCTGGCCGGCGAGCAGGGCCTGCACCACGGCCGGGTCGGGATGATGGAGGGTGTCGAGCACGCCCTGCTTGCCGATGGCCACGGCCATCTGGATATCGCTGTCGACGATGACGTCGGAAAAGCGTACGGGATCGATCAGCACCTTGTAGGCGCGGTGGGACAGCCCCACCATGCGCTTGCCGCCGCTGACGACGGGCCGCAGGTTGAAATCGATGCCCATGCCGTTGGCCAGGGTGAAACCGGCAGGCGTGACGGCGATGCGTGCTTCTTCGATGCCCGTGGACGTGCATTTGAGCAAGCCATTTTCCACGTAGCCGATATCGTCGATGCTGCGCGTGGTGATGGTGATGCGGCGCAACTGCAGGATATGCGCCTCCGAGCACGGCGCCAGGTCCAGCGCATCGGCGCTGCGCAAGGCGAGCCCGGCCGACGCGATGGAGCGGTGGGCGCGCTCGAGCGCGTAGCCGGCCAGCAGGCGCAGGCGTTCCTGCTCGCCCTGCTCGGCGCGCACGGACGACAAATAGAAGGCCAGGCTCAGGGGGGCGGCCACGCCGATGACGGCGACCAGCACGCTGGTCACGATAATGCGTTTTCTGCGCATGCTACTCCCTGCGATAGTTATATGATTGCCATGTATTTCTCGATGGCATCATATTACAAGTGCGGGCGGCGCACGCGCATCTTGCTGAAGAGTTACACTTTTTCCAGCGGCCTGGCCAGCACGAACACCAGCGCCGCCACCACGGCCGCCAGCCCGCCAGCCAGATACAGCACGCTGGCAAAGCCGTCGATGAAGGCGTGGCGCGCCGCTTCCTGCGCCACGGCTTGCAGCGCGGGCGGCAGCTGGCCGAAGGCGTCGGCCGCGTTGCCGGCGACGATGCGCCCGATCATCTCGGGCGAGGCTTTCAAGCCGTGCAGCCACGCCAGTTTCTCGAACGAGGCGGCCGTGCGCATGGCCAGCACGGCGCCCAGCGCGCCCACGGCCAGCACGATGCCGACGAAGCGCGTGGTGGTGCTGATGCCCGAGCCCATGCCCGTGCGTTCGCGGGGGATGCAGGCGAGGATGGCCTTCTGGGTCGTGCCGTTCAGCAATCCCGCCCCCGCGCCCGTGACGACCATGCCGGCTGCCACCCAGCCGTACTGCAGGCTGGCGGCGGCCAGCGCCGTGGCGACGTTGCCCACGGCGACGATCAGCAAGCCCGTCACCAATATGCCGCGGTCGTCCAGCACCCGCATGGCGCGCGGCGCCAGCCTTGACAATACCACCATGGCGACGGCGAACGGCAGCATGGCGCAGCCGGCCAGCACGGCGGAAAAGCCGAAGGCGTTCTGCAGGTACAGCGGCAAAAACGTCATCATCACTTGCGCGGCGATGGCATAGCCGAACATGCCCAGCACGGCGCCGACGAACACGCGCCGGCCAAACAGCGATAAATCGACCATGGGCGCGCGCTGGCGCCGTTCCACCAGCACGAACACTACCAGCAGCGCGGCGCCGGCCGCAAAGCGCAGCATGGTGGCATGGCTGGACCAGAGCGCCACGCTGGCGTCGATCAAGCCCCAGATGATGCAGAACAGGCCGGCGGAAAACAGCAGCGCGCCCCATGGATCAAAACTGGCGTTGGAAGCGTCCTTCGACTCGTCCACGTGCCTGCCTACCAGCCACATCAGCATGGCGACGACAGGCAGGTTCAGGTAGAAAATCCAGCGCCAGTTGATGGCGCTCGTGACGAGGCCGCCCAAGAGCGGCGCCACCGTCATGGCCACGCCCATGGCCGCCCCCCACACGGACCAGGCGCGCGCCCTCTCCTTTTCCGCATGAAACGTGTGGCCGATGACGGCCAGCGCGGACGTGAGCAGCAGCGCGGCACCGAGTCCCTTGACGGCGCGCGCCACGTTGAGCACGAACGGCGTCCACGCCAGGCCGCACAGCAGCGAGGCCAGCGCGAACACGGCCAGGCCATACAGCATCACTTTGCGCCGTCCCAGGCGGTCGGCGATGCTGCCGGCCGGCAACAGGAACGAGGCAAACGCCAGCATGTAGGCGCTGACCACCCATTCCACGTCGACGAAGCTGGCGTTGAGCGAGCGGGCGATCGACGGCAGCGAGACGGCGACGACGTTGGTGTCGAGCATGATCAGCGCGCACACGCCCGAGCAGGTATAGAGGGTCCAGTTGGTATTCTTCATGCCTGTATTTTAAGCAGGCTTCTGTTATTTCCTGTTATAAGACAAGCGCCTTATAATTTACCTATGGTGAATACAGACAAAGACATGGAATTGCGGCATTTCCGCTGCGTGCTGGCCGTGGCGCACAGCCTGCACTTCGCACGGGCGGCGGCGGAGCTCGGTATTTCGCCGCCCGCGCTGACCAAGCAGGTGCAGGAAACGGAGCAGTTGCTGGGCACGCGCCTGTTCCAGCGCAGCAAGCGCGCCGTGTCCCTGACGGCCGCCGGAGAACTGTTCGTGCTGGAAGCGGCGCGCGCGCTGGAGCAGCTGGCGCAGGCGCAGGACGTGGCGCGCCGGGCGGGACGGGGCGAACTGGGACGGCTGGAAATCGGCTACGTGGCTTCGGCCGCCTATGCCGGCGTGCTGCAGGGACAGTTTGCGCAGTTTCGCGCCAGCCACCCCGGCATCCGGATCGGCGCGCGCGAATACGCGATGGATGCCCTGCCCGGCTTGCTGGACCAGGGCAGAGTCGACCTGGCCTTCGTGCGCCCGCCCCTGCGCCTGCCGGACGGACTGGACAGAGTTGTGTTGCTGCGCGACCGCTTCGTGCTGGCCGTGCCGGCCGACAGCCCGCTCGCCCGGCTGGAGGTGGCGGCACCGGCCGTGCTGGCGCAGCAGGCGTTCATCGTGCCGGAACAGGAACTGGGCACCCTGGAGGTGAGCCGGCGCGGCGGCTTTGCGGCGCAGGTAGTGTCGCGCCCCGGCAGCCTGGTGGCCGTGCTGACGGAAGTGTCGCTGGGCGTGGGCTGCGCCATCGTGCCCCACTCCGTGATGGCCAGCGTGCAATTGCCCGGCGTGGTGTTCCGCGAACTGGCAGCGCCGCAGATCAGCTCGGAAATCGCCGTGGCCTTCCGCCGCCACGAACAGGCGCCCGCCGCGCGCGCCTTCATTGCCCAGCTGCGCGCGGCGGCACTGGCTTAAGGTCAAGCGCCTTTCAATACCGCCACGGCGTAGGTGCAGGCCGTAGTCGTTTCATTCCTAAACACGCAGTCGGCCGGCGGACCCAGTTCCAGGCAGTCGCCCTCGTCCAGCACGTGGCGGGTGTCGCCCTCGATGAAGACGAGGCTGCCGCTGAGTGACCAGATCAGCTGGCGCCGCGCCACGTAGGCGGCGGCCGGCATGGCCACCACGGCGCCCGGCGGCAAGGTAATGTGCACGAGGTCGAGCGGCATGTCGGACGCGGGCGACACGTGGCGCCGCACATAGCCGCTCTGCGGGTCGACCCACACGGGCTGCTCAAGCTTGCGCAGCAAGCGTCCCTCGCGCATCTCGGCGCGGGCGATCAGTTCGGACATGCTGAGGCCGAAGGCGCCCGACAGGCGCGCCAGCAAGGTGGCCGTGGGGCTGCAATCGCCGCGCTCCACCTTGTGCACCATCGCGCGCGACACGCCCGAGCGGGCCGCCAGGTCCGTCAGCGACCAGCCCAGGCTTTCCCGCTCGAGGCGCACCCGGGCCCCGATGCGCTGGTTCAATTCGTCTGGTTTAGTGGACATATATCGGGTTCCATTCGTATTTTATTGGACAAGGCGTGGGCGGCACACTATTATTTGTCCATTATAGTAGACTACCAGCAAGGAGATCAACATGCACATACGCGATGCCCACGCGGGCGATATCGAGGCCATCACGGCCATCTACAACGATGCCGTCAGCCATACCCTGGCCATCTGGAATGAACGGACAGTCGATGCGGCCAACCGCGCCGCCTGGCTGGCCGATCGCGAGCGGGCCGGCTATCCCGTGCTCGTCGCCATCGATGCAGAGGAAAAGGTGGCTGGCTACGCCTCGTTCGGCGACTGGCGCCCGTTCGAGGGTTTCCGCCATACGGTCGAGCATTCCGTGTATGTGCGCGCCGATCGCCGCGGCGCCGGGGTCGGCAAGGCCTTGATGGGGGAACTGATTATGCGGGCGCGCGGCCTGGGCAAGCATGTGATGGTGGCGGGCATCGAGGCGGGCAATGCCGGCTCGATCGCCCTGCACAAGCAGCTGGGCTTCGAGGAAGTGGGTTTGATGCGCCAGGTGGGCACCAAGTTCGGCGCCTGGCTGGACCTGGCGTTCTTGCAGCTGCAACTCGATGCGCGCAGCGATCCGGACGACATCGCGCCGGCCGGTTGAGGTCAAGAAAACGTCAGGGATCGATTTCCGGCGGAGGGCGGCGCAGCGCCATATGTTCCCACACGGCCACCAGTACCAGCACGCAGCTCGTGATGCAGGCCAGGATCAAGGGCGAATACAGGCGGCCGTAGGCCATCGGGATCAGCGCCAGGATGATCAAAATGCCCAGCAGATGCGACAGCGGCGGCGCGGTGCGGTCGCTGCTGACCCATTTGAACAGCGCATTGCCCAGCAGATACAGGATCGGGCCGCCCAGCAAGGCGCTGATGCCGGCGAAGCTTGCTTCATCCGGATGCACGAGGGCCAGTTCATCGGCCACGGCACTGACGATCACGCCGCCCACGATCAGCACGTGGATATACGTGTAAGCCTTGCGGGCGATGCGGCCCGGGTCCTTCGAGTGGGCGATGCGGTGGTGGCCCGCTTCGGCGCCCGTGTCGAAATAAATCCACCACATGGCGATGCTGCCGACCAGAGCAGACAAGAAGCTCAGCCAGTTGCCGGCCGTCCATTCCAGGCCCGCGAACGTGGCGCCCGTCACCAGCAAGGATTCGCCCAGGGCGATGATGACGAACAGGCCGCAGCGTTCGGCCATGTGGCTGCCATCGACGTCCCAGTCGGCCGTCGTCGAGCGGCCCAGGCCCGGCATGCCGAACAGCATCCATGGTCCGGCCAGGTCGATCAGCAGGGCCGCGGCCCACCAGAAGATGCGCTGCTCGGGCGAGGCGATGCCGCCGGCGATCCAGAAGATGCCGGAGAGCACGGCCCACAGGGCGATGCGCTGGAAATTGCGGCGGCGCGCCAGCGCTTCATGGCGCACGGCCCACCAGGCGAACAGGGGCCGGCCCACCTGCATGGCGACGTAGGCGCCCGCAAAGCCCAGGCCCCGCGTGCCGAACGCTTCGGGAATCGAGGCTGACATGATGAGTCCGCCCAGCATCAGCGCAAACAGGCTGATGCGCACGGGAATGCGCTCGGGATCGAGCCAGTTGGTGATCCACGAGGTGAAGATCCACACCCACCAGACGGCCATCAGCAGCAAGCCCGTCTGCAGCCAGCCCATGGCGCTCAGGTGCGCCAGCAAGCCGTGCGACAGTTGCGTCACGGCAAACACGAACACGAGATCGAAGAACAGCTCGATCATGCCCACCTTGCCGCTGTCCAGCCCGCCGCGCGTGCGCAACAGCGATTTACTTAATTCCATAGCGACTCTTTCATTCATGCTTGATTAAAACGGTGCATTCCGGGCTTATGCGCTTACTGGTGTCAACAAGGGCAAGCCGGCGAAATGCGCGGCCAGGTTATCGACGACCAGTTGACCCATCGCATGGCGTGTTTCCACGGTCAGGCTGCCCACGTGCGGCGTGAGCACGACGTTGGGCAAGGCGCGCAAGACGTTTGGCACGCGCGGTTCGTCCGCAAACACGTCGAGGCCGGCCGCGCCCAGGTGGCCATCCTGCAAGGCGGCGATCAGGGCGTCTTCGTCGATCAGGGCGCCACGGGCGATATTGATCAGGGTGCCTTGCGGCCCCAGCGCGTCGAGCACGGTGCGGTCGACGATCTTGCGCGTGGCCGGCGTGCCCGGCGCGCAGACGATCAAATAATCGCTTTCCTGCGCAAGGGCCAGCAAGGACTCCGCGCGCGGCACGCTGGTGCCGGCAATGGCGCGCGGCTGGAAGTAGCGCACATGGATGCCGAAGGCGGCCAGGCGCAGCGCGATGGCTTGCCCGATCTGGCCGAAACCGAAGATGCCGGCCGTCTTGCCGCGCAAGGTAGATGCGGGGGCGATGGCCTCACGGCGTTCCCAGCCCCCATCGCGCACGAAACGGTCGAGTGCCACGACATGCCGCGCGCTGGCCAGCAGCAAGGCCAGCGCCATGTCGGCCACGTCGTCCGTCAGCACGTTCGGCGTGGTGGTAACGGCAATGCCGCGCTCGCGCGCCACGTCGAGCGCCACGCCATCGAGGCCCACGCCATTGACGGCGACGATTTCCAATGCGGGCAGCAGGCCCATGTCGGCGGCGTTCAAGCCCAGCGCGCCCGTCGTGACGACGGCGCGGATGGCCGGCGCCCGCTCGGCCAGCCAGGCGTGGCGTTCATCCGCCGGCACTTGCCAGGCATGGTGGCAGGTATATTGCTGTTCCAGCTGCGCGTTGACGGCAGCCGAGGGACTGGGGGCGAGGATGAGGAGTTCGGGTGGCATGGGCGTCCTGGGTCGTGTCGACAAGATTTGCAGACGCAACTTAGCATATTTGAGACCCAGCCGGGGATGGCATACCCTAATACCGCCCCTAAAACCCTGCACGCCGCGCGGTCTTTGCCTGCGTCGGACTGTCCGATTCCGCCGTAGGTCGGCTTAGCCCAACGGGCGTAAGCCGACAAGCGCTGCCACGCAGCCTGTCAAATTACGCTGCGCTAATCTGACCTACAACTGCGCGCCGCGCGGTCTTTTCCTGCGTGGAGCCACCCGATTCCATCGTAGGTCGGCTTAGCCCAACGGGCGTAAGCCGACTAGCGCCGCCACGCAGCCTGTCAGATTACGCTACGCTAATCTGACCTACAACTGCATGCCGAGCGGTCTTTGCCTGCGTCGGGCTGTCCGATTCCGCCGTAGGTCGGCTTAGCCCGCAGGGCGTAAGCCGACAAGCGCCGCCACGCAGCCTGTCAGATTACGCTACGCTAATCTGACCTACATAGCATTCAATCCGGCTCAACCAGGGCAAGGCACGCGTTTGATCTTGCCGCCCGTCTTGAACGGGTCGGCGCCCGCGCCCGGGTTCGCATCCATGCCAAAGCACGTGGCGCCGCCGGGGTTGACGACGCGCGTGGCGGGACGCCCGTCGGCCGTCAGGTATTCCTCTACGCGGATGACGGGGCCGCCGCGCCAGGCGGAGGCGACCTGTTTCTGGAACGCGCTGTCGCCTTTGAGGTCGGCCGCGGCCAGCCAAGGCTGTTGTTGCTTGAGTTCGCCGCGCAAAGCCTTGTCGGCCGCGCCCGCAGCCAGCCTGGCGCGCGTGCGCAAATCGGGGCCAGCTGGCGCGTTCGGGGGCGCGGCGGACAATTCCTCGGCGGGCATGGTGATGGCTTCTGCTGTCACGGGCGGCATGTCAGGCACGACGGACGGAACCTGAGCTCGCGCGCGCGGCACGGAAATCGGCATGGGTGGCGGCATGGCCATCGGCGGCGCCGGCGGCGCGGGCCGGGGCGGCAGCAAGGTCATGAAAGCCACTTCCGTATATTGCTTGAGCTGCCGCGCCGGCAGCAGGAGGAAGTACAGGCCCAGCGCATGCATGGCCAGGATCAGGGCGACGGCGGCGCCTTTGAAGCTCAAGCCGCCCCGTAGGCGCATGGAAGCGGACTGTAGATGGCGGTGCAATGGCATGCGGTTTCCTGTGGGCGCCGGGCGCGATGGCTTATTTTAGCGAAACTTGACCATAGGCATTAATAATTCCACAAGGTATCGCCTGGCGCGCCTTTTCTCGCCAGATTCCGGCACCTTGGGGTATCGGATGTTGCACAAATAACGACTTTTTCATCGCTTTCTCACACTTTCCCACGCGCTGCGCCACGCTGGAATATAATGATAATCATTCTCATTAATATCCAGATAACTCCATGCGCACCTTCCACCTCGTCCCTACCCCGTTCGCCCTGGCCGCCTTCCTGCTGGCCAGCGCCGCCGCCCACGCGCAAACCAGCACCGCAGCAGCGGCCGGCGACGCGCCAACCATGCCGACCGTGGTCGTCAATGCCTCGGCCGACGCGTCGGCGCAAGGACTGTCGAAAGCGTATGCGGGTGGCCAGGTGGCGCGCGGCGGGCGCATGGGCATCCTCGGTGCCGTGGACATGATGGACTCGCCATTCGGCAGCACCAGTTATACACAGCAATTCATTGCCGACCAGCAAGCGCGCAGCGTGGGCGACTTGCTGCAAAGCGATGGCGCGGTGCGCATGTCTCGCGGTTACGGCAACTTCCAGGAAGTGTATGTGATCCGCGGCTTCGCCCTCGATTCGGACGACGTGGCTTACAACGGTCTGTACGGCGTTCTACCCCGCCAATATGTCTCGCCGGAATTACTCGAGCGCGTGGAAGTGTTCCGCGGCGCCAGCGCCTTCCTCAACGGCGCGGCGCCGGGCGGCAGCGGCATCGGCGGCGCCATCAACCTGATGCCCAAGCGCGCCGGCAACACGCCGCTGACGGAATTGACCGTGGGCGTGGAATCGGGCGGCCACGCCTACGCGGCCATCGACGTGGCGCGCCGCTTCGGCGAGCAGCAGGAATTCGGCGTGCGCGTGAATGCCGCCAAGCGCCAGGGCGAAACCGGCATCCAGCGCGAAGACCACGACGTGGGCATGTTCTCGGTGGGCCTCGACTACCGGGGCCGCGGCTACCGCCTGTCGGCCGACGCCGGCTACCAGAATTTCGATTTGACGGCGCCGCGCCCTTCCATCAACACGGGCAGCCTGACGGCCTTGCCAGGCGCACCCGATGCGTCGAAGAACTTTGCCCAGCCGTGGAGCTATTCGAAGGAGCATGACGTGTTCGGCACGGCACGCGCCGAAGTCGATCTGGCCAAGGATGTCGTGGCCTGGGCCGCGTTCGGCAGCCGCTCGACGAAGGAAGCGAACAGCCTGGCCCAACCGACGTTGAGCGCGCTCAATGGCGATGCCAGCGTGTACCGCTTCGACAATGCCCGCAAGCAGGAAATCCGCACGGGCGAACTGGGCGTGCGCGGCAAGCTCCATACCGGCGCCGTCCGCCACACCCTGGTGGCCAGCTGGTCCGGTCACTGGAACGAGGCGAAGAATGCGTATGCGATCAGCGATTATGCGGGCTTGCCGACGAATATCTACCATCCGCTGGACGTGGCCATGCCGCCCACCCTGCCCGCGAACTCTGGCGGCGTGATGAACGACCCACGGCTGACGCAAAAAACTATCCTCAACAGCTACGCCGTGGCCGATACCATGGCCTTCCTCGACGACCGGCTGCTGCTGACCGTGGGCCTGCGCCGCCAGCAGATCCGCGATGCGGCATATGCCTACGGCACGGCCGTGCAATATTCCAGCTATGACAAGAGCGCCACGACGCCCGTGGCCGGCATCGTCTACAAGGCCGGCAAGAACGTGTCGGTCTACGCCAACTACATCGAAGCGCTGGTCAAGGGTCCCGTTGCCAGCGGCACCTACTTCGATGGCAAGGATAACCAGCTGGTCAGCAACCATGGCGAAGTCTTCGCGCCGTACAAGTCGAAGCAGAAGGAAATCGGCATCAAGTACGACGGCGGCAGGCTGGGCATGAGCGCCGCGCTGTTCTCGACCGCCAAGCCCTTGCCGGCCGTGGTCGGCTCGCGCGCCACCTTGTCGGGCGAACAGCGCAACCAGGGCCTGGAACTGTCCGTCTTCGGCACGCCGATGGCGGGCGTGCGCCTGCTGGGCGGCCTGACCTGGCTCGATACGGAACAGCGCAAGACGGACAAGCCGGCCAACAATGGCAAGAACGCCATCGGCGCGCCAAAAACACAGCTCAGCGTGGGCGGCGAATGGGACGTGCCCGGCGCGCCAGGCTTGAGCCTGAATGCCCGCACCGTCTACACCTCGACGCAGTATGCGGATCTGGCCAACAGCAAACAGTTGCCGTCCTGGACCCGCGTCGACATCGGCGCGCGCTACCTGACGCAGGTGGCGGGCCATGACGTGACCTTGCGCGCGCGCATCGACAACGTGGCCGACCGCAGCTACTGGGCCTCGGCCGTCTCCTCGTTCGACGCGGGCAGCCTCGTGCTGGCCGCGCCGCGCACCTTCGTCGTATCGGGCAGCGTGGCGTTTTAACCGGACCGACGCGAAGCTGCCGCTTCCCCGGGCAGCTTCGCGTGCGCGCCTGTGCCAACGGCCGGATTTGGGCGACAATGCCCGCATGAAACTCCCTGCCCTCCTGTTATTGCTCTGCATGTCCCTGCCCGCCGCTGCCCAAAAGCAGGCCGGATGCCCGTATGCCGCCTGGAAAAGCGGTTTCAAGGGCGATGCGCGGGCGCAAGCCACGTGTCTGCTGCGCCCCGTGAAACTGTATGCGCGTCTGGGCGACAGTGCGCCGCTGCCGGCCTTTCTTGCCGCCCACGTCGGCCAGCGCACGGGCATCGCCCCCGTCGCCCTGCGCGCCTGGCTGGCGCAGCAATCGATCAGCGAAGCGGACGCGGGCGGCGCCGTCGATGCACCGCTGTCGCGCGCCGTGGGCCGGCTGGCCGCGCCCATGGCCCGCTATTTCGTCATCCACGACACCAGCTACCCGAATTTTCTCAACGAAACCATTCCCGATCACATCAACGACACCAGCTGGGATTTCAACGATTTCAGCTTGCGCAATCCGGCGCTCGGCGGCGGTCCGAAGGGCCATGTCTACGTGAACCGCCTCGGCGATTCCCTGGCCGTGCGCGACTTCGGCACGCCCGGCTACGCCAGCAAGCTGGAAAAGGACAAGCCGTCGCTGACGGGCCTGTTCCTGCACGTGGAACTGGTGCAGCCGCGCAACTCCGTGCCCGGCGGCGGCAAGGGCAACGATGGCCTGGCGCCCGATCCCGGCTTTACGCCGGCCCAATACGACCGCCTGGCCCTGCTGTATATCGCCGCCAGCGTGCGCAAGGGCACGTGGCTGATTCCCGCCTTCCACGCCGTGCTCGATACGGGCTTTGCGAACGGTCATGACGACCCGCAAAACTTTTCGCTGGAGCAATGGGATGCGGCCCTCAGCCATTTGAGCGCCGTCATGACGGGCGCCCACGCGTCAAATTGAACGCCACCTGCGCGCCGATTTGGAGGATACTTTAGCTCCCGCCTTGCATCGCGCGGATGCCGGGATGTCGATGGGGAGCCGCGATGACCTATGCCTCTGACCAGAAAATGCACGCGCTGGACATGCCCGCCCGCACGCGGCGCATCTTCAGCATGCGCGATGCCGTGCTGACGCAGTGGGAGCACGAGGTGCGCGCCAAGGTACGCGGCGCCGATGCCTTGCTCACGCCCATCCTCATCAACACCTTGCCCGCCTTCTTCGACAACCTGGCCGAAGCGCTCACGCCAGGCTACCCGCGCGACGACGCCACCAGCAACACCAACGCGCCTGCCGTGCATGGCAACGAACGGGCGCGCATGACCAGCTATGGCCCGGAACAGGTAATTCAGGAATACCAGATTTTCCGCGACTGCTTCGCCGCCGCCGCGCTGGAGGCGGGCGTGCCGCTGCGGCGAAAGGACTGGAAGGTGATCAATGCCTCGATCGATACGGGCATCCGCGAAGCCATCCTGGAATTTACCGCCATGCACGAAAGTTTTCAGCGCCGCATCGCCGCCGGGCTGTCGCACGACATGCGCAATCCCCTGTCCGTCATGCTCAACAGTGCACAGCTGCTGCAGCGGCGCGCGCAACAGCCGGACGTGGCGGCGCTGGCGCTGAAAATTATCGAGCACGGCAAGCGCCTCGACGACATGATCCAGGAATTGCTCGATACGCTCAGCTACCACCGGGGACAAAAGCTGCCCCTCGTCCTGCGGCGCCTCGACGTACTGCCGCTGGCACGGCAGGTTGCCGACAGCGTCAATATCGGCCATCCGGGCAAATGCGTGGTCAGCGGCACCTCCGTGACGGGCTGGTGGTGCGAAAATTCGCTGCGCCGTGCCCTGGAAAACCTCGTCGTCAATGCCGTCAAGTATGGCAACGACGGTCCCATCCATATTCATATCGACAGTTTGCGCGAACGCATGATCTTGAGCGTGCACAACACGGGCAGCAATATCGCGCAAGACCAGACGCAGCGCATCTTCGAATACCTGCGCCGCGAGCACGAAGGCAACGCGCCCGGCTGGGGCATCGGCCTGCCCTTCGTGCAAAACGTGGCGGAAAGCCACGGCGGCAGCGCGCTGGTCGACAGTGCGCCGGAAACGGGCACCACGTTTACCATCGACCTGCCGATCGATTGCCGGCCCTTCGTCACGCCAGGCACCTGATCGCAGCTACGCCCCATCTGCCGGCAAAATCGCTGCCGTAGCGCACCAAAGCGGTGCGGATGACGGTTTTACGCCACAAAAGTGGTCATTTTTTACATACTTTCGGGCGTGCGCCATTGGCACGCTTCCTGCTGAGCTATAGTCAGACACGGCTCAAGGGAAATCACAACATGGCAAATTTTTTCAATGAAATGACTGCAGATGACGTGGGGACGGACAGCAAGGTACGCGAACACTATCGTGAATTCAGCAGCTGGCTGGCACAGCAATCGCCCGAGACCATCGCCCGCAAGCGGGCTGAAGCCGACCTGACGTTCCGCCGCGTCGGCATCACGTTTGCCGTCTACGGCGACGATGCCGGTACGGAACGCCTGATTCCGTTCGACACCATCCCCCGCATCATCCCCGCCGCCGAATGGGCGCAGATGCAGACGGGCCTGGTCCAGCGCGTGCAAGCCTTGAACATGTTCATCCATGATATCTATCATGATCAAAACATCATCAAGGCGGGCATCATTCCCGCCGAGCAAATCTACAAGAATGCCCAGTACCGCCCGGAAATGCAGGGCATTGCCGTCGCTTCCGACATCTATGCGCACATCGCCGGCGTCGACATCGTGCGCGCGGGCCAGGGCGAATTCTATGTACTGGAAGACAATCTGCGGGTGCCGTCCGGCGTATCCTACATGCTGGAAGACCGCAAGATGATGATGCGGCTGTTCCCGGAACTGTTCGCCCGCAACCGCATCGCGCCCGTCGACCATTACCCGGATATGCTGCTAGACAACTTGCGTTCCGTCGCGCCCATGGGCGTCGATGACCCGACGGTCGTCGTCATGACGCCCGGCATGTACAACTCCGCCTACTTCGAGCACGCTTTCCTGGCCCAGCAGATGGGCGTGGAACTGGTCGAAGGCAAGGATTTGTTTGTCAACGACAATTCCGTCTACATGCGCACCACGCGCGGGCCCAAGCGCGTCGACGTCATTTATCGCCGCGTCGACGACGATTTCCTCGACCCGCTGGCCTTCCGCTCCGATTCCTCGCTGGGCGTGCCGGGCCTGCTGTCCGTCTACCGCGCCGGGCGTGTGACGTTGGCGAACGCCATCGGCACGGGCGTGGCCGACGACAAGTCGATCTACCCTTTCGTGCCCGACATGATCAAGTTCTACCTGTCGCAGGAACCGATCCTCAACAACGTGCCGACGTACCAGTGTCGCAAGGCGGCCGACCTGTCCTACGTGCTGGCGAATTTGCCGAAACTGGTGGTCAAGGAAGTGCATGGCGCGGGCGGCTACGGCATGCTGGTGGGGCCCGCGTCGAGCCTGGCGCAGATCGAGGATTTCCGCCAGCGCCTGCTGGCCAATCCGGACGGCTACATCGCCCAGCCGACCTTGGCCCTGTCCGCCTGCCCCACGTATGTCGAGGCCGGCATCGCGCCGCGCCACATCGATTTGCGTCCGTTCGTGCTGTCCGGCAAGACGATTTCCATGGTACCGGGCGGCTTGACCCGCGTGGCGCTGGGCGAAGGCTCGCTGGTGGTCAATTCCTCGCAGGGAGGCGGCACCAAGGATACCTGGGTACTGGAAGCCACATTATCAGAAGAAAAAGCAGCTTTTGCAGGAGAGAAAACATGCTGAGCCGCACTGCCGATCATTTGTTCTGGATGGCCCGCTACACGGAGCGGGCGGAAAACACGGCGCGCATGCTCGACGTCAACATGCAGACGTCCATGCTGCCCCAGTCCGAGCAGGACGCGGAGCAAGGCTGGCGCGCCACCCTGGGCATTTCCGAGCTGCAAAGCGCGTACGACCACCAATATGGCCACTTTCATACGCGCGACGTGCTCGACTTCATGGTGCGCGACCCGAACAACCCCTCGTCCATCCTGGCCTGCCTGACGGGCGCGCGCGAAAACGCCCGCGCCGTGCGGGGGACGTTGACGACGGAAGTGTGGGAAATCCAGAACGCCACCTGGCTCGACATGCAGAAGCGCCTGAAAAGCAATCTGCTGGAAACGGACCCCAGCGCCTTCTTCGAATGGGTCAAATACCGCTCGCATCTGTCGCGCGGCGTGACCCTGGGCACCATGCTCAAGGACGAAGCCATCCACTTCATTCGCCTGGGCACCTTCCTCGAGCGGGCCGACAACACGGCGCGCATCCTCGACGTGAAGTTCCATGGCGCGCGCGACACCTCGAAAGACATCACCCAGCGCGACTTTTACTACTGGGCCGCCCTGCTGCGCTCCGTGTCCGGCTTCGAGATCTACCGCAAGGTCTACCGCGACGTGATCACGCCGGCGCGCGTGGCGGAATTGCTGATGCTGCGCGGCGACATGCCCAGGTCGCTCCTTGCCTGCATGGATGACGTGGTGGAAAATCTGAAACATATCCGCAACGACGTGTCGGCCGATACGGAGCGGTTCGCCGGCAAGCTGCATGCGGAACTGAAATTCGGCCATATCGACGACATCATGAAGGCGGGCTTGCACCATACCCTGACTGAGTTTCTGGAAAACATCTATGAGCTGGGCAACCGGGTCAGCCGCGACTTCCTCGTTCCCCTGGCGGCCTGATGCAGCTCGCCATCCGCCACGAAACCCGCTACGCCTACAGTGCACCGCTGGCCTATACCATCCAGCAGCTGCACCTGACGCCGCGTATCGAGCCGCAGCAGCGGCCCCTGTCCTGGCAAATCACGACGCCGGGCCAGTGCCACGCCTATACGGATGCCTACGGCAATTTGTCGCACATGCTGACCATTAACGGCAGCCATCAGTCGCTGAGCCTGGTCGCCCAGGGCGTGGTGGAAACCATCTACCCGCACAAGGGACGACTGAACCTGGTCGATACCCTCTCGCCGCTGTTGTTTACCATGCCGACGCCGCTGACGCAGGCCAACCCTGCCATCGTGGAGCTGGCGGCCGCCAGCCTGCCGGACCGCCGCGTGACGGCCGGCACGGGCCATTTGCTGCGCCTGGCCGAGCACATCGTCGGCAAGGTGGCCTATGAAAGCGGCGCCACCATGGTCACCACCACGGCCGGCGACGCCCTGGCGCTGGGACGCGGCGTGTGCCAGGACCACGCGCACCTGTTCCTCGCCTGCTGCCACGCCTGGGGCATCCCGGCCCGTTATGTGTCCGGCTATATCGACCCGGGCACGACGGGCCACGCGGCCAGCCACGCCTGGGTCGACGCCTGGACGGAAGACACGGATTTCGCGGGCTGGGTCAGCATCGACGTCACGCATGCGCGCTTGATGACGGATGCGTATTGCCGCCTGGCCATCGGGCGCGACTACGATTCGGCGGCGCCCGTGCGCGGCGTGCGCCAGGGCGGCGGCACGGAAACGCTGCACGTGGATGTACAGATCGTGCCCGTGTAAATAGGCAGGAATGAGGCTGGCCGGGGCTTGCGGCGGATACTCAAGCCCCGGCTGGTGTAGAATGCTCCCCCTTTGGATTTGATTTACGACGATGACTTATTGCATAGGCATGCGCCTGAACGAAGGCCTGGTCTTCCTGTCCGACTCCCGCACCAACGCCGGCGTGGACCAGGTGGGCACCTTCCGCAAGATGAGCGTGTTCGAGAACCCGGGCGACCGCATGCTGGTCCTGATGACGGCCGGCAACCTGTCGATCTCGCAGGCGATCCGCCAGATCGTCTCCGAACACGTCGATGCGGACGGACGCAGCATCTGGAACGTGGCCAGCATGTACGACGCGGCGCGCATCGTGGGCGAAGCCGTGCGCACCGTGCACCTGCGCGAAGCGAAGGCCCTGGCCGACTGCGGCATCGATTTCAACGTCAGCATCATTGTGGGCGGCCAGATAGGCGCCGAGCGCTGCCGATTGTTCCAGGTGTATTCGGCCGGCAATTTCATCGAATCGCATGATGAAAACACGTATTTCCAGATCGGCGAAGCCAAATACGGCAAGCCCATCATCGACCGGGTCATCAACCCGTTCACGCGCCTGGACGAAGCGGCCAAGTGTGCGCTGATCTCCATGGATTCCACCTTGCGCTCGAACATTTCCGTCGGCTTGCCGCTCGATCTGCTCGTCTACGAGACGGGCAGCCTGGCCGTCACGCGCTTCGTCACCATCGATGAAAAGAACCAGTATTTCCGCATGATCCGCGACACCTGGGGCGAGCAATTGAAACATGTGTTCGAAGGCATCGTCGATCCCGTGTGGAACGCGGCGCCCGAGACCACCACGAACGTGCTGTCGTCAAGCAACATGCACAGCAAGCCCGTGCGCGTAGCCATCCCCGAACACGTGAGCCGCGGCGGCCTGACGGTGGCCCCTCTGCAATCCTTGGCGCAGCAGTTCAGCGACGACAAGCAGCATTGACCTGCCGCGCACCGCGTGCGCGCGGTGCTGGACAAGTCGCTTTCCGCGTGCTTTTATGGCAATATGAGTTGATATTTAATTCATACTGATCAGAGAGGCAGGTAGCGCATGGACTTGATTACTTCCGCCGTCGTGGCGGCCATCGAACATGGCGCGCCGGGCCACGCGCCGGAAGCCGTCGCCAGCCACTATCAACGCCTGAAGCTGGCCATCGCCAAGTTCGACAGCGCCGCCGCCATCCTGGCCGCCATCGCCGCGCTGGAGGCCGAACCCGCCAATACCCAGCTGCAACTGGCCCTGTCGGCTGCCCTCTCCACGGCGAAAGTACCCGATGACATGGAAACCCTGTTCGCCGCGCAAGGCTTGCTCGATGCGCTGCGTCCGCCCGTAGCCCTGCCGCCGGCAGCGCCTGCGGCGCAAACGGCGCCCGCCCCCGCCGACAAAAGCGCCGTCGTGTCGAACTACGCGGTGGTGAAAGTGTATTTCGCCACGGACCGCCAGCGCGACGTGGGCAAGCCGCCGGCCCAGCGCTTCAGCGGCGAACGCAACGTCATGGGAGGCAATGGCCCGCTCAGCTATGGCAGCTGCGACATCAGCATCCCGCGCGACCACCGCATGGGCCAGCTGGAATCGCCGTCGCTGTGGCGCCTGGAATTTCGCGACGACCCGGTCAAGCACGTGGTGGTGCTGTCGGCCGACGTGCAGGACCGCGACAACTTCTTTGCCGCACTGAAAACCCAGATCCGCGCGTCGGCCGGCAAGAGCGCCTTTATCTTCGTGCACGGCTACAACGTGAGTTTCGAGGATGCGGCGCGGCGCACGGGACAAATGGCCTACGACCTCGGTTTCGACGGCGCGCCCGTGTTCTACAGCTGGCCGTCGCGTGGTGAAGTGGCCAGCTACACCATCGATGAAAACAATATCGAATGGAGCACGCCCCACATCACGGCCTTCCTGGGCGACTTTCTCGCCAGCACGGAGGCGGCGCAAGTCTATCTGGTAGGCCACAGCATGGGCAGCCGGGGCCTGGCGCGCGCCGTGGCCGACTTGCTGGCCGCGCAACCGCAGCTGGCGCAAAAGATCACGGAAATCATCCTGTCCGCGCCCGACATCGACGCCGCCATCTTCAAACAGGATATCGCGCCCAAACTGGCCGGCGCGCGCAACCCCGTCACTTTATATGCCTCTTCGCAAGACCTGGCGCTGGCCGCCTCGAAAGCCGTGCACGGCTACGCGCGCGCGGGCGACAGCGGCGCCGGCATGCTGATCGTGGCGGGCGTGGAAACCATCGACGCCACCGGGGTCGACACGAGCTTCATGAAGCACTCCTACTTTGCGGAAAAACGCTCGGCCCTGTCCGACATGTTTTATCTGATACGCAACCATGCGCGCGCCGACCAGCGCTTTCTCGAGCCCGTCGATACGACCGCCGGCCGCTATTGGACGTTCAAACCATGACGCCGTTCCATCCGGTGCGGCACGCATGCTAAGATACGGCCCATAGGGTGGCAACGGGCACGGCGATGACGCCGTCAGCCGATCCCCCGCAAGCAGGCTTATCATGTTGACATCATCTTCTACACCGCACGCTGAATCGCTGATCCGCAACACCAACGCCCGCGTCACCAAGACGCGCGTGAAGGTGCTCGACTTTTTAATGGCGCAAAGCCGTTCGCTGACCCACCATGAAATCCAGCAAGCGCTGTCGCAGGACAGCGATATCGATTCCGTCACCCTGTACCGGGTGCTGGAATGGCTGACGGAAAATGAACTGGTGCACCGCATCGCGGGCGCCGACCAGGTGTGGCGCTTCAGCGCCGGTGCCGGCCACCAGGCGCACGAGCACGCGCACTTTCAGTGCACCAAATGCGCGAACGTCACCTGCTTCAACGAAGTCAAGCTGCCGCCGCCCGTGCTCTTGCCGGAAGGCTTCAGCGGCGGCGAAGTCGATTACCTGATAAAGGGCCTGTGCCCGCGCTGCAAGTAAGACCCTTCTGACATCACTTGAGCAGCAAGGCCAGGTGATGCTCGTCATAAAACAGGTCGCCCACGCGCATCGAGCGCGGCTCCGTGCCATACGCGATAAATCCCAGGGACTCATACAGGCGCAGGGCGGCATTGTTTTCCGCATTCACGCTCAAGTGCACTTGCATGATGGCAGGGTCCGTCTCGGCCAGTTCGATGCAGGCGTTCACCAGACGCCGTGCCACGCCATGGCCCCGCTGCGTCACATCGACGAACACGCCCCATAGCACGGCCTTGTGCGACAACTGGCGCAGCGATTCGCGCCGCAAGCCGGCAAAACCCACGAGACGATCGCCATCGAAGGCGCCAAAGCCGCGCTGCAGGGTGCCGCCGGCGATGCGCTGCACGTGTTCCTCCGGCGTGCGCGCCAGTTCATCCTCGCGTGACGCCGAAAACGAGCTGGGCGAATCGAGGATGGCGCGCAGGCGCAGCGCGCAAAAGGCGGTGGTGTCGGCTGGCGTCAGCAGGCGGATGACGATATCGGGTGCGGGCATGGGAGGACTCGGCAGTTTTTTCCCATTATACCCACGCCCTTCCCTTACGCACGCACGCGGCGCAAGCCCAGCAAGGTCCAGCCGTACAGGGCCGCCATCAGCAAGACCATGGCCGCGCCCAGCGCCGCCGTCCAGCTTTCCGGCAGCGACCAGGCCGGATCAAGCTTGCCGGCGGCCATGTAAGCTGCCATCGCCACGCAGATGGCGACGATGGGCCAGCCCAGGCGGCGCCGGAACGCCCGCACGACATCAAGCTTGCCGGTGCGCATGACCTTTGCCGTGACCCAGCCATCGAAGGTATCCGTCACGCCCATGCCGACGGCAAACACCGTCCCCGTCAGCAAGGCCGGCCCCATGCCGCCCAGCGCCACGGCCGCGTAGCCCCAGGCCGCCGCCTGCAAGGCCGTATCGAACACGAGCGCGAACAGCATGCCGACGAGGATGGCGCCCAGCGGCCCGGACGCGCGCCGCAGCCAGCCTGGCAGCAGCCGGCCGCGCACCTCGGCCAGTTGCGCGCCAGCCAGCAAGCTGCGCGCATTCAGCGCGGCTATCACCAGCAGCAAGACGATGGGCAGCCATTCCAGCCAGCCGAACACGCTTTCCGAAGGAGTGAATTGCCTGGATGCCAGGGCGGCAACGGCCACGATGGCCAGCACGCAGACGCCATGCCCGAGGGCAAACAGCGCCCCCATCCACGGCGTCCAGCGCGGGTGGGCCGCCTGGCTACGCAAGGTGAGGCCATCGACGGCGGCCAGGTGGTCCGGTTCCAGGCCATGCCGCATGCCAAGCAGAAAGATCAGCGCCAGGGCGGGCAAGCCCGCTTCCACGCTCATGCGGCCACCCCGACGGGACTACCCGCCTTGACCACGCAGCGGTCCAGGCCCCGGATCAGCATCTCCTGCGGCAAGTCGCGGCCGATAAAAATGATCTTGCTGGCGCGCGGCTCATCGTCGCGCCACGGTGCGCCCAATTCCGAGCCCATCAGCATGTGCACGCCCTGGAACACGGCGCGGCATGGCAAGTCGGCAACATACAAAATGCCCTTGTAGCGCATCAGCTGGGCGCCGAACAGCTGCACCACCGCATCGAGAAAGTTTTCCACCTGGAGCAGATCGAGGGGCTGGGACTGGTGGTAGACGAACGATTGCACGCCGTCCCCATGGCGGTGACCCAGTTCGCCGAGGAAATCCGGCTCCAGTTCGACGATGGCGTTCAGATTGAAACCGCGGATGTTCAGGATGTCGCGCAGCGGAACATTGCCGAAGCGCACTTTCTGTATGCTGGCGCGGCCATTGATGGCGACCAGGCGCTGGCGCAGCGCGGCCAGGTCGTCCTTGCTGACCAGGTCCGTCTTCGACAGCAGGATGCGGTCGGCAAAGCCCACTTGCTCCTGCGCTTCCTTGTGCGCCGTCAATTGCTGCTGCGCATGGCGCGCATCGACCACCGTCAGGATGGCGTCGAGCATATAGCACTCGCTGACGGATGGCTCGGCAAAGAAGGTCTGCGCCACGGGACCGGGTGCGGCCAGGCCCGTCGTTTCGATGATCACATGATCAAACGCGATCGCCCCGGCGCTGCGCCTGGCGTGCAATTCTCCCAGGATGCGGATCAGGTCGCCCCGCACGCTGCAGCAGATGCAGCCATTGTTCATTTCCACGATCTGCTCGTCGCTGTCCTGCACCAGCAAGCCGTGGTCGATGCTTTCGGCGGCGAATTCATTTTCGATCACGGCGATGCGCATGCCGTGATCGCCCTGCAATATGCGCTTGAGCAAGGTGGTTTTCCCGCTGCCGAGAAAACCCGTGATGATGGTGACGGGGATCAGTTCTGTCATAGTGTGTTCCTGTCCAAGTTAATCTTCGAGTTCTTCCATCCGTTGCCATTGGGGAAACGGGTCGGGCAGCTGGCGCCAGGCGGCCATGCCCTGGCGCGTTTCCGTGGTGTTGAGTTGACATTCCCTCAAGTTCGCCTCGATGGCGGCCTGGTCCATGTCCTGGCCGATGAAGACGAGCTCCTGGTAGCGGTCGCCGTACGTTTCGCTCCAGCCCGCCTTGACTTCCGCCAGCGAGGCAGCATCCGTGGGCCAGCGCTCCTTCGGCACGGCCGCCCACCACAGGCCCACGGGCTCGATATTCATCAGCTTGCCCGCGCCGGACAGGCTGGCCACCCATTCGGGGCGGCTGGCCAGCCAAAAGTAGCCCTTGCTGCGCACCACGCCCGGTATCGGTTGCGAAATGTAGTCGTGCAGGCGCTGCGCGTGGAACGGCTCCTTCGCCCGGTAGACGAAGCTGCCGATGCCGTAGGTGTCCGTTTCCGGCGTGTGGGTACCCGCCAACTCCTGCGCCCAGCCCGGCATGGCGGCCGCCTGCTCCAGGTCGAACAAGTGCGTGCCCAGGATGGCGTCGAGCGGCACGATGGACTGGTTGGTTTCGATGATGCGCGCGCCGGGATTGAGGGCTTTTAAAATGGCCAGCACGCGCCGGCGCTCGTCCGCCGCCGCCATGTCGACCTTGTTGAGGACGATGACATTGGCAAACTCGATCTGTTCCGTGATCAGGTTGGCCAGCTGGCGGTCGTCGCCCTCGCCCGCGATCTCGCCGCGCTGCTCCAGGCTGTCTTCGCTATGAAAATCCGCCAGCAGGTTGGCGCAGTCGACGACGGTGACCATGCAGTCGATGCGGGCCACGTCGTTCAGGCTGTCACCGTGCTCGTCCTCGAAGTCGAAGGTGGCGGCCACGGGCATCGGCTCGCCCACGCCCGTCGATTCGATCAACAGGTAATCGAAGCGGTCTTCAAACGCCAGGCGCCGCACTTCCAGCAGCAGATCGTCGCGCAGGGTGCAGCAGATGCAGCCATTCGACATTTCCACGAGTTTTTCTTCCGTGCGCGACAGTGCCGCGCCGGCCGCCTCGGCACTGTCCTTGACCAACGAAGCGTCGATATTGACTTCGCTCATGTCGTTGACGATGACGGCCACGCGCTTGCCTTCGCGGTTGCGCAGTATGTGGTTGAGCAAGGTGGTCTTGCCGGCGCCGAGAAAGCCGGACAGGACGGTGACGGGGAGTTTGCGCTGGGGCATGGGGAATCCTTCGAATTGGTGGGCGCGTGATGGCGGAAGCAAATGCAGTTCAATTGCATTTGCGAATTATAATGCAACTTACTTGCATTTAGCATGCTAATCATCACCTGCCATCCTGAACACGCCGCGCAGTCCAGGCCACCTCCTCAAGGTGCTATAGTGGAATCGCACCGGCTCTGCTATCGAAGCAAGCGCCTGGCGACTGAACAGCTAAATTCTCACAGTGCCCAAGGAATCGATGATCTTACGCAGCCATACAACGTTTTTTGCATTAGTTATTTTGATGATGGGCAGTGCGATTGCCGCGGAAATAAAGCACCCGATCAAGCACTATATTTACTTCAATCACCGTGAACCGCACGGGGAAAACATCCGCGCGGATAAGGCATTAAGCGATCCGCGCTTCAGCGGTGCTCAAATCGTGTACACCTGGCGCAGCCTGGAGCCGGAACAGGACCGTTACGATTTTGCGCCGATCCGCCACGACATCAGCTATCTCGACTCGATCGGGAAAAAACTGTGGATACAATTGCAGGAAAAATCATTCACGCCGCGCCACAATGTGCCGGCATATTTGCTCAGCGATCCTCGCTACCAGGGCGGCATCATCAAGCAGAGCATGCTTTCCGCACCGGAACGCGACCCGCATAAAGCGGTCACCGATGATGAATATGGCTGGTCGCCAAAAATGTGGGAAGCGCCGGTACGCGAGCGTTATCAACGCTTGATCCAGGCGCTGGGCAAGGAATTTGACGGGAAAATCGAGGGCATCAATTTCAGCGAAAGCTCGATCGACATTGGCATGGAAGACGGCAAGGGAAATACGACGTTCCCCGATGATTTCAAGCCGCAACACTATGTCGATGCCATCAAGGACAACATGCGGGTACTGGCCGCGGCTTTTCCCCACACCACCACCATGGTGTATCTGAATTTTCTGCCCGGTGAATGGCTGCCGTGGACCGACAAGGGCTATATGCGCGGCCTGTTTGCGCAGGCGCAAATGCTGCGTATGGGCGTCGGCGGTCCTGACCTGATGCCGTATCGGAAAAGCCATATGGGCCAGAGTTACGGCTTTATCAAGGACTATCCGGCGAACCTGGTCAAGGGCATGGCCGTACAGGACGGCAACCTGCGCCAAATCAATCCTCGTACCGGGAAAAAGAATTCAGTCGAAGACTTGCTCGACTTTGCCCGCAACTACCTGGACCTCGACTATATTTTCTGGGTGGAAGACGAGCCTTACTTCAGCAATGAAGTGCTGAAAAAACTGCCGGCACATTGACAGGCGGTCGCGCCATCGCGCGCGACCCTGTGTCCATGCGCCTTGCACGGCTGTCATCGCCGCGTCATATGGCGGCGTTACAGTCGCGTCCTTTGAATCTTTCCGAGGGCGGTAATGAAAACAAATTGGGTCATGCTGGCGGCGCTGGCAAGTGCGGGTCTCGTCGGTTGCAACGGCAGTTCGAATACGGCGCCAGCCATTCCCGAGGGCACGACGGTCACCGTGGCATTGCTGGAAACGACCGATATCCACTCGAACGTCTTGAGCTACAACTATTACGCGCTGGCCGAAGACACGAGCCTGGGCCTGGAGCGCACGTCGACCCTGATCCAGGCGGCGCGCGCGGAAAACCCGAACAATGTGCTGCTCGACGATGGCGACGTCATCCAGGGCACCTTGCTGGCCGACCTGCAAGCCGTGGCCGCACCCGTTCCTTGCAGCGGCACCCTGGCCGTGCACAAGGCCATGAACGCGCTGAAATACGACGCGGGCGGCATGGGCAACCATGAATTCAACTATGGCTTGCCCTACCTGAGCCAGATCACCAACACGGATTTCGGCATACCGGGCGTGGCCAAGCCCACGGGCACCTGCGGCGCGCCGGCCTTCCCTTCCGTGCTAAGCAATGTCGTCGGCGTGAGCAGCGGCAAGCCCATCTTCCAGCCCTACGCCCTGCTGCCCCGCGATTTCGCCGCCACGGCGCCCGACGGCAGCAAGCTGACCGTGAAAATCAATGTGGGCGTGCTGAGCTTTGTGCCGCCGCAAATCCTCGAATGGGACCAGAAAGTGCTCGCCGGCAAAGTCAGCGTGACGGGCGTGCAGGAAGCGGCGAAACAGTATGTGCCGGAATTGCGCAACAAGGGCGCCGACCTCGTCGTGGCCCTGTCGCATGGCGGCCTGGACACCAGCGCCTACAGCCCGAAGATGGAAAACGGCAGCTATCACTTGACCAGCACGGGCATCGACGCGCTGATGATCGGCCACTCGCATTTGATCTTCCCGAAAGGCAAAGAGACGGGCGCGGCCGCGCTGGACGCCTCGTTTGCCGCCTTCCCCGCCAGCGCGAAGATCGACGCCGTCAACGGCTTTGTGAACGGCGTGCCCACCGTCATGGCGCAAAGCTGGGGCCGCCGTCTGGGCATCATCAAGCTGACCATGGTCTATCAGGGCGGCAAGTGGGTGGTGCAGCCGGCCAGGACGACGGTGGAATCGCGCGGCTTCAAGTACACGGACGGCACGACCCTCGTGAAAGCCGACCCGGCCATCGCCCCGCTGGTAGCCACCGAGCATGCGGCCACCATCGCCTACGCCAGGCAGCCGCTGGGCATCAGCACGGATTTCGAGATGTCGGCCTACTTCGCGCTGGTGGGCGACGTCAGCGCCATCCAGCTGGTGAACCAGGCACAGCTCGATTACGTGAAGAACTTCATCGCCACCAGCACGGATGCGACCTTGTCCAGCTACAAGAATATCCCCGTCATCTCGTGCAGCGCGCCATTCAAGGCGGGCCGCAACGGGCCGTCGGACTTCACGGACGTGGCCGCGGGCGCGACGCCGGCCGCGCCGGTTGGCTTGCAGGTGCGCAATCCGGGCGACCTGTATTTATATAGCAATAACAACTTGCAAGCCGTGAAGATCAAGGGCGCGGACTTGAAGGCCTGGCTGGAAACGTCGGCCAGGCAATTCGCCCAGATCGACCCGAGCGCCACGGCGGAGCAGGACCTGGTGCCGTCGTATGGCACGATCTACAACTATGACGTGTTCTACGCGGAAAACAATGCCCTCACGTATCAGATCGACGTGACGAAAAAGGTCGGCAGCCGCATCGTCAACCTCACGTACAAGGGCGCGCCCGTGGCCGATGGCGATGATTTCATCGTCGCCACCAACGATTACCGCGCCGGCGGCGGCGGCGCCGTGCCGGGCATCGACGGCAGCAAGACCATCATCAAGTCGCCCGATGCGAACCAGGCCGTGGTCAGCAACTACCTGGCGTCGCTCAGTACCAAGGGCGGCAAGGTGACCCTGGCGGCCAATGGCAGCGCGCGCAGCTGGAGCTTCGTCAAGACGGCCACGGCCGGCCCCGTGATCCTGCGCTCGGCGCCGGGCCACCTGGCGCTGGCGCAAGGCAGCGGCATCGCCAGCGTGGCGGCCGAAGGCGGGCTCGATGCCAGCGGTTTCGCCAAGTACCGCATCGACCTGAGCAAATAAGGTCCATGGGCCGGGACTGCGGCAGTTCCGGCCTGTTTTGATGAAAGGTCATCCAGATGAAACACGCACTCTCCCTTCCCGCCGTCGTGCTGGCTAGCGTCCTGGCCGCCTGCCAGGCGTCACCGCCGCCCACGGCGGCCGAAATCGAAGCCGTCGCCATGCATGCGCGCCAGGCGGGCGACCACCAGGCCGAGCGCCAGGTACGCAGCTGGGCCGGCAAGGACATGCCCGTCGCCGAGCGCGAACTGGCGCTGATTTACCAATCCCGTCCAGAACGCCGCGCCGATGCATTGAATCTGTTCGAACAGGCGGCCCGCGCCGGCGATACGGAAGCGGCGTTCGAGCTGAGCCAGATGCTGCGTGCGGCCACGCCGGCCCAGGCCTGGCTGTGGTACCGGCAAGCGGCGCAGCAAGGCCATGCGAAGGCGGCTCTGATGCTGGGCTTGCTGGCGGCGAATGGCGAAGGCGTGCCGCAAGATCCCGTCATAGCGGCGCACTGGCTGGCCAAGTCCAGCGAACTGGGCAATCCACACGCCATGTTCCTGCTGTACAACGCCTACCGCGAAGGCCGCGGCGTGCCGCGCGACCTGGCCAAGGGCCGTGAATTGCTGGAGGAAGCGGCCCACCACGAATACCCGCCCGCCCTCCAGGAACTGGCCATGACGCTGCAGGCGGACGACGCCCTGCGCGCGGGCCACCTGATGAAGGAAGCGACGGAGCACCGGCATAACAACTGGAACAAGTTTTAAGAACTGGGCAAAAGGCCAGTGGCGTGATCGTCGCCTGCCTTTATATACTGGCAACTTGCAAGCGTGCGGGAGCGGCAGCGATGGAGCGCTTATGATGCAAGTACGCCGGCTGAGCTTGCTCGGACGGCGTGGCAAGCCATCCCGTACCAAAAAGTTTACACTGGTTTGCATTTTAGAAATTTTACTCTGGACCAGCCCCGGTGAGTGTGCATTCAGCCCAGCCAGTGTTTGAGTAGCGCCGGTGCGTCCATTGCTCTGCCTAGCCATGAAAGAAAGAGTCCAATGAAAAAGCTGACCACCGCCTTTGGCGCGCCTGTCGTCGACAACCAGAATATCCAGACGGCCGGCCCCCGCGGCCCCGCCCTGTTGCAAGATGTCTGGTTCCTGGAAAAGCTGGCCCACTTCGACCGTGAAGTGATTCCCGAGCGCCGCATGCATGCCAAGGGATCGGGCGCGCACGGCACGTTTACCGTCACGCACGACATCACGCGCTACACGCGGGCCAAGATTTTTGGCGCAGTGGGCAAGCAAACGCCGATGTTTGCGCGCTTTTCCACGGTGGCCGGCGAACGGGGCGCGGCCGATGCGGAACGCGATATCCGCGGCTTCGCCCTGAAGTTTTATACGGAAGAAGGTAACTGGGACCTGGTCGGCAACAATACGCCCGTGTTTTTCATGCGCGACCCGTTGAAATTCCCCGATTTGAATCACGCCATCAAACGCGACCCGCGCACGGGCTTGCGCAGCCCCAACAGCAACTGGGATTTCTGGACTTCGCTGCCCGAAGCGCTGCACCAGGTGACGGTGGTGATGAGCGACCGGGGCTTGCCGCGCAGTTTCCGCCACATGCATGGCTTCGGCAGCCATACCTTCAGCTTCCTGAATGCGCAAAACGAGCGTTTCTGGGTCAAGTTCACGTTTAAAACCCAGCAAGGCATACAAAACCTGACGGATGCGCAAGCCGAGGAACTGGTCGGCAAGGACCGCGAAAGCTCGCACCGCGACCTGTATGACAGCATCGAAAACAAGGATTTCCCCCGCTGGACCCTGTACGTGCAGATCATGCCGGAAAAAGAGGCTGGCACGTATCACCTCAACCCCTTCGACCTGTCGAAAGTGTGGCCGCACGGCGACTACCCGCTGATCGAAGTGGGCGTGCTGGAACTGAACCGCAATGCGGACAACCATTTCGCGGAAGTGGAACAGGCAGCTTTCAACCCGGCCAACGTGGTGCCCGGCATCAGCTTTTCGCCGGACAAGATGCTGCAAGGCCGGCTGTTTTCGTATGGCGACGCGCAGCGCTACCGCCTCGGCGTCAACCACAGCCATATTTCCGTCAATGCGCCGAAATGCCCGTTCCACAGCTACCACCGCGACGGTCAGATGCGCGTCGACGGCAATCAGGGGGGAACGTTGGGCTATGAACCGAACAGCGAGCAGGAATGGGCCGAGCAGCCGGACTTCCGCGAACCGCCATTGAGCATCGAAGGCGCGGCCGACCACTGGAACCACAGGGTCGACGAGGATTACTATTCGCAGCCGCGCGCCCTGTTCCAGCTGATGACGCCGGCACAGCAGCAGGCGCTGTTCGACAACACGGCGCGCGCCATCTCGGGCGCTTCGGAGCAAGTCAAGCAACGCCACATCGGCAATTGCACGCTGTGCGACCCCGCCTATGGCGCGGGCGTGGCCGAAGCGATCAGCCGCCTGAGCAAGTAAGGCAGGCTGAAAGGAACCCGGAAGGCCTGGCAACAGGCCTTCCGCCGCAACGATCCGCGGCCAGGCGGCCAGGCCTGCCTACCAGCGCTGGATATCGATCCGGCCAGTGACGCTCGTTTCCACCGGATAGCCCTCGACCTGCGACGGCACGCGCCGCTTGACGGACGAGTCGCGCAAATACACGACGAGCGCGTCCTTGCCCACGGCCGTGTGTCCCACGCTGACGCCTTCCACGCCGTCGATGGCCATCAGCGCCCGCTCGTTGCGCCGCTTTGCCGCTTCCAGGCGGCCGTGGGGCGCGGCCGGGGTGTACTGCCCCATGCCCTGTCCAGGAATCTCATCCGGTAAGTACGGCATGGCAGCGTCTTCGAAGACGGCATATGGCGATGGTACGAATTTACTGTTTGACATGACAACCCTCCTGAGGCATTCCATGATACACCCGGCCATCCGGCGCTGCAGCGCCGTTCGCCGGGCACAACCATGCATGGCTGCGGCCTCTCATACAATCATCATCGTGCAAAAAGCAGCGTTATGCAAGGCGGCACCTGGCAGCGTGCTCAGGTGTACAAATTGATGTCGAGCGCCGCCACCACGCGCCGCATCTGGTTGGCAAACGTGATGTTGTTGCCGCCCGCAAACAGCAGGCCGACGGGATTGCGCTGCTGGTTCCAGGTCCAGATGGACGAACCCGAATCGCCGCCCGCGCTGAACGCCCCGCTCACGCCCGTGATGGCGATCTGGTCCTGGAACAGCGCGATCCTGCCGCCGCCGTAATTGACGTTGATGGTGGCGCCCAGGCCCGTGATGCGGCCCTGCGTCAATTGCGTCGTGCGGCCGGACTTGCCGACCATCATGCCCAACGCGGGGGCCACCAGCGCATTGCTGATACGGAAGTAGGCGGGCACGCCGCCGCTCAGGTAGACCAGTTCGGGCCGCACGCGGTCAGGCCAGGCCCAGCCGGTGGCGCAATCGACGTAATTGACGCCGCCGCTGAAATTGATGGGCACGAAACGCTCGAGCACGGCCACCTGGTCTTGCGGACAACGTCCCCCGTCGATGGGACCAGGCTGCACGATGCAATCGTTGAACACGCCGCCGTTGGAATTGGCCAGCACGTGATTATTGCTCAGGATCATCAAGCGGCCGCTGCGCGGCGCGCTGCGCCCCACGGCCAGGCAGCCGATGGTGCCGGCCGTGATGCGGAAATGCCCGACCGACACGCCGCCCGGCGCCGGGCGCAAGCGGAAACGGTGCGGTTGCGCATCGATCACGCCCGTGACGACGATGTTGACGGGCACCTTGTCGCTGGCCACGGCGCGCACGCCCATGGCCCCCACGATGGCGGCCTTGGCGCGGTCGACGGAGGTGGGTTCGGCCACGTACAGGGTCAGGGCCGGCAAGCCCGGCTCGCCGGACGAGCTGTCGCTGGCGCCCTCGCCCAGGCCGATGGACACGCCCTGGATATTGCCGCCGTCGCTGAAGGCGTCGGCCGCGCGCACGCCGCCCGCCTGGGAAATACCCTGGCGCATGCCGTCTTCGATGCTGCGCTTGATTTCCAGCAATTCCATGCTGACGCCGCTCAAGGCGTCGGGTACCTCCGAGACGGACGCGCTCTCGATCGTATGGTCGCCTTCGCCGGGGGCGGCAAACTGGCCGACGGCCTCTTCATCGTCCGCGCTTTGTCCCCTGCCGCTGCCGCCAGGCGGGGCGCTGAAACCATTCTCGTTACCTATCATTATGTTCTCCTCGTGGGTCGTCGCAAGACCAGTGTGGACGTGCCGCGCAGGCCAGTATTGATCTGGATTGAACCGCGCTGACGCATGGCTGCCTTGTCTCAATGGGCGCAGCGAGGATAAAAATAGTTCCCTCGTCAAGGTTGAGCGAGATCAGTCGTGCGGGCAGAGGCAGCGTCGTATACTTGACTGGCAGGCTGGAACTGGGCCTGCACACGGCAGCAACGGTATGGATGGGAAAATAATGACGATTCCTGGTAGGCCACACCAATCCGATGACGACGCGCCTGCGGGCAAGCAAGGCCAGCATGCGGGTTTTGTGCACGGCATGGCGGCCTGGGCGGAAAAACACCGCATCAGTCCGTGGCGTGGCAGTTTTGCCGACTTCATCGAGCAAATCCTGCCCGGCCGCGCGGGCCTGCTGACGCGCAGCGCGCACCAGTATCTGTGGGACATGATGCGCTGGAACGGCCAGACCGACGACAGCGGGCGCTTCCGCTGCCGCCTGTTCGACGACGAGCTGTTCGGCATCGACGAGGCGATCGACCGGGTCGCCGCCTACTTCAAGGCCGCCGCCGCCGGCTCCGAAGTGGGCCGGCGCATGCTGTTGCTGCTGGGCCCGCCATCGGGCGGCAAGTCCACCATGGTGATCTTGCTCAAGCGGGGGCTGGAAGAATACAGCCACAGCAGTGAAGGCGCGCTATATGGCATCGCCGGCTGTCCCGTGCACGAATCGCCGCTGCATCTGGTGCCGCACAGCATGCGCGCCGACTTTCGCGCCAGCTATGATGCCGAACTGCACGGCGAACTGTGTCCCCATTGCCGCGCCCGCCTGGAGGAACAGTACGGGGGCGACTTCCTGCGCATGCCCGTCGAGCGCATCCACCTGTCCGAGGCGGGCCGCTGCGGCATCGGCACATATGCGCCGCACGATCCCACCACGGCCGACCTGGCCGACCTCGTGGGCTCCGTCGACCTGTCGAAAGTGGCGCAGTACGGCGATGAAGGCGATCCGCGCGCCTGGTCCTGGTCGGGCGCCGTGTATGCGGCCAGCCGCGGCATGCTGGAAATGATCGAAATCCTCAAGGTCAAGCGCGAATTTCTCTACACCCTGGAGCACTTCCCGAACCACCACCGGGCGCTGGCGTCGATGGCCAAGCTGGGATTGCGGCTGAAAAGCGCGCAGCCGGTGGGCGCCCGCTACACGGTCAGTTGCTACTTCGAACGGGCGATCGCCTTCGCGCCGCACGACGTGACGGCGCGCATGGTGTTTGGCAACTACCTGCTGGCCACGGGCCAGGATGCGATGGCGCTGGAACAGCTGGATGCGGCCAGCCGCCTGGCGCCCGAGCAGGCCACCATTCAGTACAACCTGGGCTTGATGTATGTGAAAAAGAAGGAATACGAGAAGGCCAGCGCGCATGCGCAAAAAGCCTATGCGCTGGGCTTCCCCTTGCCGGGGCTGAAGAACAAGCTGAAGGCGGCGGGCAAGTGGCGCGAGCCGCCGCCGGCGCCGGCCGTCGTTGAAGCGAAGGAAGCACGGAAAACCGAGGAACCGGCCGTGCCGCCGGTCGAAGAACCTAGCGGGGAATGACGGCCGGCCGCTGGGCCACGCTCCAATGCCCCGTCGGCGAGGCGGCCAGCGCGGCAGCCAGGTCGCGCCGCGATTGCGCCTTGTCGGCGGCCTCGCTGATGAACGCCAGTTCGGCCGGCTGCAGCGCGGTGACAGCGAGCAGCATCACTTCGCCATATGGCGTATCGAACGATGGCGCGATGCTGCTTGCGCCCTGGGCCAGCAGCACGCCCACCTGTTCGTCCTCGTCTTCGAGGCCTGCCGGCGCATCGCGCACGTCCAGCACCATCGAGACGCTGCCGTGGCGCTGCACCAGCAAGTCGATGGAGCCATGGTCAGCCACGTTCTGGCTGACCTGGTAGATCAGGTCGAACAGCCACGATGCCTGCACCGCATCGCCGTCGAAGGCGGACAGCGGCGCCTCGATGCACACTTCCAGCAGGTGGCCGCGCGGCACAAACACGTCGTCGTCATCCTCGAACGGATCGCTCAAGCCATCGCTGGCGATGATGATGGTATCGGCCCGGCGGATCACCCTCCAGGCCTGGCGCAGCGATGGCCAGCGGGGGCCTCCCATGAAGGCCGGGTTGACCAGCGGCGCCAGCACGTCAGTGTCTACGGTGCCCAGGGTGGCATAAAAGGCGTCGCGCGCGGCGCAAGCCGCGGCCAGCATTTGCGCGCCCGCTTCCTTGCCGACGACGGCGTCGTCCGGTTGCGGTACTTGTGGAATATCGTTTTCAGGCATGTTATCAATCTATTATTTACGACACCTGACAAAACCGTAGCGAGCGGAAGGGAGAGGTGGCTAAGAAGCGCAACCGTACTCTAGTACGGTGAGCATCGCAGGCCGCCTATACCGACGCGCAGTAGGGTTGGTCGGGTGTCAATCAGCAGGAGGGAAATCGTGATAATTGCGGGGCAGATAGCCCCAGATGCGCGCCACCCGGTCCCGCACCTCGAAATCGAAGCCGATGCGTTGGAGCTCCGGCACGATCCACACGCCATGGTCGATGATTTTCTTCGGCAGCAGCATGGCCACGTGTTCTTCCGAGTACAGGCTGATGTCGAACCATTCCACGCCCAGGAACGGGAACGGCGGGTGGTAATCCCATTCCGTGTCCCAGCGCGACACGTAGCCGGACACGGAACCGTAGCGGTACGACGGCACCCAGTCGGTCCGCCCGCGCATGAAGGCCAGCAGTTCGTTCCACTTGCAGTCGTTGGCGGCGCCGGCCAGGTTGCGCCGCGCGATGTGGCCGCGCAGCTTGCGCTTGATGTCGTCGCCGCCGGCGTCGGCCAGCGGCAGGCTGGCGTGCGCCGCCAGGGCCATCAGCGGGCCACCGGCTTGACTTTGGACGCGGCCAGCACGGCGCGCTGGCGGGCCGTGTCGATATCGTCGGCCGTGGCCAGCGCCACGCCCATGCGGCGGCGGGCGAACGATTCCGGCTTGCCGAACAGGCGCAAATCGGCGCCCGGCACCTTCAAGGCGTCGGCCACGCCTTCGAAGGCGATGCCTTTCGCTTCCAGCTGGCCGTAGATGACGGCCGAGGCACCGGGCGAGCGCAGCGCCACGTTGACGGGCAAGCCGAGGATGGCTTTCGCGTGCAGCTCGAATTCGCTCTGCACCTGGCTGGCCATCGTGACCATGCCCGTGTCGTGCGGACGGGGGCTCACTTCCGAGAACCACACCATGTCGTCCTTGACGAACAGCTCCACGCCGAACAGGCCCAGGCCGCCCAGGTTGTCCGTCACCTTGCGGGCGATCTCGCGCGAACGCTCGAGGGCCAGCGGCGCCATGCGGGCTGGCTGCCACGATTCCACGTAGTCGCCGTGCACCTGCAAGTGGCCGATCGGCTCGCAGAACTGCGTTTCGATCTGTCCCGAAGCGCCGACGGCGCGCACCGTCAGCAGGGTGATTTCGTAGTCGAAGTCGATGAACCCCTCGACGATGACGCGGCCCGTGTCGACCCGGCTGCCGCTGGCCGCATACGCCCACGCCGTCTCCACGTCAGCGGCGCTATCGAGTTTGGACTGGCCCTTGCCCGACGAGGACATCACGGGTTTGACCACGCACGGAAAGCCGATCTCCTGGCACGCCAGCTGCAGTTCCTGCAGGCTGCTGGCGAAGCGGTAGGGAGAAGTCGCCACGCCCAGGGTTTCGGCCGCCAGGGTACGGATGCCTTCGCGGTTCATCGTCAGCACGGCCGCGCGCGCGTTCGGGATGCAGGTGATCTGCCCCGCCGCTTCCAGCGCCGCCAGGGTCTCGGTGGCGATGGCTTCGATTTCCGGCACGATCAAATCCGGCTTTTCCAGGTCGATCAGGGCGGCCAGCGCCACGCCATCGCTCATGTCGATCACGTGCGAGCGGTGCGCCACGGGGTGCCCCGGCGCGTTCGGATAGCGGTCGACGGCGATCACTTCCACGCCCAGGCGCTGCAGCGCAATGATCACTTCCTTGCCCAGTTCGCCGGAACCCAGCAGCATGACTTTGATGGCGGTGGAAGACAGGGGCGTGCCGAAGGTGCGCGGGGCGATGGTGTTGCTGGTGCTGATAGTCATGGGCAGGGTCAATCTGGCAATGGAAAGATGGCCGGAACTATAGCAAATGCCGGCCATCTTGGACAGGGTGCGCCGCTGGCGTGCGCCCCCTGCCCCGCGTGGCGGGCTAGCCCGCGTACGCGCGCTTGATCTGCTCAATGTCGATTTTTTTCATGCCCATCATGGCCTTCATCACACGCCCGGCCTTGACGGGATCGGGGTCGCCCAGCAGCTTGATCATCAGGGTGGGCACGATTTGCCACGATACCCCGAACTGGTCTTTGAGCCAGCTGCATTGCTGCGCTTCCGGCGGCCCGCCCCGGGACAGCAGGTTCCAGTAGTGGTCGACCTCGTCCTGAGTTTCGCAATTGACCTGGAACGAGATCGCTTCGGAAAACTGGAATTGCGGCCCGCCGTTCAAGCCCGTAAACGTCTGGCCATCGAGTTCAAAGGCCACCGTCAGCACGCTGCCCGGCTCCTGGCCGTGGATTTCCTTGCCTTCCTCGCCATAACGCAGGATCTGGCCGATCTTCGAATTGGGAAATATTTCCGTATAAAACCGGGCCGCCGCCTCGGCGTTGCCGTTGAACCATAAACATGGGGTAATCTTTTGTACGCTATGCATGATGTCTCCCTAGTCCGAAACAGGAACGCCTTACCTGTGCGGGAAGGACCGCCACCAATATAGTCATTATTGCGCCGCCGGGGCGCGCAATTTGCCTCCCCCTTGCGCGACGTCGTCGCGCGCCAGCATGCCGGCGCTGGCCAGCAGCCGCAGCCGGGCCGATCGCCATTCCGCCTGGCAACGGATGCGCTCCTGCTGCGCTTCGAGCAGCGCGGACTGCGTGTTCAGCATTTCCAGGATATCGGCCGCGCCCAGGCCGAACTTGCGCCGCACGCTGGCCAGCGCGTCCTGCGCCGCATCCAGCCACGCTTGCGCAGCGGCCAGGTTGGCCAGCGCCGTGCTGGCCTCCGCATGCGTTTTCACCAGTTCCATCAGGGTCTGCTGCTGCACTTCTTCAGCCTCGGCTTCCCTTTGCCCCGCCTGCGCCTGCGCGCCGCGCACCTTGTAGTGGCGCGCAAAGCCGTCGAACAGGGGGATGTTGAGCGAGATGCCCACCAGCGTTTCGCGCGTGGAAGCCGGCGACAAGCCCTGGCTGGGCCGGCCGTTCTGGTAGAGATTGGCCGTCAGGTCGATGCTGGGGCGGCCCTCCGAGCGGGCAATCTCCACCCGTTCGCGCGCCGCCGCCAGCTGCGCCTGCGCCGCCAGGATGGCCGGATGACGCTCCCTGGCCCTTGCCAGCCAGGCGTGCATCTCATCTTGCAACCCGTCGCGCAGGCCCGCCGCCGCGCCGTCCGCGTCGTCGTCCAGGATCACGCCCGCATCGGCCGGCAAACCCAGCGTGTAGACCAGCACGGCACGGGCCTTGTGGAACTCGCCGTCGGCGCGGCTGGCGCCCAGGGCCGCCTTGGCCAGGGCGCTGGCCGCCTGCAGGGTGTCGCTGTGCGAGCCGAGACCCCGCTGGGCGCGGCGCTGCGTGGCCTGCACCGTTTCATTGGCCAGCGCCTGGTATTCCTGCCGCATGCGCACGCTGGCGCGCGCCGTCTGCGCCTCGAAATACGCGCTGACCGTCGCCGCCAGGGTCTTTTGCAGCACGGCGTCGCGGTTGGCCAGGGCCGCGTCCAGCATGGCTTGCGCGGAACGCTGGCCCGCCGCGCGCCCGCCGAAGTCGAACAAACGCCAGGACAGGCTCAGCGAGCCCGTATTGCTGTTCAGGCTGCCGGACGGCGTGCCGGCGCCCGGATAGGCCGTGCGGTCGTGCACCCGGCTCAAGCCCCCATTCAGGGTGGGCAGATAGGCGGCCCTGGCCTCGCCCACGCCGGCCGCCTGCAGCCGGATGCCGGCCCAGGCGCCGTGCACCTGCGCGTTGCGGCACAGGGCCAGGTCGACGGCCGCCGGCAGGGTCAACGGGACTGCGGCTTCATAGGTAGATGGACATGGCGCGGCGTCCAGCATCTGCGCCCGGACTGGCGCGGCGGCCAGGAACAAACCGGCGGCGAAGAAAATGGCGGCGTGCCTAGCGTTCATGCAGCGCCTCCTTCTGGTGCCGCACCAGCGGCGAGAGCACGTATTCGACCACCCTGCGCGTGCCCGTACGGATTTCCGCCCGCACGGCCATGCCGGCCGACAGCGGCACCAATCTGCCGTCGATGACGATGGACGGCTGGCGCAAGGTGATCCTGACGGCGTAGACGGGCCCCTTTTTTTCATCCTCGATGGCGTCGCGCGAGACGCTGCTGACGACGGCGGGCACGGTGCCATACTTGGTGTAGTCGAAAGCGTCGATCTTGACGGCCACCGCCTGCCCTGCCTGCACGAAACCCACGTCGCGGTTTTCCAGCATGGCGTCGATTTCCAGCTTGCCCTGGCGCGGCACGATCTGCATCAGCGCCTGCGCGGCCGGCACCACGCCGCCCACCGTATGCAGTTTCAGTTGCTGCACCGTGCCGTCGACGGGGGCCGTCAGGCGCAGCAGACTGCCGCGGGCGCCCGCGCGGCGCGCATCCTGGCCGCTGGCGGCCGCCACTCGCGCCCCTTCCGCCAGCGCGTCGTACGCATCTTTCCGCGTTTGCGCCACCAGGGCCGCCCGTTCGCTGCGGGCCGACGCCAGCTGGCCGGCCAGGTCGATGCGCGCCTGTTCCTTCTCCAGCCACGCGTGTTCGGCCACGTCGCGCGTGGCCAGCAGCGCCCGGTAATCGCCGGCCCGCTGTGTCGCCAATGGCAGCGCCTGCGCGTAGCGGGCGATTTCGCCGTCGAGGTGCGCCAGCCGGGCGCGAAAGCTCGCGTACTGGCCATCCACGTGCGCCTGCGCGGCGGCGCGCTCCACGGCCGGGATCGCGTCCGGCGCCGCCAGCTTCGGCATCGTCAGGGTGTCGACGGCGGCGATCAGCGCGCGCGCGCGGGCCACCTGCAGCGCGGCCGCCACGGCGTCGCCGGCCGCCTTGTCGCGCTCGGCGTCCGGTCCCCGGCTGTCGAGTTCCACCAGCAGCTGGCCCGCCTGCACGGCCTGTCCCTCGCGCACGTGCAGGGCGCGCACGGCCGCCACGTCGACGGAGGCGATGGTCTTGGTGTTACCGGATGGAATGATCTTGCCCGCCGCATGGACGATGATGTCGACCTTGCCAAAGACAGCCCACAGCACCACGCTGCCGACCAGCAGCATCAGCACCCTGGCAGTCAGGCGCAGCGACGGCGACACGGGCCGCTCCTGCAGCGCCAGCGCGGCCGGCAAAAAGGCCGCCTCGTCTTCGCTGAGCACGGGGCCGCCCAACGCGGCGCGGTTGCGCCAGCTGTGCCGCAGCACCTGGCAATAGCGTTTGAACAGCTCGCCATACGCGGCGAGACGGTGGCCGGCGCTCATGTTGCGTCCCCTGTTGCGCTCCCGTGCGTACCCTGCTGCAGGCTGTACAAATGGGCATAGATGCCGCCCGGCCGCTTCAGCAACGCGTCGTGGCTGCCCAGTTCCGCCACCTGCCCCCGCTCCATGACGACGATGCGGTTCGCTTCGCGCACGGCCGACAGGCGGTGGGCGATGATGAGCACGGTGCGTCCCGCGCAAATGCCGCGCATATTGTCCTGGATGATCTTTTCCGACTCGTAGTCGAGCGCGCTGGTCGCTTCGTCAAAAATCAGGATGCGCGGGTCGCCGATCAGGGCACGGGCGATGGCGATGCGCTGGCGCTGGCCGCCTGACAAGCCCGTGCCGTGCTCGCCCACCATGGTGTCATAGCCTTCCGGCAGCTCGCAGATAAAATCGTGTGCGCCCGCCAGTTTCGCCACGGCAATGACCGCATCGATGGGCAGCGCCGGGTCGCTCAGGGCGATGTTGTCGCGCACGGAGCGGTTGAACAGGATGTTTTCCTGCAGCACCACGCCGATCTGGCGCCGCAGCGACGCCGTGTCGATGACGGCGATGTCCTGCCCGTCGATCAGCACCTTGCCCCGCTCGGGGATGTACAGGCGCTGCGCCAGCCGCGTCAGGGTGCTCTTGCCGGAGCCGGAACGCCCGACGATGCCGATCACCTCGCCGGGCGCGATGGCGATCGACACCTCGCGCAGCACCTCGGCCGCGTCGGGTCGGTAGCGGAAACCCACCTGCTGGAAGTCGATGGCGCCGGCGATGCGCGGCAGGCGCGCCTTCTGGTTGCCCGCGTCTTGGCTACCTGCTTCCGTGCGGGCGTTGAGGATGTCGCCCAGCCGGCTCATGGAGATGCCCACTTGCTGGAAATCGTTCCACAGCTGCGCCAGGCGCAGGATGGGCGAGGCCACCTGTCCCGCCAGCATGTTGAAGGCCACCAGCTCGCCCACCGTCATCCTGCCGTCGATGACGAGCGTGGCGCCCCACCACATGATGGCCGCCGTCACCAGTTTACTCACCAGAGTGACGCCGCCGCTGGCCAGCATGCCGATATTGTTCGCCGACAGGCCGGCCGACACGTAGCCGGCCAGCTGCTTTTCCCACTGCTGCTGCCAGCGCGGTTCCACGGCCATGGCCTTGACCGTGTCGACGCCGCTGATGGTTTCAACCAGAAAAGACTGGTTTTCCGCGCTGCGGTTGAATTTGTCGTTCAAACGCCCCCGCAGCACGGGCGTGAGCAGCATCGACAGGACCGCGTAGATGGGGATAGACGCGAGCACGACCACGCTAAGCGCCGCGCTGTACCACAGCATGGCGGCAATGAAGATGAAGGAAAACAGCAGGTCGAGCACCAGGGTCATGGCGTTGCCGGTAAGAAAAGAGCGGATGTTTTCCAGTTCATGGATGCGGGCCACGGAATCGCCCACGCGGCGCGCCTGGAAATACGCGATCGGCAAGGCCAGCAGGTGGCGGAACAGCCGCGCGCCCAGTTCCACGTCGATCTTGCTGCTGGTGCGCGCGAATACATAGGTGCGGATGAGGCTCAGCGCCGCTTCGAAGACGATGGCGCAGACCAGGCCGATGGCCACCACGTTCAAGGTCTGCATGGCGTGGTTGACCAGCACCTTGTCCATCACCACCTGGAAAAACAGGGGCGTGGCCAGGCCGATCAATTGCAGCACGAAGGAAATGAGCAGCACTTCGCCCAGCAGCCTGCGGTATTTGACGATGGCGGGAATGAACCAGCTGAAGTCGAAACGGGCCGTCTCGCCCGCATAGCTGGCCTTGCTGGTAAAAAAGATCAGTTCGCCCGACCAGGCGGCGAGGAATGCGTCGCGGCCGAGGATCTGCGGCGGCTGGCCCGGATGCTGAATCAGCACCTTGCTCACGGCGCCGTCGCTGCTGTCGACCTTGCCGAGAATAAAGAAACGCCCGTCGTGACCGATGGCGATGGCGGGCAGCGGCGCTTGCGCCAGCCGTTCGGGCGCCTGGCGCACCAGCTTGGCCGTCAAGCCCAGCCCTTTCGCGGCCAGCAGGACGGTTTGGCGCGTGAACACGGCCTGGCCGAAAGCGTGCTTGAGCTGGGCGCCGTCGGCGGCGATGCCGTGCAGGCTGGCCATCAGCAGCAGCGACAGCAGGCCCGTGTCGGGCGCGGGTTCGGTGGACGAAGTGGCGTGGCGATATGGAAGTACGGTCATCGGATCATGTCGGAAATCAATGGCGCAGCCGGGCCGGCACGTGCAAGGCCGGCCCGGCTGCGCGGGAGTGGAACTACGTGCTCAAGCGATCAACGTAAGCGATCATTGCGCCGCCGCCAGCTGGATCTGCGTCGACGGGTTGCCGTGGCCGGACCAGGGCGCCGATGCGGCCGCGGGCACGGCAAAGCCGGCCATCGCTTGCACCAGCTGCGCCGGATCGGCTTGCCAGGCAGAGGAACCGCCCTGGCTGGCCGCGCCGAATTGCTGCGCGGCACGCCAGTTTTGCGCCAGCGCCGGCGCCAGGATGGCGGCCGTGCCGGCAGGCAAGGTCAGCTGGCCGGCCGGCGGCGGCGTCAGGCCAGCCATCGCCTGCACGAGGTTTTGCACATTGCTACCCAACAAGACGCGGCCATCGGCCATGCGGAATTCCTCGATGCGCACGGCCGTATCGGCAAACCAGTTATTCACGGTGATCTTGTCCGTGGTGCCGATGGTGCTCACTTCCAGGTTGGCGCCCTCCCGGCGGAACCACAGCTGCTCGGCGCTGACGCCGGCCAGGAAGGACACGACGTCATGGCTGCCCGCCTCCTCCGTCTCAGCGATGATGTCGGCGCCGTCGCCGCGGGCGAAGATATAGGTGTCGTCGCCCGCGAGGCCGGCCAGAGTGTCACCGCCCTTTCCGCCTTGGAAGATATCATTGCCGAAGCCGCCAAAGAGAATGTTCTTGAGCTCATTGCCGATCAGCACATCGTCGAACTTGCTGCCGAACAGCATGCCGAAATTGGACAGCACGTCTACGCCGGGACGCGCGGTCAAGGGACCGCCAACGGGCGCGAAGACGGCCGTCACGCCTGTGCTGGCGCCGCTGTAAGTGACCGAGTTGCCGGCACCGGCGCCATCGAGCACATTGCCGCCGGGGGTATCGACATAAAAGACGTTGTTGTTATAGGCGCTGCCAGTCACCTTCAGGCCGGCAGAGGCGAGGCGCACGTATTCGACATTGTCGGCCACCGTGTAATCGACGCTGGTGTAGACGGTATCGTTGCCGCCGTTGCCCCGCTCGACGATGAAGTCGCCACTGTGGTTGACGTAATACGTGTCGTCGCCGCCCAAGCCTTCGAGCAGGTCGGCGCCGGCCGTGCCGTTGATGACATCGGCGTTCGCCGTGCCGACAAAGTGCTGCCCCGTGGGCTGCGTGGGACCGTTGAAGTGCCAGGCCTGGGCCAGCACGGGCGCCAGGGCAGCGGCCGTGGCGGCCGGCAGGGTCAGCTGGCCCAGCGGCGGCGGCGCCAGGTTCGCCATCGCCTGCACCAGCAGCTGCACGTCGGCGCCGCGCATGACGTGGCCGGCGGCCGTGCGGAATTCCTCGATGTTCGGCGCAGCCCCGTTCCAGCTGCGGATGGTGATCTTGTCCGTCGTGCCGATGGTGCTCACTTCCAGATCCGCGCCCACCTGGCGGAACCACAGCTGGTCGATGTTCACGCCGGCCAAAAAGGCGATGCTGTCGTAATTGGCGTCGGCCGAGGGCTCGGCGATGACGTCGGCGCCGTCGCCGCGCGCAAAGACATAGATATCGTCGCCCAGGCCGCCGGTCAGCACGTCGTCCCCCTTGCCGCCTTGCAAGGTATCGTTGCCGAGGCCGCCGGACAGGGTGTTGGCCAGTTCGTTGCCTGACAGCACGTCGTCATGGGCGCTGCCTGTCACGTTGGAAATATTGACGAGCACATCGCTGCCCGGGCGCGCCGTGGCGTCACCGTTGACGGCGATCATGGCGGCCGTCACGCCAGCCTTGGACGCGGCATAGGTGGCCGAAGTGTTCGCGCCGACGCCGCGCAGCACATTGCCCCCGGCGGCATCGACGTGGAAGACGTTCGCGTTGCCGTTGCCCGTCACCGTCAGACCGGCGGCGCTGACATGCACCTCTTCGACGTTGGCGGCCAGGGTGTGATTGACGGTGGTGTAGACTGTGTCGCGTCCGCCGCCCGCCTGTTCGACGACAGCGTCGCCGCCATGGTTGACGTAATAGATATCGTCGCCGCCCAGGCCGGCCATCACGTCGGCGCCCGCCGTGCCCTTGATGATGTCCGGGTTCGCCGTGCCGGTGAAAGTGCCGTTGGTCGGCTGGTTCGGCCCTTCCGTGCGCCAGTTCTGCGCCAGCGCTGGTGCCAGCGCGGCGGCGATGCCGGCCGGCAAGGTCAGCTGGCCCGCCGGCGGCGGCACCAGGACGGCCATCGCCCGCACCAGGTTTTCCACGTCGCTTCCCAGCAGCACGCGGCCGTTGGCTGTGCGGAATTCATCGATGCGAGGAGGCGAGCCGGCGTTATACCAGCCATTGATGGTGATCCTGTCGGCCGTGCCGATGGTGCTCACTTCAAGGTTCGCGCCCACCTGGCGGAACCACAACTGGTCGGCGTTGACGCCTGCCAGGAAGGAGACGACGTTGCAGCTGCCCGCCTCCACCATCTCGGTGATGTTATCGGCGCCGTCGCCGCGGGCGAAAATGTAGGTATCGTCACCCATCGCGCCGAACAGGCCATCGTCGCCTTTGCCGCCCTGCAAAATGTCATTTCCATAACCGCCGGCAAGGAAATTCCTGAGTTCGTTGCCGGTCAGCACATCATTGAACTTGCTGCCGACGATGCTGGCCACATTCCTCACTACGTCAGCGCCAGGACGCGCCACTAGTGGGCCGTCCGCAGGCGCAAAGACAGCCGTCACTCCCGCGCTTGCGCCGCCGTAGTTGACCACGTTGCCCGTGCTGCCGCCATCAATCACGTGCCCGCCAGGGACATCGACGTAAAAGATGTTGTTGGTCGTGGCGCTGCCCGTCACCGTCAGACCTGCGGCGGTCAGGTGGACGTTCTCGACGTTCTCGGCCACCGTGTAGTTGACGCTGGTGTACACGGTATCGGTGCCGCCGTTGGCCAGCTCGACGACTACGTCGCCGCTATGGTTGACGTAATACGTGTCGTCGCCCGCCAGTCCTTCGAGCACGTCCGCGCCCGTGGTGCCGGTGAGTACATCGGCGTTCGCCGTGCCCACGAAACGCTGCGGGGCCGCCAGGCTGTTCAGATAGGCGTCAATGGCGGACACGCCGGCCGCTTCGGAAGATGGCGCGAAGGCGGCGGATTCAAATTTCTTAGTCATATTGCAGTTTCCTGTCGTTAAACTTAAAAAAAATCACGCGTGGATATGCCAGCGCAAGCCGGCATGGAAGACAAAGTCGTGCCGCGTCGAAAGGCAGCTTCGGCATGCACTCTGCAGTGACAGATCAGGCGGGGAAACACTGCCATTTGTCACGCAAATGTCATGAAAGCGGGATGTGGGGAGGGAGTGGCCGTACGGCGTGGGGATGGGACGTCGGCGGCTGGAGCGATGCTAAGTAACTAACCCCCAAGAAATTATTGTGATTTCTGACTTTCAAAACTTCACAAGAATTTCCTGAGGATTACTTAGCGGGCGCCCTGAGAGCTTGCAGGGTGCGCAAGCGGTCCATACTGGCCGCAAACGCCGCGAGCGCATCGTCCAGCACCAGACCCGGCCGGCTGGCGGCAAAACCGGCCCAGGCTGGCGCGTGGCGCGCCGCCTCATTCCGGCCGTGCAGGCCATCGAGCCAGGCGATGGCAGCCATGGCTTGTTCCTGATCAAAGTACAACTGCGGCTGGCGCAGGTAATGTTCGAGATAGCGGTGCAGGTAGTCGCGGCTGGCGGGCGTGTCGAAAACGGCCAGCGCCAGGCAATAGGCGCTGCCCGCGTAGCAGACCTCGCTGGCCAGCAGCAGGCCGCCCAACTGATCCGTGAAGGCGCCCTGCCCGGTCAATGCGGCCAGGTAGGCGCCCGCCGTGCGGCTGCGCCAGTCGAATTGCCCCAGCAGGCGGGCGATGAGAGCATCGTCGGCCTGCGCCAGCCGCGCCACGCATGCGCTCGCCTGGGGCTGGTGCAGACCCATGTACAGGGGCCGCACCCAGTCGTCGCGCAGGGCCGCCGTCAGCGCTTCCTGCGGCGGCAACGGCGCGATGCTGCGCAGCAGGTTTTGGAAGGCGTCTACGCGTCGAGGCCGTAAAACACGGCGACAAGGATGGCGATATTGTTGCAGGCGCGGGAAAAGGTCGTTGTCGCGTAGGCCACGGCCACAGTGGGCGCGCGGTAGCGCAGGTAGACAAAGCTGAACATGGCGCCTGAACCGAGCGCGACAATCGCGTGCAGCAAGCCGCCGCTGATGAAATGCACGATGGCCCACAGGATGGCGCCGATAAAAATGCTCAGCTGCCGGGTGGCGCCCAGGCGCTTGAGGATTTCCAGCGGCAGCAACTGGCCGAGAAACGTTTCCAGGATGGGGGAATAAATGACGACCCAGAACACCAGCAGCGGCAGCGACATTTCCCGCTTGAACTTGGACAGGCCCGTGTGTGCCCCCCAGTATTCGGGCGGCAGCAGCCATTTCGTGAGGAACAGGATGGCAAAGCACAGCATGCAGGTGAGCAAGCCCCAGCCGAGACCGGCAAGGGCCAGCTGCAGCACGGGCGGCGCCGGCTTGTCGTCGTCCGGGCTGGATAGATCATGGCTGCTGCGCACTTGCATGAGTAGTCCTGGCGGTGATCCAGCGCTCATTGTAGCGCGGAATACGACTATTGGCGCATGGCTGCCGGCGCGCCGTGCCGCCGTGCCATCGGCGTCAGGCCGCCAGGCGCAAAGGGCCGTTCGCCGGCGGGGCCAATTTAAAAATGCCCACTTCCTGTTCCAGCTGCGCCGCCTGCTGCTGCAATTCGTGCGCGGCGGCCGCCGCCTGCTCGACCAGGGCTGCATTTTGCTGGGTCACGCGGTCCATGTCGACGATGGCGCGGTTGACTTGCTCGATGCCGGCGCCCTGCTCCTGCGTGGCATGGCTGATCTCGGCCATGATGCCCGTCACCCGGCCGATGCCGGCCACCACCTCATGCATGGTGGCGCCCGCCTGCTCGACGAGCACCGTGCCCGTGCCCACCTTGCTGACGGAATCGTCAATCAGGGCCTTGATTTCGCGCGCGGCCGCGCTCGAGCGCTGCGCCAGGTTGCGCACTTCCGTTGCCACCACGGCAAAGCCGCGCCCCTGCTCGCCCGCGCGCGCCGCTTCCACGGCCGCGTTCAAGGCCAGGATGTTCGTCTGGAAGGCGATGCTGTCGATCACGCCGATGATGTCGACGATCTTGTTCGACGAGGCATTGATGAGACCCATGGTGTGCACCACTTCGGCCACGGCCTTGCCGCCCTGCTCCGACACCTTCGACGCTTCGCGCGCCAGGTGGTTCGCCTGCTGGGCGTTGTCCGCATTCTGGCGCACGGCGGAAATCAGTTCTTCCATCGATGACGCCACCTCCTCGAGCGAACCGGCCTGCTGCTCCGTGCGCTGCGACAAATCGCGGTTGCCCGAGGCGATCTCTGTCGAGGCCGTGGCAATGCTTTCGGTACCGTGGCGTACCTTGCCGACGATGGCAGCGAGGTTGTCGCGCATGGTCTTGATGGCGAACAGCAGGCTGCTGTCGTCGCCGTGGCGCGTATGCACGTCGATGGCCAGCTCACCGAGCGCGATGCGTCCGGCAATCGTGGCCGCATACGCAGGTTCGCCGCCGAGCTGGCGCAGCAATCCCCGCGTGATGACGGTAGCGACCGCAATACAAATGAGCACGCTGAGCGCGGCCAGCACGCCGATCCAGCGCAGCGACTGCCCGTAGATGGCGCGCGCGGCCACGCTGGCCTGCTCCGATTCGCGCTGCACGTTTTTCAGGACGGCATCGATGTCGGACACGATCTGGCGCCGCAGGGGGCTGCACTCCTCGACGAGGAAGGTGCCGTACTGCTCCATCTGTCCCGTGGCGCGGAACTGGCGCGGACGCAGCAATTCCTGCGCCATGGTTTTCAGGCCCGTGCTGACTTTCTCGAATTGCGCATCGCCGGCGAACTGCGGCGCCAGCTTCGCCAGCGCTTCCAGGTACAGCGCTTTCTGGGTGTCGAGGATGGCCAGCTCTTTTTCGGCGGCGGCCTGGTCATGGAAGATATACGCGTTGCGGGCGGCCAGGCCCGTCTGGTCGAGCGCTTCGCGCGCCACATACAGAGGGTCCAGTTTCTCCAGCTGTACTTTGTCTTGCGCGTCCATGGCGCCGGAAATGGCGCCGATGCGCAGCAGCGCGAAAGCGGCCAGCACCAGCATCAGCAAGACCAGCAGCCCGAAGCCTGCGCTCAGGCGCGCGCCTATCGTCAAACGATTGAATGACATCATTGTTGTTATTGCCCTGTATAAAGTTGATTGTTGCCGGTTACGTCAAGTAATCCACTGGAAGTTACTTGGAACCAGCGATCTGCTCGCCGTCGTGTTGCCTTTCCCGCATGGCGCAGGATGGGTATCTAACTGGCGTTTTTTGGGCAGTCAGCTTCTAATTTCGGGCAATGTAGTTGCGCGGCTGGAAACCCCGCGCAATACAACAGCACACTGAATTATAAGCGAACAGCGTTATGGATGATTCCACGCGCTCGCTTTTAGTGCCTTGATGCAAGTCAAGAACCGCCGCGTCAGCCTGCGCCCGGAGTGTCGATAACGGCCATGGTGATGCGCGAGATGCAGCACAGTTTGCCGTCATCGTCGCTGATGCGGATTTCCCAGACCTGGCTGGTGCGGCCCCGGTGGATGGGCGTGGCGCGCCCCGTCACGTGGCCGCCGCGCACGCCGCGCACGTGGTTGGCGTTGATTTCCTGGCCCACGCTGACCTGCTTGCTGCTGTCGAGGCAGGCATTCGCGGCCATGCTGCCCAGGGTTTCTGCCAGCAGGACGGACGCGCCGCCATGCAGCAGCTTGAAAGGCTGCATGGTGCGGTGGTCGACGGGCATGGTCGCCTCGATCCAGTCGGGGCCGAAGGCCGAGAATTCGATGCCCAGGTGGCGCATGGCCGTGCCCTCGCTGGCGGCGTTGAGGGCGGCCAGGTCGAGCGGTGCGTGCCAGATTTCCATTGTTACCCCTTCAGTGATGAAATAAAGCCATTGTAGGACAGAGCGCCAGCGCGCGCCGCTTCATCTTTCCTTCACCGTGGCACGGGGTAGCCGGGGCATTAACTGGTTATAATTGCCCCATTCTTTCAAAACGAGGTTGTGTATGAAGTGGGCCTTGCTGGGCATTTTTGTGTTTTCTGTTTTACATATTCATTTTCGGGGCAAGGTGCGCCTGCCGTTTCGCCGCCAGATCTTCGATCACTCCTCGTTCATGGCGCCGCTGAACCTGTTCATGCACACCTTTTCCAAGGTGCCGGCCACGCCCTATCTGTCCGTCGATCAATTCCCGGAACTGGCGCCGCTGCAGCAGAACTGGCAAATCATCCGCGATGAAGCGCTGCGCATGCAGGAAATGAAAAAGATCAAGGCGGCCGAAAAGAACAATGACGTGGGCTTCAATTCCTTCTTCAAGTATGGCTGGAAGCGTTTCTACCTGAAATGGTATGACGCCAACCACCCGTCGGCACAGCAGATGTGCCCGCAAACCTATGCGCTGCTGCAATCGATTCCCTCGATCAAGGCAGCCATGTTCGCGGAACTGCCGCAAGGCGGCAAGCTCAACCCGCACCGCGACCCGTTCGCCGGCTCGCTGCGCTACCACCTGGGATTGCAGACGCCGAACGACGACCGCTGCTTCATCGACGTCGATGGCGAGCGCCACAGCTGGCGCGACGGCCAGGCCGTGATGTTCGATGAAACGTATATCCACTGGGCCCGCAACGACGCCGACAGCGACCGCATCATCCTGTTCTGCGACATCGAGCGCCCGATGCGCTACCGCTGGGCGCAAGGCTTGAACCGCTGGCTGGGCCGCACGCTGATGACGGCCGCCGCCTCTCCCAACGAACTGGGCGACCAGGTGGGCGGCGTGAGTAAATTGTTCCAAATTTCCTGGACCATGGGCCAGTACCGCCGCCGCTTCAAGGCGTGGAACAAGACGGCCTACCAGGTCACCCGCGTGGCGCTCGTGATTGGCATCATCGCGCTGATCTATTTTATTTAAGCGCCTTGCTTGCACCGCATTGGAAAACCGCCTTCGGACGGTTTTTTTTATAATGCGATGCCACCGACCCGGAGAATGTTGAAAAATGACCGAACGCGACCGCCAGTACGATATCCAGATCGGCGACGACGCCTGGATCGAATTCATCGATCTTGACGGCCGCTATGACCAGGCGATCGACATCGATGCCTTGCTGGGAGAGCTGTGGCAGCTGATCTGCCGGCTGGAAACGCATTGCGTGGCCGGCTGCTGCGGCATGGATGCCTACGATTTTACGCGCGAAGGCATAGCGATGGCGATGCTGGAACTCGATCGCGCGCAGCTGCATGCCGCCTGCGTGCAGGCCAGGGCTGCCGTGGCGGCGGTGGACAGCGATGTCTTGACGAGCGCCACGATGAATCACGTTGCGGATAAACGCGTGTTCTTGCAGTTGCTCGACCATCTCGACGCGTGCATCGTCGCACAGGATCGCGCAGGGGCTTGACCTTGCCAAGGCGGGAAGGTCCACAGTGACGGCATTGAAGGATAACCGAGGAGAATCCCGCATGCCAAAAATCACCGTCCTGCCCCATCCCGAGCTGGCCCCGAAAGGCGCCGTCTTCGACGCGCCGGAAAACATGAGCATTTGCGACGCCTTGCTGCTTCACAAGATAGACATCGAACATGCCTGCGGCCAGGTGGGCGCCTGCTCCACCTGCCACGTGGTCGTGGTGCGGGGTTTCGACTCGCTCAACGCACTGGGCGACAATGAAGAAGACATGCTCGACCAGGCCTGGGGCTTGCAGCCCCACTCGCGCCTGTCCTGCCAGGCGCGCGTGTCAAACGAAGACCTGACGGTCGAACTGCCCAGGTACACGCTCAACCACGCCAAGGAATAGTCCCCGGCGCGGTGCGCCGCTTAAACCATGCTTACCACATGATCACGCGCTGCTCGGGCGGCAGATACATCGGGTCGCCCGGCTTGATGCCGAACGCCTCATAAAAGCCGGGCTGGTTCTTGACCGTGCCCTTGGCGCGGAATTCGCCTGGCGAATGGGGGTCGCTCTTGATCTGGGCGATGGCCGCTTCGGGACGCAGTTTCGCGCGCCATTTCTGCGCAAAGCCGATGTACAGGCGCTGTTCGCCCGTCAAGCCGTCGATGACGGGCGACGGCTTGCCGCCCAGCGAACGCTGGTAAGCCTTGTAGGTGATCGACAGGCCGGAATTGTCGCCGATGTTTTCGCCCAGGGTCAGCTCGCCATTGATGTGGTAGCCCGGCACGGGGCTGTAGGCGCCGTACTGCTTGACGAGGCCGGCGGCCAGCGCCTTGAAGGCGGCGCGGTCTTGCGCCGTCCACCAGTTGCGCAGGCGCCCCTTGGCATCGTACTGGCTGCCGGAATCGTCGAAGGCATGGCTGATCTCATGGCCGAAGGTGATGCCCAGCAAGCCGTAATTGACGGCGTCTTCCGCTTTCACGTTGAAAAATGGCGGCTGCAAAATGGCGGCCGGGATGGTGATGGCGTTCAGCGCGGGGCTGTAGCTGGCGTTGACGGTTTGCGGCGTCATCGACCATTCGTCGCGGTCGACGGGCTTGCCCAGCTTGGCCAGGTTTTGCTGGCGGCTCCACACGCGCGAGGCGCGCACGTTGGCGATCAGGTCGTTCGGCTGCGTCTGCATGCTGCTGTAGTCGCGCCAGGTATCGGGATACGCGATCTTCGGCTTCAGGGCGGCCAGCTTGAGCTGGGCTTCCTTCTTGGTTTCCGGGCCCATCCAGTCGAGCTGCTCGATGCCATCCTTGAACGAGGCGACGAAATTGTCGAACATGGCCATCACGCGGGGCCGGGTTTCCGGCGGCAGATACATGTCCACGTAACGCTTGCCGACGGCGTCGCTGATGGCGTTATCCGTGAAGCGCAGCGCCAGCTGCCACTGCGGTTCGCTTTGCGGCACGCCGCGCAGCACCGTGCCGTCGAAGGCGAAACGCTCCTTGACCGTGGCGCTGTCCAGGTAGGAAGCATAGCTTTCGATGATGCGCCAGTTCAGGTAGCTCTTCCACGATGCCAGCGGCACGGCGGCCACGGTCTCGGAGAAGCCTGTCATGAAGCTGGGCTGGCGCACCACGGCCGAGCTTTCCTTTTTCGCCAGGCCGGCGGCGGCAAAGTAGGCTTTCCAGTCGAAGGCGGGCGCCAGTGCCGCGAACTTGTCGAAATCGACGCGGTTGTACGACTTGACGGGATCGCGCATCTGTACGCGCGTCCACTGCACGGCCGCCAGGCGCGTTTCGATGTCGAGGATCTGCGCCGCGTGTTCGGCCGCGGCCTTGTCGCCGCTCATGGCCAGCATGGTCTCGATATGCTTGAGGTATTTGGCGCGCACGGCTTGCAGCTTGGCGTCGTCATCCTTCAGGTAGTAATCGCGGTCGGGCAAGCCCAGGCCGGACTGGCTGATGTTGACCGTGTAGCGCTCGGGGTCTTGCGCATCGGGCGCCACATAGGCGGAAAACGGCGTCTGGATGCCATTGCCTTGCAAATAAGCAAACAGCGCCGGCAAGTCTTTCTTGTCCTTGATGGCGGCGACGCGGGCCAGCTCGGCCTTCAGGGGCTTGAAGCCGGCCGCATCGCGCGCCTTGTCGTTCATGAAACTCGTGTACAGGTCGGCGATCTTGTGCGCCTCGCTGCCGGGCTTGCCCGGATTCTTGACGGTGGCATCGATCAGGCCGCGCAGCTGGCCTTGCGCGATTTCACGCAATTCGATATACGTGCCCCAGACGGATTTGTCGGCCGGGATCTCCGTATTGCGGGTCCACACGCCGTTGACGTAGCCGTAGAAATCATCCCTGGGACTGACGGCCGGGTCCAGCGTTTTCAGGTCGATGCCGGAGACGGGCGCAGCAGCAGTTACGGCTTGCTGGGCGTACAGCGATGGCGAGGATAAGGCGAACAAAGCGCAGCAGGCGGCGCTGATAAGCGAACGTTTCACGAAGATTCCTTTAATTGTTTTCACTTCATGTTGGAGAACATGCTGTGTCCAGGCATGCGAGGCAGGATTATAGTCGGCCTGCCTTGGTGGAAACAATGTCCGTTGAACAATTCCAGTGATCAGCGGCTCAGGAGCTCAAACAGGTCTGCGCCTTGCTTGGCGCCCTGATTGCGCTGCATGTCGGCCAGCGAACCCGGCGTAGGCGCGCCATCGCCGGCCGCGTGATTGAAATAGTTAAAATCGAGCTTGATTTTGTCTTGCAGGCCGCTCGCGTAATTCTCAGGATACTGTGCCTGTTCCAGCTGCGGCAATGCATTGAAATGCGCCAGCGCCGACTTGAAGAAATTGGTCATCTTGCCGGTGGTATTGTATTCCTGCATGGCTTGCGCCACGACCTGGCTGCGCCACGCCTGCTCTTCATCATAGGCCTGCGTATAGGCGGCGCGCCGCTCGTTGACCGTAAATGTCCCGCTGTCGTCGTGCGTGATGGTGGCCAATTGCTCGCGCGACAAGCCCGCAAACGGATTGGGACCCTTGTTATCGATAAACGCGGTCGCGGCAGCGGCCGACCTGACCGAGGCAGCGTCATTCGGTTGCGGCAGCTGCTGTGCTGCGGCCGCCTTGTGTCCGGCGTCCAGCGGATACAGGATGCTGCTGATATTGTCATTGACCCATGCGCCCAGCGATCGATGATCGTATCCCTCGATAGCGGCGCTGGTCGCCATCGCGGCCGTCGACAAACGCCCGGCCAGGGTCGAAATCACGACCTCGTCCGCGACGGCGCCGACGCCGGCTGGCGCCTGGGTTGTCTGGGCCTTGTCCGATGCTGCCTTGCCTGATGACACCTTGTTGCCTTCCGCGGCAGACAGTGCCCCGGGTTGGATTCCCGCCGTGCTGATATTGACCATTGTCCGCCCCTGGATAAGTAAATGTTACTATATAAGTAAATATTACTATAGCACAACAAATATCAAACCTGGGCAAGGGAACGGAGCAGCTTGATGCAGGAATACAGATTCAATATTTTCGGCACGCTGATCGCCATCCGGGGCAATCCGGGAGCATGGCGCGCCTTCTACCTGGGTGCGGAAGGCAAGCGCCGCCCCGCCGATTTCATTATTCCAGACGATATTCAAGGCGACGCGCTATGCGAATACCTGGCCGACCTGTTCCATGAAGAAGCGACGCCACGCAATAACACGGCCAAGCAACTCGCCGCTCCCGCATTCCGGGCCTAAGCTACTTCACCGCTACTTCACCGGCTCGAACGTCACCGTCAAGCCATTGCCCGTGGTCCTGATCTGCGTGGGCACGAATTGCACGCCCGCATAGCGCAATTCGTCGGGCTTGAAGGTGTAGATCGGCGTTTCATGCATGAGCTGGTCGGCCACCAGGCTGGCCACCTTGGCGAACTGGCGCTGCTGCGCCTCGTCCATGCCGTCGATGCTCACCTTGTCCACGCTCGCTTCGCTCAGGTAGACGGCGTTGCGCTGCGCGTCGAGCACCAAACGGCCCGACATGGCCAGACTGCCGCGCCAGGTCTGGCGGATGAACGGCGGCATCACGCTGGCGTCCACGCTCAAGGCGACCCGTTCGCGCTCGGGCTGCAAGGAAAGCTGCGGGCGGGTCAGCTTGACGTCCAGCACGGACAGCACCCGTTTATCGATGGGAAAGCGGCGCTCGAGGCCTTGCTGCATCTTGCTGAGCGACACATTCACGTCGCGCGGGCCGATCAGGGTGGAACACGAGGCCAGCACGCTGCAGGCAAAGGCGGCGATGGCGGCGGTTTTCAGCAAGGGACGGATGGTGCTCACGTTCATGGATAGTCTCGGTGGAAAGATGGCGTCATCTTACACATGCGTCTGCTTTCACGCAAAAACCGGCGCCCACCTTGCAGCGGGCGCCGGTTTTTCTCATGTTGGCCTGGTCTGGGCCTTGTCAGCGGACGAACAGGGCGATCAGTATGACGATGGGTAATGGAATACCCAACAACAGCAAGAGGATGGAACGCATGGCAGACTCCTTGATTTATCTAATAGGTAGGGGTTCAGATGGTGACGTGGCGCAGCACGCGCTCATGGTCGCGCTGGCGGCCGCCGAACGTTGCCGCCAGGCTGGCAACGAAAGCGCCGAGCAGCAAAGCGACGAACATCCACAGTGCCGTGTGGGCGCCGGCTTTGCGGGCCGTTTCCGCCGCTTGCTGGGCGGCAGCCTTCGCATCGGCGGCAGCTTTCACGGCACGCGCATAGACGGCGTCGACGCGCGCTTCCGCTTCAGCCTGCGTCACGCCCGTGCGGCTGGCCACGACCTGGCCCAGGTAGGCGCGGTCATCGGCGGCCAGGCTGCCCGTGGACAGGCTTGTGGCGAAGATCTTGCCGATTTCCATGCGCTGGTCGGCGACGGTCGCGCCAGGATTAGCTATCGCTGGCGTGCCGGAGGCAGCTGGCGCTGGCGCCGCGCGCAGCAGCATGTCCGAGAAATAATCGAGCGGATTGGCGCCGCCGCCCTCGCCTTGCCTGGCGCTGGCGGCACCTGCAGCACCTGCGCCCGCCCCTACGGCCGGGCCAACTGCCGCCGCCACGCCGCTGCCCGCATCGATGGCGCCGCTCAGCACGGCGCGCGTGCCGCCGGCCAGCACGGCCACGGTGATCAGGGTGGCCACGGCCCAGGCCAGCAAGCCGTGCGCCGTATCGCGGAAATGCACTTCATCCGTATGAATGGCGCTCCATTTCACGCGCAGACGGCCCGCCATGTAGCCGCCGATGCCGGAGGCGGCCAGTTGCATGAAGGCCAGCCAGGCAATGGTCGACACGCCGATGGCCGTGGCGTTGAAAGACCACGGCGATACGGACGACAGGCCCAGGCCCACGCCGAGGATCAGCAGGATGAAGGACAAGGCGGCCGCCGCCGCGGCGCCCGCCAGCACGGCGCCCCAGGACACGCCCGGATTGTTCAGGTCCGATACGGACAATTGTGTAGCTTGCATGAAATACTCCCTTGGTTGTTGATTTTGTATGCCGTTCAGGCGGCGACGCCCGTCAGCTGTTCCTTGCGCGCGGCCATTTCCTTGCCCAGCGCGTCGAGGTCGACGGCCGTATCGCGTACCTTGGGAAACATGTCGCCCTCTTCTTCCTGGACGTGGTGTTCGATCTGCTCGGACAGGACCTTGACCTTGGCGTCGTACAGGTCGTCGGCGGGGTCCATCGCGGTAATTTGCGCGATGAGTTCCTTGGCGCTCGCGTGCTCGACGAGGGCTTCATCCATCAGATCGCCATCGTGGATGGGACGACGCACGGCCGGGTAGAAGATTTCTTCTTCCAGCTGCGTGTGCACGGTCAATTCCTGGCAGATCTGGTCGGCCAGCTTTTTCTTGGTGGCAAATGAGCGGTCGCTCAAGCCTTCATATTGGGCAAACAGGGCTTTGACGGCCTTGTGGTCCTGCATTAATAAACTGATCGCATTCATGACGCCTCCTCGTTGTTGATGAGGCTAGGATGCGCCACGGCGGCGCCTGCGTATGTGCGACGCCTTACACAATCTTGATATTTGATACACATCAGTGCACGGACACTATTTGATGCCGTGGTGGTTCATCAGGTCGTACAGCGTGGGCCGGCTGACACCCAGCAGTTCGGCCGCCTTGGCGATATTGCCGTCGGCCCGCGCCAGCGCGCGCACCATGACCTTGTATTCGGCTCCGTCGCGTGCCTGGCGCAGGTTCAGCGATTCGTCCTGGGGCGCCGCCTGGGCGCTGGCGGGCAAGCCCAGATCGTCGGCGGCGATCTGCGGCCCGTCGCTCATGATGACGGCCCGCTTGATGCAGTTTTCCACTTCGCGCACGTTGCCGGGCCAGCCATAGCTTTCGATCAGCTGCAGCGCGCCGGCGCTGAAATGCAGGTTGCCGCGGCCTTCGCTGGCGCAGAATTTGTTCTTGAAATGATGGGCCAGCAAGGCCGCATCGCCAGCCCGCTCGCGCAGCGGCGGAATGCGCAGCACGATTTCGCTAAGGCGGTAAAACAGGTCTTCGCGGAAACGGCCCTGTTCCGCCAGCACCTTTAAATCCTGGTGCGTGGCGCAGACGATGCGCACGTCAACGGCGATCTCGGCCCGTCCGCCCACCCGTTCGATGATTCGCTCCTGCAGGAAACGCAGCAGTTTCGCCTGCAGCGCCATCGGCATGTCGCCGATTTCATCGAGAAAGAAAGTGCCGCCGTGGGCCAGCTCGATCTTGCCCAGCGTTTGCCGCGCCGCACCCGTAAACGCCCCCCGCTCATAGCCGAACAGCTCGCTTTCCAGCAGGTTTTCCGGGATGGCCGCGCAATTGATGGCGACAAAACGCTGGGCATGGCGGCTCGACAGTGCATGCAAGCCCCGCGCGATCAGTTCCTTGCCGCTGCCCGAGTCGCCCAGCAGCATCACGCTGGCCGACGAAGGCGCCACTTTTTCCACGCTGCGGCACAGTTTGAGCATGCCCGGATCGCGGCTGACGATGCCCGCCAGGGGCGAGTCGGCCTGCGTCTGCAGCATGCGGCGGTTTTCCTGCTGCATCGCGTGCAAGTAAAACGCGCGGGCGATGACGAGGCCCAGCATGTCGGCCTCGAACGGTTTCTGGTGGAAGTCGTAGGCGCCCAGCGCGATGGCTTTCAAGGCATGCGCGCGCTCCTGGTTGCCCGACAAAATGATGACTTTCGTGTCCGGCGCCAGCGCGAGGATTTGCTGCAGCGTGGCCAGGCCTTCCGTGGCGCCGTCCGGGTCGGGCGGCAAGCCCAGGTCCATCGTCACGACAGCCGGCTGGTGGCGCCGCACCAGCGCCAGCGCCGCCTCGCGCTCGCCCGCCAGCAAGACCTCATAACCGTCGAAACTCCAGTGCAGCTGCTTTTGCAGGCCGGGATCGTCTTCGATGACTAGCAACTTTTGCTTGGCCATGCGTATCAGCTCCTGTCAGTGAATAGGGCAACGGAAGTCTGGGGTCAGCGCCGACGGCTCTGCCCCCAAAGGCGCATGCAGCGGCAGGATCACGCGAAACGTCGTGCCCACCTGCGGTTCGCTGCGCACTTCCAGGCTGCCGCCCACTTCGCGCAGGTACTCGCGGCTTTCGAACACGCCGATGCCCATGCCCGCCGTCTTGGTCGTGTCGAACGGCTTGAACAAGCGTTCGCGGATGAACTGTTCGCTCATGCCCTGCCCCGTATCGTCGAGCTCGACGACTGCCGTATGCTCTTCGCGCCGCAGCCGCACGTCCACCTTGCCGTCGCTGGCCGTGGCCTCGATGGCATTCTGGATCAAGTGGCCCAGCACCCGTTCCAGCCGCGCGCGGTTGGCCAGCACCGTCAGTTCGCCATCGACGATTTCCAGCCGGGGCGCCGGCGCCAGGCTCGCCTTGGCGGCCACGGCCTGGCGCAGCAAACCGTCGAGCAGCAGCGGCGCGGGCGCTTCCGGCGCCTCGCCGCGCGCCAGCTTCTGCAGCAGGGTCTTCATTTTCTGCACGGAATGCTCCAAGGTGCCCAGCATGTCTTCCTGGAAGGCGGGATTGGCACGGTGCTTTTCCGCATTGCTCAGTAACAGGGACAGCTGGAACACGAGGTTCTTGAGGTCGTGCACGATGAAAGTCGACATGCGGTTGAACGACTCGAACTGACGCGCCACCGTCAGCGTATCGAGCGATTCGCGGTGCGCCAGGTAGCTGGCGGCCTGGCTGCCGGCAATTTTCAGCACGTCGAGGATTTCCCAGTTCAAGCCGATGTGCGTGCGTGGCCGCGCCAGCGCGACAAAGGCGAACAACTGGCCATGCAGCATCAGGGGCACCAGCAGCCACACGTCGGGCAGCGCCAGCAGCGCGGGCGGCAACAGCAAGCCGCCGTACTGGCGCGGGTTGTGCTCGCAGTCGGGCACGTCGATCACCCATTGCCGCGCCTCCAGAAACTGGCACAGGCTGCCGGACGCCGGCTCGCTCCACGTGCTCGGCGGCCAGTTCCAGCTGGCGGCCGGGGCAAACAGGCCAGGTTCGCGCAGTATCCACAGCGCGCCGGCGCGGCTTTCCACCAGCTGCGCCATGGCCTGTATCGTGCGTTCGCCCAGGGCCGGCCCGTCTTCCGACAAGGCCCGTGTAAACCGCAGCCATTCCTCGCGGTAGTCGAAGATGGCATTGTAAAAATGTTTATTGATAGTCACCTTGAGCTTGGCGCGCAGGCTGCCCGAAAACAGCACGCCCGCCAGCAGCAGGGCCGCGCCGCCCAGGTAAGCCATCTGCATCAAGGAACCCCAGGTGCCGCCGAAGTAGCGCAAATAATAGGCGCTGGCCGCCATGGCCAGCAGATAAATAGCCGAGCCCAGCAAGGCGGCCGAGCGGTACAGCATCTGGCGCGAGACGGACAAGCCCAGCGCCCAGCCCGGATTGCGCGCCGCCGAGACGGCCAGCAGCGGCGCGCACAGGGCGTCGACGATGCCGCGCGCGGCCCAGATGTCATCGTTGACCGCGCGAAACAGCAAGGCGTCGCTGTACAGATAGAAATCGTAGGCAAACAGCCCGCCCACGCCCAGGCACGCAAACTTGATGCCCCAGCGTTTCAAGGGCGGCGTGTTGCGGTACCACTGTTCCACCAGCAACATGCCCAGCACGGCCAGCAGCAAACGGCAGACACTGGCGATGATGCGCGCAGGCAAAGGCAGCGCCAGCCAGGAGGAAGCCATGGAGAGCAGCCAGGGCGCCAGCGCCGTGAGAACGATGCCGGCCAGCACGAGGCGCAGGCGGGACCGCGACGGCTCGATCAGCAGCAGCAAAAACACCAGCCAGGCCAGGGTGCGCAGCAATTCGAGCGCGTCGCCGGCCAGCGCGATGCGTTGCCCCAGCAGCACCAGCACCACCGTGCCCGTGGCCCAGACTCCCGTCGCCAGGCACGCGACGAGCAAGGCGCGCACGTTCTGCCGCGCGCGCCAATTGCTGATGAGCAGCAGCGCCAGCACGAAAAAAGCCAGCGATGCCAGACCATGGCTGAGCGCCGCCGCATCGGCAGCCGCCAGCCAGGCCGACTGCGCCCGCATCATCGGCTGCCCTTGCCAAACAGTACTACCTGCACCGTGTCGAGCAGGATCAGCAAGTCGAGGAACAGGCTATTGTTTTTCACATAATACAGATCGTATTGCAGCTTCTTGACGGCATCGTCGACGGAAGCGCCATACTGGTAGCGCACCTGCGCCAGACCCGTGATGCCAGGCTTGATGTTGTGACGAATGTTGTAGTACGGCACCTGCTCCTTCAATTGCTCGACAAAATACGCGCGCTCGGGACGGGGGCCCACGAAACTCATTTCGCCGCGAAACACATTGAGCATCTGCGGCAGTTCGTCGATGCGCAGCTTGCGGATCAGATTACCCACGCGCGTGATGCGCGTATCGTTGGCCAGGGCCCAGATGGGCTTGCCGTCGCGCTCGGCATCGCAGCGCATGCTGCGAAATTTCAGCACCTTGAAAGGCAGGCCATCGCGCCCCACCCGCTCTTGCTGGTAAAACACGGGGCCGCCGTCTTCCAGGCGGATGCACAGGGCCGTCACCAGCATCACGGGCAGCGTGGCCAGGCAGATAACCGCGCTGGCCGCCAGATCGAACAGCCGTTTCGACGCGGCGCGGAAAAAACTCTGGTCGAAGCCGCCGCCATAGATCAGATAGCTCGGTTGCAAGGAGTCGATGCGGATCTGGCATGCTTCGCGCTCGAAAAACGTGGCCGCGTCGATCACCTTGACGCCGCCCAGCGCGCATTCCAATAGTTGCTTGGCAGGAAACGCGCCATTGCGCCGGTCGCTGACGGACACGACGATTTCATGCGCGGCATGGCGCTGCGCCGTGGCCAGCAGCGACGGTCCGGCCGGCAGCAAGGCCGAGGCCGGCACGCAGCATTGCTCGCCCGCCACATCGATGCAGCCGACCACCGTAAATTGATGGAAGCCAATCTTGCTGGCCGCCAAGTCCATGCATTCGCGCGCCAGCGCCCCGCCGCCCACCAGGATCAGCCGGCCTTCCATCAGCGCCGATTGCGAGGATTTGAATACCACCAGGCGCGCCAGCAGCACGCCAATGGCGCCCAGGCCGAAGATCATCGCACTGCCGCGCCCGAATTGCAGCGCCGGAATGAAGCGTATCAGGACGCTGAGCACGGCAAAACCCAGCGCGAACGAAGGCAGGATGCGCAATAAGGTGTTGCGGATGTCTTCGCGCGAGCGGTGCTGGTACATGCCCAGCGCACTCATGCTCAGGACGATGACCAGCGCAAAGATCGAGGACGACAGGTAAATATCGCCCACGCGCAGCACGCGGCTGCCGTCCGCCAGCCACAGCAAGGACGTCAGGGTGGCCGACAGCAGCAGGAGCAGGATTTCCAGCAACAGCAAGATAAACGCTGTTTTCGAGACATAATGGCTGAAGATGCGGATCATGGTTCCCCCTGCGGCAAAAAGCACCAGGCGGCGCGCAAGGCGGGCCGCTGCTGGTCTTGCCATGATGGCGAACTGTTCCAAGAAGACATTGATGCGCCACAAGCTACAGCCCCAGCTATCTTTCGCTGGCAGAATTTATCTCAATACATTACCGAATGAGGGGAAATGGCATATAGTATGCTTCCCCTAAAAGAAGATAAATGTCATGAAATTTGATGTAGCGATTGTCGGCAGTGGCCTGGCGGGTTTATCGGTTGCACTGCATTTAGCTGAGACGCGCACCGTCGCGATCATTTCCAAACGCGCGCTGCTCGATGGCGCCAGCAACTGGGCGCAGGGCGGCATCGCGGCCGTGCTGGACTCCGGCGACAGCCACCAGCAGCACATCGAAGACACCCTGATCGCCGGCGGCGGCTTGTGCGACGAGAGCGCCACGCGCTACATCGTCGAGCACGGCCGCGAAGCCATCGAATGGCTGATCGAGCAAGGCGTGCCATTCACGCGCGACGCCTCGGCCGAGCTGGGTTTCCACCTGACCCGCGAAGGCGGCCACAGCCAGCGCCGCATCATCCACGCGGCCGACGCCACGGGCCACGCCGTGCAAGTGACGCTGGAAGAAAAGGTGCGCGCCCACCCGAACATCAGCCTGTTCGAACACCATTGCGCGATCGACCTGATCACCTCCGACAAGCTGGGCATGAAACCGACCCAGCGCAATGCGCAACCGCATTGCCACGGCCTGTACGTGCAGGATGAGCAAACGGGCAAGGTGCACACGTTTGCCGCCGAGCACACCGTGCTGGCCACGGGCGGCGCCGGCAAGGTGTATTTATATACCACCAATCCGGACACGGCCAGCGGCGACGGCATCGCCATGGCCTGGCGCGCCGGCTGCCGCGTGTCGAACATGGAATTCATCCAGTTCCACCCGACCTGTTTGTACCACCCATATGCGAAGTCGTTCCTGATCACCGAAGCCATCCGCGGCGAAGGCGGCTTGCTGAAACTGCCGCCTGAAGCGGGCGCGGCTGCCGGCCAGCGCTTCATGCTGGCCCACGACGAGCGGGCCGAACTGGCGCCGCGCGACGTGGTGGCGCGCGCCATCGACTTCGAGATCAAGAAGCGGGGCCTCGACTACGTGCACCTCGATATCAGCCACAAGCCGGCCGAATTTCTCATCGAACACTTCCCCACCATTTACGCGCGCTGCCTGGAACTGGGCATCGACATCACCAAGCAGCCGATTCCCATCGTGCCCGCCGCCCACTACACGTGCGGCGGCGTCGTGACGGACCTGTCCGGCCGCGCCGACTTGCCGGGGCTGTACGCCGTGGGCGAGACGGCGTGCACGGGCTTGCATGGTGCGAACCGCCTGGCCAGCAATTCCTTGCTGGAATGCATCGTCATCGGCCGCGCCTGCGCGCAGGATATCGAAAGCAAGGAAAAGCTGGGCACGCCCTACCTGCCCGACTGGGATGAAAGCCGCGTCACGGATGCGGATGAAGAGGTGGTGATTTCCCACAACTGGGACGAGCTGCGCCGCTTCATGTGGAATTACGTGGGCATCGTGCGCACGACCAAGCGCCTGGAGCGGGCCCAGCACCGCATCGCCCTGCTGAAAGAGGAAATCGACGAGTACTACCGCAACTTCCGCATCACGCACGATTTACTGGAACTGCGCAACCTCGTCGACGTGGCCTCGATGATCGTCAACAGCGCCCTGTCGCGCCGCGAAAGCCGCGGCCTGCACTTCAGCCGCGATTATCCGGAAACCTTGCCGAAGGCCATCGCCAGCGTGCTGACGCCGCCGCACCGCTAAGCCACCAGGCGCTTCCATCATGGAACTCATGCAAGGTCCGGGGTCGTACCCTGAGGGTACGACCCCAGTCTGCGTCTTGGGGGAACGCCATTTGCTGGAGGCGGCCCCGCCGCAGGCATCGCGCAATCACCGAAACTGAATACAAATGTTGAATAAGAGACTTTTTGATGCCATTGCCTCCGCGGTGGACCTGGATGACCCTGCAGAACAATCTTTAGCTCAGCGATTCATGATTGATGCTATAGGAAGAGTGAATGCGCAATTGCCTGCGGTTGCCAGGTCAGCGGCAGCGGTGGCGAATCGATACATCACCGGTGCGGCGACGGCTGAGGAAGTCATCGCCGAGCGTGTACGTCTCTGGCGAGCAATTGAAGGACGAGACCAATCGGACGAGCCGGACGTTTTGAAAATAAGAACGGCCATATGCGTCTTGCATCCTATGGATAGTGGCGCTACTGCCGAAACATTGGAGTATTTTTTTGAATTTTGGCGGCAAGCAGGCTTGGCGCAGGCTGAGCTTGAGACCGTTGCCCGGAACAGGTATGGAATTTGAGGTGGCTTCAAGTGGCCAGGAGCAGTCGTTCATCTCATGGGACGACAATGTCGCTAGTTGGATGGTGGTGGCGCTATTCATTTCGCGCAACATTGCGGCCTGGCTCCACGCTGTGCCTACCAGTAGCGCCCTTGTGGCAGTGAACTGATCCATGGGTGTTATTGTTATCGGTCTTCTTGACCCCAAACATCCGCCCTCGGCCGAAAACCTGTCCTGGGCCAGTATCGATGATGCACTATGGCGTGTGTTTGGCGCCATTTTCGATGAGGTATTGAGTTCCAACCATGAAATATTGTCCAGCATAACAAGCGGAGAATTCATCACCCAGGAGGTGTATTCCTTTCAATTGCTAGGCGCCGAAGACTTTCTGATCGCCATCACCAGCCTGCGGGAATTCTTTGCTGATTTTACGCAGGAAGAAACTCCGCGTGATATCGCAGCCTGGGTTTGGAGAGCAGATATTGAACCGTTGCTGATCCCAGATTACCGCTATGCCCGTTTGATCGCAGGCCGATAAAAGACCTGACCGGCCCGCCGCCTAGTCTATGTGTATGCCATCTTCCGTATACGAAAATTTGGCCGACTCGCCCATACACTCCCCCTGCGGCTCGTCCGCCACATAGCGGCATTCGCTTTCCAGGCTGCCATCTTCGTTCCAATGCCGCGTCCAGCCCTGGCGCTCGCCATCCACGTACTTGATCAGCTGGCGCGGCTTGCCATCGGCGTACCAAGAGCGCAATGCGCCCTCCTCGCGGCCGCCCTCGTTCCACAGCTTGTGCACGAGCAACACGCCGGCCCGGCTGAAGCGCTGTTCGCTGCGCAATACGTAGTGGCCGCTGTGCGTGCGCTTGCTGGCGACTTTACCGTCCGGATAATATTCGACGCTGTCGCCGGCGGGCTTGCCGTCCACATAGCTTGCCGTGCTGCGTACCTTGCCATCCGGGAAATAGCCGGTGCTGGGGCCCGTCATGATGCCATTCACATACTGGCTGCGGCTTTCCACGGTGCCGTCGGGATAGAACAGCAGCAGCTCGCCGTCCGTCTCGCCCTTGACCCGCGTCATGCGCGTGCGCAGCTTGCCGTTTTCATCGAACGTTTCCACCACACCATCGGCGCGGGCGCCGTTGCGGTAGGTGCGCGACTCGATCAGCTTGCCACTCTGGTGATAAGTCTGCTCTTCGCCTTCTTGCACGCCATTGCGCCAGCTGCCGCGCATGGAAACCTGGCCGTCCGGGTAATAGCGGGTTTGCACGCCTTCCTGCACGCCGCGCCCGTCCTGCTCCACCAGCATTTCCAGCTGACCATGCGGGTAATACATGCTGTAGTTGCCCACCAGCTTGCCGCGCAGGTAATCGGGGGCGTCGACCTGGCCCGTCAGCCGCTTCGGCTCGCCTTCGCGCACGTGGAATACCGCGACTTGCCAGGTGCCCGGTGTCTTGCCTGGCGGCAGCGGCACGACGAGCGCATAGCGCGCATGTTCCTTCACTTCGCCGCGCGTCAGATTGTGATTCAGGTACAGGCGCGCCTTGCCGTCGGCACACGCTTGCGGCTCGCAGCCGCCCAGCTTGCTGACTTCGGGCATGGCGAGCGCTGCGCCGGGTGCCGGACACGATCTGATGCGCATCAGCAAGGGCGTCGCCTCGCGTATCAACGGCGCCAGCTGCTGCTTCATGGCCGCGTATTGCGCTGCGTCCAGGTGCACGGACAAGGCATCCATGCGCACCTGGCGCCCGCCGCAACCGTTGTCACTGGCCAGTGTCAGTACATCGCCGCCGCCCTTGCCGGCCTCGGCCTTGATCGCGCTGACCACTTGCCGCTGCACGATCTCAGCCTGGGCCAGCACCGGCAACAGCAGCATGGCGCCAAGCACGTGCTTCACAAGGCGCGCCATGCTTGCTCCTTGCGCTGCAGTTCCGGCGCCGGCGCCGGCGGCGCCTCCCCGCATGCGCCCTGGGCCTTGCCGGCCACATAGCGGCATTCGCTTTTCAGGCTGCCATCCTCGCGCCAGCTGCGGCTCCAGCCGTCGCGCCGGTCGTTCACATACTCGATGGCTTGCTCGGGCTTGCCGCTTTCGTACCACGAGCGCGACGTGCCCTGCTCGCGCCATTGCGCATCCCAGCGTCGTTCCAGCACCTGCACGCCCTGCGGACTGTAGCGCTGCAGGCTCAGCAGCCCGCCCTTGTCGCCGTACCGCTGGCGGCTTTGCACCTTGCCGTCGGGATAGAACTCCAGCGCTTCCCCGACCGGCAAATCGTCGACCTGCGTCATCCTGGCGTGCACGGCGCCATCGGGGTAGTAATTCGTCGTCAAGCCATTGGACTTGCCATCGTGCATTTCCGAGCGGCTGGAGACTTTTCCATCCGGGAAATACGTGAGCATCTCGCCTTCCATCTTGCCGCTGCGTAAAGTGTAGCTGGTACTGGGCTTGCCATTTTCATCGAAGGTTTGCACTGGCCCGTCCAGGCGCTGGCCGTCGCGGTAGCTGCTCGTCTCGCTCAGCTTGCCCGTCGCGTGATAGCGCTGGTGCTCGCCCTCTGGCATGCCATGGCGCCAATTGCCGCGCAGCTCCAGCGTGCCGTCGGGATAGTACTTGCTGCCGATGCCGTGTTGCCGGCCTTGCCCATCCTGCGCCACCTGTTTCTCGACCTTGCCATTGGGGAAATACGTCACATAGCCGCCCACCAGCTCGCCGGAGGCATAATCGGCGCGGTTGACCTGGCCGGACAGGCGCAACTTGTGGTCGGCGACGCTATAAATATCGACCTTCCATGTGCCTGACAGCTTGCCTTTCGGCAAGGGCAACAGCAGCACGTTGGGCGCTTTTTCCTGCTCGATGGGGTAGAAACCTTCGTGCAGGTACAGCCGCGCCCGGCCATCGGCACAGGCGGCTGGCGTGCAGGCGGCGATCTGGCGCACGATGGGCACGCTTGCATCCTCGGGGCATTTTTTCAGGGTGACGAGCATGGGCGTCTTGCTGCGGATGTGCCGGGCCAGATCGGCTATCAGCGCGTCGTACGGCGCCTCGTCCAGATTGACCGAGCGGGCATCCATGCGAATCTGCTTGCCGCCGCAGGCCGTCGTGCCGGCAATCGTGAACACATCGCCGCCTTCGCTATCTTGCTCGCTGGCCATGCTGGCCAGCACCTGGCGCTGCACGATGTCCGCCTGCGCCAGACCCGGGGTCAGCAAGGATGCGCCCAACACGGCGCAAATCGTCTTGATTTTCATGCTATTCCTTTAATTTTCCGCCGTGGCGGGCGCGTCGGCAGGCACGAAACTGGCACGGCCGTTGCGGTAGCGCACCAGCACGTCAACCTTGCCGTCCTGGAATTGTCCATTTTTCACGGACGGGTTGAAAGTCCAGCTCTTCAGGCTATCCAGGATGACCTTGTTGAGCATCGGCTCCATGAATTGCTCGGCCCGCGCAGCGGTCAGGCTGCCATCGGCAGCGATGGACAGGGTCAGGCGGCTTTCGCCGCTGGCCTGCGCCTCACTCAACACGCGGTAGGCGACGGTGGCCATCGTGTCGCGCTGCACGCTGGCGCCCTGGTCTGGCGGCGCCGGCAAGGCTGCCAGCCTCTTTGCCAGCAAGGCACCGTCTGCCAGCGCCTTGTCCCAGCGTTTAGGATAGGCGCCCGGCTGCACCAGGCGCAGCATATTGGCCGCGCGCTCCATGCGGCTGACCGTGCGCTCGACGCCGTTGTCGGCCGCTTCGCCTTCTTCGGCCGGCATGGCATTCTGCGCCGTATGGCGCTGCGCCGTCACTTGCGCCAGCGCCACCAGGTTGGCGGCATCCTGCTCGCCCCCGCCGCCGCGCAGCAGCGCCGTGGCGGCGATGCCGAGCCAGGCCACGCCATCAGTCGGACGTGCCCACACGGCTTGCTCGAAGTACTGGCGCGCCGCTTGCGGCTCGTTCAGGCTCAGGTGCGTGCGCGCCAACGCCGCCGCGGCCAGGTGGTCGCGCGGATCGGCTTGCAGCAAATCGAGGTAGGTATCGGACAGGCTGGATTGGTAGCCGGGCAGCCAGCCCATGCTTTCCATCATCGAGGTGCGCAGGCGCGTGCGCGTCAGGTCGCCACTGTAGCCCGACGATTTTTCCCGTTCGCTGCGGTACAGCAGTTGCAGGCCCCGCACGACGGCGGCATCGTCGCCCTTGCCCATGGCTTGCGACAGGCTGCGCACGGCACGGCGCACGTCCGACTGCTGCAATGCACCGGCCTTGCGCGCATGCCAATCCAGCTGTTCCAGCCCGGCTACGGGCACCGTCGTGGCTTGTTGCCCGGTCTTCTTTTCCGCATCGTCCGGTACGGCGGTCCAGATCGCAAAACCGATCACGAACAGCACGATCAGGATGACGATGACCACCCAGCCCGTGTCCGACACGGCGGACTGGCCTTGCGCGGCCGGCGCCGGCGCGGCGTTGCCAGGCAAGGTACGCGGACGCCGCGGCGGCGGCGCCTGCCTTGCCTGCGCCGAAGCCTGAGCCTGAGCCTGAGCCTGAGCCGAAGCTTGCGCGGCCGCGCCGATCACCTTGTCGCGCGCGCAGGCCGCGCAACCGTGGCCCGCAAAATGCTGATGTTCGGGATTCACGGCGCACACTGTCAACTTGCCGCCGCTGCGCTGCGCATAGCCTCGCAGCAATTGCGCCCAGTCGGCCGCCGATGGCCGCTGGGAGTTTGGCGACTGGGAAAACGCGCGGTCGAACATGGCGCGCAGCTCGGGCGGCATCAGCGCGTGGCCGCTGGTGGCGTTCGGCGCCAGCAGCTTGTGGCGCTTCACGCCATACGCGTAATAACCGTCGCGGATGCGCCCGGGAATGTCGGTGGCCACCTGCGCATTGCCGGGCCGCCCGCTGTACGGGTGGATGCCGAAGTTGAGCAACTGAAAGATGACGACGGCCAGGGCAAAGCGGTCCTGTGCCATTTCCGTGCCCGCAGGCATGCCCTTGCGCTGGAATTCCGGCGCCAGATAGTCGGCCGTGAATTGCTCGGCAGGAAAACGCTCCGCATGGCCCTGGATGCTGAAGCCGTCGCAATCGAGCATGGCGATGTACAGGGAATCGCGGTAAAAACGCAGGTTCACGGGTTTTAAGTCGACCACGTAATGCTGCTGCTGGTGCAGCGCGTCGAGGACGGCGGCCAGATTGGCGGCCAGGGTCAGCTTGGGACCGAGTCCCGTGGGCAAGCCGGCCGCGCGTGCTTGCCGCTCCTGCATGATCTGTTCCAGCTCGGCCGTTTGCGCCATGTCCAGCAGGGGCATGACGAAACCGGCAAAGCCGCCCTGGCCGTCGAACACGGCCGCTTGCGGCCACGCGATCTGCACATAGCGCTTGCCGTTTTCCACTTGATCGGGCAATTCAGGCGACAGTTCCAGCATCGCTTCGAGCTTGCGCCGGTTGGCGGCCCGGTCCAGGTGCGGGTGGTACAGCTTGGCAACCTGCGCGGACGCGCCGGGCAGCAGATACACGCTGCCCGCGCCGCCGCTCTTGACGAGTTTGCCCAGTACCAGGCTGCGGACCTTATCCAGCCATATCTTGCCGCCCGGACTCAGGCCCGGTGTCACACCCTGCTTCCGGCTCATGCGCGCAAGGCCAGCAGCAGGGTCTTGTCGTCGCCCGTGATCTGGTGCGTGCGCGGGTCGGCCAGGGTGGACGCCAGCGCCGCATTGCCCAGCTCGATACTCTCGACCGTGCGCAGATAGCCTTGCACGGCATCCATGAACGGCGCGTACAGCGCTGCATTGTTTTTGCTCATGGCAAAGGGCATACAGCCGTCCGACATCAGCACGACGCCGCGCACGGCTTGCGGAATCGCCAGCAGGCGCAGCTGTTCGCGCCAGCGCTCGCCGCTGATGAAATATGTTTCGTTGGCGTATTCGCCGTTGGCGGGCAGCGAGATCAGCTCGCCGCCGTCCATCAGTTGCGCCACGCCCAGGCCGTCGCCCAGGTGGAAGAAGAAGCCGGCCTCTTGCCCCATGACCACGCCCACCACCGTGCTGGCGTAGTCGTCGAGGGTGGCATTGGCGGCGCGGGCGATGTCGTCGAGCGCGGCGCGGATCTGCGCCAGGGTCGCCGCCAGCGCGCCGTCCTGTAAATCCTGCACGGTGGCGCCCTGCTCCAGCCGGCCAGCCAGCGCCTGCACGGTTTGCGCTGCGACAAACTGCGCGCCCTGCTCGCTGAGGCGGGCCGAGCCGGCGCCATCGCAGACGATGGCCACCAAAACGTCGTTCACGACGGCGTGCGCGTGCGCGTCCTGGCAAGGGATGTCTTTATCCAGATGCGCCTTGCCCGTGACGGAGGCGCCAAACACGCGCCACTGCTGCTTTGCTATTGCCATGGATCAGCGGGCTTTCACGTATTCACGACGGACCAGCCGTCCGTCGAAGCCAGCTGCGCCTGCGCGCCTGGGCGCGATTGCGACACGACCTGCATGCTGGCGCTCAGCCACAGGAACAGTTCGCGGAACTGCAAGCCCTTCAGCTGCTTCACGCCCCGTTCGCCACGGCTGGAAAACTGCCCCAGGGTATCGGTATTCGCATTGTCGCCCACGGCGATGGGGAAGATCGCCACTTTATTCGCCTGTTCAGCCGCGCGCGCCTGCTCGGCGCCGCGCTGCCAGGGATCGGTCGGCTCGCCGTCCGACATCAAAAACAGCCACGGCCGCGTGTACGCCACGCCCGCCGCGCGGAAACGCTGCTTTTCCTGCTCAATCTCGGCCAGGGCCAGTTCGACAGCCGCACCGGTCGGCGTGGTGCCGTTCGCTTCAAGCCGGGGCGCCGTGAAATCCATGGCGTCGCACCAGGTGCTGGCGACTACCGCTTCATCGTGCGCGCCGTATTGAATCACGAGGATGCGCACGCGCTTGGCGGCGATCACATCGGACTTGAGTTCCTGTTCCAGCAAGGCCAGGCCATCGTTGAGCAGCGCGACGGGTTCGCCCGCCATGCTGCCGGAGCAGTCGAGCACAAGCACCAGCGGCGTGCGTTGTTCGGTGTTGTCGACCAGGGCGACGTCGGGAATCATTATTGAACTCATGGGCAATCGGTAAATGTGAAATCGGACATAGTGCGAATCTTACATCATGGCCGTGATTTACCCGCGCGAGTTTCCTACAGAACACTATCCAGAAGGACAGGCGCGAACCATTGCGGCACCGATATCTTTGTACTATCTTGATAGTTGCCCAGGACAGAAGGCAGCGAACAGACCTTCCTCACAAAGGTGGGACGAATCGCTGCGCAACACCGCCCTTACCCAGTTCCGCACCTGCGCGCCTGCGGCACACTGATGTAGTCAGAATTGGGGGCAAGCATGGACACAGGTACAGCAACGGCGGATGTGGGGAAACTGATCGCCGCCATGTACGACTCGGCCTGCGGCGCGGGCGACTGGCCGCAGCTCGACAGCTTTGACCTGAGCGGCCAGCAATGGCAGGAACTCTTGCCGCATCTACAACGCGCCCTGTGCCTGCAGCAGCGCCTGCGCGAAGCGCAACTGGCCAGCCACTGCGCGCTGGCGGCGCTCGATGCCATGGGCGCCATCGTGCTGGTGCTCGACGCCAACCTCGGACTACGTTTCGCCACGCCCGCCGGCCACGCCTTGCATGCGGCGCAACTGGCGCACGCCGCGCCGCCCGACCTGGCACGCGCCGTGCGCATGGTCATCGGCAGCACCGGCGGCGCAGCGCAATGCCAGTCGCTGCGCCTGGCGCGCAGGCAGCAAGGTCCCCTGGCCCTGACAGTCACACCGCTTGCCGATTGCCAGCCCCCATGCGCGCTGCTGATCGCGCGCGATCCCACCCAAGCGAGCACCTCTGTCACTGCCTTGCGGCAACTGTTCGACTTGACGCAAGCCGAAGCGCAAGTGGGCAAGGCACTGGCGCAAGGGGCCACCATCGAGGAAATCGCCGCGCGCGGCGGCATCAGCGTCAATACCGTCAAGACGCATCTGCACCACACCTATTTGAAGACCGACACGCGCCGCCAGGGCGAGCTGATCGCGCTGATCCACGGCGCGACGGCGCACCTGACCGTGTTGGATGCCTGAGGCCGTGTCATCCGATCGGATGATGTGCGCGGCATCTTGCCTGCCTACACTGGCAAGACCGGGCGCCCCCGCCTTGCCAAGGTCACCACGGCGCATGCGGGCCACCCGGCGCGATTTCCCTGGCATCGACAACAATATCGCCGCGCCGGCAGCGGACGGCACCAAAGTTCAAGGATGGGTAAAAAAATGAAGACATGGATCTTGGCCGGCACCCTGGGCATCTGCGCCCTGCTGGCAAATGCACAAACGCTTCCCGACAGCCAGACCGTCGTCATTCCAGGCGGGCGCATGCAGACGATCGAACTGCCCGCCCACAGGCACTTCATGAGCGCGCAAGAATTTTCTCCGTTCCGCGGCGGCTATGAGTTGTCGAACGGCCAGGTACTGTACCTGCGCAACGCCAGCAGCATCGGCGCCATGATGTATGCGCGCATCGATGACCAGGAAGAACACCGCATCGTCGCCAGCGGCAGCAACAGCTTCGTGGCGCTCGACCGGCAAATGGCCATGCGCATCGACTTGCGCGACAATGGCAGCGTGGGCGGCGAAGTGCTGATGGTGGTGCCGGCCGAAAAACTGGCCAGCGGTGACATCGTGCCCGCCCATGTGCAAAGCATGAGCCTGGCATCGCGCTGATGCAGCAAGCCGCCTTCTGCATGGGTGACAGCCATGAGCAAGCAATATTCTGTGCAACAGCAAAATGCGCTGACCCTGGCCGCCATCAAACAGACGGCGGCCTGGTGGCGCGCCCGCCCCCTGCCCGACGCCTTGCGCCAGTGCGCGGCCAGCCATGGCGTGGCGCTGGACACGGCCATCATGCTCGACCTGCAACTGGCCTTCCCCGACCTCCCCCTCGTCTGCGGCAAGCTGCTGAGCGCCGATGGCCGCTTCATCCATTTCGAAATGGACCTCGACGACGACCTGCGTGCCTTGCCTGGCAGCGTGGCGTGGGACGACATCAGCGCCAGAGTTGACTTGGCCGCACACAAGCGCGGCACGGGCGTGGGCTATGGGGTGTTGTGCAAGAAAGTGCTGCAGGAATTGAATCAGGGCGCGCCCTAGCCGAACCGCTGCCGGCACATGCTATGATCGGCGCCCCGCTCATGAGACAGATGGCAACGGTACATGCAACACTCACCCGGCAACAACCCGATCTCGACGCTGCTGCGCGGCGGCCTGCGCCTGCTGGCCTGGCCCTTGCTGGCCCTGGTCAGCGCCGCCTGCACCAGCACCACGCGCCATCCGGCCAGCGAGCCCACGCAAGTGACCCTGCGCTTTACCTATGACGACGGCAAGCCGATGCGGCATGACGATTACCTGGCCAATGCGCGCCAGCAAACGTACATCAAGCGCTGCAGCAAGATAGGCAGCACCACTGTCTGCGACATCGGCTCGGATGCCCTGTTCACGGGCGGCGACGCCCCGCTGGACGCCAACGGCGAAGTGCGCGTTACCCTGCACTCTACCGGTCCCATCGGCAACAATCCGACCACGCATTGCATCAAGGGCAAAGGCTACGTCTTTGATTCCGGCGACTGGAAGCGCGGTCCCTTCAGCCCCGGGCAGGTGATCGAGATACGCTACAGGATAAGCGAAGTGGACATGGCGTGCCCCTGGTCGTCGGGCACGCCGCCGTGGTGGGACAAAAGCTAGTCGTGCCGTGACTTCGGTTGAGGCCGCTTGCCCGGAATGTAGGCAGCCAAGGCACGCCAGCGCACCATTGCCCGTCACTGCGGCCAGCGGGCCTTGGCGCGCGCCTTGATCTTGCTGGCGACTGCCGCCAGGTCGTCATATTTGCCATTGTCGACCCAGGTGGTGTACATGAAGCCATCGACGCCCGTCACGCCGTCTGCTTCGGCCGCATCCAGATTGTCGAGCCATTCGTCCGTCAGCGGCAAGTCGTCGTAATACAGGGCAATCACCTGCTTGAGATTGCGGTCGTGGAAAAATTTCAACGAAGACTGCTGCAGCGGGATGGCCGGCGGGTCAACGTACACATTCCTCTGCGTCCAGTTGACGATGACGGTATTCGGGTCGATGCCGTCGGCAGCCCCCAGCAGACTGCCATTGACCATGAAATACTTGTCGATGGCATTCATGTTGGGATCGAACATGTCGTTCCACACATACAGTTCCACGCCAGGATTGACCTGCTTGACCATCGCCTGCATGGCCGTCATCGTGCCGGCCAGGTAGGCGCCCGCGCTCGCGTACTGGCAGGTCGGGTCCCAGTTCATGATGCGCCACTCGTCGTAATTGATGAAGAACTTCTGGCTGGTGGGATACAGCGCCTTGATTTTTTCGTAGCCCTGCCTTTGCAAGGCCATGAATTGCGGCGGACAAGCGCTGGCGGGCGAGGTCCAGACCGGCATCATGTTCTTCGCCTCTTGGTACCACGACACCAGCAAGTTGCTGCCATCGGGGATGGCGCTGGTGGCGGGAATTGCCAGCGATTCGATGCCAGCCACGTAATCCTTGCCATTCACCGAGGAGTATTGCACCGTGCCATCAGCCGAAGTGACGACTATCGGCAGCCCCGCGCGCGTGATTGTATGCGCGAGGCCAATTTCGCGGATCTGCATGTCGTCTATCCAGGCCTGGCCCGCCTCGTTATTCTTTGCATTGCTCCAGGCGCCAAGGTAGAAACGGATGCTGGTATTGGCGCCGGTATTGAAATCGAAGTTGTAGTTCGTCCAATCCTGGTCAGGCAATACCGTGTTCGGCAAGGCGTTCCAGGCACCATTCGTCGTACCCCGCCCCATCGGATACAAATTCAGGTACAGCGGTACCTTGACGGCATCGTCATAGATCTGCACCTTCAGCGGCGCCTTGTAGTTCGCCGTGCGCAGCCAGAACGACACGCGGTAAGCCGTGTGCGCCTTCAAATTGACAAACCGCCGATGCAAGCGCGTTTGCGTCTTCACGCTGCCGTCAGGCAGCAACACATTCGGCTGCGACAGCCGGATCGCACCCTTGCCCGGCACGTTGCCCGTCTTGAGGTGGTCGGTACCGCCGTCGAAGCTGACCGTGCCGGGGTCCATCAAGTCCCATGGCCCATTGCCGTTGCTGAAATTGTCGTTGGCCAGCCAGCGCACGGCCGGTACCGCCCGCCCCTGGGTGACGACAAACGGCGTCTTTTCCACGGCAAGCGCCTCCGACAGTTCCGGCTGCAATTGCGCAGGGATGTGCGGATGGCCGCCCATCGGTATCAATTCTATTTGCTGCTCCAGCGCCAGTTGCTTGATCGCCGCCAGATTGCCGGCGAAATCGGGCGAATCGCGCGAGTCGGAAATATATGAGTCTTCGCCGCCGATATTGACGACGATGCCGTTATAGCCCAGCGCTGCCGCGTTGACGATCAGCGCAGACAACTTGTTGAAGTCCGCGTTCGCGGTTTTTTTACCCCAAGCAATACCGCCATAAAAATAGATCCAGCGTTTGGTAAAGCAATTCGTTACGCAGGCGGGCGCCAGCTGCACCATCACTTGCTGCGACACGCTGGCACCGCCACCCTGGCACGTCACCGTATAGCTAGTGGCCCCCTGCAGCGCCGGCGGCGTGTACGAGCCCGTCAGGGGCAGCGACGGCGACCACGACGCAGCGCACGATTCGGCGCCCAGCGCATCCCAGGCGATCGAGGTGCTCGTTCCCTTGGCCACCACGTCCGGGCTGGCGGACAAGTGCACAGTGGGCGCAGCGATGGCCAGCCCTGTCAGGCAAGTGCCCATGAGTACGGCGATACGGCTGAAAGCGAGCTGGCGCATGGCATTCCTTATCAAAGCAGAATTTTCATTTTAATAAGTTTTTGCATTTTTTGCAATTCCGTCCCGAATAAGACGAACGCATGTAGCGCAGTTACGCTGCCGCCGTCACCCAACGGCAGAGTGTACCCCGGTTTCTGTACCGGGCTGGCAATACACTGCGCGCCAGCCAAAACACCACAAATCTCCCATCACAGGAAAATTAACTTATTTGCAGTTGAAAAATAAATAATTTCATGGCAGCATGGAATTACATTTTCCATACTGCAAGGTTGTGATGGACAAGCAATTGCTGCTGATTTACGCACTGGCGTTCATCATCCCCTTCATCGCCACCCTGGCCTACTCCGTGCGCATCGCAGGCATCCGCACGCGGCGCATCGCCGTCTCGCTGGCATTGTTCAGCATCCTCATGCTGCTGTCGCGCCCCTTAAATTCATTCCAGCGCGCCTTCTGCCGCGCCGTCGAGCACTTCCAGGTGCACAGGTCGGTGCCGAAGCTGCTGCTGCACGCCGTCTTCAAGGGCGGCTTGTCCTACATCAAGACCTCCGCCAGCCTGCCCAAGCCCGCCAACGTCACGGGCCTGCGCGAAAAATCCGGCGTCTCTATCTCCATGACAGCGATGAACGTCATCGCCACGGCCCTGTGGACGGTGGGTGCATCGTTGCCCACCTTACACTGCGGCGCTGTACGCAGGAGTGCTGGCCCCCAGCGTGCGCGTCACCTCCAGCACGCTTTCATCGATCATCAACGGCGGCTCGACCATCATGATGGCCGTCTTCATCGACCCGCACATGTCGGGCATGACGGATGACGTCATCGAGGGCAAGATCGAAGAATCGCAGTTCCGGCGCGCGGTGGTGTGGCTGGTGGGAAGCCGGCTGGAGGGGACGCTGATTGCACAGCTTTTGCTGGTGCCGTCGACGGTGGTGATTGTGGGGGTGCCGAAGGGATTGTGAATATGAAAAGTATACAAAAGTACAAACTTAAAATGGACTACCAATGAGCGATTACGTTGCCTTCGTCGATGAATCCGGAAACCATGATTTAGCGACCGAAAAGGATGGTGCGTCAAATTATTTCATAGTACTGGCAGTAATAATTCCAACAGAACAAAGATCGGAACTTGAAATAGCCATCGAAAAAATTAGACTGAAATATTTCAATTCTAACGAAATCAAGTCAAGCAAACTAAGTAATGAAAGAAGATTAAAAATAGTCAATGAAATATCATCGCTGGATTTTAAATTTTATGCGGTTTGCGTGGACAAATCAAGGATCATAAAAGATAGTGGATTGCAATACAAAAAGTCTTTCATAAAATTCACGAATGGACTTCTCTACAATCAAATATTTAGTTCAGTAAATAACATAACAATTTATGCTGATGGACACGGTGGATCCAATTTTATCGATAGTTTCAGCAAGTACATTTCCGAAAACCACATTCCTGATCTTTTCTTCGATTCAAAAATCGAGATTGTCGATAGCAAAAATCAAATATTAGTGCAACTTGCTGATTTCTTAGTTGGTACCACAGCAAAGTTATACGAGGGAAGAGTTTCTGGGCAAACCAGAGATTGTTTTTTACGTTTCATACAAAATAAAAGAATAAGAATAGATGAATGGCCTCCAAAATTTGAAACAAATCTAGCATTCAGCAATTCGTCCAACGCTATTGATACGAAAATTTCCAACATTTCACTTCAAAAAGCATCTGAATTTTTGAGGGAAAATTTCAACTCTTCAGATAGAGAAATAAAAATACAATATGCCACACTAAGTTATTTACTTTTTCGCGCCAGATTTCCTTTTGAGAAAATTTTTACCTCTACAAATGAAATTCTTGACCATCTAAAAGATCAAGGTTTTCATGATATAACAAAACAATATCTGCGCTCAAATGCAATTGCAAAACTTAGAGATCATGACGTTGTAATAGCCAGCTCAACCAAAGGCTACAAAATACCCGCTAGCTATGCCGACTTGATTGGTTTCGCCGACTTGGTAGATGGGATTGCAATACCTTTACTTAGTCGTCTAAAAAAAGCTGACGAAATTTTTGACTTTGGAAGCATAGGTGAAATAAAATTTCTTAACGAGCAACGATTTCAGAGTTTGCAAGCCATCATTAAAAATATGAAGTAATGTATTTTAAAAAATAAAAAGCCGCTGTCTCCCAACAGCGGCTTTCTCATTCCTACCCCAGCAGCAGCGCCTTGAACTCCAGCGCTGCCCTGCAAGCGAGCTAATTACCCCACAAACTTCCGTGCATTCCTGAACATGCGCATCCACGGCGAGTCCTCGCCCCATGCTTCAGGGTGATACGACTGCTGGACTGACCGGAACACGCGCTCCGCGTGCGGCATCAGCACCGTGAAGCGGCCGTCTGGCGTGGTGACGGAGGTGATGCCTTCCGGCGAGCCGTTCGGGTTGTACGGGTAGGCTTCGGTGGCGGCGCCCTTGTTGTCCACAAAACGCATGGCTTTGGTGACTCGGGTGATGTCGCCCGTTTGCGAGAAGTCGGCGTAGCCTTCGCCGTGGGCGATGGCGATGCCGGCCTGGGTGCCGGCCATGCCGTTGAAGAAGATCGATGGGGAATCCATCACTTCGACCATGGCAAAGCGGCCTTCGAACTTCTCCGACTTGTTGCGCGTGAATTTAGGCCAGGCGTGGGCGCCGGGGATGATGGATTTCAAATTGCTCATCATCTGGCAGCCGTTGCAGATACCGAGGCCAAAACTGTCCGTGCGGTTGAAGAAGCGCGCGAACTGTTCCGCCAGGCTGGCGTTGAACAGAATCGTCTTCGCCCAGCCTTCGCCCGCGCCCAGCACGTCGCCGTAGGAGAAGCCGCCCACGGCGATGACACCCTGGAAGTCGTCCAGTTTGACGCGGCCCGCAATCAGGTCGCTCATGTGCACGTCGACGGCCGTAAAACCTGCCTGGTGCATCACGTACGCCGTCTCGATGTGCGAGTTGACGCCCTGCTCGCGCAGGATGGCGACACGCGGACGCACGCCGGTGGCGATGAATGGCGCGGCGATGTTCTCGTTCTGGTCAAACGTGACGATGGGCGACATGCCCGGGTCTTGCACGTCCAGCAGGCGGTCGTATTCGGCGTCCGCGCAGGCCGGATTGTCGCGCAGGCGGGCGATGCGCCAGCTCGTTTCGCTCCACAGGCGGTGCAGGTCCGTGCGCGGCTGGGTGTAAATCAGCTTGGCGTCGCGCGTGAATTCGATCACGTCGCGGTCGTTCAATTTGCCGATGATATGGCTGCAGGCGCCCAAGTTAAACGTGCGCAGCACGTCCATGACGAGCGACTTTTCTTCCGCGCGCACCTGGATGACGGCGCCCAGCTCTTCGCTGAACAAGGCACGCAGGGTCAGTTCGTTGCGGCGTTCCGCCACCTGGCCGGCCCAGTTCTTGGCGTCGCCCCAGTCGCTCGAGTGCTCGCCTTCCATGGTCAGCATGTCCAGGTTGACGGACATGCCCGTGTGACCGGCGAAGGCCATTTCCGTCAGGGTGGCGTACAGGCCGCCGTCCGAACGGTCATGGTAGGCCAGCAGCTTGTCGTCGCTGTTGAGCTTTTGGATGGCGGCGAAGAAGCCTTTGAGGTCTTCCGCGCTGTCCACGTCCGGCGTTTCATTGCCCAGCTGCTGCAACACTTGCGCCAAGGCGGAGGCGCCCAGGCGGTTCTTGCCGCGACCGAGGTCGATCAGGATCAATGACGTGTCGCCCTGGTCCGTCTTCAGCTGCGGCGTGAGCGACTTGCGCACGTCGGTGACTGGCGCGAACGAGGAAACGATCAGGGAGACCGGCGACGTGACGGATTTCGCCGCGCCCGTGCCCTCGTCTTTCCACGTCGTGCGCATCGACAGCGAATCCTTGCCGACAGGAATGCTGATGCCCAGCGCCGGGCACAGGTCCATGCCGACGGCCTTGACCGTGTCGTACAGGGCTGCGTCCTGGCCAGGCTGGCCGCAGGCGGCCATCCAGTTGGCGGACAGCTTGATATCGGAGATGTCGGCAATCGCCGCGGCGGCGATGTTGGTGACGGCTTCGCCCACGGCCATGCGGCCGGAAGCTGCTGCGTCGATGACGGCCAGCGGCGTGCGTTCGCCCATGGCCATCGCTTCACCCAGATAACCTTCGAAGCTCATGGTGGTGACGGCGCAATCGGCCACCGGCACTTGCCATGGTCCCACCATCTGGTCGCGCACGGTCATGCCGCCCACGCTGCGGTCGCCGATGGTGATCAGGAAGGATTTGTCGGCCACGGTCGGCAGCAGCAGCACTTTTTGCGCTACATCAACCAGGTCCATGCCCGTCAGGTCAATCGCCGGGAAATCGTTGGCCACGTGAACCACGTCGCGCTGCATCTTCGGCGGCTTGCCCAGCAAGACGTCCATCGGCATGTCGACCGGCTCGTTGCCCAGTTCCGGATCGATCAATTTGAGTTGACGCTCTTCGGTGGCCACGCCCACGGCGGCGAACAGGCAGCGTTCGCGTTCGCACATGGCTTTGAACAGCGGCAGGCTTTCCGGCGCGATGGCCAGAACGTAGCGTTCCTGCGATTCATTGCTCCAGATTTCCTTCGGCGCCATGCCCGATTCTTCCAGCGGGATCTTGCGCAGGTCGAAAATCGCGCCGCGCTTGGCGTCGTTGGTGATTTCCGGGAACGCGTTCGACAAGCCGCCCGCACCCACGTCGTGGATCGAGATGATCGGATTGTCCGCGCCCATTTGCCAGCAGGCGTTGATGACTTCCTGGGCGCGGCGCTCCATTTCCGGATTGCCGCGCTGGACGGAATCGAAGTCCAGGTCGGCCGTGTTGCTGCCGGTGGTCATCGACGAGGCGGCGCTGCCGCCCATGCCGATGCGCATGCCCGGGCCACCCAGCTGCACCAGCAGGCTGCCGACAGGGATGTCGTTCTTGTGCGTGTGCTGCGCCGAGATATTGCCGATGCCGCCCGCGATCATGATGGGCTTGTGGTAGCCGAATACGGCGTCTTTGTCGGCGCCGACGTTCTGCTCATAGGTGCGGAAGTAACCGCCCAGTACCGGACGGCCGAATTCGTTCGAGAACGCGGCGCCGCCCAGCGGGCCTTCGATCATGATCTGCAGCGGCGACGCGATGCGTTCCGGCTTGCCGTATTGCTCCGCGTCCGCACGGCCCGCCAGCGGCGCCGTCACGGAAGCGGCCGTTTCCCAGCTGCGCACGGCGTCGGGCAGCGACAGGTTCGACACGGTGAAACCCGTCAGGCCAGCCTTCGGCTTGGCGCCGCGGCCCGTCGCGCCTTCGTCGCGGATCTCGCCGCCCGCGCCCGTGGACGCGCCAGGGAAGGGAGAAATCGCCGTCGGGTGGTTATGCGTTTCCACCTTCATCAGCGTGTGCGTCAGTTCCGTCGATGCCGCGTATTCGTGGTTCGCACCGCGCGGGTAGAAGCGCGAGACGGTGGCGCCTTCCATGATGGACGAGTTGTCGCTGTAGGCGACGACGGTGCCCTTCGGCTGCAGTTCGTGCGTGTTCTTGATCATGCCGAACAGCGACTTGGGCTGCGCCACGCCGTCGATGGTCCAGTCGGCGTTGAAGATCTTGTGGCGGCAATGCTCGCTGTTCGCCTGCGCGAACATCATCAGTTCCACATCCGTCGGATTGCGGCCGGCCTTGGTGAAGGCGGCATCCAGGTAGTCGATTTCGTCTTCCGACATCGCCAGGCCCAGTTCCGTGTTCGCCGCTTCCAGCGCGCGCTTGCCCTGCCCCAGCAAGTCGATCGATTCCAACGGACGCGCTTCCAGCGTGCGGAACAAGTCCTTGGCGTCGTCGGCGCTGCGCAGCACGGATTCCGTCATGCGGTCGTGCAGCAGGTCGGCCACGGCCTGTACTTGCTCGTCCGTCAGTTTGCCGGCGCCGATGGCGCTGCCCAGGATGCCCGATTTCAGGTTGATGCGGAAAGCGATGCCGCGTTCGACGCGCTTGATGTGCGCCATGCCGCAGTTGTGCGCGATGTCGGTGGCTTTCGAAGCCCACGGCGAAATCGTGCCGAAACGGGGGATGACGAAGAATTCTTCGGCAGCGCCTTCCGTATTGTCGGCCTGGGCCGGCTCGCCGTACGTCAGCAAGGCGCCAAGGCGCGTGCTGTCGTCGGCCGTGAGCGGCGCGCTGGCATCGATGAAATGGACATAGCGTGCTTGCACGGCAACGATCGCAGGCGAGACGGCTTGCAGTTGGCTTAACAGACGGTGGCTACGGAAATGGGACAGGGCATTGGAACCCGGCAGTATCAACATGATTGGAAGGTGGTTGATGCAGCGTGGCTGCGGGTTAAAGGTAGGTATGACAATATCTTTCGTACGGCAAATTTCCTTTGCGCGCATTATACCCGTTTTACCCCTGCTTTATTACCGGAACTTATGGCTTTCCGGCCATTTTGCCCCTGAAACCGGCAGTTTTTGCCAACTTGCAACAACAGGATCAGGCAATCACATAGCGGTTCTTGCCCTGGCGCTTGGCCAGGTACAGCGCCTCGTCGGCCAGCCGGTAACTGTGGCTCAGCTCCTTGTCCCGGTCCAGCTCGGCCACGCCCACGCTGATCGACACGAACTGTGCCGCATGGAAAGCCTGGCTGACGGCGGCGACCAGGGCGCCGGCGAAGGCGCGCACGGCCTCGCGGTCGCCCGCGTAGACGATGCCGAATTCCTCGCCGCCCAGGCGTCCGCACAGATGGCTTTGCGCCTTGTCCGCGATGATGGCGGCCGTGCGCATGAGCACCGCGTCGCCCGCGTCGTGGCCCTGCTGGTCGTTGATGATCTTGAAATCGTCGATGTCGATCATCAGGAAATGCAGCATGCCGCCCTGATGCGCACCGTGCATCTGCTGGGCCCGCTGCGTGAACATGCGGCGGTTGTTCAAGCCCGTCAGGCTGTCCTGGAAGGCCAGCCGCGTCAATTCCACCCTGGCGTGATAGTTACGCAGGCGCAATAAGCTGAAGCTGACGTTCAGCGCCAGCCCGAACAGCACGCTGACGGCGATCATCAACGGCACCCAGGGCTGGTCGGGCAAGCCAGCGTTGACCGGATACAGGCCGTGGCCCACGTTCCACCACACGCCGGCCACCACGGCCAGGTAGCTCAGACCGCCATTGAAGATGGAAGCGATGGCCAGGGTCATGAAGACACCCACGGGCAAGACCCAGAAGCTGGCGTGGTGGACAGCATCGGCCATGGTGCGCAAGCCGAAGGTCAGCGCCAGCACGGCGCAGGCACCCGTCATGGTCAGCACGGGCAAGGTGGTGCAGCGGGCGCGCACGACCAGGCTCGCCAACATGCCCAGCAAGGCCAGCACGGCGTGCGTCAGGTTCGGATGGTAGGCCGGCGGCATCAGCAGCCAGGCCAGGCTGAAGGCGATGATGCCCATTACTTGCGTGATCAGGCCGACCCGGTGCAATTCCGCAAAATACGTATGCTGCTGTTCGCTGTTGCCGCCAAAGGCAAGGGGAACGGCAATGCGCCGCAAGGTAGACAGTTCAGGAACGCGCATGACGGGTATCGACACCAGAGAGGGATAAAGCGCCCGTTAAAGCCTTGCGCATGCCTTGCCGCGACGTGGTGCGGCATGCAACAGGTGTTGCATTTTAGAATACTATCACGGTAGTCAGGGAATGGCCGGAAAAACAGGCGCCCGCACTGTCGCAAAGGGCGCTCGTGTCATGAAATACAACGCCGGACGGCGCTGGACGCGCCTGCCCTTGCGCACGGCACCCGATTGCATGCATTTTGCTGGCAGTGTCGGGCGGCTTTGCAGTATGCTGATAAAAAACAATACTGCCAGGCAGCTACATATAAGAAGAGTTCCCGCAAATGACCGAACAGATGAACGAGAGCTGAACCATGCCAGAAACTAGCGACTTATCTGTCCTGATCGTCGACCCGAACCCCAGCATGCGGGGCAATCTGCACAATATGCTGAACCAGGCCGCCATCACCAAGGTGGAATATGCCGTCAATGCCGGCACGGCCATCCGCTTGCTGATGAAGAAACCGTTCGACATCATCCTGTGCGAATACGACCTTGGCAGCGGCACGGACGGCCAGGATGGCCAGCAATTACTGGAAGACTTGCGCCACCATAAGCTGATCGGCCTGTGGACGATCTTCATCATGCTGACCTCGGAGGCCATCCACAGCAAGGTGATCAGCGCAGCGGAGCTGACCCCGTCCGACTACATATTAAAACCGTTCACCGTCGACGTGCTGAGCGGCCGCATCGCGCGCGCCATCGAGCGGCGCGCCGTTTTTCTGCCCACGTATCAGCTGATCGACAAGGGCGACCTGCGCGAAGCCGTGAAAAGCTGCCGCGCGGCCGAACTGCAGCACCCGCGCCTGGCGGCCGATTTCGCCCGCCTGCGCGCCGAACTGCACATCAGCCTGGACGAATGGAAGGAAGCGGAACAGCTCTACGCCGACATGCTCGCCACGCGGCCCATGGCCTGGGCGCACCTGGGCCTGGCGCGCACCCTGTTCGAACAGCAGCGCCACGAGGATGCGCAGGAAGCGCTGCTGGAACTGGTGGAGACCTATCCCCGCTTCATGGCCGCCTACGACTTGCTGGCGCAAAACCATGAAGCCATGGGCCAGCAACTGCAGGCCAAGAAAATCCTCGAGGACGCGGTGGCCATCTCGCCGCACATGGTGCGCCGCTTGCGCCACCTGGGCGGCATCGCCTTCGACACGGGCGACATCGGCGCGGCCGAACGGGCCTACAAGCAGGTCGTGACGAAAGCGAAGTACTCCGAATTCCGCGACCCGGAAGACCACGTCAACCTGGTAAAAACGCTGGTAAAAAAGGGCGACGCGCCGCAAGCGAGCGGCGTGCTGCGCGACATGGAGCGCTCCCTGCGGGGCAGCGCCAACGTGGAAGCGTGCCGCGCCATCTCGGCCGCCATGCTGCATGAACTGTCGGGCAACGACATCGCCGCCGCCACCGAACTGCAACTGGCCGCCGCCGCCCTGGACGACGCGCGGGGCCTGTCGACGCAGCTGAAGGTGGGCCTCGTGCAAAGCTGCCTGAAGAACAACCTGGAACAGGCCGCGTCCGACGTCATGATGAAACTCGTCAACGAAGCCGACAGCGACGTGACGATGGAAGCGGCCGTCGATGTCTTTGAAAAAGCGGGCCGCCACGACTTGGCGCAAGGCATGGGCCAGCAGATCACGAACCAGGTGCAGGAATTGATGCAGGATGCGGCCAGCAAGGCGGAAAGCGGAGAACTCAAGGGCGCCGTCTTCGTGCTGCGCCAGGCCCTGCGCAAGACGCCGGGCAACCTGCCCGTGCTGTTCGCCTCCGTCGAGGCCATCCTGCGCCAGCTCAACATGCTGGGCTGGGAAGCCCCGCTCGCTGAACAGGCGCAGCACCAGATGCAGGTGATCCGCAAGATCGACCCCAGGCATCCGCAGCTGGAGTCGCTCAAGCAGCAGTATGCGGCTACGCAGCACAAGTATGGTATTGCGACCTGACTCTTGCCTGTGCCCTGCTTGTCAATCGACAACAAGCCGTTCGACAAGGTGGGCCGTCCCACCGCCTCCGTTTGCGCAATTGGAATACTCTCTTTCAAAATGAAGCCCGCTCACGCATTCGGAGCGGGCGCATCCGTATAGTTCGGCAGTTGTGTGACGTCAGCCGTTAAGCGTACGGCCGCCGTCAACGATGATTTCGGAGCCGACGGTCCAGCGGGACTCGTCGGAAGCGAGGTACAACACCGCCTTGGCCACTTCCTCCGGCATGCCGAAGCGGCCGAACGGAATCGTTGCGACAATGTCCTTGTTGAGTTGATCGCGGTAGGCATCCGGGATGCCGAGCTTGTCGTACAGCGGCGTTTCGACCGGGCCGGGACTGACGGCGTTGACGCGAATGCCGCGTGCCAGCAATTCGCCCGACAGCGTTTTCGACAAGTTCAAGAATGCGGCCTTGGTCGCGGCATATACCGATGAATGCGCCGAGCCCACGTGCGCGCTGACCGATGTGTTGAGCACCACCGATGCGGGGTTCGCGAACACTGGCAGCAGCGCCTGGATCAGGAAATAGGGACCCTTGACGTTGATGTCGAACGATCGGTCGAACATTTCCTCCGTCCACGCTTCGATTGGCTTCCAGACGGATACGCCAGCGTTGAGAAAGGCGATATCGAGCTGGCCGTAGTGCGCCTGGACGGCGCGCGCCAACTCCTGTTGGGCGGCGACATTGGCGGAATCGGCGCGTAGCACGAGAACCTCGGCGCCAAGTTCTTTCCTGGCCTTCTCGATCGATTCCGGAGTGACGCCGGTGACGATGACGCGTGCGCCTTCGGCGAGAAACTGCCTGGCTGTTTCGAGGCCGATGCCGCTGGTGCCGCCGGTGATAAGAGTACGTTTTCCTTGCAAGCGGGACATAAAATTCTCCTGTAGGTGATTCAGGGTCAGCCAGCATTGGCTGACCTGCCGTGGGAAGAACTATGCGCCCATGCTTGAAATTCGATAAGATCGTATCTTTGCATATAATTCATGCTCCAATTGCATGAATCGGGGAGAGTAAGTTTGGACCGGTTTCTTTTGATGACATGCTTCGCGCGCGCGGTGGAGACGGGGAGCTTCTCCGCTGCCGGCCGCGACCTGGGCCTGGGGCAGCCCAACGTCAGCCGTCATGTGGCGGCGTTGGAAGAGCATCTGCAGACGCGGCTGCTGCACCGCTCCACGCGCAAGCTTGCCCTCACGCCCGAAGGGGAACGCTACTATGCGGAAGTGCGGCGCATCCTTGACGCCGTCGACGAGTCCGAATCGTCCTTCAGGGAGAACGTCGATCCGTCCGGATTGCTGCGCGTCGCATGCCCGACCGCTCTGGCGCATGCATTTGTGTTGCCGCATGTCCCCGCCTTTCTGGAGCGCTATCCCGGCTTGGCGCTCGATCTCCAGATCAATGATCGCTATGTGGGTCTCGTCGATGAAGGAGCGGAACTGGCAATTCGGATCGGCCATCTGGAAGACAGCGCCCTGCGCGCGCGGCGCATCGGCCTGTTCGAGCGCGTGTTCGTCGCCAGCAAGGGCTATCTCGCCAGACGCGGCGTGCCGGTCACGCCCGATGATCTGCGCGGGCACGATTGCGTGATCTACACCCTGCTGTCGTCGGGTGCCACATGGCGCTTCCGCGATACGGAAGTAGCAGTATCGGGAAAGGTACGGGTAAACTCACCCGAGGCCGTGCGCGAACTGGTCAATGCGGGACTCGGTATCGGACATGGGCCGCAGTGGCTGTTCGAGGAAGGACTCAGGAATGGCAATTTGCAGTTGCTCCTGACGGCGCACACTGCCCTGCCCGTCCCGGTTCAAATCGTCTATGTCGCAAACAGGCTGCTGCCAACGCGGGCCGTCGTGTTCATGGACTTCATCGCGGAAGCGTTTTCAAAGGTACCGGCACTGAACATCCGCTGAGCGGCCTCTGTCCGCCGCTTGCCGCCGCTTGCCGCCGCAAGCCAGAGCGGTGCCGTGTACACCTGTTCACGGCGCAGGGCAAGGTTCGATCAGCGCGGGAGTTTATACCGTACCAGCAGCGTCGGTCCCTTGCCGCCGGATGGCGTCAGCAGAATCTCGTCACCGGGATGCATCTCTTCATACATCACCGTGCAACAGGTCGGCATCGAGTGGCCGCGCGCCGGATACACGCCAACGTCCGTGTGCAGGGTCGCAGCGCGTACGTCCACGCTGGACTTGCCGGCCTTTCCTTCTTCTTGCAACTGCTTGCGCAGTGCGGTGACGAAGTCCCCTTTGCTGAGCCTGGCAGGTGCCTGGCTGGCTGGCGGGCGAGTGCTTGCATCGTTTTTCATGGTAGTTTCTTTCAGTGTATACATTTCCGCCACTATATCATTCGCCCCTGGCGCAACGCGACCCGGGGGCGGAACGAGTCCATCGCCCCGGCCGGAGCAGCCGCGGCAGAGCGCCTGCTTCTGCGCGTGATAACGTCACAGTTGGCGACAACAGCCTGGCCCATCTTCTGCCGGGAGCGCTCGATGGGACCGGCGATTTTGCATGCTGATGATGCAGTTGCCATCAGAATCGGCGCGACATGGCGTCTGGCGTCTGGCCCAAGCAGAAGCTTGCGCTGGCCGCTTGACTTTAGCGTACTCCAAGGTGCTGCGACCACCGATAGAATCCGCCGCCACAAACGGCCATTCACGTTGAGGTGACAATGCGTGACTTTTCTCGCTTGATAATTCGTTATGCTCGTGGGCCGCTGGCGGCCAGCAGCGGACATTTAAATACTACTGCGGCACCGCAGCCATGGTGGAAGTTTTCTTAAAATTTTCGCCCAACACTTTGTTCCAGCGAACACCGCAAGGAACACCTGAACCAACCGGGAAGCTGACAATGAAGCTCATCCAGCACGAACTCATCCAAGTCTTGGAAACTGGCGCAATACCTCCCACCTTGGCGGCGCGTCTTCGAAACCCTGATGACCGATTGGCGATGTATGGATTCATCGTTGATCGAAAACCCCAGCAATTCCGGCAATTGTTGCTTCGTCTCTTCGATGAAGAGATTGCATTCCGGAATGCGCTGTGGGACGGAACTGTGAAGGACAATGGGGCGTTTTCCGAATGTATCTACCACTGCGCATTTCTGCTTTACTGCTGCGCAGAGCCAAGCGATACGGTGAATATATGGAGGGCGCAGTACCTTAATCAGGACATTGGTGAGCTAGATGGGTGGTATTTCATCGGCGCTGGGCTTAATGAGACTTTGTCGTACCTCGAACGTACTAATGACCAAACGTCGGCAGCCATCGCCGAATATATCGAGAATTGGTCATCTTACATTTCGCCTGACTCGCTTTCTGAATGGCAGCAAGGTCGCCGAAATTGGATTCTTGATGATGTTAGCTGCTTGGACTGATTAGTTTGTCAGCTCGCCGCCCAAAGCGTGAGCGCGGCTAAATTTACAGGCTGAATGATCGCTTAGACGCTTCCTGAACTTCCGGTTTGGGGCGATAGCGGACGTACACGGCAGTCAGCGACACGACAGTCAGCGACAGGATGACCGGCGGGTTCTTGGCAGGAGTGATGCTATGGCTAAAGCATGCTGCCCGATGGGCTCAAGTCTCTTTTCGCCGCTTACCTGCGCTCCACCCTCGCCACCACCAGCTCGATCAGCTCCGCGATCAAGGGCCGGAACGTGGCGGCATCGCCGCCCTGCCCCAGCATCACGGTGCGCGTGGTCAGGTGCGAGAAGACGGCGTCGAACAGGATCTGCGGCAGATTGGAAAACGAGGTGGCGGGCGCGATGCGGCCCTGCGTGCGCTGCTGCTCCAGCAGGCGCAGGATCAGGGCGTGCCACACTTGCGGGCCGTGCTCGTACCAGGTCTGGCCCACGGCCGGCACGGCGGCCGCGCCCGTGACGACGAGGCGATAAAAGTCTACATGGCGGGGGCTGGTGACGACCGCCACCAGTTCATCGAGGATCAGCTGCAAACCCTGCTCCAGGCCCGCCTGCGACGTATCGAGCTGGCGCAGCGCGATGATGAAGTCGGCGCACAGGTACTCGACCACGGCCACCAGCAGTTCCTGCTTGCTGCCGAAGTAGCGGTAGGCGGTGGCTTTCGAGCCGCCCGCCTCGGCCACGATGGCGTCCATGCTGACGCCGTCGTAGCCGGAGGCGAGGAAGAGGTCCGCCGCCGCCACCAGCAGCTTGCGGCGCCGCTCCTCGCTTCGGGTCGTCGGGGAAGCGGAAACGGTGTGCAACTGGGGCATGAAGCAAACTCTTACTGTGTCTTGGGAAGCGCGTATGCTATCACGTAATCCCCCCGGTCCGGACTCTGGCGGGCGCCGCCCGCGACCACCACGACGTACTGGCGGCCCGACGTGGGCGACACATACGTCATCGGCGTGCCTTGCGAACCGACGGGCATGCGCGCCTTCCACACTTCACGGCCGGTGGCGATATCCATGGCGCGCAAATAGTAATCCTGCGTGCCCGCATAAAACACCAGGCCGGACGCCGTGCTGACGCCGCCGCCCAGGGTCGGCATGCCCAGCGGGATGGGCAGGCTTGCGCGCACGCCGTGGATGACGGCATCGCGCACGGTGCCGGCCGGGCGCTCCCACACTTTCGTGCGCGTTTTCAGGTCGATGGCGGCAAACACGCCCCACGGCGGGCTTTGGCACGGTATGCCCAGCGGCGAATTGAAGGCCTTGTGGTCGATGACGAAGGGCGTGCCATCCATCGGATAGGTGCTGCCCACGCCGTGGCCCGACGTCAGCTTGGCCACGTCCACCGTCTCGCGCGGCACCAGCTTGACCACCTGCGGCATGCGGATATCGTTGACGAACATGTAGCCATTGCTCTCATCGACGGCAGCGCCGCCCCAGTTGAAGCCGCCGTAGTAGCCCGGGTAGATCAAGGTTTCCCTGGTACTTGGCGCCGTGAACTCGCCCTGGTAATTGAGCTTGCGGAAGCTGATGCGGCAAGCCAGCTGGTCGAAGAAGGTGGCGCCCCACATGTCGCGTTCCGTCAGCGTTTCCGCGCCGAGGGCAGGCATGCCGGTGGAGTATGGCTGCGTTTTCGACACCCAGTCGCCGGCCGCGTGCTCCTGCGGCACGGTCTTTTCCTCCACCTCCGCAATCGGCTTGCCCGTGCGGCGGTCCAGCATGAAGATCTGGCCCCGCTTGGTCAGCTGCACCAGCGCGGGTATTTTTCCACCCTTGCCGTCCGGGACGTCGTACAGGGCCGGCTGCGCGGCCACGTCGTAATCCCAGATATCGTGGTGGACGGTTTGATAGGTCCAGCGTTCGCGGCCCGTGGCCATGTCGAGGGCGACGATGGCCGACGAATACTTCTCTGTCAGCGGCGGACGCTTGCCGCCCCAGAAGTCCGGCTGCTCGTTCCCCGTCGGCAGGTAGACCAGGCCCAGCGCATCGTCGAACGCGGGCGCCGACCACATGTTCGGCGTGCTGCGCGTGTAGGTCTGCCCTTCCGGCGGCAGCTTCGTGATGGCTGGATTACCGAGGTCCCAGGCCCACACCAGCTCCCCCGTGTCGGCGCTGTAGGCGCGCACGACGCCCGACGGTTCATCGGTCGAGCGGCCGTCGAAGACCCAGCCGCCGAGGATGATCAGGTTGCGCGCCACGGTGGGTGCGGACGTATAGGCGTAGTACGGCACGTTCATCTTGACCTTGCCCAGGCCGACCGTCAGGTCGACGGAGCCCTTGTCGCCAAAACCCTCGCACTGCTTGCCCGTCTGCGCGTCGATCTCGATCAGGCGCGCATCCATGGTCACCTGCACGATACGCTTGGCGCACGCGCCCGTCGCCGGCGCGCTGGCCGCCTGCATGCCCTCGAACTGGAACGGCTTTGTCACTTTCGCCGGCTCGTAGTAGCCCACGCCGCGGCAGCGGTTCCACGTCTTCGTGTTGGCCGGCTTCGGATCGAAGGTCCAGCGTTCCTTGCCCGTGTCCGCGTCGAGCGCGATGACCTTGCTCGTCGGCGTGCACGTATAGATGGTGTCGCCGATCTGCAGCGGCGTGTTTTGCGATTCGGACGCCCCTTCGGCCAGCTCGCCCGAGCGGTAGGTCCACGCCACCTGCAGCTGGTCGACGTTGGCCTTGCCGATCTGCGTGTACGGCGCAAAGCGCGTGCCCGACGGTCCATAGCCGTAATGCGCCCAGTTGGCGCTGCCGTCATTGATGGCCGCCACCGCATCCTGCTGCGGCTGCGCCGTGGCCTCCGTCACGCCATGCGGCTTGAACATCGAGGCGAAACCGGCCGCCAGCACGACGGCAAACAGCGCCGCGAAACCGCGCGACTGGCCACTGTGTGAACGCCCGGCCAGCCACGGATGCAGCAAGGCAGCCACCAGGCCGATGACGAGGAACGGCACCAGGCGCGGCACCATGGGCCAGAAGGCAAAGCCGATTTCCCACACGGCCCAGATCAGTGTCGCGACGAGCAGCGCGGCGACGACGGCACTGGCCAGCGGTTTGCGGCGCAGATATAGCACGCCGGCGAGGATGAGGCCCAGGCCGGCCGGCAGGTAATACCAGGAACCGCCAAGGGTGATGAGTTCGATGCCGCCCGCCGCCAGGGCCAGGCCGGAGAATCCAAGAAAGATGCCGAAAACCGTCAGGGCAAGCCGCTTGCCCCTGAAGACCGCCGGGATCGCCGGCGCTCCTTTATTTACTGAAGTGTCCATTTTTTATCCATGACGCCTCCCCTGCCCAGGCAAGCACGCCGGGGATGGCTGGTTTTTTAAATCTACGTAGTGAAACTGTACTGTACGGTTTTATTTTATGCCGATTTTTGATGCAAGGAAAGAAAAATTGACATGGGTGCTTGATTTTGGGCGGGGATGGGGAGCTGGCGGGGTAGTCGGATTACGCGCGTACGCGCTAATCCGACCTACCGCACTAATCAGACGAACCGGACCGCTGGACAGGCGTAGGTTGGATTAGCGCAAAGCGCGTAATCCAACAAACACAGGCGCGCCGGGTGTTACAGGGATGCCATGTCGATGACGAAACGATACCTGACGTCGCTCTTGACCACGCGCTCAAACGCCTCATTGATATCCTGGATGCGGATGATCTCGATGTCGGACACGATATTGTGCTTGCCGCAGAAATCCAGCATTTCCTGGGTTTCCTTGATCGAACCGATCATGGAGCCGGACAGGCTGCGGCGCGCGCCCACCAGGCCGAAGGCGTTCACGGGCGGCACGGCGCCATCCGGGATGCCGACGATGACCATGTTGCCATCGACTTTCAGCAAGTTGATGTACTGGTTCCAGTCGATGGCCGCGCCCACCGTGCAAATGATCAGATCGAAGGTGCCGGCCAGCTTGCTGAACGTTTCCGCGTCGTTGGTGGCGTAGTAATGGTCGGCGCCCAGGCGCAGGCCGTCTTCGCGCTTCGACAGGGTCTGGCTCAGCACCGTCACTTCGGCGCCCATGGCGTGGGCGATCTTGACGCCCATGTGGCCCAGGCCACCCATGCCCAGGATGGCGACCTGCTTGCCGGGGCCGGCCTTCCAGTGGTTCAGCGGCGAATACAGCGTGATGCCGGCGCACAGCAGCGGCGCGGCCGCGTCCAGCGGCAGGTTGTCGGGAATCGACAGCACATAACCTTCCTTGACGACGATGCTGTCCGAGTAGCCGCCCTGCGTGGCCGTCTTGCCGTCCGCTTCCAGGCCGTTGTAGGTCTGGATCAGGCCTGGCATGTACTGCTCCAGATCCACGTTGCGCGTTTTGCAGGTGGTGCAGGAATCGACGAAGCAGCCCACGCCCACGTGGTCGCCCACCTTGAACTTGCTCACATTGGCGCCGACGGCCGTGACGACGCCCGCGATTTCATGGCCGGGCACCATGGGGAAGGCGGCACCGCCCCATTCGTCGCGCGCCTGGTGGATGTCGGAATGGCACACGCCGCAGTATTTGATCGAGATTGCCACGTCGTCTTCGCGCGGGGCGCGGCGCTCGAACGTGAACGGTTGCAGTGCGGAAGTCGGGCCCAGTGCGGCGTAGCCTTTGGCGATGGTGGTCATGAAAACTCCTGTATCTGTAATGTGTGGCGAGGGGTGACGCGTGCCGTGCATGCGATTGCACAAGTGTGCCCGAGATGCCCGTCCGCCGTTACCGCGATCCTGCAAGACCTTTGCACGATCCTCCAAATCTGCGTAAGATCATCCCCTGCCCTCCCTCGCCTCACGCATACTGACCTCCATGTCCACGCCACTTACTCCGCAAGATGAAATCGCCGCCCTGATCATCCGCCACGCGCCGCGCACGGGCGACTTCACGACGGCCATCGGCAACCTGACCTTCCACCGCCAGTCGTCCGTCACGGAATCGCTGTTCCATGCGGCGCGCCCCAGCGTGGCCATCATCGCGCAGGGCGCGAAGGACGTCACCCTGGGCAGCGAAACCTTCCACTACAGCCGCATGCAGTATCTGCTGACGTCCGTCGACTTGCCGGTGCAGGTGCGCGTGGTGGAGGCGAGCGTGGAGCAGCCACACCTGTGCGTGGTGCTGGGCATCGACATCGCCGACGTGGCCGCGCTGCTCGACAGCGAAAGCGCCAGCGGCGCAGCCGGCGCGGCGCAGCAGAAAATCCTGCCCGCCACGCGCGGCATTTCCGTCAGCGACGTGTCGGCCGAACTGCTCGACGCCATGCTGCGCCTCGTGCGCCTGCTCGACAAGCCGGAGGAAATCGCCACCTTGGCGCCCTTGATCCGCCGCGAGCTGACCTACCGCCTGCTCAATGGTCCCGTCGGCGCGCGCCTGCGCCACATGGCGCTGGCCAGCAGCCAGTCGCACCAGGTGGCGCAAGCCATCGACTGGATCAAGCACCACTACGCGCAGCCGCTGCGCATCGAGCACCTGGCCGGCATGGCGAACATGAGCATGTCGTCGCTGCACCACCACTTCAAGGCGATTACGGCCATGACGCCGATGCAGTACCAGAAGCTGCTGCGCCTGCAGGAAGCGCGGCGCCTCATGCTGGTCGAGCAGATCGACGCGGGCACGGCCGGCTACCGCGTCGGCTACGCCAGCGAGTCGCAGTTCAGCCGCGAATACAGCCGCCAGTTCGGCCGCGCACCCATGCGCGACGTGGGTCAGGTGCGCGCGCAGCTGAGCGGAGCCAGTGCCAGCGCTGACCTGGCCTATTCCGTCTTGCCGTAACCGCCGCCGCCCGGCGTCTCGATCACGAACACGTCGCCAGGAAGCATGGCGGTCTTGCCGATATGCGCGAGCTTCTCCACCATGCCGTCCGCGCGCTCGACGTAGTTGCTCCCCAGCGCGCCTGGCGCGCCGCCGTCCATGCCGAACGGCGGAATAATGCGGTTGTTCGACAAAATCGCCGCCGTCATCGGTTCCAGAAAGCGCACCCGGCGCACGCCGCCATTGCCGCCGTGCCAGCGCCCCGCGCCGCCGGAACCGGCGCGGATGCCGTAGCTGTCGAGGCGCACGGGGAAGCGCCACTCGAGGATTTCCGGGTCCGTCAGGCGCGAATTGGTCATGTTCGTCTGCACCACGTCCGTGCCGTCGAAACCGGGACCGGCGCCCGAGCCGCCCGATATCGTCTCGTAATACTGATATTGCTCGCTGCCGAACGTGAAATTGTTCATCGTGCCTTGCGAGGCGGCCATCGCCCCCAGCGCGCCGTACAGGGCGTTGGTGATGCAGGTCGAGGTTTCCACGTTGCCCGAGACGACGGAGGCCGGGTACTGCGGATTGAGCATAGAGCCGGTCGGGATAACAACGGTCAAAGGCTTCAGGCAGCCCGCATTCAGGGGAATCTCGTCGTCGACGAGGGTACGGAACACGTACAGCACGGCCGCCATGCAGACGGCGGACGGCGCATTGAAATTGTTCGGCAGCTGGACGGACGTCCCCGTGAAGTCGATGACGGCGCTGCGCTGCGCCACGTCCACCTTGATCGCCACCTCGATGCGCGCGCCGTTATCCAGGTCCAGCGCGTATGCGCCATCCTTCAGGGTGCCGATCACGCGCCGCACGGCTTCCTCGGCGTTGTCCTGCACGTGGCCCATGTAGGCTTGCACGACAGGCAAGCCGAAATGCGCGACCATGTTATGCAGTTCGTCGGCCCCCTTCTGGTTGGCCGCCACCTGGGCGCGCAGATCCGCCAGGTTTTGCCGGGGATTGCGGGCGGGCCAGCTGGCGCCCGCCAGCAGGGCCAGTGTTTCCGCTTCGCGCAGCAAACCGGTGGCGCCGTCGACCAGCTTGAAATTGTCGATCAGGACGCCCTCTTCCTCGATGCGCGTGGAATCGGGCGGCATGGAGCCGGGCGTGGTGCCGCCGATATCGGCATGGTGGCCGCGCGAACCCACGTAGAACAGGATGGCCGCGCCGTTTTCATCGAAGACGGGCGAGATCACCGTCACGTCGGGCAGATGCGTGCCGCCGTGATACGGGTCGTTCAGCATGAAGACGTCGCCGGGCCGCATGGCGCCCGCATTGCGCGTCATGACGGTGCGAATGCTCTCGCCCATGGAACCGAGGTGCACGGGCATGTGCGGCGCGTTGGCGATCAGGTGGCCCTGGGCGTCGAAGATGGCGCAGCTGAAATCGAGCCGCTCCTTGATGTTGACGGAATGGGCCGTGTTCTGCAGGCGCAGTCCCATCTGCTCGGCGATCGACATGAACAGATTATTGAAAATTTCCAGCATCACGGGGTCGGCATTGGTCCCGATGGCGACACGTTCCGGCACGGCGACGACTCTGCGCAAGATCAAATGGCCGTGCGCCGTCACGTCCGCGCGCCAGCCAGGTTCGATGACGGTGGTGGCGTTGGCGTCGCTGACGATGGCCGGGCCGTCGATAGTATCGCCGGGACGCAGGCTGTCCGCCCCATACAGGCCGCTGTCGCGCCAGGCGCCGGCGCAGTACATGGCCACCGTCTGCACGGGCGCCAGAGCGCCTTCACGGGGCGCATACGCGGGCGCGGCCGCTTCCGGCGCATCAGACGCGCCGATGGCTTCCACGGAAATGGCTTCGACAATCAGGGCGCGCGCCGGCATCAAAAAGGAAAAGCGTTTTTTGTATGCAGTTTCGAATTGCGCCTGCATGCCGGCGGCCGTATCGAACAGCACGACGAGGGCCGTATCCGTGCCTTCGTAGCGCAGGTGCACGCGATGCACGAGCGCGATGCGCTCCCCCGCCACGCCCTGGCGCAGCAAGTCGCCCCGCGCCAGGACGCCCAGGACCGCGAAATCGCTTGCCAAGTCCTTGCCCAAGGCCGCCTCGACGGCCCGTTCGCGCATCGCGCTCTGGTCGGCCAGGCCCATGCCGTAGGCCGACATCACGCCCGCCAGGCTGTGGATGAAGACCGTGCGCATGCCCAGCGCGTCGGCCACGAGGCAGGCATGCTGGCCGCCCGCGCCGCCAAAGCTGGTGAGCGTATAGTCGGTGACGTCGTGACCGCGCTGCACCGAAATCTGCTTGATGGCGTTGGCCATATTGCCCACGGCGATGGCAATATAACCTTCGGCCACCTGTTCCGGCGTCGAGTCCACCGTGCGCGCCAGCGCTTCAAACTGGGCGCGCACCGTGGCCGCATCCAGCGCTTCATCGGCGTCGGGGCCGAAGACGCGGGGGAAGAAGGCGGGCTGCAGCTTGCCCAGCATGACGTTGCAGTCGGTGACGGCCAGCGGGCCGCCGCGCCGGTAGCTGGCGGGGCCGGGATTGGCGCCCGCGCTGTCCGGCCCCACCTTGTAGCGGGCGCCGTCGAAATGCAGGATGGAGCCGCCGCCCGCCGCCACCGTGTGGATGCTCATCATGGGGGCGCGCATGCGCACGCCGGCGATCTGCGTCTCGAACACGCGCTCGAACTCGCCCGCGTAATGCGACACGTCCGTCGAGGTGCCGCCCATGTCGAAGCCGATGACTTTATCGAAGCCGGCCAGCGCGCTGGCGCGCACCATGCCGACGATGCCGCCGGCGGGGCCGGACAAAATGCTGTCCTTGCCCTGGAAGGCACGCGCATCCGTCAAGCCACCGTTCGACTGCATGAATTGCAGGTGCACGCCGGGCAGCTCCATCGCCAGCTGGTCGACGTAGCGGCGCAGGATCGGCGACAGGTAGGCGTCGACGACCGTGGTGTCGCCGCGCGCCACCAGCTTCATCATGGGGCTGACCTCGTGCGACACGGACACCTGCGTAAAGCCCGTTTCGCGCGCCAGCTGCGCCAGCCGCGCCTCGTGCGCGTGGTAGCGGTAGCCGTGCATCAGCACGATGGCGATGGCGCGCACGCCGCGCGCATGCGCGTGTGCCAGCGCGGCGCGGGCAGCCGCCTCGTCGAGCGGCGCGACCACTTCACCATGGGCGCCCAGGCGTTCATCGATCTCGATCACGTCGCCGTACAGCAGTTCCGGCAGGATGATCTGGCGCGCGAACAGCTGCGGACGGTTCTGGTAGGCGATGCGCAGCGCGTCGCGAAAGCCGCGCGTGATGGCCAGCACGGTGGGCTCGCCCTTGCGTTCGAGCAGCGCATTGGTGGCCACCGTCGTGCCCATCTTGATGGCGCCCACCTGTTCGACGGGCAAGGGCGCGCCGGGCGCAAGATCCATCAGCTGGCGCATGCCGGCCAGCGCCGCATCGCGGTACTGGCCCGGGTTCTCCGACAGCAGTTTATGCGTGGCCAGGCTGCCGTCAGGACGGCGCGCCACGATGTCCGTAAAGGTGCCGCCCCGGTCGATCCAGAATTGCCAGTCCATCGCCCTGCCCCCGCGCTTATGTGAGATGGCTATTGTAGCCGCCAAACAGGGGCGCGTTTCAGGCGTGCGCGCCTTGCCTTTCGCCCGCTTCGGCCTTATGTTGAAGACATGCTGACTAACGGAACACCCCATGACCCTGATCGACTCTGCCGGTAACACCCTCGCGCTGTACTCCATCGCCGAACTACGCGCCATCGAACAAGCGGCCCTGCGCGACCTGCCGCAAGGGCTGCTGATGCAGCGCGCGGGCCAGGCCGCCGCCAGCGCCGCCCTGAAGCTGCTGCACGCCCAGGAGGATGGCGACGAGACGGGCCACCGGCGCGTGCTGGTGCTGGCCGGCCCCGGCGACAACGGCGGCGATGCGCTGGAAGCGGCCGCGCACCTGGCCGCCAGCGGCCTCGAAGTGCTCGTCTGGCTGGCGCCCGAAGCACCGGCCACGTCGCCCGAACGCGAACAGGCCCTGAGCCGCGCCCGCAACAGCGCCGTGCGCTTCATGGATGCGGCAACGTCCATGGCCTCGGCCGCCGTGGGCGCCGCGCCGTGGCACCTGGTCATCGATGGCCTGTTCGGCATCGGCGCGTCGCGCCCCCTGGAAGGCGAATGCCGCGACATGGCGCAGCTGGTCAACAATCTCGATTGCCCCGTGCTGGCGCTCGACGTGCCCAGCGGCCTGCATGCGGACACGGGCGCCGTCGACGGCGTCGCCATCCGCGCCACGCACACGCTCACCTTCATCGGCGACAAGCCGGGCCTGCACACGGCGAATGGCCGCGACTACGCGGGCGAAGTGGAAGTGGCGGCGCTGGCCATCGATCCGTCCCTGCTGCCGGAAGCCAGGGCCCAGCTGGGCGGCCTGCACCTGTTCGCGCGCCAGTTGCAGCCGCGCCGGCAAAATACGCACAAGGGCAGCTACGGCAGCGTGGCCGTCATCGGCGGCGCGCAAGGCATGGCCGGCGCGCCCATCCTGGCGGCCCGTACGGCCCTGCATGCGGGCGCGGGAAGAGTCTACATCGCCTTTCCCGATGTACCGCCCGCCTTCGACAGCGGCCAGCCGGAACTGATGTGCCGCCGCGCGCAGGACGTGGATTTCTCGGGCCTGCACTTTGCCGCGCTGGTGGCGGGTCCGGGCCTGGGCGACGACGCCGATACGGTGGAACTGCTGCAGCGTGCCATTGACAGCGACAGCCCGCTGCTGCTGGACGCGGACGCGCTGAACCTGATGGCGGCCGAGCCGGAGCTGCAATCGGCGCTGGCCGTGCGCACGGGCGCGGGCGCGACGATATTGACGCCGCATCCGCTGGAAGCGGCCCGGCTGCTGGACATGACAGTAGCCGAGGTGCAGGCCGACCGCCTGGGCGCGGCGCGCCAGCTGGCGGCGCAGCTGGGCGTGATCGTCGTATTGAAAGGGTCGGGCACGGTGATCGCCGCGCCCGATGGCCAGGTGGTCGTCAACAACACGGGCGGCCCCGCCCTGGCGACGGCCGGCACGGGCGACGTGCTGTCCGGCCTGTGCGGCAGCCTGCTGGCCCAGGGCTGGCCGGAATGGGAAGCGGCGCTCGGCGCCGTCTGGCTGCACGGCGCGGCGGCCGATGCGCTGGTGGCGGCAGGCAGCGGCCCGATCGGCTTGACGGCGGGGGAATTGATCCCGGCGATACGCAGCTTGATCAATGCCTTGTCGGCATAGGCATGCGGTGTGGTGGCGTTGGATTACGCTGCGCTAATCCAACCTACGGCCCGGAAGTCGGGTAGGTCGGATTAGCGCGCAGCGCGTAATCCGACAATCACCACCAGCAATCACACCAACCTGCCCGCCGCAATCGTGATGGTGCGGCCGCAACGGGCCGCAATTGAACTGTCGTGCGTGACGAGCACCAGGGTCGAACCCCGTTCGCGGTTCAGCTCGAACATCAGCTGGATCACGGCCTCGCCCGTGGCGGCGTCCAGGCTGCCCGTCGGTTCATCGGCAAACAGCAGCGGCGGCTCCGTCACGAACGCGCGGGCCAGGGCCACGCGCTGTTGCTCGCCGCCGGACAGGTATTTCGGATAGTGTTTCAGGCGGCTACCCAGGTTGACTCTGCCCAGCATGGCTTGCGCCTTTTCCTTCGCATCGGCGTCGCCCCGCAATTCCAGCGGCAGCATGACGTTTTCCAGCGCCGTCAGGTGGGCCAGCAGCTGGAAGGACTGGAACACGAAACCGAGCTTTTCCTTGCGGAAACCGGCGCGGCCGTCTTCATCGAGGGCGAAGATATCGGTGCCGTCAAGCACCACCTTGCCGTCGCTGGGCGTGTCCAGTCCCGCCAGCAAGCCGAGCAACGTCGACTTGCCGGAACCGGAGGCGCCGACGATGGCCAGCGTCTCCGCCGTTTGCACGGTAAAATCGACTTGATGCAGGATGGTCAGCTCACCATCGGCATCGGGTACGCGCTTGGCCAGCTGGACCACTTCGATGGCCGGCCGGGCATTTTGGCTGTTTTGACTGTTGAGTGCGGCGGGCCGCTGGGCCGCCGCGTCGGACGGAAGAAAACTGGTGGAAGTCGCTTTAGGGAATTCGGGCATGCTGATCTATCTTAAAAAATTTCGTGAACAAATAAGTGTCAAGGGCGGCAACCGCCTGCGGCGGCGCACGCTGTCCCTGCTTCCTGCGGCAGCCCTGCTGCTGGTGTCAGGCATGACGAACGCCTATTCTGCACCAAAAACGCTGCTGGTGCTCGGCGATAGTCTCTCGGCCGAGTATGGGCTGGCACGCGGTACTGGCTGGGTGGCGCTGCTGGAACAGCGGCTGCAAGCGCAAAAGAACGACACGCGCATCGTCAACGCCAGCATCAGCGGCGAGACCACCAGCGGCGGCCGCGCGCGCCTGCCCGGCCTGCTGGCCAAGCACCAGCCCGACGTCGTGCTGATCGAACTGGGCGCCAACGACGGCTTGCGCGGCTTGCCCGTGGCGGCCGCCGAAGCGAACCTGCGCGCCATGGGCGACGCCGTGAAAAAGACGGGGGCGCAGGTGGTGCTGGTGGGCATGCGCATGCCGCCCAACTATGGCCGCGCCTACGGTGAACAATTTTATGGCGTGTACGGCAAGCTGGCCAAGGAATGGAAGGCGCCGCTCGTGCCCTTCATGTTCGAGGGCATCGCCGACCAGCCGCAGCTGTTCCAGGCCGACCGCATGCACCCGAATGCGCAGGCGCACCCGACCATTTTGAAAAATATCTGGCCGCGGCTGGCGCCGTTGCTGGGGGCGAAGTAAACCGGTTCATAAGTTCACTCAATTTTCACCCCGAAAACCGAACTGCCGGGGTCGGACCCTGAGGGTCCGACCCCAGTCTTACGCCTGTGGGTTAAATAAAGTTCCCGACTCGCAGACAAAAAAATAGCCGCTCGAAAGCGGCTATTTTTATGCGTGAAAACTAAATCTTACGGCGCTGGCGCTGGGGCCGCTGGTGCGGTGACCGGTTTGACGATCTTCACCTTGGCCTTGGCTTTCAGGTATTCGACGTAGTCGAACATTTCCTGTTGCGCCAGGATGCCGCTGATCTGGTCTTTCTCTTGCTGGCGGCGCGCCGCGTCCACTTGCGCCGGCTGCTGCACCTTGGCGATGCGGTAGATGCCGTAACCCAGGGCTGGCAAGTCCACGCCCACGTACGCTGGCAGCTTGCTCGTGTCCGCCTTCATGACTTGCGCGATGGCGGCGCGGTTGATACCGTCCAGCTTGCTGCGCGACACCCATTGCGCCGCGCCGAAACCGCTCGCATCACCCGAGGCTTTCAAGGCGGCGAGCTTGGTCTCGCCCGCTTTCCTGGCCAGCTTTTCCGCTTCTTCCATGGTCACGCGCTGACGGATCATCGCTTCGACTTCGGCCAGCGGACGCTTCGAGGCGGGCTTGAATTCTACCACGCGGCCGGCGATCAGCACGTTCGGCGCGACGGTGACGGCTTCCGTGTTGCGCTTGTCTTTCAGCGAGTCGTTCGAGAAGATGGCGGTGAGGAACTTGGCGTTGTTGAACGGCGCCTTGCCCAGTGCCGGCGACGGCGTGCGCGACAGGTTGGCGGCGGTTTCCACTTTCAGCTTCAGCTTGTCGGCCACCGGTTTCAGGCTGTCCGATTGGTCATACACAGTCTCGGTAAAGACGGTAGCCATTTCCGAATACTTCTTGGCGGCAAATTGCTTGCGCAGGTCGGCCGTGATTTCGCCGCGTACTTCATCGAGCGCACGCACGTGCTGCGGCTTGAGCGAGGTGATCGTCAGGATGTGGTAGCCGAAATCGGAAGCGACGACATCGCTGATTTCGCCTTGCTTGAGTTTCGCGACAGCGCTCAGCAGCGGTGCCGGCAAGCCATCCTTGCCGATCACGCCCAGATCGCCGCCCTGTTCGGCGGATGCCGGATCTTCCGACTTGGCTTTCGCCACGGCGGCGAAGCTGGCAGGCGCCTTGCGTACTTCCGCCAGGATCGCTTCGGCCTTGGCCTTGGCGGCGGCCTTGTCGGCGGCCGATGCGTCTTTCTTGACGGCGACCAGGATGTGGCTGGCCTGACGCGCTTCTGGCGTCGTGTAGGCTTTCTGGTTCTTCGCGTAGTAGGCAGTCACGTCAGCGTCGCTGACGTCGACTTGCTCGCCCGCCGCGCTGTCGTCCAGCACGACGTATTCGATCTTGGCTTGTTCCGGGATTTCGAAGAACTTGCTGTTCTTGTCATAGAAGGCCTTGATCATGGCGTCCGTCACTTTGACTTCCGGCACGTACTGGGCGATCGGCAACAGCAGTTCCTGCACTTCACGCTCTTCCGAGGTGATGTCGGACAGGCGCTTGGACACGGTGTTCGGGGCGAAGGCCGTGCCTTGCACGGCGCCGACTAGTTGCTGCAGGGCCAGGTCGCTGCGGCGGCGCGCATCGTATTGCTGTGGGGACATGCCTTGGGCGGCCAGCATGGCCTTGTAGCGTTCCAGGTCGAATTTACCGTCCGGCAAGGTCAAGCCTGGAATTTCCAGCACTTCCTTTTGCAGCACGGCATCGCTGATGACCAGGCGGCTACGGCCCACTTCGGCGGCCACGGCACGCTCGGCGATCAGGTTGTCGAGGATGCTCTTGCGGGCTTCCGGCGTGTCAAACATTTTCTGGTCGAACTGCTCGCCCATCATCTGGCGGTAGCGGTCGATCTGCTGGCGTTGCGCTTCTTCATATTGCTGCTGCGTAACGACCTGGTCGCCGACCTTGGCGATGGTGTTCGCGCCATCGCCGAAGCTTTGGTAGCCGCTGATACCGACCAGTGCAAAAGACGGGACGATGACCAGCATCAGAAGAAACTGCATCAAGCGTCGATGGGTACGAATAAATTCAAACATGGTCAGCCAATTCGGGATGAGTGGATCACTATAAAAAAAGGCGAACATGCGTTCGCCTTGATTTCTTCGGCGGAATGGACGGGACAGATGTCCACTTCCCCTTTAGATTCAACAACTTGGCGCTGGAACTAAAGCAGGATTCTGACGCCCAAGCCATTATCTCCTGATTCTACAATGCCCATAGCGCTATAGCAAGGGTAAATCAGGGCGCGCGCCCTGCCCTGGCGCCGCCTGAACGGCAAGGCGCCAGGGCAGGCATTAAACCGGGCGCAGCTTAAAGCGGATTTAAATCGAGGTGCGTTTTATTCAAAACGGCAGGAAGGGATTCTAAAAGACGTCGCACCGAGATAATCTGGCGCTGAAAAAGAAAAACCCGCGCTACTTATTCAGCAGCGCGGGCTTCTATATTCTGGCGGAGCGGACGGGACTCGAACCCGCGACCCCCGACGTGACAGGCCGGTATTCTAACCAACTGAACTACCACTCCTTAAGAGCGTATTTTTTTGGCGGAGCGGACGGGACTCGAACCCGCGACCTCCGACGTGACAGGCCGGCATTCTAACCAACTGAACTACCACTCCGAAAAATACACAGTACTGCTTGCATTTGCATTCAAGGCTGCAATTCGCAGAACGTCAACCTTGAAATCGCGGCACCCGAAGGCGCCGCCAAATGTTTCCGGTGATTGTCACCTCACCGAAGTCCGTTAGTTTACAGCATCCTTCAAAGCTTTACCAGCTTTAAATTTTGGAACTTTTGCTGCTTCGATCGTGATCGCTTCTTTGGTACGCGGATTGCGGCCGGTACGTTCAGCGCGTTCGCTGACCGAGAAAGTGCCAAAACCAACCAGCGTTACGCTGTCGTTGTTTTTCAAAGTTTCCGTCACGCCGCCGATAACAGCGTCGAGTGCGCGCGCAGCGGCGGCTTTGGAAATGTCAGCTTTTTCAGCAATGTGGTCGATCAATTCAGTCTTGTTCACTAGCATCCCCAATTACAAAGGTATAAAACGTTTACCGTATCGTTGCGGCACTTTTGGCACCACAGCTGTCCGGCGAAAAAAATGTGCAGGCGTATTAAACAAGCCACACTGTATATGTGTCAAGCGCTTTGGGGGCGCAATTCACGTTTCAATATAAAACAAGCGCTCTAAAAGCGCTTGTTTGGGGAAAACAGGGGTAAAACGTTAGTGTTTTACTACCTCGCCGGCCGCGTCAGGCTTGGCCGCGGCGGCCGTGACAGCCTCCACCGCAGCGACGTCCGCCAACGCTTCAGGCATGCGTTCGAGGGCGATTTCCAGCACTTTGTCGATCCAGCGCACGGGTACGATCTCCAGCTTGTTCTTGACGTTGTCCGGAATGTCGGCCAGGTCTTTCACATTCTGCTCTGGAATCAGGACCGTCTTGATGCCGCCGCGATGGGCCGCCAGCAGCTTTTCTTTCAGGCCGCCGATCGGCAACACTTCGCCGCGCAAGGTGATCTCGCCCGTCATCGCCACGTCGGCGCGCACGGGAATGCCCGTGAAGACCGACACCATCGCCACCGTCATGGCCGCGCCAGCCGAAGGACCATCCTTCGGTGTCGCGCCTTCCGGCACGTGGATGTGGATGTCGCTCTTTTCGAACACGTCCGCCTTGATGCCCAGGCGCTGTGCCCGGCTGCGCACCACCGTACGGGCTGCCTCGATCGACTCTTTCATGACGTCGCCCAGGGTACCCGTGCGGATGATGCCGCCCTTGCCCGGCATCGACACGGCTTCGATGGTCAGCAGATCGCCGCCCACTTCCGTCCATGCCAGACCGACCACCTGGCCCACCTGGTTTTCTTTCTCTGCGACACCGAAATCATAGCGGCGCACGCCGAGGAACTTGTCCAGGTTCTTCGAGTTGACGATGACTTTCTTGTCGGATTTCTTCAGCAGCAGCATCTTGACCACCTTGCGGCAGATCTTCGACACTTCACGCTCGAGCGAACGCACACCGGCTTCCCGCGTGTAGTAGCGGATGATGTCGCGCAAGGCCGACTCGGCCACCGAGATTTCCTCTTCCTTCAAGCCATTGTTCTTGATCTGCTTCGGCAGCAGGTAACGCTGCGCGATGCTGGTCTTTTCATCTTCCGTGTAACCGGACAGACGGATCACTTCCATGCGGTCAAGCAAGGCTGGCGGAATGTTGTACGAGTTCGACGTGGCCACGAACATCACGTCGGAGAGGTCGAAATCGACTTCGATGTAATGGTCGGAGAACGTGTGGTTCTGTTCCGGGTCTAACACTTCCAGCAGGGCCGACGAAGGATCGCCACGGAAATCGGCGCCCATCTTGTCGACTTCATCGAGCAGGAACAAAGGATTGCGCACGCCGACTTTCGACAGCGATTGCAGGATCTTGCCCGGCATCGAGCCGATGTAGGTGCGGCGATGGCCACGGATCTCGGCTTCGTCGCGCACGCCGCCCAGGGCCATGCGCACGAACTTGCGGTTCGTCGCGCGGGCGATGGACTGGCCCAGCGAGGTCTTGCCCACGCCCGGAGGACCGACGAAGCACAGGATAGGCGCTTTGAGCTTGTCGACGCGCTGTTGCACCGCGAGGTACTCCAGGATGCGTTCCTTGACCTTGTCGAGGCCGTAGTGGTCGCCTTCGAGCACTTTTTCCGCATTCGACAAGTCGTTATTGACCTTGGATTTCTTTTTCCAAGGCAAGTTGACGAGGGTGTCGATGTAGTTGCGCACAACGGTGGCTTCGGCCGACATCGGCGACATCAGCTTGAGCTTTTTCAACTCGTTGGTAGCCTTGTCGAGCGCTTCCTTCGGCATCTTGGCCGAAGCGACTTTTTTCTCCAGCTCGTCGAGGTCGGCGCCATCTTCGCCCTCGCCCAGCTCTTTCTGGATCGCCTTGACTTGCTCGTTCAGGTAGTACTCGCGCTGCGACTTTTCCATCTGGCGCTTGACTCTGCCGCGGATGCGTTTTTCCACCTGCAGGATGTCGAGCTCGCCTTCGAGCTGGCCCAGCAGGTGCTCGAGGCGCTTGGCCACGCTGAAAATTTCCAGGATGACTTGTTTTTGCTCCAGTTTCAGGGGCAGATGCGCGGCCACCGTGTCGGCCAGACGGCCGGCATCGTCGATGCCCGACAAGGATGCCAGGATTTCCGGCGGGATCTTTTTGTTCAGTTTGACGTACTGGTCGAACTGCTGCACGATCGCGCGGCGCATGGCTTCGACTTCCGACTCGTCGCCCGGCTCGGACTCGAGCGGCGTCAGGTCGGCGATGAAGTGCGTCGGCGCATCGCTGATGTGGTTGATACGGGCACGCTGCGCGCCTTCGACCAGCACCTTGACGGTGCCATCGGGCAGCTTCAGCATTTGCAGAATATTGGCAACACAGCCAATTTCATAGATATCCGAAGGAGACGGCTCGTCCTTCGCGGCTGCTTTTTGAGCGGCAAGCATGATGCTCTTGCCCTGCTCCATCGCAGCTTCCAGCGCCTTGATCGACTTTGGACGGCCAACGAACAGCGGTATCACCATATGCGGGAAAACGACGACATCCCGCAACGGCAATAACGGCAGTTGAGTTTGCTCAGTTAATTTGGAAGTTGTCATGGCGTACCTTATAGAAAGCGTGTTTACGATGTTGGCGCTCGCTGCCAAAACACAAGACCGGCGAGAATAAATAATTCTGTGAAACAAACATTTTTCTGTCTATTTCGCAAAACACACCCGCATGACGGTAATAAATGCAGTTTTCACAGTAAAAAAGCCACGCGCAGCTAAGCGCCGCGAGTGGCTTTCCGATTGAAGCCTGCACTCATTGATTTAAATTGTACTGCCATGCATTAAGGAATCAAAATCCTTTTTATGCATTTGTCTCGGCAGTAATCAATTTTCTCCGGAGGCCTTGGCAGTCTCTTGATAAATCAACAAAGGTTTGGCGCCACTGGTGATGGTATTTTCGTCGATGACGACCTTCACCACATTTTGTTCGCTCGGCAGTTCGTACATGACGTCCAGCAAAGCATGTTCCAGGATGGAACGCAGGCCACGGGCGCCGGTCTTGCGCGCCAGCGCCTTCTTGGCGATCGCATGCAGGGCGGCCGGACGAATCTCCAGTTCCGCGCCTTCCATCTCGAGCAGCTTCGAATACTGCTTGATCAGCGCATTCTTCGGCTCGACGAGGATCTGGATCAGCGCCTCTTCCGTCAATTCCGCCAGGGTGGCGATGACGGGCAGACGGCCCACCAGTTCCGGGATCAGGCCGAACTTGACCAGATCTTCCGGCTCCGCTTGCAACATCAGTTCGCTGGCCGAGCTTTGCGACTTGCTGCGCACCGTGGCCGAGAAGCCGATGCCGCTCTTTTCGGAACGGTTGGCGATCACTTTCGACAGGCCGTCAAAGGCGCCGCCGCAGATGAACATGATGTTGGTCGTGTCGATCTGCACGAAATCCTGGTTCGGATGCTTGCGGCCGCCTTGTGGCGGCACGGAAGCCATCGTGCCTTCGATGAGTTTCAACAAGGCTTGCTGCACGCCCTCGCCCGACACGTCGCGCGTGATGGACGGATTGTCGGACTTGCGCGAAATCTTGTCGATTTCATCGATGTAGACGATGCCGCGCTGGGCTTTCTCGACGTCATAGTTGCAGCTTTGCAGCAGCTTCTGGATGATGTTTTCCACGTCCTCGCCCACGTAACCGGCTTCGGTCAGCGTGGTGGCGTCGGCGATCACGAACGGCACGTTGAGCATGCGCGCCAGGGTCTGTGCCAGCAGGGTCTTGCCCGAGCCGGTAGGACCGACCAGCAAGATGTTGCTCTTGGCCAGTTCGATGTCGTCTTTCTTGCCCAGGTGCTTGAGGCGCTTGTAATGGTTGTACACCGCCACCGACAGGATGCGCTTGGCAGTCTGCTGGCCGATCACGTACTGATCGAGCAAGGCGGCAATTTCTTGCGGCGTCGGCAGGTCGGATTTGGTACCGGTCACCGTCTCGATGCTCGACGTTTCATCACGGATGATGTCGTTGCACAGGTCGATGCACTCGTCGCAAATGAACACGGACGGGCCGGCGATGAGTTTCTTCACCTCGTGCTGGCTTTTGCCGCAGAACGAGCAATACAGTAATTTTTCGCCGCTAGAGGATTTTTTGTCTGACATAAGGCATTTTGGTTGGAACTGCATTAACAATATTGCAAAATCGCAAGCCGGAGTGCGGTAGTTGCCGGAAAGGCAGCTACCCATGGCGCAAGTCAACAACGTGCACAAGCTCCATGCTACCCGAAATAAAAGCGAAACGCCCGAACGTTTGATCGCCCGGGCGTTTACTTACTTGCTTAGCAATACCGGTAGGGGCTCATCAAGCGCGGCTGGTCAACACTTTGTCGATCAAACCATACTCAACGGCCTCGTCGGCGGACATGAAACGGTCGCGGTCGGTGTCCTTGGCGATCTGTTCGATCGTCTGGCCCGTGCGCTCGGCCATGATGCCGTTCAAGCGGGTGCGCAGGTAAAGGATTTCCTTCGCCTGGATCTCGATGTCGGACGCCATGCCTTGCGAACCACCGGACGGCTGGTGAATCATGATGCGCGAGTTCGGCAGCGAGAAACGCTTGCCCTTGGCGCCAGCGGCGAGCAGGAAAGCGCCCATCGAAGCAGCCATGCCCGTGCACAGGGTCGAGACGTCCGGCTTGATGAACTGCATGGTGTCGTAGATGGCCATGCCGGCCGAGACCGAACCACCTGGCGAGTTGATGTAGAGCGAGATTTCCTTTTCCGGATTTTCGCTTTCCAGGAACAGCAGCTGGGCGACAACCAGGTTGGCCATCTGGTCATTGACCGGGCCGACCATGAAAATCAAGCGTTCCTTCAGCAGGCGCGAGTAAATATCATACGAGCGCTCGCCGCGACCGCTTTGTTCCACCACCATCGGCACCAGGCCGAGCATCTCTGTGTCCAGCGCCGGATTACGGTTCATACCTGTCATTTCATTTCCTTGTGAAGCAGTTAGAGGGCGCCGCCCCGGCCTGACGGCCGGGAGCGGCATCCGGATACCAACTGGTTTACGCTTGTGCGTTGCTTCCCATCAGTTCGTCGAAAGCAACTGCTTTCGTCGTGACTTTCGACAGGCCCAACACGTAAGTGACGACGTTTTCTTCCAATACAAGGGCTTCGATCTCACCCAGACGACGACGGTCGCTGTAGTAGTACTTCAGCACTTCGCGCGGGTCTTCGTAGCTTTGGGCGAAATCTTCGATCTGCGCCTTGACTTGCTCAGGCGTTGCCTGCAGGTTGTTGTCGCCCACCAGTTGCGACAGGATCAGGCCCAGGCGTACGCGACGCTCGGCTTTTTCCGCGAACAGTTCTGCTGGGAAAGGCACGTCCTTGACGTTCATGCCGCGCTGCGCCATGTCCTGGCGGGTCATTTCGGCCAGACGCTCGGAATCCTGAGCGATCAGGGTTTTTGGCACTTCCAGCTCAGCAACTTTGATCAGCGCGTCCATGACGGCTTCCTTGTTGCGTGCTTTCACGCGGCCAGCGACTTCGCGCTGCAGGTTGACTTTGATGTCTTCGCGCATTTTGGCCAGGTCGCCGTCGGCAACGCCCAGCGATTTGGCGAATTCGGCATCGACTTCCGGCAGGTGCGCCCATTCCAGCTTTTGCAGGGTGATGGTGAACGAAGCGGTTTTGCCGGCAACGTCTTTACCGTGGTAGTCCTCTGGGAACGACAACGGGAAAGTCTTCGACTCGCCCACTTTCAGGCCCAGGGTCGCTGCTTCGAATTCCGGCAGCATGCGGCCTTCGCCCAGCACGAAAGCGTAGCCTTCAGCTTTGCCGCCTGGGAATTCAACGCCGTCGATCGAGCCGACGAAGTCGACGGTCACGCGGTCGCCGCTGGCAGCGATAGCCTCACCGCCGTCGCCGTGTTCGCCAGCTTCGCCCTTGGTGTGGAAGTGCACGCGCTGCTTGCGCAGGATGTCGATGGTCTTGTCGATTTCGGCTTCCGACACGTCGGCTTGCACGGTTTCGATTTCAACGGCCGTCAGGTCGCCGATGGCGACTTCCGGATACACTTCGAACGTGGCGTCGAAAGCCAGCTGGCCTTCGGCTGCTTCTTCTTTCGGCACGATGTTCGGAAAACCGGCCACGCGCAGATTGTTTTCGTTGGCGGCGTCGTTGAACGCGCGGCCGACTTTGTCATTCAGCACTTCGGATTCAATTTGGTAGCCGTATTGTGCTGCGACCATTTTCAACGGCACTTTGCCCGGACGGAAGCCCGGTGCCTTAGCCGTACGGGCTTGCACTTTCAGGCGCTTCTCAACTTCCGTGCGGACGTCCGTCAGCGGGAAGGAGATCGTGATACGACGTTCGAGTTTGCCCAAGGTTTCGACTGCAGTTGCCATGTAAAAAATCGTCCAAAAAATAAACACTGTTGGTGCGAGAAAAGAAGACCCGACCCCTTGCACCATCACTGGCGGCAAGACATGGGTCCAGCTTCACTCGCTCGCATATTCATCTGTAAAAGCACTGAAAACAGGACGATGGACCTGGTCTACCCGGCGGAGGGAAAAACCCGCACCAGGCACCAAACAATCCGCCGCTTCCAGTACTGCGACAGGGCTCCGAGCGTCCAACCCTGCTTCTCAGTAAATGCAGGGCCGGCTATCATTCGGTAAAGCGTGGCATTATAACAAAGGACTTCGGGAAAGTGGCTGGCTTTGCAGCCGCGCCACAGAGGATACCGGCGGCAGCGAACGAATCGCTACAGCCTCGGTGGCCCTGTCTTTACTCTTGCCCCGGCATTCTTTATTTCGCCAGAGACAGGCTTTCCAGCCTGCTTCGTTCATTAGTATATGCGAACTGGCGCCCCGTCCGAAACAAAGAAATGCGCTCCTGGCGAAGATTTCGGCCAAAAAACCTTTGATTTACCTCAATTTGGCCATTTTTCAGGCAAACCTAAGCCGCGCATCCCCTCTCCAAGTGAATTTAAAGGAGAAAACATCATGAGCGATAGCACACCCGGCAGTTCCAGCAACGCCAAAGCCAAGCTGCAAATGGTCCTCAGCCGCCTGCTCGACGGCGTCACGGACGACGATCTGCAAAAAATCCAGACGGAAGTCGATGAAATGGAATTGCGCATGAAGGGCGATGGCCACCACGACCACGACCACCCTACCGTCGCCTGACCCGGCAGTGGCTGCGCCTACCCTGCGAGCCGCTCCACCGGATGCGGACGTGCTGACCGCCGTGGAAACGGCACTGGTGACCCACCGTGCCTTTGGCGACAGCGGCTACATCCGCGACCAGCTGGCCGTCGCCTACCGGCGGCGCTTGCACAAGCTGGGCGGCACCCTGCCCGAGGCCGAACGGCTGGCCGGCGCGCTCGATACGGCGTCGCCCGCGCGCCAACGCCAGTTGCTGGGCGACACGGTGCTGCGCTGCGCCGTCCAGCACGCCATGCGCCAGCTGCACTTGGGTGACGAGTACGGACTGCCCCTGCCGCAATGCGCGGCGCTGTTCCAGGCGGCCAGCGAGCACCTGGACGCAGGCCTGCCCGGCGGCCCGCTGGTAGCCCATCTGCCGCCCATGGCACGCTTGCACGAGGGGCGCACCATGGAAGACGCGGACACCGGATGTGACACCTGCATATGGCATGCCTGGCAGGAAGGCACGCCATATGCGCGCGCCTTTCTTGCCGTGATGGAAGATAACTACGGCGCGCCGCTGGCCACCCCTACGCCGCAGGAACGGGCGCTGCTGCGCCGCGGGCTAGGCTTGCTGGAAACCCTGCTGCCCCGCCTGACGGCCAGCGCGCTTTCTCATGTCCAGTTGATCGCCCTGTTTCCCAAGCTGGGCACGTGGCGCGGCAAGGCGTCCAGCTCGCAATTTCGCGTCAATGGCAGCGTGTTCCTGAACCAGGAGCTGATCGGCAACCCGTGGTGGCTGGCCGAACACTTGCTGCACGAGTCGCTGCACCAGAAACTGTACGACTTCCGCCACGGCCACAGCCTGCTGGCGCCCGACTATGCGCGCGACGACGGCGCCAAGGTCTGCTCGCTGTGGAACGCGCCCGATGATGACGGCAATCACTACTGGGATGCCCACCGCACCCTGGCCGCCTTCCACGTGTACGTCCACCTGGCCTTGCTGTGCCTGCTGGCCGAGCGGCAGGAAGCGGCGCTGGCGCCCCGGTACGGCCCCATCGGCCAGCACATGAGCGGCAGCCGGCGCGCCATCGACCGCGCCCGCTACCTGGGCGAACAATTGCACAGCACCACCTGGCCGGAACTGGGATTGGCCGGGCGCCAGATGACGCGCTGGCTGCTGGACGTGCTCGACGCACTCGATACGCAACGGCGGCCCAGCGGCGCCACCTTGCACCTGCTGCTCGACCTGTACGAACGCCAGAGCCGCAAGCTCGATACTTTCCTCGCGCGGCAGCCGCCGCCCCGCAGCGACACGCTGGCCGCCCAGGCGCAGCAAGAGGTGGCGATGACGCGCGAGGCGCTGTATCTGCTGGATCAGGAAGCACCGCAGTCAACCCATGTGCAGGAGTACAACTGGCCGCAGGCACGGCAGCGCGTCTTGCAGGCACTTTGGCCGCTGACTGAAGATGATAAATTAATGGAAAGACGCGGCTACCCGCAGGCGCAGGCACTGATTGCGCAGATGGTGCAACAGTCGAGCCGGCAACTGGGCGCACTCGGCGCACTGGGCTGATGAAATTAGTTCAGGGAAAATTTTGATGGTGCTGCACTTCCGGGCTGGAACAACCCGGATTGGTGCGGATGGGGAGACTCGAACTCCCAAGCCGAAGCACTGGCTTCTAAGACCAGCGTGTCTACCAATTCCACCACATCCGCATCTTTTGTACGCAGCTTGTACATACCACTTTGCTGCCGCCCCTGATTTTAACAACTCGGGAGCGATCTGGCTACCTTGGACTTGCAGGACAAGCTTGCGGTAAAGCAAAGGCGGCATTCTACTGGATTTCCCAGAGGGATGCCGCCTTTTTTTTGCTGCGCCTCAGAGCGCGCCGCCGGCCAGTTGGCGGCATTTTTACCCCAAAGCAAGCACTGGGGTCGCACCCTCAGGGTACGACCCCGGCATTTTCGCCGTCCGGGTCAATGGCGTATGCAGCATGCGGCCACCCGTCAGAGCACTACACAGCCGACGTACCCGCTTCCCTTGCCGCAGGGTCCGGCTTCTTGACCCGGAACCAGGCCGCATACAGGGCCGGCAGGAACAGCAAGGTCAAGGCCGTTGCCAGGATTAATCCCCCCATGATGGCGACCGCCATCGGCCCCCAGAAGACCGAACGCGACAGCGGGATCATGGCCAGCGCCGCGGCGGCGGCCGTCAGCACGATGGGACGGCAGCGGCGCACAGCCGAGTCGATGATGGCGTCCCATGGCGTCGAACCGTCATTGATGTCTTGCTCGATCTGGTCGACAAGGATCACCGAGTTGCGGATGATCATGCCAAACAGCGCGATGATGCCCAGGTTGGCCACGAAACCAAGTGGCCGGCCCAGCGCCAGCAAGGCAAACGCGGCACCCGCCACGCCCAGCGGCCCCGTCAGGAAGACCAGCAAGGAACGCGAGAAACTGTGCAGCTGCAGCATCAGCAAGGTGAAGATGATGAAAATGGCCAGCGGCAAGTTCGCCGAGATCGACGCTTCCGCCTCGCCGCTGTCGGCCGCCACGCCTTTCACGATGATGCGGTAACCGGCCGGCATTTTGGCGCGCAAGGCATCGAGCTGCGGCGCCAGCTGCGTCGACACGGTGGCGCCCTGGATGCCGTCGATCACGTCCGACTGCACGGTAATGGCCCATTCGCGCTTGTCGCGCCAGACGACACCCGGCTCCCACACGAAATGCGCGCGGGCCAGCTGCGAGATGGGCACTGACTTGCCCGTTGCCGTCGGGATATTCGTGTCATTCAGCACGGAAATCGTCGCCCGCTCGGCCAAAGGCTGGCGCACCTGGATATCGATCAGCTTGTTGTCTTCGCGGAACTGGCCGATGACCGTGCCCGACAGAATCGTATTGGCCGCCTGCATCACCGTTTTCGAGGTAACGCCCAGCGCACGCATCTTGTCCTGGTCCAGGTCCAGGCGCAGCACTTTCACCGATTCGTTCCAGTTATCGTTCACGCCCAGGGTGTTCGGATTGGCGCGCATGATGTCCTTGACCTGGTCGGCAATGGCCCGCACACCGGCCACCTCCGGCCCCATGACGCGAAATTGCACGGGATACGGCACCGGCGGTCCGTTCGGCAACAGTTTCACCCTGCCCCGCACTTCCGGGAAATCTTTCTTGAAGACGTCGACGATTTGCTGGCGCAAGCGTTCGCGGTCGGCCAGGCTCTTCGGCAAGACCACCACTTGCGACACGTTGGTCTGCGGGAAGATCTGATCGAGCGGCAAGTAGAAACGAGGACTACCGGTTCCCACGTAGCTGGTGACGCTTTCCACGCCGTCGAGCTTGCCAACAAAAGCCTCGAACTTCTTCACCTGTTTCTCGTTAGCAGCAAACGTCGTGCCTTCGGGCGACCACAGTTCCACCATCAGTTCCGGACGGCTGGAATCGGGAAAGAATTGCTTTTCGATAAAGTTAAAGCCGTAAATACCCAGTGCAAAGATGGCCAGGGTGGCGACAATCGTCGTCTTGCGCCATTCCACGCACCAGGTGACGGCGCGGCGGAAGCGGCGGAAGTTCGGCGTATCGAACAATTCATGGTCGTTATGCGCGTGCGGCTTGACCTTGAGCAAGACGTAGCCGATGTAGGGCGTGAAGACGACGGCCACCACCCAGGAAATGATCAGGGCCAGCGCATTGACGGAGAACAAAGAGAACGTGTATTCGCCGGCGGCCGACTTGGCCAGGCCGATGGGCAAGAAGCCCGCCACCGTGATCAGGGTGCCCGTCAGCATGGGCATGGCCGTGGACGTATAGGCGAACGTGGCCGCATCGAAGCGGGACATGCCCTCTTCCATCTTGCGCACCATCATCTCGACGGCGATGATGGCGTCATCGACCAGCAAACCCAGCGCGATGATCAGCGCGCCCAGCGAGATCTTGTGCAAGTCGATGTCGAGCAGGCGCATGAACAGGAAGGTGACGGCCAGCACCAGCGGAATGGTCAGCGCCACCACCAGGCCCGGGCGCACGTCGATGCGCAGCGGCTTCGTGTGCAAGCCCAGCGCGACAAAGCTGACGGCCAGCACGATCAGAATGGCTTCGATCAGGGTATGCACGAATTCGCCCACGGAAGCGGACACGGCTTCCGGCTGGTTCGACACGCGCTGCAATTCTATGCCAACCGGCAACTCGCTCTTCATGCGCGTCACCGTTGCCTGCAAGGCCTTGCCCATGTCGATGATATTGCCGCCCTTTTCCATCGATACGCCCAGGCCGATCACTTCCTTGCCATTGAAACGCATCTTATCCTTGGGCGGATCGACGAATTCGCGCTTCACCGTGGCAAAGTCACCGAGGCGGAAGGTCGTGCCGTTGGCACGCAATTCCAGGTTTTCCAGGTCCTTGACGGTCAGCATGGCGCCCGTCACGCGCACTTGCAGGTTATCCGTCGGCGTCACCAGCACGCCCGTGGCGTTGATGCTGTTTTGCTCGGACAATTGCTGCACGATGGCATCGAAAGGAATGCCCAACTGGGCAAATTTCTTGTGCGAGAAGATGATATTGATCTTTTCATCCTGCACGCCGAACAGTTCCACTTTCGACACCTGCCCCACGGCCAGCAGTTCCTGGCGCACCTTGTCCGCGTAATCCTTCATTTCGGCATAGGTAAAACCGTCGCCGGACAGGGCGAAGATGGAGCCGTAGGTGTCGCCGAACTCGTCATTGAAGAACGGGCCCACGACGCCGGCCGGCAAGGTGCCCTTGATGTCGCCGATCTTTTTGCGCACCTGGTACCAGGCGGCCGCCGTTTCCTTGGGCGGCGCCGATTCGCGCAGCTCCAGCAGAATCAGGGTTTCGCCCGGCTTCGAATAGCTGGTGATCTCGTCGATGTATGGCGTTTCCTGCAGTTTCTTTTCCAGCTTGTCCGTCACCTGCTCGGCCATCTGCAGCGCCGTGGCGCCGGGCCAGTACGCTTGCAGGACCATGGCGCGGAAGGTGAACGGCGGATCCTCATCCTGACCCAGGTTGGCGTAGCTGAGCATGCCGCCGATCAGCAGCACGGCCATCAGGTAGCGCGTCAGCGGGATGTGTTCGAGGGCCCAGCGCGACAGATTGAAGCCGCCCTTCATTTGGCCGCACCCACGCTGACGGCGGCAGCGGCGACATCCGGCTTGCTGGCCAGTTCGGCGCCGAGGATGGTCACTTTCTGGCCAGGCTTGAGCAGGTTGACGCCGGCCGTGACCACCGTCTGCCCCGCTTTCACGCCCGAGGCCAGCAGCAACTCATTGCCCGCCACGCCGCCCACCGTCACCGGCACGAGCTTCACGGCGCCGTTTTCCACCACCCAGACGGAGCTTTGCGACTTTTCATTGAACAGGGCCGTCAGCGGCACCTTGATCTGCGGCGTGGCCGTCTGCGAAGCGAACTGCACCACGGCCGTCATGCCCAGGCGCACTTGCGGCGCGTCAGGGATGCTGACCTTGGCAGTATAGGTGCGCGTGGCCGCATCGGCCACGGGCGACACTTCGCGGATCTTGCCCGGCAGCGCCTGCTTCGGGTCGGCCCACAGACGCACGACCACATCCTTGACACTGCGCAAGGTTTCTACCTTGTCTTCAGGAATGCCGATCACCACTTCCTTCTCGCCGCTCTTGGCCACCACCACGACGGGCGCACCGGGCGCCACCACCTGCCCTACTTCCGCATCGATGCGCGTGACGACGCCGTCCGCATCGGCCAGCAGGCTGGCATAGCCGGACTGGTTCGCCTGGCCCCGGTACAGGGCTTGCGCCGCTTCCACGTTTGCCTGCGCCGCCTTGTAGGTGGCGTCCTTGCCATCGAGCACAGCCTGACTGACGAAGTTTTTCTCGCGCAAGTCCTGGTAGCGCTTCAATTCCGCGCGCGCCAGGTCGCGGTTCGTTTCCGCGCTCACCAGCGAGGCCTTCGCCTGCGCCTGCGACAGCTGCAAGTCGACAGGATCGAGTTGCATCAGCACTTGCCCCTTCTTGACGCTGGCGCCCACGTCGACCTTGCGCGCGACGATCTTGCCGCCCACGCGGAAACCCAGCTGCGATACGACGCGGGGCACGACTTCGCCCGACAGCTCGGCACTCACGTCAACATTACTACTAGACAACACGATGGCACGGACGGGACGCACGTCTTCCACTTTGACGGCAGGCTTGGAACAGGCCGCCAGGGTAGTCGCAAGGGCCGCGGCGGCAATCAGCCGCAAGGCAGGAAGTGCGGATGCGCCGGTCTCGCGGCGCAGGGTTTTCAGGGCAAACAAGGTATTTTCCTTTACTATGCGGGCTGCAATATTTTTATGCGGAGAAACTTTTTGCCTGTCCTTTGGGCCAAGCCAAACTTTTTCGCACGCGATATCCTTAAATTTGTGACAATATCAGTTTGGTCGTAGCGGAGGACGATTTTCCGCTAATGACTTTCTGGTTATTAATTATAATCGTGCGTAAAAGTTTTTAGTGACTTTTGCGTCATTAATCTTGAGACGTACAACGTCCGACCACATTCCAGCGTTTGCGGGAGTGCCGGACAAACGCAAGACTAGAGAAGTGTGTTCATGCCTGTAGACCATTACGAAAATTTTCCTGTTGCATCATTTTTACTGCCGCGCCGCCTGGTGCCCGCCGTCGAAGCCATCTATGCCTTCGCCCGCAGCGCCGACGACCTGGCCGACGAAGGCGACGCCACACCGGCCGAACGCCTGGCCTTTCTACACGCCTACGAAGAGGCGCTGGGCCGCATCGCCCGCCAGGAAGGCCATGCCGGCGAGAACGCCGCCATGTTCGAACGTCTGGCCGCCGTCATCGCCAAGTTCCAGCTGCCGCTCAAGCCGTTCCACGATTTATTGTCCGCCTTCAAGCAGGATGTGGAAACGACGCGCTACGCCAGCTACGATGACGTGCTCGATTACTGCGCCCGCTCCGCCAACCCCGTGGGGCTGCTGATGCTGCATCTGTACGGTGCGGCCGATGAACAGAATGTACGCGATTCCGATGCCATATGTTCAGCTTTGCAACTAATTAATTTCTTGCAAGACGTCGCCATCGACCAGCAAAAAGAGCGCATCTACCTGCCGATGGAAGACTTGAGCCGCTTTGCCGTCTCCGCCGCCGCCTTCGAGCGGCCCGAGGCGCACGGCAAGTGGAGTGCCCTGATGCGCTTCGAAGTGGCCCGCGCGCGCGCGCTGATGCTGTCCGGCGCGCCGCTGGCCCTGCGCTTGCGCGGACGCATCGGCTGGGAACTGCGCCTGGTGGTGCAAGGGGGCTTGCGCATTCTCGAATGCATCGAAGCCGTCAATTACGACGTGTTCCGACGCCGTCCCAAGCTGGAGAAACGCGACTGGCTGATCATTTTCTGGCGCGCCCTGCGCATGTCGCGCAAAAGCCTGCATCAAGAGACACAAGTAAAAACGGCTTTTCCCCCGTCGCCCACTCTGTAAGACGATAGAATAGCGGCTTCGATCTGCAACCCTTGCTCTTTTGACTATGTCTCCCGACGAATACTGCCAACAAAAGGCCGCCCAGAGCGGCTCCAGCTTCTACTACAGCTTCCTGTTCCTGCCGGCCGAGCGCCGCAAGGCCATCACGGCCCTGTACGCCTTCTGCCGCGAAGTCGACGATACGGTCGATGAATGCACGGACGAAGCCGTGGCACGCACCAAGCTGGTGTGGTGGCGCAAGGAAGTCAAGGCCATGTACGAGGGCAACCCCACACATCCCGTGATGCGCGCGCTGCAGCCGCACCTGGCCGTGTATAAGCTGGAAGAAAAGCATTTGCAGGCCATCATCGACGGCATGGAAATGGACTTGAACCAGACCCGCTACCTCGATTACCAGGCCATGAGCCGCTATTGCTGGCACGTGGCCAGCGTGGTCGGTATCTTGTCGGCAAGCATCTTCGGCGCGACGCGCCCGGAAACCCTGCTGTACGCGGAAAAGCTGGGCCATGCCTTCCAGCTGACCAACATCATCCGTGACGTGGGCGAAGATGCGCGCAAGGGTCGCATCTACCTGCCGATCAGCGAATTGCAGCAATTCAATGTAACGGCGGCCGATTTGCTGAACGCGCGCCACAGCGAAAACTTTGAAAACCTCATGCGCTTCCAGGTGGCGCGCGCGCAAAAAGCCTACGACGAAGCGTTCGCCCTGCTGCCGGCGGAGGACCGCCGCGCCCAGCGCCCGGGCCTGATCATGGCCGCCATCTACCGCACCCTGCTCAACGAAGTCGAGCGCGACGGCTATCACGTGCTGAACCAGCGCATCTCGCTCACGCCGATCCGCAAACTGTGGCTGGCCTGGAAGACCTGGGTTCGTGGCTGACAGTAGCGTGAAGCAACGCTACGCCGTCATCGGCGCCGGCTGGGCCGGCTGCGCGGCAGCCATGGAACTGGCGCGCGCCGGCCATGCCGTGACCGTCTACGAGGCGGCGCGCACCTTGGGCGGGCGTGCGCGCCGGGTCGAACGGGATAAGACGGTGCTCGACAACGGCCAGCACATCCTGCTGGGCGCGTACACGGAAACCTTGCGCCTGATCAAGCTCGCAGGGCAAGACCCTGCCGAGCTGATCCTCACCCTGCCCCTGCAGATGCGCTATCCACCCGGCACCAAAGGCATGGATTTTCTCGCGCCGCGCCTGCCTGCGCCGCTGCACCTGGCATGGGCCTTGCTGCGCGCCAAGGGGCTGCAGCGCGCCGACAAGCTGTCCCTAATGCGTTTTTCCACGGCCATGCGGTGGATGGGCTGGCAGTTGTACAACGATTGCACGGTAACCGAATTGCTGCAGCGCTTCGACCAGACGGACACCTTGAACCGCCTGATGTGGCATCCGCTGTGCCTGGCGGCCTTGAATACGCCGCCCGAGCGCGCGTCGGCCCGCGTCTTCATCAACGTGCTGCGCGACAGCCTGGGCGCATCGCGCCGCCGCGCCTCCGACATGCTGATCCCGAAGGCGGACCTCTCCGCCCTGCTGCCCGACGCGGCCGCCCGCTATCTGGAACAACATGGCGGCGCAGTGCGCACGGGCGCCAAGGTGGCAGCCTTGCACGCCTTGCCCGATGGCCGCTGGCGACTCGATGATGGCGTCGATGATGGCGAACACTATGACGGCGTCATCGTCGCCACCTCATCCGTGCAAGCGGCCGGCCTGCTGCAAGGCGTGCACGACCCGCGCCTCAATGACGTTATTACCAAAATGCAGGCCTTCACGCCGGAAGCCATCAGCACCTGCTACCTGCAATACGATCCGTCGGTGCGCCTGGACTTGCCGTTTTACGCGCTTGTCGATGCGCCAGAGCAACAGCACTGGGGGCAGTTCGTCTTCGACCGGGGCCAGCTCGACGCGAATCAGGCCGGCTTGCTGGCCGTCGTCATCAGCGCGTCCGGCCCTGCCGCCGAGCAAGGCCATGGCCCGCTGGCGCAGGCGATCGCTGCGCAGCTGGCGCAACTGCTGCAGCGCCCGGAACTGGCGCAACCGGCCTGGGCCCAGCTGATCACGGAAAAGCGCGCCACCTTTGCCTGCACGCCGGACCTGGCGCGCCCCGGCAATGCCAGCGGCATGCCGGGCCTGCTGCTGGCCGGCGACTACACGGCCAATGACGACCGGACGCAAGACTATCCGGCCACCATCGAAGCGGCCGTGCGCAGCGGCGTGGCGGCGGCCAGGATGGCGAACACGGGCAAGGCGGCAAAACAGACTTGACGGTGCATCCCGCCCTGGCGTCGCTCGCCCCCGCGAAATTGCATTCTGTCGCACCGTGCTGGTGCGCTCGCGTGCGCTTGGGTACAGTCTGATCATCGACAACGGCCATGCCACGGAAAATACCATGCACCCCACCTTGCACTTGAAAAACAGCTTGAAAGCCATGGCGCTGCTCGCTTGTGTGCTGCTCGCCACCGTCATCGTCATTCACGGACAGCAAGTGCCACAAACGCCATTGCTGCTGAGCCAGGCAAGCATGCTGCTGCCGGCGGTGGGCTGAGGCGGCGAAGCGGAGTAACAGGAAGAATATGATGAACAAGCAAGACTATCTCGAGGCACTGCGGCGCGCGCTGGCAGGCTTGCCGCCAGACCTGGTGGCCAAGACCCTCGATTATTACGAACAGACCTTCATCGAAGGCGCTGCGGCCGGCCGCAGCGAGCACGAAATCGCCGACGACCTGGGCGACCCGAAAAAGATCGCCCTCACCTTGCGCAGCAGCACCCACCGCCAGGCGTTCGAGCAAAAGAAAACTCCCGTCAACCTGCTGCGCCTGCTCGTCTCGCTGGTGGGCCTGGCCATCTTCAACCTGTTCATGGTCGTGCCCGCCGCAGTCTACGCGGCGCTGCTGGCCGCCCTGTATGCGGTCGGCCTGAGCTTTTACCTGGCCGGCATCGCCATCACGGCCAGCGGCTTGTCCGGCGCCAACGAACTGGTGCTCGAGGGGCCGCTGCGCCACGTCTTCATTCATGACGACGAGGGCGGCGAAGGCGACGAACGGCGCGAAACGCGCATCACCATCGGCGACAAGGGCATCGAAATCGACCATGTGCCCGGCCCCTTGCAGCGTGAACCGGCTGAAGCCGAGGCACCCGGCGCTTCGTCGCGCATGATGGAGCGGGCCGAAGCGCTGGCCGGCGGCGGCATCCGCATCTCCACCGACATGGACCGCGATGCGCGCACCACACAAACCGTCTTCGGCGTGGGCATGCTGCTCGGCGGCATCGCCATATTCCTGCTCAGTCTGGTGGTCACGCGCTATACCTTGATCGGTATCAAGCGCTATATCGCCATGAATGTCTCCCTGCTCAAAGGTCACTAGAAAGGCTGCCATGAAACGCTTGCTCAAAGTCGGCCTGTCCATGCTCTTGCTGGCCATGGTCCTGATAGCCATGTCGTATGCGGCGCTGCGCGCCAAGGGGATCAGCAATCCCAGCAGCGCTGCCGGCCGCGCCGTGCGCAGCGACACGCGCCCGATTTCCGCCAATATCAACAGCATCGATCTGGCCGGTCCCATCGACCTGGTGCTGCGCCGCGGCGCCACGCCATCGCTGAAAGTGAGCGGCGAACAACGCCTGCTGTCGAACGTCGACACGACGGCCGACGGCACGACCCTGCATATCGGCCCGAAAGGCATGCTGTTCCACCATCGCCAGCCGCTGCAGGTGGAACTGGTGCTGCCAAGTCTCGTGCGACTGGAAGTGCACGGCAATGGCGACAGCAGGATCACGGGATTTTCCGGCGACAGTTTCATCCTGGAACTTATGGGTTCAGGCGACGTCAGCTTCACGGGCCGCTACAAGCAAGTGCAAGCGACCGTCAACGGCAGTGGCGATCTCGATATCAATGCCGGCAACAGCGACAGCGTCGTGCTGGAAATGGTCGGTTCCGGGCGCATCGCCGCCAGCGGCAACACGAAATTCCTGCGTGCCGACCTGAGCGGCTCAGGCGACATCGATGCCGAACACCTGGCCGCCGACAAGGCCAGCGTCAGCCTGCAAGGTTCGGGCCAGAGCACCGTCTTCGTGCGCGACGCCGCCAACCTGACCCTGCGCGGCAGCGGCGACATCCACGTGCACGGCAACCCGCGCCAGCGCGAGACCCAGAAAAGCGGGTCAGGCGACATCATCTGGCATTAATGATGACGCAGTTCACAATCTACTGCGCGGCGCGATTTGCGGCTGGCGATGCTCGCTGCCTCGGCGGCCCCGTACCAGAGTACAGCTGCGCTTCTCAGCCACAACTCGGGGCCGCTCGCTACGATTGTGAACAGCGTCGTGGCGCTAACGATCAAATGCTGTTGTAATTTCAAAAATTCCCTTCCAGCCAACTGACCGCCTGCTCGCCGGCCGCCTTGCCTTGCGCCAGGCAGGCCGTCAACAGGTAGCCGCCCGTCGGCGCTTCCCAGTCCAGCATTTCCCCCGCCACGAAGACGCCTGGCATGGCGCGCAGCATGCTGCCGTTAATGCCGTCGAAGTCCACGCCGCCGGCGCTGCTGATCGCTTCATCGATGGGGCGCGCACGCTTGAGCGTGACAGGCAGCAGCTTGATGGCGGCCGCCAGCCTGGCCTCGTCGGCAAAGTCGGCCGCGCTCAGGCATTCGCGCAGCAAGCCCGATTTCACGCCCTTGATGCCCAGCCGGCTATTCAGGTGGCTGGACATGGAACGGGCGCCGCGCGGGCGCGTCACTTCCTCGAACACGCGTTCATGCGTGTGGTCGGGCGCCAGGTCGAGCCAGATGGTGGCGTGGCCGTCGCGTGCGATCTGCTCGCGCAGCGCGGCCGACAGCGCATAAATCAGGCTGCCTTCGACGCCGCCCGCCGTGATGACGAACTGCCCCTGGCGCTTGATGATCAAGCCGTCGATGTCATGCGCCGTGATGGCCACGGTCACCAGCGGTTCGCCAGCATGGCGGCTGCTGAAATGTTCGCTCCAGTCCACGTCGAAGCCGCAATTGGCCGGCGCCAGCGCTTCCACGGCCACGCCCTGCCCTTGCAGCAGCGGCACCCAGGCGCCGTCCGAACCAAGCCGCGCCCAGCTGCCGCCGCCCAGCGCGAGGATCACGGCGTCGAAGGCGCACATGCGTTCGCCGTCCGGCGTGGCAAAGACCAGCTGGCCGTCGCGCCAGCCCGTCCAGCGGTGGCGCATGTGAAATTGCACGCCCGCTTCGCGCAGGCGGTGCAGCCAGGCTCGCAGCAGGGGCGCTGCCTTCATGTCCGTCGGGAAGACGCGGTTCGAGGAGCCGACAAAGGTGTCGACGCCCAGGCCGTGCACCCAGTCGCGCACCTTTTGCGGGCCGAACTGGTCCAGCGCCGGTTTCACGCGGTGCGCCTGCCGGGCGTAGCGCGAGACGAAGGCCTGGTAGCCTTCCGCGTGCGTGATGTTCATGCCGCCGCGCCCCGCCAGCAGGAATTTGCGGCCGACGGACGGCATGGCGTCGAACAACTCCACCCTGGCCCCCTGCTCGCTGGCCGCCTGGGCGGCCATCAGGCCGGCGGGGCCGCCGCCGATGACGGCGATGTGAAAGGGAGGAAGGCTGGAATCGGTCATGGCAGGCTGAAAGACGGTGAAAACCCCGGCATTTTAGTCGAGATAAGGCCCGGAGATGGCAAGAATGCCGAAAAATGATGCATACTGCGCGCAGAGGCCGCAGCGACCGGCGGCTTGACTTCACGCGACAACGCGACGACAAGAGGAGAAACACATGGGCGCAGGATTCTGGATTTCCCGTTATTTGCTGGCCAGCTCGATCTTATTCATCATCCTGACGGTGGTCGAGTACAGCAAGGGCACGACCAGCCAGACCGACATCCTCAGCGCGCTGGCCTGGTCGCTGGTGGCGTCGGCCATCTTCATCGGCTCGAAATACTGGCGCTACAGGAAGGCCGTCGCCTGCGCCACGTGCAGCGGGGACAAACCGAAAACCAGATCGTCATGAAAAAACGGCCACTTCGATGAAGTGGCCGTCTTGTTTGAGAAACGGAATCAGCCGCCCGTTACGGGCGGGAAGAACGCCACCTCGTCGCCTTCGCCGATCACGGTATCGGCATCGCACATCACCTGCTTGTGCGCCGTGCGCAGCGCGCGGCCCTGGGCCAGCGCGTACTCCCAGTTGCCGCCGCGGGCGATCAGCAGGTTTCTCACCTCGCCCACCGTCAGCGGCCCGGCCACTTCCAGCACTTCGTGGCCCGTGCCCACCAGTTCGCGCACGCTGGCAAAAAATCGCAGATTGATCTTCATCGATACTTCCTTAGTACAGCAATTCGTTAAACGGAATAAAACGCAGCATGTCGCCGCGCGCAATCGACAGCCCCGGCGGGCAATCGATCAAGCCGTCGCCCCACACGGTGGACGTCAGCACGCCCGAACTCTGGTTGGCGAACAATTCCAGCTCGCCCTCATCATTCACTTTGGCGCGCAGGAACTCGTTGCGCTTGTCCGCCTTCAGGCGCTCGAACGCGGCCGGCAGCTTGTAGCTGCGCGGCGCCAGGCTGCCCGCCACGCCCTGCAGGCGCAGGATGAACGGGCGCACGAACAGCAAAAACGTGACGAAACTGGAGACGGGATTGCCGGGCAAACCGACAAAGAACGCCTCCCGCACTTCGCCAAACGCCAGCGGCTTGCCCGGCTTGACGGCGATCTGCCACATGTTCAGCCGCCCTTCCGCTTCCACGGCCGGCTTGATATGGTCTTCCTCGCCCACGGACACGCCGCCCGAGGTGATGATCAAATCATTGCCCTGCGCCGCCTGGCGCAGCACGGCGCGCGTCGCTTCCAGGCTGTCGGGCACGATGCCCAGGTCCGTGATCTCGCAGCCCAGGTTTTCCAGCAGGCCGCGCAAGGTAAAACGGTTCGAGTTGTAGACGGCGCCCGGCACCAAAGGTTCGCCCGGCATGGCCAGTTCGTCGCCCGTGAAGAACACGGCCACGCGCAGCTTGCGCAGCACCGGCAACTGCGCCAGCCCCACGGAGGCGGCCAGGCCCATTTCCTGGCTGCGCAGGCGCCGGCCCGCGCCAAGGATGATGCCGCCGGCGCGGATATCCTCGCCCTGGCGGCGCACCCATTCCCCGGCTTTCGGCACGTGGTTGACCGTCACCATGCCGTCCGCCGCCGTGCACTGCTCCTGCATCACGACGCAGTCGGCGCCTTCGGGGATCAGGGCGCCCGTGAAGATGCGCGCCGCCGTCCCCGGCTGCAGGGGCTGGCCCACGTGACCGGCCGCGATGCGCTGCGACACGGGCAGGCTGGCCGCACCGCTGGCGCAATCGCTGGCGCGCACGGCATAGCCATCCATCTGCGTGTTGTCGCGCTCGGGCACGTTCAGGGTCGACGTTTGCGCCGTGGCCAGCACGCGGCCGTTGGCGCGCATGGTGTCGACCAGCTCCACCTCGGTCACCGGGCGCGCCGCGCCCAGCATGAAGGCTTGCGCTTCGGCCACCGACAGCATGGGTTTGCGTTGTGCAGTCGGATCGCTCATCACAAGCCCGTATTGGCGGCGATGTACGCCTTCATTTTTTCCACGTCCGTGCCCATCACAACGAACTTTTGCGGCAGATCTTCGATGTTTTCGAAGCCGGTCGGGCGTTCCGCGTCCACGCCCAGCGCTTCGAGGATGGTTTCGTTGAACTTGGCCGCCAGCGCCGTTTCCAGCACGATCATCGGCACGTTCGGCTCCAGGTGTTCGCGCGCCACCTTGATGCCGTCGGCCGTGTGCGTGTCGATGGTGATACCGTAGTCGTCGGCGACGTCGCGGATGGTGTCGAGGCGGTCCTGGTGCGTGGACTTGCCCGACTTGAAGCCGTATTTGGCCACCAGCTTGAATTCGTCGCCGTCGCTGCCAGGCTTGCCGGAGAGGTCAAAGCCGCCATGCGTTTCCACTTTCGTGAACAGGGCGCGCACGCGCTCGCTGTCGCGGCCCACGAGGTCGTAGACGAAGCGCTCGAAGTTCGACGCTTTCGAGATATCCATCGACGGGCTGCTCGTGTGGTACGTTTCGGCTGACTTGCGCACGCGGTAGACGCCCGTGCGGAAGAATTCGTCGAGCACGTCGTTTTCATTCGTCGCCGCTACCAGTTTCGAGATCGGCAAGCCCATCATGCGGGCGATATGGCCGGCGCAGATATTGCCGAAGTTGCCAGACGGCACCGTAAACGACACTTTTTGCTCGTTGCTGGTGGTGGCCGCCAGGTAGCCGCGGAAGTAATACACGACCTGCGCCACGACGCGCGCCCAATTGATGGAATTGACGGTGCCGATCTTCTGTTTCGCCTTGAACGGCAGGTCGTTCGACACGGCTTTCACCATATCCTGGCAGTCGTCAAACACGCCTTCGACGGCGATATTGTAGATGTTCGGGTCTTGCAGGCTGAACATCTGCGCCGTCTGGAAGGCGCTCATTTTCTTGTGCGGCGACAGCATGAAGACGCGGATGCCCTTCTTGCCGCGCATCGCGTATTCGGCCGCGCTGCCCGTGTCGCCGGACGTGGCGCCGAAGATATTGAGTTCGGCGTCGTGCTTGGCCAAGGTGTATTCGAACAGGTTGCCCAGCAGCTGCATGGCCATGTCCTTGAAGGCCAGGGTCGGGCCGTTCGACAGCGCCTGCAGCATCAGCGTGGTCGATCCGCCCTTGACGACGTTTTCTTCGAGCACGCGCAGCGGCGTGATGTCGGCCGCGTTTTCGCCGGCGCGGGCGTTCTTGTAGACTGCCTTGGTGTAGGTTTTCGCCGTCAGTGCCTTCAGGTCCGCGGCCGGGATATCGGTGGCGAACTTCTTCAGGATTTCGCAGGCCAGGTCGGCATACGACAATGTGCGCCAGGCATTGAGCTCGGCACCAGTGACTTGCGGGTAGTGTTCAGGGAGATACAGTCCGCCATCGGGGGCCAGGCCGCCCAGGAGGATGTCGGAGAATTGCTGCGGATTCGATGGCGCTTTGTCAGCGCGGGTAGACACGTAATGCATAGATTTGAAGAGTCCAGTTGAGCTGAGTGCGGTTGATCATGAATGGCAGCGGATATTATAGTGCCAGCGGCCGTCCAAGGCGAATCGCGTGGCGCCAGCCTGATCAAGATGTGACAATTGGAGAGCCTGCTTATTATCAAACAAGCCATAATTGTATGAGATCAAGCCAGGCGAACATGACCCGCGTATGCACTGGCGCGCGCCGACGATTTAGGCCACACTGAGCTTTCTGCCCTGCAAAATGCCAATAATGGAGTCGAAAACCGGCCATGTCGCTGAGTAAAAAACCATATCTGCAAAGCGCCGCGCTGCGCTCCGACGCTGTCGTCGACCTCGATCACTATCCGTTCACCATCCCCGCCATCCGCGACTTCGTGCACATGGATTTCCACCCCGACGTGACGTTTTTCGTGGGCGAGAACGGCAGCGGTAAGTCGACCATGCTCGAGGCGCTGGCCGTGGGGCTGGGCTTCGGCAAGGATGGCGGCACGCGCAACGTGCGCATCGCCCTGCCGTCGGACGAGGAATCGGGCTTGCATGCACACTTGCGCCTGAGCAAGAGCCATAAAAAACCCGAGGACAGCTATTTCCTGCGCGCCGAAAGCTTTTTCAACGTCGCCACCTACATGGACGCCATGCCGGAATACCTGGGCAGCTACGGCGGCAAGTCGCTGCACGCGCAATCGCACGGCGAAGCATTCATGGCGACCCTGATCAACAAGCTGCGCGGAAAAGGTCTGTATTTGCTGGACGAACCCGAGGCGGCCCTGTCGCCCAGCCGCCAGATGGCGGCTTTATCGGTGATCCATCAGCTGGTGCAGGACGACTCGCAGCTGATCATCGCCACCCACTCGCCGATACTGCTCGCCTACCCGAACGCGAAAATCCTGATGTTTACGGGCGGCGGCATCCATGAAGTGGCGTATGAAGACACGGAACACTATGCCGTGACGCGTGATTTTTTGAATAACTACCCGCGGAGGCTGGAGCAGTTGTTTGAGGATGAGTGAGGTGGTGGTTTGCTGCTTTGGTGATGTGGGCTTGCTGCATTGGTGATGTCGGCTTACTTATTTGGTGATGTCGGCTTGCTGCCGTGGTGATGTCGGCTTACGCCCTGCGGGCTAAGCCGACCTACGCCGACCTACGCCGACCGGAGCCAACCTGCACCAACCTGCGTTGCTTGCGTCATGGCGTAGGTCGGATTAGCGCTGCGCGCGTAATCCGACGCCACCACCAGCGCATCAGCAAGCGGCGTGGTTGACTGTAATCACGTGGATGGCCAGGCCGCCCAGGGACGTTTCCTTGTACTTGTCCTGCATGTCCGCGCCCGTCTGGCGCATGGTTTCGATGACTTCGTCGAGGCTGACGAAGTGCGTGCCGTCGCCCTTCAACGCCAGCGAGGCGGCCGTGATCGCTTTCACGGCGCCCATGCCATTGCGCTCGATACATGGGATCTGCACCAGGCCGCCGATGGGGTCGCACGTCATGCCCAGGTGGTGTTCGATGCCGATTTCGGCCGCGTTCTCGATCTGTTCATTCGTGCCGCCCAGGGCCGCCACCAGGCCGGCCGCCGCCATGGCGCAGGCCACGCCCACTTCGCCCTGGCAACCCACTTCGGCGCCCGAGATCGAGGCATTGCGTTTGCACAGCATGCCGATGGCCGCGGCCGTCAGCATGAAGCGGCGCACGCCGCCGACGGGATCGCTGGGGCGGCAATCCTGGGCGTAGTAGCGCAGCACAGCCGGGATGATGCCGGCGGCGCCATTGGTCGGCGCCGTGACCACACGGCCGCCGGCCGCGTTTTCCTCGTTGACAGCCATCGCGTACAGGCTGACCAGGTGCACGGCGTCGTGCGGCAAGTCGTTGGCGCGGTTGTCCGACGCCTTCGCTTCCTGCGCCAATCGCCACAGTTTGGCGGCGCGGCGCTTGACGTTCAAGCCGCCCGGCAGGTTGCCCGTCGTTTCCAGGCCGTGCGCGATACAGTCGCGCATGACGTGCCAGATGCGGTCCAGGCCCGCGTTCAATTCCTCGTCGCTGCGCTTGACGCACTCGTTCGCGCGCAGCATTTCCGGGATCGACAGGCCGCTTTCCACGCCATGCGCCAGCAATTGCTCCATGGTATCGAAGGGGAAGACGACGCGGGCAGCAGCGGCCGATTCCACGGCCGCTTCCGCCTGGGCTTCGCCAGCCTCGCGGATAAAGCCGCCGCCGATCGAGTAATACACCTTGTCGACCCGGCCGCCGTCAGCCAGCTTCAACGTAAAGCGCATGCCGTTCGGGTGCTCGGGCAAGGATTCGCTCTTGTGCCAGATCAAGCCCGTGGCCGCCGTAAACGGCACCACGTGCGTGCCCAGCAGCGCGATCTCGCCGGCCGCCTCGATGGCGGCCAGCTTGCTGTCGACTTCGTCGGGTGCCACGTCTTGCGGCGTTTCGCCCATCAGGCCAAGAATGACGGCCTTGTCCGTGGCATGGCCCACGCCCGTCAGCGCCAGCGAGCCATACAGTGCCGCCTCGACGCCCACCACCTGGTCCAGCGGACCGTATTCGACCAGAAAACGCCGCGCCGCCGCCATCGGCCCCACCGTGTGGGAACTCGACGGCCCGATGCCGATCTTGAACAGGTCAAATACGCTCATATCCATGTAGTGTCTCTTTATATTAGTATGTTTTTATAAATGCCGGTGCTGAATTCAGGCCGCCTTGGCCGCCTGCCCCGCATCGACATTGGCCAGCATGTCGGTGACCATCTGCTCGACGCCGATCTGCGCCTTCCAGCCCCAGTCGGCGCTGGCCTTGCTGTCGTCCAGGCTTTGCGGCCAGCTGTCGGCGATGGCCTGGCGGCTGTCCGGCTTGTAGCTGATCTTGAAGTCGGGCACCATGCGCACGATGGCCTTCGCCAGCTGCTCGGGGTTGAACGACACGCCGGCCACATTGTAGGACGAGCGGATCTTGATCGATGCCGCCGGCGCGTCCATCAGTTCGATGGTGGCGCGGATCGCGTCGGGCATGTAGATCATCGGCAAGGTGGTGTTCGCATCGAGGAAGCAGTCATAGCGCTCGCCGCGCAAGGCCGCATGGAAGATGGCGATCGCGTAATCGGTGGTGCCGCCGCCCGGAGGCGACTTGTAGCTGATGATGCCAGGGTAGCGGATGCTGCGCACGTCCACGCCATACTTGTTGAAGTAGTATTCGCACAGGCGCTCGCCGGCCAGCTTGCTGATGCCGTACATCGACGTCGGGTCCATCACCGTCATTTGCGGCGTGTTCACTTGCGGCGTGTTCGGGCCGAAGGCGGCGATCGACGATGGCCAGAAGATGCGCAGCGGCTTGCCCGCCTCGCCCCGCTCGCGCGCCAGTTCCAGGATATTGAGCAAGCCATCCATGTTCAGGCTCCACGCCTTCAGCGGCGCCGCTTCGCCCGTGGCCGACAGCATGGCCGCCAGCTGGTACACCTGGGTGATGTTCTCGTCGGCGATGATCTTCGCCAGGCCGTCCTTGTCCAGCACGTTCAGCTGCGCGTAGCGCCTGGCCTGGTACAGATTGTTCGTGCCGATGTCGCTGGCGATGACGTTGTCCGCGCCGTGCTGCTGCGCCAGCGCGCCCACCAGTTCACTACCGATTTGGCCGTTTGCGCCAATGACTAAGATGCGTTCCATGCTATTTTCCTGAATTCTTGTTAATTGGTCGTGGTCGTGGTGGTCAGCAGACCGAGTTCCTTGCCGGCCTGCTCGAAGGCGGCCAGCACCTGCACCAGCTGCTCGCGGGTATGCGCGGCGGACAGCTGCACACGGACACGGGCCTGGCCCATCGGCACGACCGGGTAGAAGAAGCCCGTCACCAGCACGCCCAGTTCATACAGGCGGGCGGCGAATTTCTGTGCCACGGGCGCGTCGAACAGCATCACGGGAACTACCGGATGGGTGCCCGGCTTGATGGTAAATCCGATGCGCTCGATCTCGCTGCGGAAGAACGCCGTGTTGTCATGCAGGCGGTCGCGCAGTTCCGTCGACTTGGCCAGGCGCTCCAGCACAGACAGCGAAGCGCCGGCGATCGATGGCGCCAGGGTGTTCGAGAACAGGTAAGGACGCGATTTCTGGCGCAGGGTGTCGATGACTTCCTTGCGCGCCGAGGTAAAGCCGCCCATGGCGCCGCCCAGGGCCTTGCCCAGGGTGCCCGTGATGATGTCGATGCGGCCCATCACATTGTGGTGCTCGTGCGTGCCGCGGCCCGTCGCGCCCATGAAGCCGGAAGCGTGGCATTCGTCGATCATCACCAGCGCGCCGTACTTGTCGGCCAGGTCGCAGATCTTGTCGAGTTGCGCAATCGTGCCGTCCATCGAGAACACGCCGTCCGTGACGATGACTTTATGGCGCTTGCCGGCGGCAATCGCCGCCTGCAGCTGCACTTCCAGGTCGGCCATGTCGTTGTGCGCATAGCGGTAGCGCCCGGCCTTGCACAGGCGGATGCCGTCGATGATGGAAGCGTGGTTCAGCGCGTCCGAGATGATGGCGTCGTTTTCATCGAACAGGGGCTCGAATACGCCGCCGTTGGCGTCGAAGGCAGCCGCATACAAGATCGTGTCCTCGGTGCCCAGAAAGGCGGAAATCGCCTGCTCCAGCTCTTTATGCACGGTTTGCGTGCCGCAGATAAAACGCACGGATGACAGGCCGTAGCCGTATTTTTGCGTGGCGGCAATAGATGCTTCCTGCGTCTGCAGGTCGCCGGACAGGCCCAGGTAGTTGTTTGCACACATATTGATCAGGGTACGGCCATCGTCGCACACCACTTCAGCGCCCTGGCGCGAGGCGATCACGCGCTCGGGCTTGTACAAGCCCTGCTGGCGCAGTTGATCGAGATTCTGTTGCAGACCGCTGAAAAAGGTGTTCTTCGCTTGCTCGCTCATGATATTCCTTGTGTCCCTGATGTATGCGTGTGGTGTGCGTGTGGTTTCAGCCGCCATAGGGAAAAAGCCGCCGCTTGACCGGTGCGCGCACAATGCTGTACCGTGAAGCGCTGTTTGAAGTCTACACGTTTCCATGTTTTTCTTCAAAATCCACTATTTCGAACTGAAATTCAATATAGTGGATATTACCCAAGCCTTTTGAACTTTGCAAGCCACCTGCCGATGAAAACCAGCGTTTCGACCAATTCTCCCCCTGAAGTGGGTGCCACCCTGCAACGGCTGCGCCTGGCGCGCGGCCTGACACTCGAGGATTTGTCGCGCATCGCGGGCGTGTCGAAGTCCATGCTGTCGCAGATCGAGCGCGAAAAAGCCAATCCCACCATCGCCATTACGTGGCGCCTGGCCAACGCCCTGGGCGTGCAGATCGGCGAATTGCTGTCGAGCGCGGAAAAAGCCGTGGAAACCATCCGCATCACGGATGCCCACGAAACCCCCACCCTGCCCGGCGACCACGCGGGCTACGTGCTGCGCATCCTGGGGCCGATGGAACTGGCCGGCAAATACGAGTGGTATGAAGTGACCCTGGCGCCCGGTGGCGAACTGGCGTCGCAGCCGCACGACCCGGGCACCACCGAGCATTTGACGGTCATCCACGGCAACCTGGAACTGGAAGTGGGCGCGGCGAAGAAAAAGGTCAAGAATGGCGGCACGGCTCGCTATCCGGCGGACCAGCCGCATACGATACGCAACCTGGGCAAGACCGAGGGCAAGGCTTTGCTGGTGGTGATCCATCGATAAGGCACGCCAGCAGTGCGCAATATGTCCATATGGCTATGCTAAGATTTTAGTATAGACAAGATTTCCAGGCCTGGATGTCTTCGCAGAGCGTCGCGGCACATCCCGGCTCGTCCCTCCGCCACACTGCGCGCGGCATCCAGGCCTCCACCGCCTACACGGAGCCACAGCGATGACCATTTCCGACAGCACCACCACCTTCCACAACAAGACAGTCGTCCAGTACGACCCCGACCTGCCGTTCGATGCGTCACCGGGCATCGTCTACCGCCTGTCGCTCGAATACGACGACAAGCGCAAGATGGACGAGCTGATCGCCGGCTTCCTCGACAAAGCCGACAAGGGCGCGCTCGAAGCGCTGATCATCGGCATGTGGGGCGACCCGTACGAATCGGGCGCCGACGAAGTGATGGCCGCGCTGATCGCCCACGCGCCGCAGCTGCCGAAGCTGCGCGCCCTGTTCATCGGCGACATGACTTACGAGGAATGCGAAATCTCGTGGATCGTGCAAGGCAGTTACAAGCCCCTGCTGGACGCCTTCCCGCTGCTGGAAGAATTGCGCATCCGTGGCGGCAATGAGCTCGTCATCGAGCCGTTCGCGCACCAGCACCTGCGCCGCTTCACCATCGAAGCGGGCGGCCTCGATCAAAAGATCGCCGAAGCGCTGGCCCAATCGAGCATGCCGCAGCTGGAACACCTGGAGCTGTGGCTGGGCACGGACGACTATGGCTTCTCGGGCGACGTGGACCTGTACCGCAAGGTGCTGGCGCAGCTGACCGTGCCGACCCTGCGCTACCTGGGCTTGCGCGACGCGGAAATCGCCGACGACCTGGCCGTCTGGCTGGCCGAGGAACCGCTGGTGGCGCAGCTCGACACGCTGGACCTGTCGCTGGGCACCATCGGCGACCTGGGCGCCGTGGCCGTGCTCAATCACACGCAGCTGGGGAACCTGAAGCGCCTGGACCTGTCGCACCATTACATTTCCGAGGAAAACCAGGCGAAACTGAAGGCGCTGCCTTTCGAGGTGGTGCTGGACGACCCGCAGGAAGCGGACGAGGACGACGGCGAAAGCTACCGCTACGTGGCCGTGGGCGAATAAGCGGAGCTTCGCCCTTTGCACACGCAACTCACCCTGCTGGCGACACAGGGCAGCAAGCGCGTGCGCCTGATGCAGGCGGCGCGCGCGCAACTGCGCCTGCCGCCCGCGCAAGTGCTGGAATGGCGCGACTGGCTGGCGCAGCCGGTGCTGCTCGATGTTGCACTGAGCCAGCCAGGCTTGCTGAAAATCGAACCGCCCGGCGACGATCCCGCCGCCCACCGGCTGTTGCTGCAGGCAGGCTGCAGGCTGCTGGAGCGTCCGCCGGTCGCTGCGCCCGAACACGGCGAACTGCTGGCCATGGATGCGTGGTTTGCCGGTTTTACGGCGGCCATGGCGGCCCTGGCGGCGCAATTGCTTGAGCTGCCGCACACGCGCGTATTCAATGCGCCGTCCGACATCAGCCGCATGACGGACAAGCTGGCATGCCAGCGCCACCTGGCCGCGCACGGCGTGCCGATACCTGACTTGCTGGGACCAGTGCACGGCTACGAGCATCTGCAGGCGCTGCTGCACCAGCATGACCTGGACCGCGTCTACCTGAAACCGCGCTACGGCTCGTCCGCATCGGGCGTCGTCGCCTACCGGCGCAACCGGGCCGGGCGCCAGCAAGCCACCACCTCGGCCGCCTTGCAGCATGGGGACGGCGCGGCGCGCCTGTTCAACGTCAAGCGCATGGCGCGCTACGAGACGACCGCCGACATCGCCGCCCTCGTCGACGCGCTGGCCGCGCAGGAGCTGTACGCGGAAGGGTGGCTGAACAAGCCCCGCTGCGGCGACAGCCATTACGACCTGAGAGTCGTGACCGTGGCGGGCCAGCCAGCGCACCGCGTGGCGCGCATCGGACAGCAGATGATGACGAATCTGCACCTCGACAACCGGCGCGGCGACGCGTCCGGCCTCTTGAACGCAGCCGATCTGGCCGCGCTGGAAGACACCGCCGCCCTGGCCGCGCGCGCCTTCCCCGCCAGCCACGTGACGGGCTACGACCTGGTCGTGCGCCACGGCCAGGCCCATGTGCTGGAAGCGAACGCCTTCGGCGACCTGCTGCCCGGCCTGCTCTGGCAAGGCATCGATACTTACACGGCACAACTGGCCCATGCTTAAAGAAACACCGATCATCCCCGACATGCACGCCGTCGTCGGCAGCCACGACATCGTCTTCCTCACGCTCGACACCCTGCGCTTTGACGTGGCGCAAGCCCTGTACGAGGCGGGCGAATTGCCCGTGCTGGGGCGTTTTTTAGCACCGGGCGGCTGGGAACGGCGCCACTCGCCCGCCACGTTCACCTACGCGGCGCACCAGGCCTTCTTCGCGGGCTTTCTGCCCACGCCGGCCGCGCCGGGCCGCCACCCGCGTCTGTTGGCCAGTGCTTTTGCGGGCAGCGAAACGACGTCGCCGCACACGTTGGCCTTCGAAGAGGCCGACCTTCCCGCCGCGCTGGCCGCGCGCGGCTACCGCACCATCTGCATCGGCGGCGTGGGTTTCTTTAACAAACAGACGGCGCTGGGCTCCGTGCTGCCCTCGCTGTTCCAGGAAAGCCACTGGAGCGCGGGCATGGGCGTGGCCAGCCGCCATTCGACGCAAAAGCAGGTGGCGCTGGCGACCCAGCTGCTGGCGCAAAACGATCAACGCACTTTTTTGTTCATCAACGTGGCCGCGCTGCATACGCCGAACCGCGCCTACCTGCCCGGCTGCCGCGCCGACAACCTCGACAGCCATGCTGCCGCCCTGCGCTATGTGGACGGGGCACTGGCGCCGCTGTTCGCCGCCTGCGCCGCGCGCGCGCCCACGTTCGCCATCGTCTGCTCGGACCACGGCAGCGCGTATGGCGAAGACGGCTACCGGGGCCACAGGATCGCCCACGACAGCGTGTGGAACGTGCCGTATGCGCACTTTTTTATTCAACCAGATACGGCCGCCTCAACGCCGCCACCCCAGGAGTCCCCACCGTGAACCCATCCGAACAGCCGGGCACCCTGGCGCAGCGCATGCGCCACACGCCCTACCAGGCATATTCCTATTCGTATCCGCACAAGGCGGCCTACCGCGCCTTGCCGCAGGCCGCGCCCCTGGCACCGCTGTGGGCGCAGCAGGACCGTTCCGCCCTCTTCGCCTACATCCACATCCCGTTCTGCGAGATGCGCTGCGGCTTTTGCAATCTGTTCGCCATGGCCCGCCCAAGCGCCGACATGGTCGAGCGCTACGTGCAGCAAGTGCTGGTGCAGATGCGCGCACTCAACGGCGCACTGGGCGAACGGCGCTTCGCCCGCTTCGCGCTGGGCGGCGGCACGCCCACCTATCTGTCGCCCGCGCAGCTGGGCACCCTGCTGTGCGGCGCGCGCGACATCCTCGGCATCGACCTGCAGCACACGCCGGCCGGCATCGAAGCGTCGCCCGAAACCATCACGGCGGAACGGCTGGCCGTGTGCCGCGCGCATGGCATCGACCGGGTCAGCCTGGGCATCCAGAGCTTTGCCGCAGGCGAAATGCGCGCGCTGGCCCGTCCGCAGCAAAACGCCACCGTCCATCACGCCATCGGTCTGATACGCGCGGCCGGTTTTCCCACCCTGAACCTGGATCTGATCTACGGCATCGCGGGGCAAACCGTCGCCAGCCTGCTGGCCTCCATCGACAGCGCGCTGGCCTTCCGGCCCGAAGAGCTCTATCTGTATCCGCTGTATGTGCGCGAACAGACGGGTCTCGGCAAGGTAGCGCGCCGCCAGGGCGCGCAGTCGCTCAACCCCATCATGCTGGCGCGCGATGGCGACAGCCGTCTGGCCCTGTACGCGGCCGCGCGCGACCATTTGCGCGCGCAGGGCTATGAGCAGGTCTCGATGCGCATGTTCCGCGCCCCCCATGCGCCGGAACAGAATGGTCCTTCGTACTGCTGCCAGAACGACGGCATGGTGGGCCTGGGCGCGGGCGCCCGCTCCTACACGTCGCGCCTACATTATTCGAGCGAATACGCGGTGGCGCGGCTTGACACCATCAACATCATCGACAACTACCTGGCGCTCGACGAGGCGCGCTTCGCGCAGGCCGAACACGGTTACCAGCTCGATGACGAAGAACAGCGCCGGCGCTACGTGATCCAGTCGCTGCTGACGGAGCCGGGCCTCGACCGCGACGCCTACGCGGCGCGCTTCGGCTCCCGCTGCGAAGCAGATTTGCCGCAGCTGGTCGAGCTGCACGCGCTGGAGTTGGTGGAAGAAGAAGGCCCGCTGCTGCGCCTGAATGACCGGGGCTACAGCTACGCCGACACCATCGGCCCCTGGCTGGCGTCCGATACGGTGCGCGCGCTGATGGCCGAAGGCGGCCAGACGTGCTGACAACGCAGCCTGGCGCTTTGTCCCTGCTGTACCGGGGCACGCTGGCCAGCTGCAATTACGCCTGCGGCTACTGCCCGTTCGCCAAGAAGCGCGACAGCCGCGCCGCGCTGGCCCGCGATGCGCGCGAAGTGGCGCGTTTTACCGGCTGGTTGGCGCAGCAGACGCGCCCCATCGGCGTGCTGTTCACGCCTTGGGGCGAGGCGCTGGTGCGGCGCCACTACCGGAGCGCGATGCAAACCCTGGCCAGCCTGCCGCACGTACGGCAAGTGGCGCTGCAGACGAATCTGTCCGGCCCCCTGGACTGGCTGGAGAACATGGACGGGCTGGAAAAGGTCGGCCTGTGGTGCACCTACCACCCGGACCAGACGACCTTGTCCCGCTTTCTCGCCCGCTGCGCGAAGCTCGATGCCATGGGCGTGCGCTACTCCGTCGGCGTCGTCGCCATGAACGAGCACCTGGACGCCATCCGCGCCCTGCGCGCGGCGCTGCCCGCCCACATCTACCTGTGGCTGAACGCCTACGACCGGCGTGGCCCCGGCTACTACAGCGAACAAGACCTGGCCGAACTGGACGCCGTCGACCCGTGGTTTGCGCAAAACCGCCGCCCGTCTCCCTCACGCGGCAAACCGTGCCTGGCGGGCGAAGCGTCGCTGTCCGTCGATGGCGACGGCGAACTGGCGCGCTGCCACTTCGTGCCCGAGCGGCTGGGGAATTTATATGAGGATGACCTGGCCGACATGCTGCAGGAACGCAGCTGTCCGCGTTTCAAGTGCGATTGCTACATCGGCTATGCGCAGCGCAAGGATTTGCCGTTTCAGGCGGTGTTTGGGGAGGGGGTGCTGGCGAGGATTACGGAAGCAGGCCAGCGTAGGTCGGATTAGCGGCGGCACGCCGCGTAATCCGACATCGTGCTGACATGACAGGTGGTGTCGGATTACGCACGGCGATGCCGCGCTAATCCGACCTACCCGGTTTTACTGTGCCGCCACCTTGGCCGGCTCCACCACTGCCGGCGTCATCTTCAACGAACGGCTGAGGAAGCCCCAACGGTCGGCCACTTCTTCGATCTGCTTGGTCGTCGGCTTGCCGGCGCCGTGGCCCGCCTTGCTGTCGATGCGGATCAGCACGGGTGCCGGGCCGCCTTGCGCTGCCTGGGCCGCGGCGGCGAACTTGAAGCTGTGGGCAGGCACGACGCGGTCGTCGTGGTCGGCCGTGGTGATCATGGTAGCCGGATAGCAGCCGCCCGCCTTCAGGTTGTGCAGCGGCGAGTATTTCACGAGCGCCTTGAACTGTTCGGCATCGTCCGACGAACCGTAGTCAGGTACCCAGCCCCAGCCCACGGTGAACTTGTGGAAACGCAACATGTCGAGCACGCCGACCTGCGGAATCGCTGCGGCGAACAGGTCGGGACGCTGCGTCATGGCCGCGCCGACCAGCAGGCCGCCATTGCTGCCGCCGCCGATCGCCAGCTTCGATGGCGAGGTGACCTTGTTGTCCACCAGCCATTGCGCCGCGCCAATAAAGTCGTCGAACACGTTTTGCTTGTTCAGCTTGGTGCCAGCCTGGTGCCAGGCTTCGCCGTACTCTCCGCCGCCGCGCAGGTTGGCCATCACGTAGACACCGCCCATTTCTACCCAGGCAAGATTCGCCACGGAGAAGCTCGGCGTCAGTGAAATATTGAAGCCGCCATAACCGTACAGGTAGGTCGGATTCGTGCCATCGAGCTTCATGCCTTTTTTCGAGACGATGAACATCGGCACCTTGGTACCGTCGCGGCTGGTGAAGAATTGCTGGCGCGTTTCAAAGGCGTTCGGGTCGAAATCGACCTTCGGCTGGCGGTACACCGTGCTCTTGCCCGACTTCATGTCGTAGCGATAGATGGTCGCCGGCGTCGTGAAGCTGGTAAACGAGTAGAACGTTTCCGTGTCGCCACGCTTGCCCGCAAAACCGCCGGCCGAACCGATGCCCGGCAAAGCCACTTCGCGCACCAGCTTGCCTTTCAGATCGACGATCTTGATTTGCGTTTGCGCATCTTTCAAGTAATCGAGCACCAGCTGGTTGTTGATCAGGTTGACGGCGACCAGGGTTTCCGCCGCCTGCGGCACGATCTCTTTCCAGTCGGCAGGCGCGGGTTTGCGCGTATCGATGGCGATCACGCGCGATTTCGGCGCCTTGTTGTCCGTCTTGAAGAAGAAGACGGGGCCGTCATTGTCGATGAACGAGTACGATGCGTCGAACTCTTCCAGCAAGCCCACCACCTTGGCATTCTTCTGGCGCAAGTCCTTGTAAAAGACGCGGTTCTTGCGTTCCGTGCCCTGCGTGGCCGTGATGATCAGGTAATTGCCGTCATCGCTGACGGTGCTGCCGCCAAACGCCCATTCCTTCTGGTCGGGACGGTCGAAGACGAGCACGTCGTCGCTTTGCGGCGTGCCGATCTTGTGGAAATACAGTTTCTGGAAATAATTGATATCGGCCAGCTTGGTCGCTTCGTTCGGCGCGTCATAGCGGCTGTAGAAGAAACCGGTGTTGTCCTTGGTCCACGAAGCGCCCGAGAACTTGGCCCACTTGATGTGGTCCGTCAAATCCTTGCCCGATTCGATGTCGCGCACTTTCCACTCGTTCCAGTCGGAACCGGACGCGGACGTGGCGTAGGCCAGGTACTTGCCGTTCGGGCTGATCGAGGTGCCGGCCAGCGCCACCGTGCCATCGGTGGACAGGGTGTTCGGGTCCAGCAGCAGGCGCGGTTCGTCCGTCAGCTTTTTCACCGTGTACAGCACGGCCTGGTTCTGCAAGCCGTCGTTGCGGCTGTAGAAGTAGCGGCCGCCCTGCTTCGTTGGCGTAGAGAAACGCTCATAATTCCACAGCTTGGTCAGGCGCTGCTTGATCGCCGCGCGCTCGGGGATGGTGCCCAGGTACGACTGCGTCAGCTTGTTTTGCGCCGTGACCCACTCGCCCGTTTCCGCGCTGTTGGCGTCTTCCAGCCAGCGGTACGGATCAGCGATGGTGGTGCCGAAATAGCTGTCTTGCTGATCGACTTTTTTGCTGACCGGATACGTCACGGGAGCGCCGTCGCCGGCCGGGCACGATGGCATCGCGGCGTTTTGCGCCAGGGCATTGCCACCGAAAGCGGCCAGCAAGCTGAATATGAGGGTTGCACTACGTAATTGCATGGGTTGTTGTCTCATTGTTGGATGTCGAGGAAAGCAAGCCGCACACTCACCGCGGCTGCCCATGTTGACTTTCGCCAAGAGAAATCATAGCGCGGATTGCCACTTTTAAAGCACAGTTATCCGATGGATTTGCCGTCTTTTGTTTGGCAAATTTACATGGATCGCCATGATAAATCTCGCTTTCGGCGGAATCGGCAAACTGACGTTCATACAAGAAACATTATCAAAAGCAAAGTCGTTTCATCAAGCTGTCATAAAACTTCTTTACTATCGGCAACATGTTCATGGCCCGTCCAGAGGCCGTGCCGCCACGTCCGCCTATGTACACTCTCGCCCTCCCCTCCGCCACCGCCGCGCCGGCCCCCGCGACGCCATCGAACGTGGCTTACCTGAAGCCCCCATCGGCCAGCATGACCATCGAAGGGACGGATGCCTTGCACGAGATCCTGGCGGGCCGCAAGCTCAGCGCGCTGTTCCAGCCCATCATCCACATGCACAGCGGCGACATCATCGGCTACGAAGGCTTGATACGGGGTCCGTCCGACAGCCCGCTGCACGCGCCGATGAATCTGTTCAAGGTGGCGCGCGCGCACGACCTGACCCTCGAAGTAGAACACCTGTGCCGCCAAGTCGTGCTTGAACGCTTCGCCGAACTGCAGTTGCCAGGAAAACTGTTTCTCAATGTCAGTCCCGAATGCCTGCTGCTGCGCAATGCCCGCCATGGCGAAACCCTCGAATATATCGAGCACATCGGCATCAACCCGGACCGTGTCATCATCGAACTGACGGAAAACCAGCCCACGTATGACTACGAGCTGATGCGCGAAGCGGTGCTGCACTACCGCAACATGGGTTTCCAGATCGCCATCGACGACCTGGGCGAAGGCTTTTCCAGCCTGCGCCTGTGGTCGGAACTGCGCCCTGAATATGTGAAGATCGACATGCATTTCATCCAGGGCATCAACAACGACCCCGTGAAACTGCAGTTCGTGCGCTCAATCCAGGAAATCGCGGAAAAATCGGGCACCCTGGTGATCGCCGAAGGCATCGAGGCGCAGACGGAATTGCTGGTCTTGCGCGACCTGGGCGTGGCGTTCGGGCAAGGCTACCACCTGGGCCGGCCCAACGCGGTGCCGGCGCGCGCGCTGCCCGCCGAAGTGGTGCAGGCGCTGGGGCGCAATGGCGTGGCCGTGTATCCGCAACGCAGCAGCCTGGAAAAGAACGGCGCCAGCATCCGCAAGCTGCTGAACAAGGTGGCGGCCGTCTCGCCGCAGTTCAATAATAACGAGGTCTACGACATCTTCCTGAAAGAACCGAAGCTGATGATCATCCCCGTCGTCGACGACGGCGTGCCGCTGGGCCTGATCAGCCGCTTCGAAATGATCGACCACTTCGCCCGCCCCTACCAGCGCGAACTGTACGGCAAGAAATCATGCAGCCTGTTCATGGATGCCACGCCCCTGATCGCCGACCACGAGACGAGCTTGCAAGAACTCAGCTACACCATGGTGCAGTCTGATGCTCACCACCTGTTCAACGGCTTCATCATTACCGAACACGGCCGCTACCTGGGCATGGGCACGGGCCACGACCTGATGCGCGAAATCACGCAGATGCAGATCAATGCGGCCCGGTACGCCAACCCGCTGACGCAACTGCCCGGCAACGTGCCCATCAACGAACATATCGACCGCTTATTGCACAGCGGCAGCCGCTTCTGGGTCTGCTATTGCGACCTCGACCACTTCAAGCCCTTCAACGATGTGTACGGCTACCGCAAGGGCGACGACGTGATCCAGCTGACGGGAGAAATTCTCAGCAGCCATTGCGACCCGAACCGCGACTTCATCGGCCACATCGGCGGCGACGATTTCATGATCCTGTTCCAGAGCGAAGACTGGGAAACGCGCTGCCAGGCCATGCTGGACGACTTCGCGGCCGCCATCCCCGCCTACTACAGCACCAGCGACTGCGAACGGGGCGGCTACATCAGCGAAGACCGGCAAGGCAAAAAAGTGTTTTATTCCTTGATCAGCCTGTCGCTGGGCGCGATCAAGGTCGAGGCGCACCAGTATTACACGCACCATCAGATCGCCACCCAGGCGGCGGAAGCGAAGAAACAGGCGAAGAAAATCCACGGCAACAGCCTGTTCCTGGACCGGCGGCAAGGCGCGGCCGTGGCCCGCATGGACGCCTAGCCAAGGTGCAACGGCGCATCAAATACGCACGAGGTCGGCAAACGCATTGCTGCTGCGCGCATCGGGCACGAATGCCAGGCTGATGCGCGCGCCATCGCGGCGTGCCTGCACGCGGTAGCTGCCCACGGGCACGTCCACGAACAGGCCGCCGTATGCCGTGTCCGGTTCCAGGCCGCCGCCCGTGACGTCTTCCCCGGCGCCGATGAAGACGCGGCCCGAGGCCACAACCAGGTGCACGCTCGCATGCGGCTCGGCAAGTTCCCCGTGCAAAACCATGTCATACGCGCCGTCGCCGCCCACGTTGAAAAACGCCGCCTGCCCCGCATTCACGGCCGCCAGTTCCGCGCTGGGGAGGCTCCACCAGTCGCAGTCATCGTCGAGCTTGTGGCGCAGGAGGGCCGGGTCGAACACGCACAAGGTCGCCGTGCCGGTCAGAATGCGGACGGAGGTGCCTGCCGTCATGCGGCCAGCGGCGCCGGCCCCAACAGGGGCTGGCTCTCCACGTACTGCGCGCTCGCTTGCGCCTGCCACGGAAAATGGCCATCACGCGACGGCCAGACGATCTGGTACAAGGTAAAATCATCGCCCTGGTAATACCAGCGCGCATAGCCGACGTAGTTGCGGTATTGCTCGACGGGCACGCGCACGAAGGCGCAGGGATGGCCTTCGAGCAAGGCGTCCGTGGTGGCCGTGAAATCCGTGATGGCGCCGCTGCGCACGGCATCGAGCGCCACGTCGAGTATCTGGTGGGCCATGGCGCGCGGCAAGCCCATGATCAGCAATTCAGGCTGGCCGAAGCTGTGGCCGGCGCCTATCGTGAACGCATAGCCGGGCCCCTCTTCATCGGGACCGATATGGACGCCATGCCAGCCATGCGTGGCGATGTCGTCGATAACTTTTTGCTCGGATGCATCCTCACCTGCCTGCCTTACCATGCTCCACCTTTCACTTTGCCGAAAACCGCGCCGCCTTCGCGGCATGCTCTTGGGCAATTATCGCATGCAGCGCGCATCGCTGCGCGCACGGCGCCGGCGCGTCAGTCGACCGGCGGCAACGGCGGCGAGCGCACCTGATGCCATTGCCGCACGCGCTGCTGCGCCTCCTGCAGCTGCGCCGGCGCCAGCCTGGTGGCAGCCGCTTCCCTGGCCCTGACCGCCCCGCTATCGCCCCCCTCGGCCGCCAGCGCCAGCCACATATAGCCGCAGACGCGATCCTTCTCCACGCCGCGCCCGCCGTTGTACATGCCGCCCAGGTTGTACTGCGCCAGCGCATGGCCCTGGCCCGCCGCGCGCGCATACCAATGCACGGCCAGGCCATCGTCTTGCGGCACGCCATGACCATTCGCATACATGACGCCCAGGTTATTTTGCGCGCTGGCATCGCCCTGCTCGGCAGCCGTGCGGTACCAGCGCACGGCGCACACCTCGTCACGCTCCACGCCCTGGCCGTTGGCATACATCACGCCCAGGTTGAATTGCGCATTCGACGCGCCTTGGGCCGCCGCCTTCGCATACCAGTCCAGCGCCTGGCGCAAATCGCGGGCAACGCCGCGCCCGCCGGCAAACATGCCACCCAGATTGTATTGCGCCATGCAATGGCCTTGCAGGGCGGCACGCCTGTACCAGACGACGGCGCGCGCCTCGTCCTTGTCCACGCCCTGGCCGCGCGCCAGCATCAGGCCCAGGTTGAACTGGGCGTCGGCGTCATCCTGTTCAGCCGCCCGCTGCAGCCAGGCATAGGCGCGCAGCTGGTCGGGCGCCACGCCCAGGCCTTCCGCATATGCCACGCCGAGTTGCCGCTGCGCCACGGCCAAGCCCTGGGCGGCGGCCTGGCGGAACCAGGCCAGCGCCTGGGCATCGCTTTGCGCCACGCCTTGCCCGCGTTTGTAGACGAGCCCCAGGTTCAGCTGCGCCTGGGCATCGCCCTGCAAGGCCGCCTTGCGGAACCAGGCCAGGGCCAGCGCATCGTTTTTTTTCGCTCCCAGCCCCTGCGCATACGCTTCGCCCAGCAAGGATTGCGCACTGGCCACGCCCTGCTCGGAAGCGCGGTAGAACCACGCCAGGGCCAGCTCGTCGCTCTGCAGCACGCCGCGCCCCTTGCGGTACATCTGCCCCAGGTTTTGCTGGGCCGAGGCATCGCCCTGGGCAGCCGCGCGGCGAAACCACAGCACAGCGTCTGCATCGCTCTGCGCCACGCCGCGGCCGTGGTAATACAGGGCGCCCAGATGGTTCTGCGCGAAAGCCAGCCCTTGCAGCGCGGCCAGGCGCAGCCAGACAAAGGCGCGCGCATCGTCCTGCGCCACGCCTTCGCCCTTCTTGTACATCAATCCCAGATTGAACTGGGCGTACGCATTGCCCTGCTCGGCAGCCGTGCGGAACCAGATATATGCTTCGTGGCTATCTCTGGCAGTATGGTGCTTGTCCATGTGCGCCCCCATCCACATTGCGCTTGCCGGCAGCACGCGCAAAACGGCGGCCCAGGGCGGCGAAATCGTGTGTTGCTTAAATTTTAAATTCGATGCGGGCGAAGGACTTGAGCAGGCTCAAAGGAAATAACAAAATTATATCGTTTTGATGAGCCTGCTTAGACAGGCTAAGGCGCTCAGCGGCGCGATGGATGCTTTTGCAGGAATTGCGGCACCTTGGCGGCGGCCAGCTTGTTCAGCGACACCAGCAGGTCGGCATCGACATCGGCGATACCGTAGCTGCTGCGCAAGTGGCGGCCGATATGGATCAGCACTTGCGCCGCCACTTCCGCATCGGACTCGGCCCTGTGGGCGGCGCTCTTGAAGGCGATACCCAGCTGGCTCGACAGCAAGCCCAGCTTGTAGCTGGCCATGCCGGGAAACACGCGGCGCGACAGTTTCAAGGAACACACGAGCGACTGGTGCGCGGGCGTCAGGTTCAGCCTGGCGCTTTCGGCGCGCAGGAATTTTTCATCGAAGCTGGCATTGTGCGCCGACAAGGCGTCGCTGCCGATAAAGTCCAGTAATTGCGGCACCACCTCGGCCACGGGCGGCGCCTTGTCCACCATGGCCTGCGTGATGCCCGTCAAGCCTGTGATGAACGCGGGAATGCGCGCATGGCAATTGATTAAGGTCACATAGCGGTCCGTGATCCGCCCGCCCTCGATGCGCAGCGCCGCCACTTCCGTGATGCGTTCGCCCATGTCGGGCGACAAGCCGGTCGTCTCGAAGTCGATCATGACGATCGGTTTGTCAAACACATGCATGGGACGCTCTTTCGTGGGTGCAACAGTGGGTGTATCGATAAAATGCGCAAGGCAAGGCGCCGCGTCGCAGACAGTACACTAGTACGGCAAGACGCGGCAACGCCGCCATGCACATTTTATCAACCAAATTTACGTACCGCGTCCAGCGCGAGGCCCGCACCGATGCTGCCGAACAAATCGCCCTCGACCTTGCGCGCGGCCGGCACCAGGGCGGCGATCTTTTCGCGCAACAAGCGCACGCCGCTCGAGCCGCCCGTGAAGAACACGGTGTCGACGGCGTCCGGCGCCACGCCCGCGTCGCGCAGCAGCCGCAGCACGGTTTCTTCCACGGAGCCGCACAGGTGGCCGATGGCGTCGTCGAATTGCGTACGTTTGAGCAACAGGCTTTGCGCGGGCGACAAACGGTCCAGCTCCAGCTGTACTTCGGCCGCGTCGGACAGGGCGATCTTGCCCTCTTCCACTTTCATGGCCAGCCAGTGGCCGGCGCGCTCGTCGATCAGCGTTTGCAGCCGTTTCACTTTGTCTTGCTCGCGTGCATCGCGGCACACGTCGGCCAGCTGTACCCAGATCTTCTTCGTGTAGGCCAGGTTGATCGTGTGCCAGGTTGCCAGGTTGAAATAATAGCTGGACGGCACTTCGCTATTGTTGTGCAGGCGGCTGCCATAGCCGAGCAAGGGCATGACGGAGGACAGGCTCAGGTATTTATCGAAGTCCGTGCCGCCGATGTGCACGCCGCCCGTGGCGAGGATATCGTCGCGCCGTTCCATCTTTTTCGCCCGTTCCGGCGACAGGCGTACGAGCGAAAAGTCGGAAGTACCGCCGCCGATGTCGGCGATCAGCACCAGCTCTTCCTTGTCGATTTGCGACTCGTAGTCGAAGGCGGCGGCGATCGGCTCGAACTGGAAGGCGACGTCCTTGAAACCGACGGAGCGGGCCACTTCGGCCAGGGTATCCTGCGCCAGCTGGTCGGCCTGCGCATTATCGTCGATAAAGAAGACGGGACGGCCGAACACGGCGGACGTGAATTCGCGGCCGGCGGACTGCTCGGCACGGCGTTTCACTTCGCCGATGAATTGCGCCAGCAACATGCGGAACGGCAAGGCGCGGCCACCCACTTCCGTCTGGCCATCGATGAGGCTCGTGCCCAGCAAGCTTTTCAGCGAGCGCATCAGACGCCCCTCGTAACCGGCCAGATAGCCGGCCAGCGCCGCGCGGCCAAAACTGACTTCCTCGTCTTCCGCATTGAAGAAGACAACGGACGGTAAGGTCGTCTTGCCATCTTCCAGGCCAAGCATGGTGCTCTGCCCGGGACGCGCCCAGCCTACCGTGGAATTTGACGTGCCGAAATCGACGCCGCAAGCATTGGCCATGTCGACCCTTCCCTGAATAAAGGGGCGTTATGTTATCAGAAGGCAGGCCATTGCACCAGAAAAACCCGTTCAGCCCGGTGAACATCCCAAGCTTGCTTTGCATTCGGTACGGGCCCCACGCAAAAGCTCCTGTTGGAAAATTGATGCCGGGACCCGACGGGACGCCTCCGCCCCTATGGCAGCGGCCCCTGCGACCATGACCATGGAAGGGCATGGATACCACTTGCCATTCAATCAAATTATTTGCAACATGGATAAGAAAACAGTCTTGCCACATGGAAATATTTTCGCTATGCTCATTTTTCCCGCCCAGGCCGCCACAAGCGGCCGGGCCTGCAGGAATACTTTGAGACAGGTTGCTTGCCAGACCAATATGCGAAAAAAGAATACTGTAGCCCGGACACCCGGCACCACTGCCCGCGCCATACCCGGTGCCGGACGGCGCGTGACCTCGTATGACGTGGCCCTGCTGGCCGGCGTGTCGCAATCGGCCGTGTCGCGCTGCTTCAAGCCGGGCGCCAGCGTCTCGCCCGCCACGCATGCCAAGGTCATGCAGGCGGCCATCAGCCTCGACTACATTCCCAACGCGGCCGCGCGCAGCCTGATCACGCGGCGCTCGAATCTGGTGGCCGTCATCATTTCCAACCTGGCCAATCTGTACTATCCGCAAGTGTTGTCCGACCTGAGCCAGCAAATCGCCCGCCAGGGCAAGCGTTTATTGCTGTTTACCCTGGAGCGCGAAGCGGACATCGGCAAGGTCTTGAGCGACGTGTGGCAATACCAGGTCGATGGCGCCGTCGTGGCCGCCTGCCTGTCGGACGAGCAGATGGCCGAATTCGGCCGGCGCGACGTGCCGCTGGTGCTGTTCAACCGCAGCCCGCGCGAACACGCCGTGCACGCGGTGCTGTGCGACCAGGGCGAAGCGGCGCGCCTGCTCGTCTCGCGCTTGGCCGAGGCGGGCCACCGCCAGTTCGCCGTCATCGACGGCCCCGGCGACTCGGCCGTCGCGCAGGAGCGCAAGGCCGGCGTGCTGGACCGGCTGTTCACACTGGGCTTGCCCGCGCCCATCGTCGTCAGCGGCAACTACGATTACGCCAGCGGCGGCCATGGTTTGCGCAAAGTCATCGACCGCCTGGGACGCGTGCCGGACGCCGTCATTTGCGGCAACGACATCATGGCCATCGGCTGCCTGGACACGGCACGCCACCAGATGGGCATCCAGGTGCCGCTGCAAATGTCCGTGGCCGGCTTCGACGCGCTGGAAGCATCGGGCTGGCTCAGCTACGACATCACCACCCTGCGCCAGCCCGTGCAAAAGATGGCCGCCGATGCCGTCGCCATGCTGGGCGAGCTGATGGAGCGGCGCGGCGGCATCGCCGAGCGGCGCCGCTATTGTTCCTATCTGGTCGAGGGGAGTACGGCCAGGCTGACCGGCGCGCCTCCCCACTTCGGCATGATGGCCGCCGCCTGAAAAACGCCCATGGCGTTGTTGCCTGCCCCTCGCCGTACTCGCGTACTGTCTTCGGGGCGGCGCCTAGCCCTGGGCGTTTTTCAGACGTTCATAGTTCGCACACAAAACCTTGCACATAAAAAAACCTCGCATCGCTGCGAGGTTTTTTGTTGTGGCATTGGCTGCTCAACCGAAGATCTTGCCCTTGAGCATATTCAAGCCCTGGCTGACCAGGTCATTGCCTTCAGGTACTTGACCGTTCGGCGTCAGCTTGTCGATCAGCTGGGGCAGCAAGGCGGCCAGGCCGCCCGAGGCCGCGTCCGGGGCGACGCCCGCTTTTGCAGCGATCTCGGTGATCGTGTCGGCGCCCAGCGCATCCTTGATCTGATCGCCGGAGACGGGCGCATTGGCGCCGGTGCCGATCCAGCTGGCCACTTGGTCGCCCAGGCCGCTTTCCTGGAATTTCTGCAGCAGGCCGGGCAAACCGCCATGCTGGTTGACCAGGTCCATCACGCTGGCCATCAGTCCCGACGAGGCTTCGCCGTCCGCACCCTTGTTGCCCAAAGCGCTCATCGCCTGTCCTGCAAGTTGATCTAGCAAACTCATCGTATTCTCCTGAACGCTGTCAATTGGTGCCGCATACAGCGGCATCCGGTAAGGCCGGCGCATAGTCGCCGACACACGCAACAATTATACTATACATAATTCAAATGCTATAATTACAATTTAACAGGCGGAACAAAACCAGGCTCGGCCGCAGCCTCACCCACCTCCATCATATTTAGTTCGGCACAACATGCAAGCGTAAATTGACGAGTTACAAAACCGTGTAGAATTAATTTTCCTACTTACTGAGGAGTATCAACACATGAACATCAATAAAGCGGTAGACAAAGCCTACGAAAAAAAGACGTTCAAGGAAATTGCCGATGCCCCCGTCGATGCGCTGCAAGGCGTGAGCGAGAAGGATGCGGAACTGCTCAAGCAGGCGTTCAATATCAAGACCGTGCGCGATCTGGCGAACCTGAAATACTCGAAGTGGGCGCGCGCCATCGTCACCCTGGCCGATACGGAAGAATAAACCGGGCCATGCCGCAGGCATTCCCGTCAGCACGGCCCGCCCCAGCCGGCGGGCTTTTTTACGCCATGGCGGCTGGCAAGCCGGTCGCCGCGCGGAGGCGCGCTTGCCCACGCCGCTGACCCTGCCCGGCATCTGCTGGCCCCTGCAAGCGAGCACGGGCCATCTCGCCGTCACCACGCAGCACATCACCGGGCACTTTCGCGCCGGCGCGGGCTGCGATGCCATCGTGCTGTGCGACCTGCTGCCGGCTGGAAAATTTCGCAATGGCGCGGCGCGCCACTGGTGCCGCACGCACCAGTGCTACTGGGGCGCCAAGGCCGACCTGGCCGACTGGCAGGCGACGCGGCAGATGCGCTGCCGCCAGCACGCCAGCCCCATGGGCTATGTGCTGTATCCGGAACTGTTCGACCCCGGCCGCTTTCACGCCACCACCTTGCGCCTGTCCCCCGATGGCTTGCTGCAACTGCGCGCCCTGGCCAATGATGGCGGCAGCCTGCTGGCGCGCGACGCGGCCGCGCTGGCCATCGATTGCCGCGCCCTGCCCGGCCTGTTCCCGCCCGACATGGTCCAGCTGAACCTCACGCCGCCCGCCGCGCAAGCCTACGCCGCCGCCTTGCAGGCAGGCATGCCGCTGGACTGCAGCGACTGCGCCCGCTGCGGCCATCCGCACCTGGACCTGGGCAGCTTCGCGCTGGCGCCGCACCGCCGCCACAGCTGCGGCCATTGCGGCCATGACGCCTCGCACAGCGCCACGGCCATCGTCTCGACACCGCTGTGGCGCTTGCGCCAACACATCGCGCAATGCTTCTGAAGGTGCGCGCGCCCACAGTCAGCCTGGGCGCCTGCGCGTAGACTGGTCCCATCACTACCTCAAGGACCACCCCATGCCACACGCGCGACAGCAGCAAGACGATGACCAGCCAAGCGACGACGGCGACCTGTCCGATCTGCTCAGCGAGTTGCGCATCCTCTTGCCGGGCGCGCAGATGCTGACGGCCTTCCTCATCATCCTGCCCTTCAACGGCGGCTTCGCGAAGATCGTGCAGACGGAAAAGGTCGTCTTCCTGCTGACGTTTTTCCTCTCCATGACCAGTCTGGTACTGCTCAGCGCGCCAGCCATCCAGCACCGCGTGATGCGCCCCCTGCAAGACCGCGAACGCTTCAAGCGCGTGGCTGACCGCATCATGATGTGCGGCGCCTTTTCGCTCGCGCTGGCGTTTATTCTGGGCACCAATCTGGTGATGTCGGAAGTCTTTGGCCACCTGCCCGGCATCGTCGCCAGCATCCTGATGGGCACGCTGATCGTCTGTATGTGGTGGCTGCTGCCCCTGCACTTAAAACGCAGCAAGAAAATATAGGCGTGGCTGGCCGCCGCGGCTATTTTTGCAGAATGGTGATCTTGCCGTCCGCTTCCAGGAACGCGCATTTCATGTCCGGCAAGGGACAATCGGCCTCGCGCAGCGCTTGCTCGACATCGCCGCCCGCCACCCTGCATTTCTTGACGACATCATCGAAAATCACGCCATCGCGGCCTAGCAGCACGGGCGTGCCATCGACCAGCTCGGCGAGCTTGCGGCTGCGCGAGGTGATCCACGCAATCAGCATGTTGAGGCAGATCAGGGTCAAGGCCAGCACCAGGCCGGCGGGAACGGAATCGTCGCCACCGGACAAGGCATTCGATACGGCTTCGCTCAGTAACATGACCACCAGCAAGTCGAACGGCGTGAATTGCCCCACCGTCCGCTTGCCCGTCATGCGCACCATCAGCAGCAAGGCAAGGTAGACGATGACGGCGCGCACCACCAGTTCCCACACCGGCACCTCCAGATCGAACATGGCAATCCTCCCGACAGATGATTGCCTTATTTATACGTCTTTTTGCCCCGCCATGGCCACACCGCTGGCTTGTTCCAGCAAGGTTGCACGGAAGATCCCCACCAGCGGGCGCAAATTCACCTTGTGCCAGGCCAGCCACAATGGCGTGCGGTAGCTGAACCACGGCAGCTCGCGCACGACGACGCCGGCCGGCGCGTGCTGGCGCAGGCTGTGCTGGATCATGGCCATGCCCAGGCCCGCCGCCACCAGGCCCAGCGCCGTCAGCGGCTCCGTTGCTTCCATGCGGATATCGGGCGTAAAACCGGCGCGCGCGCAGGCGGCGATGAAGTTATCGTGTTTCAGCACGCTTTCCTTGTGCAGCACGGCAATCCACTCCTGGCCCGCCAGGTCGGTCGGGGTCAGCTCGGCCTTGCCTGCCAGTGGATGCGTTTCAGGCATTGCCAGCAGCATGGGGTCGCTCAGCACCTGCGCGCAATCGAGGTCCGGGTCGTTCGGCAACGGCGGTTCGCACAGCAAGGCGATGTCGAGGCTGCGCTGGCGCAAGCCCTCGATCTGCTCGGCCGAATGCAGGTTATACAGGGCGACGTGCACTTGCGGCCGCGTGGCGCGCAAGGTGCGCAAGCCGTCCGGCAAGACGCCCGCATGCATGGCGTTTTCGATGTAGCCGATGCACAAGCCCCCTTCATCCCCGCGCCCCAGGCGCTTGGCCAGCGCTTCCAGCCGGTTCCCGTGGGTAATAAAAGCGCGCGCTTCGGCCAGGAAGGTATGGCCGTCGCGCGTCAGGCGGATGCGCTGGGCGCTGCGCTCGAACAAGGTCAGGCCCAGCTTCTCTTCGAGCTGGGCGATTTGCCGGCTCAGCGGCGATTGGGAAATATGCAGGCGCTCGGCGGCCCGTCCCACATGTTCTTCCTCGGCGACGGCGATGAAATATTGCAATTGGCGTATGTCCAACATGTCAGACCTTTCAGGACTCAAGTTACGCAAATTATGTCTTGGACAGGCTTAACTTGTCCAGCTATTCTGTCTCCATTGACTCACTCATTGAAGGAAAAACACCATGACGATCAAACACTTACTGACAGGCAAACTGGGCTTCGGCACGGCGCCGCTGGGCAATATGTTCCGCAACATTCCCGAAGCAGAAGCGCTGGCCACCGTTGACGCCGCCTGGGAATCAGGCATCCGCTATTTCGATACGGCCCCGTTCTACGGCGCCGGCCTGGCCGAGCTGCGCCTGGGCGCCGCCCTGAAGCAGCGCCGCCGCGACGATTACGTGCTCAGCACCAAGGTCGGCCGCCTCATCCTCGACGAACTGGAAGACCCGGCTGCCCGCGAACTGGGCGAAAAAGGCGGCTTGTTCGAATTCGGCCGCAAGAACAAAATCGTCGACGACTATTCGGCCGACGCCACCCTGCGCTCGATCGAAGACAGCCTCAAGCGCCTGGACACGGACCGCCTCGACATCGTCTGGGTGCATGACATTGCGCAAGACTTCCATGGCGACAACTGGCTGGCGCAATTCGAGATTGCCCGCACGGGCGCCTTCCGCGTGCTGACCCGCTTGCGCGAAGAAGGCGTCATCAAGGCCTGGGGCGTGGGCGTGAACAAGGTGGAACCGCTGGAACTGACCCTCGATTTAAGCGAAGCGCAGCCCGATGCCTTCCTGCTGGCCGGGCGCTACACCATGCTCGACCATGAACGGGCGCTGCAGCGGCTGATGCCGGCCGCGGCAAGCCAGAACGTCGACATCGTCGTGGGCGGCCCCTACAGCTCAGGCATCCTGGCCGGCGGCGCGCACTTCGAATACCAGAAGGCCTCGCCCGCCATCATCGCCAAGGTCGAACGCATCAAGGCGATTGCCGCGCGCCATGGCGTCAGCGTGAAGGCGGCCGCCCTGCAGTTTTCATTGGCCAATCCGGCCGTGGCCGCCGTGATTCCGGGCGCCAGCCGTCCCGAACGCCTGGCCGAAGATCAGCAAGCATTGCACAGCGTCATCCCCGCCGCGTTCTGGCACGACATGCGCGCCGAACAGCTGGTAGCCGCCCATGCTCCGCTGCCAACCGGCTCCAACTAATAGATACAAGGAACGCACCATGGCCCATACCACCACCTCCATCGACATCGCCGCCACACCGGAAAAGGTCTGGCAACTGATCGGCGGCTTCGACTCGCTGCCCGACTGGCTGCCCTACATTCCCAGCAGCACCTTGAGCGACGGGGGCCGCATCCGCCACTTGGCCAATCCGGCCGGCGACGTCATCGTCGAGCAACTGGAAGCGTACGACAACACGGCGCGCAGCTACAGCTATTCCATCCTGCAGGCGCCGTTTCCCGCCAGCGATTATCTGTCCACCCTGCAAGTCGAACCCCTGGCAGGCGGCGCTGGCGCGCGGGTCACCTGGTCGGGCCGCTTCACGCCCGTGGGCGCGAGCGAGCAGGAAGTAACCGACTTGTTCCACGGGATCTACGTGGCGGGACTGGAAGCGCTGCAGCAAACGTTGGCGAAGTAAGACCATTTCCGCCACAGCCAGGTTTTCTTCGCCTGCCCTGTGGCGGAATCGCGCGCATTCCGTGTTATCGTTAACAACAAGCGCCATCGCTGTTGTGTGCAGTGCAGCAGATTTTAGCCGCCGCCCAGCAGAGCTTGCCCGAATCTTTTACAATGTTGTCCTTGGGCAGTTGTTATAGCCCGAAAATACCGGCCAGCCGTCGACTCTGGTGGCGCATTGCCACTTCCGGCCGGGCCACAGCGCGCCCTCTCCACCCTGTCATTCTTTACCCAAACAACAAGAACATGCACGCCTCCGTAGACCCATTGATTCCGCGCGTCACCGCGCCTTTTGGCGCTGGCTATGCCGACCTGGCCCTGGCCATCGGCGGCCTCGCCATCGGCACGGGCGAATTCGCCTCCATGAGCATCCTTCCCGTGGTGGCCGACGACCTGGGCACGACATTGCCCCAGATGAGCCACATGATCAGCGCCTACGCGCTGGGCGTGGTCATCGGCGCGCCCCTGATCACGATCTTCCTGGCGCGCATGCCGCGCCGGCTGATGCTGATCTGTTTGATGCTGATGTTCGCCGGCGGCAACCTGCTCAGCGCCATCGCCCCCAACTACGGCTTGCTGGTCGTCGCCCGCTTCGTCGCCGGCATCCCGCATGGCGCGTATTTCGGCGTGGCAGCCTTGGTGGCGGCCGCGCTGGCCGAACCGGACCGGCGCGGCCAGGCCGTTGCCCGCGTGCTGATGGGCCTCACGGTCGCAAATATCTTCGGCGTGCCGCTGGCCACCTATATCGGCCAGACCCTGGGCTGGCGCTCGGCCTTTTTGCTGGTCGCCGCGCTGGGTTTGCTGACCATGCTGATGGTGCGCATCTTCGTGCCGATGGTCGCCGCCGGCGATTCCAGCCCGCGCCGCGAACTGGGCGTGTTCCGCCGCCTGCAAGTGTGGCTGACCCTGCTGATGGTGGCGATCGGCTTCGGCGGCATGTTTGCCGTCTACACGTTTATTACGCCAACCTTGCTGGAAATCACGAAAGTCTCGCCCCTCGTCATCTCGATCCTGCTGGCCATCATCGGCGTGGGCATGACGGTGGGCAACCTGATCGGCGGCTGGCTGGCCGACCGCTCGCGCCTGTGGACCATCTTCGGCGTGCTGCTGTGGAACGTGGCCGCGCTGGCCGCGTTTACTTATACCAGCAGCAATGTCTGGTTGACGGCGATCAACCTGTTCGCCATCGGCGCCGGCATCGCCGTCGCCCCGGCCGTGCAGACGCGCCTGATGGACGTGGCCGGCGACGCGCAAACGGTGGCCGCCGCCCTCAACCATTCCGCCTTCAACATCGCCAACGCCCTGGGCGCCTGGGCCGGCGGCATCGCCATCGCCATGGGCATGGGCTTGCGCTCGACGGGCTGGGTGGGCGCCATGCTGGCCTGCGGCGGCATCGTCGTGCTCGGCATTTCCGTGCTGGTGGAAAATCGCAGCCGGAATGTGGGCGGTGTGCAGCCGGCTTGATGGTGTGAAATGAGCGGCAGCCCCCTGCGGGCGCCGCGCACATGCAAGCGGCTAGTCTTCGACGGCAAACGCCACCGCCGCCTCGCAATGAATGGCTGTGGTATTAAATAGCGGCAAGTCGATATCGCCGGGCTGGATCAGCAGCGGAATCTCCGTGCAGCCCAAAATCACGCCCTGCGCGCCTTGCCGCCGCAGTTTCTCGATGATCTCCAGGAAAATGTTCCGGCTCGCATCGGTAAAGATATTCTGCACCAGTTCCGTGTAGATAATATCGTGCAGGATATCCTGGTCGGCCGCGTCGGGCGTCGCCGTCGCGATGCCCTGCTGCTCCAGCGCATCGTGATAAAAGCGGCCCGCCATCGTTTGCTTGACGCCCAGCAAGCCAACCTTGCGCACACCCGACTGCCGCACCCGCTTCGCCGTTTCCTCGACGATGCTGATAAAAGGCAAGCCGATGCGCGGCACGACGGCCGGGGCGAAACGGTGGGCGCCGTTTGCGCACAGCAGGAAGAAATCCGCGCCCATGCCTTGCAGGCGTTGCCCTTCCGCGACGAGAAATTGCTCGATGGCGCGGGAATCGGGCTGCGCCGCGTGCGCGACGAAATCGGCCTGGTCGATGCTGACCAGCATGATGCGCGCGCTATGCGCGGGGCCGAGGCGCGCCACCAGCATTTCATTAAGCAAGCGATAATATTCCAGGGTGGAAGCCCAGCCGATGCCGCCGATCAAGCCTATCGTTTTGTGTTGCACATTATTCCCAGCGAAAAGAATTGCGCAAATTATACGATAGCGATCACCCGCCATGAGTATGCCGACATTACGCGTCGATCCACGCAAACAGCGCCTTGTCCGGTGTCACGGATTGATGCCAGGCCGACTGCAGCTCCATGAGAAATCCCGCCAGGTCGAAGGGATTGATATCCGCACCGGCCCAAGGAGCCGTCTTCGACCACGCCACGGCGATATCCGACAAGTCGTCGGCCGCCACGCCCCCGATCGCCTGCGCCATGGCGTCCGTAAACACGTAAAGTTCCCGGCCCTGCATCGGCGCAGGCCGGAGAGCAGGCGCTGTCGACTGCGTCAACAATTGCCCAAGTGACATAAAATCCAGCTCGCCGGGCAAGGTGATGCCGGTGACGGGAAACGTGCCAGCTGGCACATGCGCGCATCTCGGCATCGGAACAGACAAAGATATCGATTTTCTTCATCGTGGGTTCTGCATCAGGTAGCGCTCACATCGTGCCGGTTCGACGTCTCGCGGGAATATCGCTGCTCAAACTCGGCAGCACTACCGGCCTCGGACCATAAGCCCGCAACGTAATCGAACTCCCGCTCGAACGGCTGCTCAAAGTCGGCCACGTCCGTCGCATACTCGCAATTGCGGCTCAGCATGACCAGCCAGTCGGGATAGCGAAGCGCCGGGTACAGGCGTGTCAGGATGGCGTCGAGCGACGCCACGCTTTCCCTGCCCGACAGATAGGCGGCGCGCAATTCGACGATGAATTTTCCCGCCAGAAACTGGTCACTGAGACGCTGCACACCCCGGTAGCGCTCGATGATGGCCTCGCCCAAGTGCAGCACCTCATCGCGGCCGCGGGCGCTGGCCAGCAGCACGACCTCGAGGTCGTCGCCTTCCTCATCCAGGCGCAAACGCTCCACGGCCCAGTCGACACAGCGGTCCGCCGGACCAAAACCCATGTGCAGTTGAAAAAATGCGATTTCCAATTCTGTCAGTTGTTCCATGTTTTTCCATTCAATACCGGTGATTGTCATGCCGACACCGGGTGGAGTTCGCTTGCATCCCGTATCGCGGTTTCACGCATTTGTTCCCCGCCTGCCGCTGCCGCGCAAGGCTGACAGCCAGCGCGGCCACCGCTCCCGCACGCCGCCGTTGTCTGCCGAGTCGCGCCAGCAGTCGTCATAGGGCCACAGCTCATCATGGGCCTTCGTGCTGCTGACCAGGCATCGCTGCGTCAGCAGCTCAATTCTTTCCGCCAGGGTCAGCACCGGAAACCGGCCGTCATCTGCCGTATCGGTCCCTTTCGTCGCCAGATCATACTTGCCATCCACATTGTAAAGTCGCGTATCGCCGACGACGTAGTCGCGGCGGAAAGACGTGCGCCATTGCGAATTAGCACCCCATCCATGCGACAGGTCGTTGACAGGGCGTCCCTTGCGGCGGTCAGTCCAGTACAGCGTCGATGCGTCGGCGATGCCGGGCTTGAAAATTGTCTTGCCAGCGCAGACATCGACGCCGCCACGCGAAAACAGCATGTTGCCGAGCATCACGCACGGCCATCGCCATGCCAAGATCGCGGCGCGCGCATGCGCAGACCCAGCGGGCTGCAGCTCGACTATCTCGTGATAAAAAGGCGAAAATTGCGCCGGGCGCAGCACCGTCATGCCCAGCGCCTCGACGAAAGCCTCATACTCGGGGAGCGACAGCGGCGGTCCGGCCCAGCCTTCCCCATTGCCGCGCCCCTGTTGCAAGGGCAAGAGCAGCAGCTGGCCTATGCGGCTGAGCGCGTGCAATACCCACAATTCCTCCCTGCTCGCTGGCGGAACAGGATTTCCTTGCCTTTTCGAAAATGAACGCAGCCAGCCCAGTACCTGCGGATTGTCGCGCAACCAGGGAAGGAGCAGGTCGGCATACACGCCATCGCCTGCATAATCGAGCAAGGCATCGTGCAGCGCGCGGGCGCCATCCAGCAAGTCAGGCAGATGCCATTCTTCCTGGATCACGCTGCGCGATGATTGTTGACACAGCATATGTCCCTCACTGCGCCTGCAGCATCTTTTGCAGCACCGCATCAAGCTCATAAAAATCCACAGGCTTGGTCAGGTGCAGATCGAAGCCCGCGTCGGACGCCATCTGGCGATCCTTGTCCTGGCCCCAGCCCGTGACGGCCACGAGGATGGCGTTCTGACCGCAGGGCTCGCTGCGCAGCAGCCGCGCCACGTCGTAGCCATTCATGTGCGGCAAGCCGATGTCGAGCAGGATCACGCGCGGCATAAAAGCTTGCGCGGCCGCCATGCCGGCCGCGCCATCGTAGGCCGTGCGCACTTCATAACCGAGGATGTCGAGCGCCAGCGCCAGGCTTTCGGCCGCGTCGGCGCTGTCGTCGATGACCAGCACCTTGCCCTCGCGCGTGCCGGCCAGCAAGCGTCGATTGGGCTCGGGCGGCGCCTGCAGGGGCACGGCGGGCAGCGGCAGGCGCAGTTCGAACGTGCTGCCCTGCCCCACGCCATCGCTGCGGGCGCTGATGCTGCCGCCATGCAATTCGGCCAGGCCCCGCACGAGCGACAGGCCAATGCCCAGGCCGCCCTGCGCGCGCGACAGGGCCGGCTCCAGCTGCGAAAACATGTCGAAGACGGTGTCCAGGTGCTCGGGCGCAATGCCGATGCCCGAATCGCGCACGGTAATGTGCACGTCGCTTTCCGTGCAGGCCACTTCCAGCCCGATGACGCCGTTGGCGGGCGTGTACTTGACGGCATTGGTCAGCAGGTTGGCGATCATCTGCCCCAGGCGCGTGGCGTCGGCGTCGAGCCAGATCGGCTGCGGCCATTGCTCCACGTGCACCTTGTGACCCGACTGCGCCGCCAGCTCCGCCACGCCGTGCAGGGCCGCTTCCACCACGGGCGCCAGCTCCACGCTGGCGCGGCGCAATTCCAGGCGCCCCCGCGTGATGCGCGACACTTCCATCAGATCGTCGACCAAGTGCGTCATGTGCCCCACTTGCCGCCCCAGCACGTCGCGGGCCCAACGCAGCTGCGGATCGTCCAGCTGCGCCAGGCGCAGCACTTCCAGCACGTTGCGGATCGGCGCCAGCGGATTGCGCAACTCGTGCGCCAGGGTCGCCAGGAACTCGTCCTTGCGCCGGTCGGCGGCCGCCAACTGGTCGTTGAGCTCGCCTGCGTCCTTGCGCGCCAGCTGCAGCTGCTGCTCGTATTTGCGGCGGTCGCTGGCGACAAAGACGGCGATCTCGTCATAACGCACGCCCTCGTGCACGCGCCGCACGGCATTGAACAGCATGGGGATGGATTGCCCATGGCGCTGGCGCATGTCGAGCAGGATTTCCGACACGCTGCCCTGCACCTGCATCAGCGGCAGCCAGTGCGTCTGATGGAACACGCGCCCGCCGATGGTCAGCAAGTCCTGCAGTTTCTTTTTCCCGAGCAATTCCCCGGCACCATAACCGAGCCAGCCGCAAAAGGTGGCGTTCGCCTGCACGATGGTCCCGTCGGCTGTGCACAGCAGCAAGCCGCAGGCCGCATGCTGGAACAAGGTACCGGTATCAGGCAAGGAAGGCATCGCGTCCCGCATTACAGGTGCAGGCCGTCGAGAAAGTGACGGATGGCGCGGTAGCTGGCGTCGGGCACGCTCATGTGCGGGCAATGGCCCGCATTCTCGACCACGTGCAGACTGCTGTGCGGCAGCGTTTCGCGCAAGTACACGCCCACGGGCGGCGGCGCGATGAAGTCGTCGCTGCATTGCACGATCAGGGCCGGCGTGCGGTTGTGCGGCAAGCTGGCGCGGTGATCGGACAAAAACGTCGCTTGCGCGAAATGCCGGGCGATGGCGGGGTCGGTGCGGCAAAAGCTGCTTGCCAGGTCCTCGCCCAGCGCCGGCTGGCCGGGCGCGCCCATGATGGCCGGCGCCATGCCGGCGGACCAGCCCAGGTAATTGCTGTCCATGGCATCGAGCAAGTCGTCGATATCGGCACGGCTGAAGCCGCCCCGGTAGCCGGCCGCCGCATCGTCGACATAGCACGGCGACGGCGCCAGCATGACTTGCGCGGCGAACAGCTCCGGCTCGGCGATGCTGGCCAGCAAGGCGCTCATGGCGCTGACGGAATGGCCCACGCAAATGACGGGGCCGCCGCCGACGGCATGGATGATCTGGCACAAATCGGCGCCATGCGCGTCGAGCCGCGCATAGCGATCGAAATCATAGGCGCCCAGGTCCGAAGCGCCGCTGCCGACGAGGTCGAACAGCACCGTGCGGTAGCGGGGACGGAACAGCGGCTCCAGATAGCGCCACATGGTCTGGTCGCAGCCAAAACCGTGCATGAACACCATGGTGGCTGCCGCGCCCGCCTGCGATGCACCGCTGCGTTCGCTTACGCGGACATTGTTCCGATCTTCTATACGCATGCCGCTTCAGCCTTGGATATTTCCATGTGGAATGTAAATTAATTTATTGCTAGCATCTTAACATGCGCGATTTGACCTTGGGCAACACCATTGGCGCTGGACAAACGCCTGGCCACGGCGGATAATGAGAACGATTCCCATTATCAGACTACCAGGCGTATGCCTGGCGTTTTCCTGTGCGCCGCTCTGGCGCCTGCTGGCGGCAACAAGCCGGTTTCATGTTGAAGGTTTGTACCGCATGCGCGCTTTCTGGACTGTCATACACCGCTGGGCCGGCCTGACCATCGCCCTCTTCCTCATCGTCGCGGGACTCACGGGCGCCGTCACGTCGTGGGACCATGAACTCGATGAATGGCTCAACGCCGACATCATGGACACCCCGGGCCGCGGCCCCCTGCAGGCGCCGTTTGCGCTGGCGCACAAGGTGGCCGCCGCCGACCCGCGCGTGGAAGTCAATTACATGACCCTGGGCCTGGAAGAAGGCCATGCGGCCGCCTTCATGGTGCGCCCATTGACCGATACGGCCACGGGCAAACCGTTCGTGCTCGGCTACAACACCGTCTACATCGACCCCGTCACGGCGCAGATCACGGGCACGCGCGATTCGACGGCCATTTCCCTGTCGCGCCGCAGCCTGATGCCGTTCTTGCGCCATCTGCACTACAGCCTGCACGTGCCCGCCTTCTGGGGCACGGACCGCTGGGGTTACTGGCTGATGGGGAGCGTGGCCCTCATCTGGCTGCTCGACAGCATGGTGGCCTTGTATCTGACCACGCCGCGCCGTTTGCGCCAGCGCGCCCCGGACGAAGCGCCGCGCCACCGCGACGCCGCCAGCTGGTGGCAACGCTGGAAACCGTCGTGGGTGGTGCGCTGGGCGGCCGGCGGCTACAAGCTCAATTTCGATCTGCACCGCGCGGGCGGCCTGTGGGTGTGGGCCGTCATCATCGTCGTCGCGTTCACGTCGTTCTCGCTGAACCTGTACCGCGAAGTGTTTTACCCCGTCATGTCGCTCGTCTCCACCACCACGCCGGGACCGTATGAAACGCAGACGCCGGCGCCGTACGGCAGTTACATCACGCCCGTGATCGGCTTCGAGCAGGCGGTGGACATTGCGAAAAAGCAAGCCGTGCAGCGCGGCATCACGGCGCCCATCGGCGGCATTTATTATGGCGGCAATTATTCGTTCTACAACGTCTCGTTCTTCGACCCGGCCGACGAGTTCGGCACGGCCGGCATGGGCTTGTCGAACCTGTACGTCGACGGCATGGACGGCAGCATCATCGGCCAGCACAAACCCTGGGAAGGCACGGCCGCCGACGTCTTCGTGCAACTGCAATTTCCCCTCCACTCGGGCCGCATCCTCGGCTTGCCGGGGCGTATTTTGATGTCCTGCATGGGGCTGATGGTCGCCATGCTGTCCGTGACGGGCATCGTCATCTGGGAAAGAAAGCGCCGCGCGCGCCGGCTGCAGGCGAAAAGCCGCTGACACCCGCCTCAAGTAGCGCCCCATAGGGCGCAGGCGGACTGACTCAGCCTGCGCCGCACGCATTGCCACCGGCACGATCATGTGCAACGCGCAACGCCCCTCGCACCTCAGCACTTTGCACCACAGTCGCCGGCACATGCCGGCCGTCTGCGCTGCGCGCTTGCCGTGCGCCAGACATCCCAAACCCTCAAATGCAGTTTACTTGCATTAGCATGGCGTGCCGGCTATTATTGCAACTCGATTGCATCTATACCATCGCGCTGCGCCTGCATCCCGCGCCAGCACCCCATTCCGCCTTTTTAGAGAGATCCATGCGCCATCACGTATTCGCAGCTGCCATGCTGTCCACCGCCCCACTCGCTTATGCGGCAGACGACGTCACCCTGCAAACCATCAAGGTCCGGGCAGACAAGCCTTCAAACATCGACAGCGTCGTTCTGGTCGAGAATACGCAAGCCCAGAACAGGACGCTGGGCGGCATGCTCGAGCATGTCTCGGGCGTGCAAAGCAGCGCCTTCGGGCCGAATGCGGGCGCACCGGTGATCCGCAGCCTGAGCGGCAGCCGCGTGCAGATCCTCGAAGACGGCCAGTCCATCCTCGGCATGAATGCGCTCAGCGGCGACATCGACATCCCGTTCGATCCCCTGTTTGCGCGCAGCGTCACCGTCAACAAATCATCCGATAGCGTGCGTTTCGGCGGCAATGCGATCGGCGGCAGCGTCGACGTCGATTCCGGCCTCGTTTCCCGCAAGATGGAGAGCACGCGGAAGGATGTGGAACTGGTGCTGCGCAAGGGCTTCAATGATGCGAACGCGCAAGGCTTGCGCGCGAACTTCAACGACGGGCAGCGCTTTTCGACGAATCTGCAGCTGTCATTCCAGAAGATCGGCCATTACGATATTCCCGGCAACAGCAAGGCAGGCGTGTGCAACAGCCAGCTGTTCCCCGCGAAGGGCGGCGTGAATACCTTTCTGGCCGACAGTTGCCAGAAGGAAGCGCGGATCCAGCAAGTCTACAACAAGGCGTCGCAGCCGTTTATCGACCAGTTCATGAAGGAAAATCCGGACTGGGCGGACGGCGATTTTTCCTTCTATACCAATCAGCCGACCTCCGTCTGGCAACGCAAGACCTACGTCAATCCGGCCAACCCCGCCTACGTGCCGGGCACGCCATCGATGACCCAGAACAAGATCAACAAGGACGTGACGCCCGATTACCACGGCACCCTGGGCAACAGCCACGCCAGCAATGCCCACTTTGGCGTCGGCAGCACCTACTTTTTCGATCGCGGCTACGTGGCCGTCAGCCTCGATTCGAAGGAAAGCGAATATGGCGTGCCGGGCTTTTCCATGGAAAACAAGTCGTTCGGGGCGAACTATGACGAGGGGCTGCCCGTCGGCGTGATCATCAAGCAGGATAAATATGCGCTGGAAGCGCATCTGCGCGACCCCGTCGCTTACATTGAAAGCGCACAACTGCGCGTGTCCCGCCTGAACAATACGTCGGGAGAACGCCTCGGTGCCGCCAAGGCGAATGACTACCGGTTTGACACGAATCAAGCCGAGCTCCTGCTGGCGCAGCGGCGCGCCGGTCCCTTGAGCGGCTTGCTTGGCCTCAGCTACAAGGCCAGGGATATCACCGGCAGCGGGACGCAGCTGTACCTGCCCGACGCAAGCACGCTCAGCCGCGCCCTGTTCGTCAAGCAAAACCTGGAATTCGACTGGGCCACCTTCGATGCGGGCTTTCGCCATGAAAACGTGGAGCACGATATCCGCAAGAGCGGATTCAGGACGTCGAGGAATGCGAGCAACTCCACACTCGACGACAAGTCGTTCAGCCTGAACAGCTACAGCCTGGGCGCTTCAACCAGGCTTGGCCAGCTGTTCGGCGCAAAGCTGCGCTACTCGGCGTCGGAAAGAGCGCCCGACGTCAATGAGTTGTATGCGAGCAACCGCCACTATTCGATCATGACCCAGGAAGAGGGAAACCAGGACTTGAAGGCCGAGCGCGCGAGGAATACGGAACTGACCGGTTTGTTCGCCAATCGCGGCTTCCAGCTGTCCGCGACGGGCTACGTCATGAAATACGAGAACTATCTCTACCTTGGCCATTCGGGCGCCCAGATGGCCAATCGCCTGCCATTAAAATACTGGAAGCAGACCGATACGACGGTCCGGGGATTCGAGATCGATGCCTCACAGACCGTTCAACTCGGCGCCTACGGCAAGCTGAACCTCTCCGCATTTGCTGACCTGGTCAAGAACAAGGCGGACTATCCCGACAAGCTGCGCGCGCACAATGACGGCGCCTACCTGCCCAACATGCCCACCAACCGCTACGGCGCCAATCTGCAGTGGGAAAACCAGGGCTGGAAGACGCGGTTGTCAGGCACCCGCTACGACAAGCAGAAGTACCTGGGCAAGAGCGTCAGCGAGGAAGTGCCGCTCGACGGCTACACCATGGTGAACTTCCAGGTAAGCCGCGCACTGCAGGTGCCGGATTCGCCGTTTGCCAGCGTCGAGGTGTTCATCAGCGGCAGCAACCTGCTCGATGTCGATGCCAGGCCGCACAACTCTCCACTGAAATACATCGCGCCCTTGCCGGGCCGTGGCTTCCAAGTTGGCCTGAGCGCCAGGCTTTAAGGCACGCTGCCGTTGCGCTCCCGCCCCACCAGCGCCAGCAGGTTGTCGCCCCGGTTGCCGTCGCAGCAGACGGCCACGCCATCCGTGAAGTCAGGCGCCGTCAGGCGCGTCAGCACGCTGCCGGGCGGCATTTCCAGCGCCAGCCGGGCGCCCCGTTCCCACGCCAGGCGCGCCGTGGCGGCCCATTGCACGCGCTGGGCCATGTTGGCGGCCAGGCTGTCGCGGATGCGGGCCGGGTCGAACAGCGCGCGCGCCGCACTGCTGCTCAGGTAGACGAGCGACGGCCGGCGCATGGCCACGCCGTCGAAAGCCGCGCGCAAGTCCAGCGCGGCGCCTTCCAGCAGCGGGCAGTGCGACGGCACGCTGACGGCCAGGCGCTTGGCCTTGCCGGCGCCGTGCGCCAGGGCCAGCGCCATCACGGCCTCCAAGGCAGGTTCGCTGCCGGCAATGGCGATCTGGCGCGGCGCATTCAGGTTGGCGATATACACGGGCGTGGCGGCGCCGTGCACCCGGGCCAGCAAGGGTTCGAGTTGCGCCAGATCCAGGCCGATGATGGCCGCCATGCCGTAACCGGTGGGATACGCCTGCTCCATCAACTGTCCGCGCAGCGCCACCAGGCGCACGGCATCGCCGTAATCGAGCGCGCCGGCGACGACGGCCGCCGCATACTCGCCGATGGAAAAGCCGGCCACCATGTCGGGCGGCGCCCCGCGCGCGCGCAAGGAGCGCGCCATGGCCACGCCCGCGATCAGCAAGCACAGTTGCACGGCCCGCGTCGACGCCAGCGCGCAAGCCGTGTCCAGCTTCAAGGGATCGTGGCCCAGCACTTCAGCCGCCTCGGCCAAGGTATCGGCCACCGCCGCGTCGTCGGGCAGCGCGTGCAGCATGCCCGGAGTCTGGGCGCCCTGGCCGGGAAAGGTAAACAGCACGCTCATGCCGGCTCCCATGGCGTGGCCGTCAGCACGGGACCGCGATCCGTCTTCAGCAAGACCCGGCCCCGCCCCGCCGCCCACTCGGCATACGCAAAGCCGCCATGGCCCGTGTCGATCTGCAGGTCCAGCCGGCACGCCGTGACCTTGGCGGCGATGGCGCGCAGGGCCTCGGCCTGCGCGGCGTCCGGCGGCGCGGCCATGCGCAGCACGAGATCGAGATCGCTGTCGGCCCGCAGCACGGGCAAGCCGCTGGCCAGGGCGAAACCCACGCCGCCCGTCGGGCCCCAGGCCCAGCCCGTGGCGTCGAGCAGCGGCGCCACCAGCCGCAATGCGTCCAGCGCGGCGCAGGAAAAATCAGGCAGCGGCATCCTCGCCACCGTTTCCGGCGTCACGCGGCGCACGACGGCGGCAACGTCCACTTCGCACGCCTGCCGCTCGCTGCGCAGCATGCCGCGCACACCGACGGGGATGCGCCCTGGCACGGTGCTGGCGCGCCGCACCACCAGCGGCGCGGCGGCCAGCCACGCGGCATCAAGCCAGGCGGGCAAGGATGCGCCGTCCGACAAGCCGGACACCCACAGCAAATCATGCGCGCGCCAGGCTTCCATCAGGCCACCACCGCCTTGACGGCAAAGAACAGCAGCGAAGGTCCCAGCAGACAGCCCAGGCCCGTGTGAAACGTGGCCACCAGCGCGCCATACGGCACCAGTTTGCGGTCGGTGGCGGCCAGGCCCGCCGACACGCCGCTGACGGTGCCGACCAGGCCGCCGAAGACCATCGCCGAACGGGGCGTTTTTAGACGCAGGAAGCGCGCCGCGACGGGCGTGCCCACCATCACGAGGATGGCCTTGATGAGGCCTGCCGCGATACTGAGGGCCATGACGTCCGAGCTGGCGCCGATGGCCGCGCCCGTGACGGGGCCTACGATGTAGGTGACGGCGCCGGCGCCGATGGTGGTCATGCTGACGGCGTCCGAATAGCCAAACGCGTAAGCGACGCCGGCGCCGACGAGAAACGGCAGCACCACGCCCAGCAGCAGCGCCACGAGGCCGATCAGGCCCGCCTTGCGCGCCTCGGTCGCCTGCACTTCGAAGGCGGTGGCGACGATGGCGAAGTCGCGCAGCATGGCGCCGCCCATCAGGCCGATGCCGCCGAACAGCGACAAATCGGCCAGGCCCTTGTGGCCGCCGCTATGCACGCCGCCCCAGTAAGCGAGCCCCAGGCCGATCACGATGGCGATGGCCGAGCCGTGCACGCGGCCGAAGGTCAGGTATTTCGACAGCGCCATCGAGACCAGCATGATCAGGCCGACAAAGGCGAAGGCCGTCACCAGGCCATTGTGGATGGCGGCTTTTTCAAAGAGCTCAAGCATGACGGTGCTCCTTCATCAACATCGAGTCGGCTTGCACGCGGTCAGCTTCAGCGGCAGCGATGGCAGCAGGGCTTTCCGAGCGGTTAATCAACGAAATCACGGCGCCGCAAACGAGCACGGAACCGATGGCGGCGAGGACGGCCACCGGCCCGCCGCGCAGCGCCGCGACCACGTCCTGCTGCGCCGCCATGGCCACCACCACGGGAATATACATGGCGCCCCAGTATTCGACGCCCCGCTCCGTCATCTGCGGCAGCCATGCGCGGCGCTGCATATAGAGCCGGGCGCAGATCAGCAGCAGCATGGCGATGCCCACCCCGCCCACGTTGGTCTTGACGCCCATCAGCTGCCCGAGCAGGTCGCCCAGGAAGATGCCGAGCAAATGGCACAGGGCCAGCAGTGCGGTTCCGTAAATGATCATGATTGTCTCCGTTATTGGAATAGGAATGACTTGCTGTCTTCTCTGTTATTTCACTTACCACTGCTGCCGTAGCACCTCCCTGACTTTTGCCGACGCCTGGCGCTGCGGCGCGCCCAGGCGGCTGGAAAGGTCCCTTTCCGGATCGGCGCGGATGTCGGCCAGGGCCGCCTGCAGGCAGGCATCGACGGCAGCCGTGTCCTGCGGCGAAGGATGGTCGGGCTGCGCCACCTGCAAGGTTTGCCACAGCAGGCCCAGGGTCGCGTAATTCTTGACGTCATAAGCCATCGGTGGAATCGTCGCGGCCAGCGCTTCGAGCGCTGCCACCGTGCGCAAGGTGATGCGCGCGGCCGAGGCCTTGCCCATCGCGTGCACCATCACTTGCGGATCGTCGAGCGCGATCAGGCGGTTGGACTGGTAGCCGTGCGCCAGGAACGCGCCCGACATGGCCTTGCCGACGATCAGGCCGATGACGGGATGGCCGGCCAGGCGCGCCTCGGCGTAAGCCCCCGCCGCGCCGGCCAGCGCCTGGTGGATGCCGTACGCCTCTTCGCGCCGGCCATACGCCTGGCTGGCCACGTCGATGACGGCAACAAACGGCCGCTTGACGGCCAAGTCGCGGTCTTCAACAACCACCTGCTGCACGGCGCGCGCCAGCTGCCACGCCTCGACCAGGCCGATTTCACCCGTGCGGGCGCGCATAAAACGGTTGTCCGGGTCGGGCAGCACGGCCAGATAGCGCGCCGGTGCGCCGGCCAGCGGCGCGTCGACCACGCGCACGGAAGGCGGATAGCCGTCCAGCGGCGCGGCGTTGTGCGTCAGGGCCGCCAGCCAGACGGCGCCGCGGCTCGTATCGGTGATGGCGTTCATGCTGCGGCTCCTTTGCTGTAGATCAAACGCACGGCTTCCGGCGTGGCTTGCACGGCCGCGTCGACATCGGCCAGGCGCGCCAGGTAGCTTTCCGCCTGGTCGCTGCGGTGCCGATCCGGCACGCCGCGCGCGAACAGCTCGGCCACCATGGCGCGCATCTGCGCCGTATCGTCTTCCACATAGGCGTCGGCCAGGCCGCTCTTAAAACGCTGTTCGCCGCCCGTCAGGCTCCATATAAATGGCTTGCTGCGCGAGTCGAATTCGTCCACGCCCGCCTCCTGCTCGATCACGGCGGGGCCATTGAGACCCAGTCGCGCTTCACGCGTCACTACTAAATAGCTGCACAAGCCCGCAGCGATCGACATGCCGCCGTAGCAGCCCACCGTGCCGGCCGTGATGCCGATGACGGGCTGGTAGCGGCGCAGGTCGACGATGGCGGCATGGATGTCGGCAATGGCCGCCAGGCCCAGGTTGGCTTCCTGCAGGCGCACGCCGCCCGTCTCGAACAGGATCACGGCGCGCGTCGGCACGCCCTGGCGGTTGTCGCGCGCCGCCAGTTCCAGCGCCCCGGCGATCTTCGCGCCGCCCACTTCGCCCATGCTGCCGCCCTGATAGGCGCCCTCGATGGCCAGCACCACGGCCGGCTGGCCGTCGAACAGGCCCTTGGCCACCACCACGCCGTCGTCCGCCTGGGCCGTGACGCCCTGCTGCGGCAGCCACGGCGACGCGATGCCGCAGAACGGGTCGAGCAGTTCGCGCATGCTGCCCGCATCCAGCAAGGCTTTAGCGCGGCTGCGCGCCCCCCGTTCGATGAAGCTGTCGCGCTCAAGCAGTTGTTGTAATGTGCTCATGCCGCCCTCCCCGCTTGCAATTCTTCGTAGGCTTGCTCGATGCGCATGCGCACCACGCCCGGCGTGGCGCCGCAATCGTTGATGACGATGGTCGCCGCCGGCAGCAGCTCGCCGCCGAACACGCGCAGCAAGAGCGCGTCCCAGACGGCGCCCTTGCCGTCGACGGACGTGTTGACGACGATGCGGGTCACGCCATCGTCGGCGGGCTGCAGCAGCACTTCCAGGTCGCCCGAACCGACGACGCCGGCCAGCGCGCGCCCCGATGCCGGCTGCCCGGCGGGGAATGTATAGTCACGCGTCTCCATGCGCTTCTCCTTCTTGTAATCTGTCCAGGAACAGGGTCGCCGCCAGCAGATCGGCCGCGCCGCCCGGCGACACGCCGCGCGCCAGCGCCGCCGCTTCCAGCGCCAGCAGCGCCTGCGTTCCGGCATTGGTAGCCGCGCCGCCGGCCGCCAGCACCCGCGCCGCTCCCGCCTGCAGGTCCAGCAAGGCCGCCTCGCCCCCGCGCGACAGCACGCAGGTGTCGTCCAGCTGGCTGATAATCGCCAGCAAGGCATTCAGGCGCGCTGTCGTCTCGTTGTCGCCGCGCGCCCGCGAGGCGCGCAGCTGCGCCAGTCCGGCACCCGTCACGAGGGGAAAGCCGGCGCGGGCCTGGCCGCGCGCCCCGTCCACTTGGTACTGGCGGCACGCCAGCTCGCCCTTGTTGCCGGTGGCGACAGGCGCGCCACGATCGTGCAAACGGGCCAGCGCGCCGGCCCGCGCCGCCACGGCGTGCGGCGCCAGCGACGCGCCGCGCGCGCCCAGCTGCGCCGCCGCCGTCGCCAGCAGGCCCAGCGCCCAGATGGCGCCCCGGTGCGTGTTCACGCCGCCCGTCGCTGCCAGCATCAACGCCTCGCCTTCGCGGCCGAGGGCGCCGATGCGCTGGCGCAGGCCATCGTCATCGCCGCTTTCCCAAGCCGCTTGGGCCATGGCGGCAAACACGGGTTCCAGCACGCAGGCAGAGTGGCACATCAGGGCCCAGTTCAAGTCCGCGTGGGCGCCCCGGCTGCGCAAATCGACCAGGCCCGGTTTCGGCGTCAGGGTCACTTCATCGAGCAGCGCCTGCAGCACCTGCCGCCCCAGCGCAAACGAGCGTTCCCGCACCGGCGTCATTGTCATCGTCGTCATCATCGTGCTCATTACCAGCTCCTGAATTTGGCGGGTGGTTGATACAGGCCGTCGGACCATTCGACCAGGTCGGCGATGCTTTTCGCGGCCAGCAGCGAGCGGTTCGCTGCGCCGCGCTGCACGCCGATATCCTCGGGCAGCGCGATCAGGCCGTCGGCGCGCAATGCCGCCGTCGTTTTCGGGTCGTGGCGCAGGCCGATGGGCGTCACGCCCGCGACCGCCGCCAGCATGGCCTTGCGCTCGTCGAGCGAACGGGCCTTGTACAGGTAGGCGATGCCTTCTTCCGTCAGCACGTGGGTGACGTCGTCGCCGTAGATCATCACGGGCGCGAGCGGCATGCCGCTGGCCTGGCCCACGGCGACGGCATCGAGCGATTCGACGATCGTCGGCTGGCCGCCGTCCTGGAACGTCTCGACCATCTGCACCACCAGCTTCCTGCCGCGCGCCAGCGGGTCGTCCGTCTCGATCAGGTCGAGCCAGGCCGGCGTCGGGTGGCGCCGGCCATGCGGGTCGTGGCCCATATTGGGCGCGCCGCCGAAGCCGGCCAGGCGGCCATTCGTCACGGTGGACGAATTGCCCAGGCCATCCATCTGCAAGGTGGCGCCGATGAACAGGTCGACCGCGTACTGGCCCGCCAGCTGGCACAGGGCGCGGTTCGAGCGCATCGAGCCGTCGCGGCCCGTGAAGAACACGTCGGGCCGCGCGGCCGCATAGCCTTCCATGCCCAGCTCCGCGCCGAAGCAATGCACGCTCTCGACCCAGCCCGTTTCGATGGCGGGGATCAGGGTGGGATGGGGGTTCAGCACCCAGTTGCGGCAAATCTTGCCCTTCAGACCCAGCTGCTCGCCATACGTGGGCAAAATCAGCTCGATGGCGGCCGTATTGAAACCGATGCCGTGATTGAGCGACTGCACCTGGTGTTTTTCATACACGCCGCGGATCGCCATCATGGCCATCAGCACGTGCACGGGCTTGATCACGCGCGGGTCGCGGGTAAACAGCGGTTCGATGAAGAACGGTTTGTCGGACTGCACGACGAAATCGATCCACGAGCCGGGCACGTCAACCCGGGGCAAGTCGCTGACGTCGTCCACGATCTGGTTCACCTGGGCGATGACGATGCCGTCGCGGAAGGCGGCCGATTCCACCAGGGTCGGCGTGTCCTCGGTGCTGGGGCCCGTGTACAGATTGCCCTGGCGGTCGGCCATGTAGCCGGCCACCATGACGACGTTGGGCGTGAGGTCGACGAACAGGCGCGCATACAGTTCGATATACGTGTGGATGGCGCCCACCTCGAGCAAGCCATCCTGCAGGAACTGGGCGATGCGCAGGCTTTGCGTGCCGGCAAACGAAAAATCGAGCTTGCGGGCGATGCCCCGTTCGAACAGGTCCAGGTGCTCGGGCAGGCTGACGCTGGGCATGATCAGGTGCAGATGGTGGATCTTGTCGGGGTTGACCTGGGTCAGCATGCGGGCGAGGAAGTCGGCCTGCTTCTGGTTATTGCCTTCGAGGACGACGCGGTCGCCCGGCGCGAGCAGCGCTTCGAGCACGGCGACCATGTCGCCCTGTTGCAGCACGGGGCCGCTCGCGTAGTCGCGCACGGCGTCGAGGCGGCGGCGTTTCTCGGTGCGCCGCGTGTCCCATTGTTTTTGCCGCTGCACTGGCGCTGCTGTGGCGGTTGACATCATGCCTCCGGAATGAGCTATCGAATCCAGACGATAGAACGAAAGCGCCAGCGCGACAATCAATCTGCTAGCATGTTCATTACTCTGAAGTTAATGAACTGCCGTTAAAAAGGGTAGGCATGGCCATCAACGAAGAAATTACCTTGAAAAAGCTGGAAGTTTTTCTCAGCTTCATGGAATTGAACAACCTGGCGCGGGTAGCCGATGCGCTGGGCCAGAGCACGGTCAGCGTGCACCGCGCCCTGCACTCGCTGGAAGACGGCTTGCGCTGCCCCCTGTTCAAGCGCGAGGGCCGCAGCCTGATCCCGCTGCATACGGCCTACACCTTTGCCGAGTCGGCGCGGCGCGCGCTGGCCGAATGCGAGGAAGGCGTGCGCAAGGTGCGCGAAATGTCGGGCATCAACCCCGTGCGCCTGAAGATCGGTTCGCTGTATTCATTGACCCTGCACTGCATCCCGCAGCTGGTGATCGCCCTGAAACTGCGCCGGCCGGGCCTGGACATCGACCTGACCCTGGGTTCGAACCGCGACCTGCTGCAAAGCCTGGCCGACGGCCGGCTGGACGCCATCATCATCGGCGTGCAGGAAGACGAACAGCATGCGGGCCTGGTGGCCGTGCCCCTGTTCCAAGACGACATCTTCCTGGCCGCGCCGCTCGCCTCGCCCTATGCGGGCGCGGCCTCGGTGGACTTGCAACAGTTGCGCGACGACAAATTCGTCACGCTCAACGAGGGATTCGTCACCTCGCAAAGCTTCAACCACGCATTCGAGCTGGCCGGCTTCGTGCCCGACACGGCCATGAGGGTGGGCGACATCTTCTCGCTGATCAACCTGGTGAGCGGCGGCATCGGCTACAGCCTGCTGCCAGGCAGAGTGCGCGCCTTCAGCTCGCGCATCGAACTGCTGCCCCTCGACGCGCGCTACGGCTCGCACCAGCAAATCACCCTGTTGATGCAGAGCAGCCGCGAGCGTGATCCCAATTTGCTGGCGCTGGCGGCGGAGTGCAGGTTGTATGGGCGCAGGGAGCCAGCCAAGTGAGTGGCAGAGCGAGGTCAAATCACGGGTGAAGGGTTTTGGAACTGCATACACCATAATTTCATCTGCATACTTAGGCGCGCACCTTAGCCCCCAAGCGAAGCAAGCATGGCAGTTGCCGTCCACCTCGCAGCCGGGAGGATCGCGCAGTGAATGAGCAACTTATTCGGTATAGTTACAGCCGAGGTCGTGTCAGAATACCGGAGCTGACGCTGTCGCCAATAGCATTCGCCCCTCCTTATGCGCTATTGTTGCAAGACACACCCTCTATGCAACACCTGTCCGCATGGTTGCTCGACCTCTAAACGAATCTATTTAACATCACATAAAATTAGTTAAAATTTCAAAAAATAACTTAAAATTTATCAATTACGGCCGACTGTAAATGGCGGACTTAATCTCACCTAGTAGATTTAAGAAATTTTTAGCATCTTTAGCTGCAAGCCCAATGGACATCGCACGTATCAACCTTTCATGAAGTGCCGATGTTATGGGATCAAGTCTATCTATCGCGTGCGCCATTTCAATTTCTGAAAAACTTAAATTTTTATACGTCGCCATTCCTTCAGCGGATCCAGGATTGGGGATATATTTTGCGAAACTAATATCTTCCGTACCTATTTGAAGGTAACGAAGATGACTGGAATATTTAAATCCAGAATCTAACGGATTTATGATTGATAACTTCTTATTTTTTACATACTTATCAACCCTTACTCCTTTCCATCTATTGCAATCGACACATGCCGGTATAAGATTAGCGAGTTTAAACGTAAGAGATGGATAAATACTTTTAGGTAATACGTGTTCAATATGCCAGCTGTAGCCATAGTGCCCAACAGGACGTCGGCAGTAAGAACATATTCGCCCATATTTTTCATAGATCTTCTTCTGCGCAACTTCGCGAATGAAATCATATGTTTTTCTTTCTGCCAAGGAAAACTTAAATGTTTGCGATGTACCATCACGCAGCTTCAATATTTTAGAGTTTTCCGGTGATGAGAAGGCCGACCATGCTTGGGTACCATTTATTGAACCCGATCGAATAAGCATCACCAACTTAGCGAGATGTCCAAGTTGGATCGAATCCACACATAAAGATTTCATATTTATCTTAACCTTTTAGAGACATCATAAGTCCATGCTCAATAAGTTCTAATGCCATATCTATTTGCTTTTTGACTTGATCGGATAGACCAACTGCCTCTCGAAGGTCGAGTAAAATTTTCTTGGCTTTTCGCTCATTTTCACCTCCAAAATCTTCTGTGGCGCTCAGAACGGCGTCGGCAATTTCCAAGCTGACCTCGCGTGCGTGATATGGAGCTGTCTGAAAGTAACGAAGTACAAGTTGATCATGACTGGCAACCTCAGCGAATGTATGGAATTCACATGTCACAGGAGCTGCACCAGGGCCTTCTTCACCAGGGACTTTGCCTTCAGCCCTTATATGACGCATGACAGCAACTTTATTAAGCTGACTTTGAGGATCATACCTAGCAGCCTCACTTATTACGATCGGCGCATGTGTTGCAATCACTGCGTGAAAACGTTTAAGTCCGGAAAGCAACGACATCAAAGTGCCGTGAAATCCCATCTGCCAATGAAGATGCAGGCTAATCTCTGGTTCATCGATGAGAAAAACTACACCTTCTTCCATCACGCTTAATATTTTTGCGAATAACAATGTTCGGTTCTGTTCTCCTGTACTGAGAAATCCAAAGAGAAGCAGTTGTTCACTTGGTAGTCGAACATAGAGATCAAAATCAATATTGAGTTCCAGATACCGTAAAAATACTCTTATTTGAGGAACCGTCAGGCGTTCGAATCGCCCCCCACCCTTGGAAATTCGATCAAGCATAGATAAGGATGTGGATGTTAGCAAGTCTGCACGTGCCTTGCCACGCGTAGTTTTTACATCAATACGCTCCTCAACTTCTCTTTTTAAATCTTTCCCAAGCGAGAAGGAGAAATCCATTTTTACAGTATTAGACAGTTTCTTAAGAAGGTTTCGATCACGCAACATAGCCTGAAGAATTAATCGACTTAATTGTCGATCAATCGCAGAATGAAATACTGCATTGGGTGCATTTTTCGCCCCCAGATAACGGACGTTACCAACATTTACAGTTCTGAATTTAAATTTATCATAAATGGAATTAGCGATGCAAGCCACCGGACGTAGAGGACGTGTGTGTTCAAGTTGCTCTGCCAATTTACCTAAGATGCTGCTTTTTCCAGTTCCATTATTACCGATTAGATAGGTTACTTTACCTTCGCGCATATACTTAGTTGCCAATTGAATCCGGCCCAATAAGTCTTGAACCAACTTATCCGATGCCTCCGTTGCATCCGTCTCGATTTTTCTGGCCATCTTGCTCTTCCTATTTAGCATATTAGTTTTAAATACTATATTTGCTAGATAAGAAATTTGCAATGATTAGTTGAACAAGAGAAGATTGATAGCACGAATTGGACACTTTCATAGCAATGGCCTGTGGGACATGTTCATGTCGCTCGGTTAATGTGTAGTGCCAAGACTCGGTCAGAGTAACGCTGCGGCATGGCCTTATAGTTCGATCTCAACTTCGTAATTTAGGTAGTGTGGGAAGGTCTATTGTAATCCTTGTTCGATCAACTGCTTTGGTACAATGCGTTTGTTTTTCAATAGTAGCGACATACAGCGCGACGACACGCACCTGTGTAAAACACGACCTTGGCACGGATCTGGGGGACGAGTGGAATCCTTGATGAAAGGATTCGAAACTGCATTCACAACTAATCTCGTCAGACTAGCTAGCAGGCTCTTTTAAATGGAATTTCCTAAAAAAATGCCGTGCAGGCTCACCTGAACGGCACTATCCTTCAGAGGGCTTTCCGTGTTAAGCCGATAAAGAAAACTTTCTCGCTGATATCAGTCACACGATCACACCGCACTATCCCAAGGCGCCGACAACCGCACGGCACAGTTAATCAAGCCCACCATCGAATACGTCTGCGGGAAATTGCCCCACATTTCGCCTGTCACCGGGTGCGTGTCTTCCGACAGCAGGCCCAGGTGGTTGCGCGCCAGCAGCATGGTTTCGAAGATCTTGCGCGCCTCGTCTTTCCTGCCGATGCGCGCCAGGGCGTCGATGCGCCAGAAGGTGCAGATGTTGAAGGCGGTCTCGGGTTTGCCGAAGTCGTCGGGGGCTTCATAGCGGCGCATGTAGGGGCCGTCGCACAGCGATGCTTCGAGCGCGTCGACTGTAGCGATGAAACGCGGGTCCATGGGGTCGATGAAGTTGACTTCCGCCATCAGCAGGACGGAGGCGTCGAGGTCGCGCCCGCCCAGGCTTTCGGCAAATGCCTGGCGTTCCTCGCTCCACGCTTCGCGCAGTAATCTTTCTCGGATCAGCACGGCGCGGCTGTTCCAGTGGTCGGCGCGGTCCGCCAAGCCCAGTTTATGGGCGACCTTGGCCAGGCGGTCGCAGGCGGCCCAGCTCATCAGCATGGACGATGTGTGGACGCGGGCCCGCGTGCGCAGCTCCCACATGCCCGCGTCCGGTTCCGCATGCAGCCGGAACGCCTGGTCGCCCACGGCTTCCAGCGCGGCAAACTCGGCCTTGCCGGCGCGGTGGAACAATCGGTGGTCAAGGAAGGCCTGCGCCGCGCCTAATACAATGTTGCCGTAGACGTCGTGCTGGAAGTGTTCCTGCGCCTGGTTGCCCACGCGCACGGGGCCGTTGCCCCGGTAGCCGGGCAAGTGGTCGAGTATCGATTCGGGCAACTGCTCTTCCAGGCCGATGCCGTACAGGGGCTGGATGTGGCCGCCTTTCGAGCGGGCGACGATATTCGTCAGCCAGCGCAGATATTCTTCCATCGTGCCCACTTCGGACAGGCTGTTCAATGCCCGCACGACGAAGAAGGCGTCGCGCAGCCAGCAATAGCGGTAATCCCAGTTGCGGCTGCTGCCCGGCGCTTCGGGGATGCTGGTGGTCATGGCGGCGATGATGGCGCCCGTGTCTTCATATAAAGACAGTTTCAAGGTGATGGCGGCGCGGATGACCACGTCCTGCCATTCCAGCGGCACGGCCAGGCGGCGCGTGTAGGTGCGCCAATAGTTAATCGTTTCCTTTTCGAAGATGCGCGCCGTCTCGTCGATGCCGCCGGCCAGCGTTTCATCGGGGCCCAGCAGGAAGTTGGCCGTGCCGCCCAGCACGAAATACGTTTCGCTCAGCACATAGTTCAGCGACACATCGGTGTTCAGGCGCAAAGTCTGTTCCGGTCCCACGTAGCGGATGTGGTGGCTGCCCTGCGTGATCTGCGGCGCCAGCCGGCCCCAGTCGTAGCGGGGGCGCAGCCGTACGCGGATGCGCACGGCGTGGTCGAGCGGGCGCACGCGGCGGATCAGCATCAGCGGGCGGAACATGCGGTCGCGGCTGAGGAAACGGGGCGCGAAATCCGTGATTTCCACGCCGCGCCCCTGCGTGTCGTACAGGCGCGTGCGCAGCACGGCCGTGTTTGGCTCGTAGAATTGCTCGCTGCGCGCAAAGTCCTCGATGTCGATGGCCCACACGCTGCCGTTTTCCGTGTCGTCCAGCAAGCGGTTGAAGACGGGATCGCCGTCGAAACGGGGCAGGCAGGACCAGACGACCTGCCCCGCCTGGTCGATCAGGGCGTTGAAGGCGCAATTGCCCACCACGCCGCAGTTCAGCGATGCTTGCGCGGACGGTTGGCTGGCGCGGGTGTCAAGGGATGTCGTCATGGGCTACTCCTTCGATGTCGGGGATACGGCAGCGGCCAGCAGCGCAGTGCGCAAGGCGCCGGGGCTGGCCAGGCGCAAGGTGGCGGCGCTGGGGCCGCTGCCCACTTTGACGCCCTGCCCGCCTGCTTGTTGTACAAAGGCAAAGCCTGCCTCGTCGGTGGTGTCGTCGCCCGCGAACACAGGCCGGCGGCCGGCGAATGGGCTTTCCTGCATGAAGGCGGCGATGGCGCCGCCCTTGTCGGTGGCGGCCGGCTTGGCTTCCAGGACCATTTTGCCATGCAACAGCAATACCCCCGGGCACGCTTGCACGGCGGCCGTCATTTCTTGCAAGCACAATTGCTCGAGGTGGGGCGCCAGCCGATAATGCAGGGCCACGGCGCCCCGCTTCCGTTCCACCAGCAAGCCGGGGTGAATCGCCGCCAGCGATTGCGCGCGCGCCAGCACGGGCGCCACGTCGGGCGTGGCGGCCACGTGCAACTGGCCATCGGCGCCGCGCCGCTCCACGCCGTGCACGCCGGCAACAGGCAAGACCAGGGGCGCCAGCATGGCGTCGATCTGCGCGATGGGACGGCCGGAAATGAGGGCCAGCGCGCCGCCATGACGCTCGGCCAGCAGCGCCAGCGCTTCGATGACGCCGGGCGCCACGCGCACGCCGTCGGGCGTGGGCGCCAGGTCGACCAGGGTGCCGTCGAAGTCGAGGAAGACGGCTGTTCCGGGCGCACTCAGCAGCTGCAACAGGGCTGCGCTATCGTCAGGGATATCGGCCATCACATCCCCTTGCGCCGCTTGATGCGGCTGTGGGCGTCGATCTTGGTCATGACCTTGTCGCGCTGGCGCAAGCGGGCCGCGTCCAGCAGCATGCGCCCGGCCCAGCGGTAGACGTTGAAATGTTTGACTCTCGCCCGCATGCTTTTCATGCGCTCGCGCTGTTCCACGGGCGGCATCACGAGGGCGCGGTACAGGGCGTCGGCGCCCTGCTCGATGTGATACGGGTTGATGATCAGCGCTTCATGCAGTTCGCGCGCGGCGCCCGTGAATTGCGACAGCACCAGCACGCCCAGCTCATCGTCGCGCGCGGCGATGAATTCCTTGGCCACCAGATTCATGCCGTCATGCAAGCTTGTCACCATGCACACTTCCGAGGCGCGGAAATAGCGCTGCAAATCGTCCTGGCCATGGTGTTCCGCTTTCAGCAGGATGGGCACGTAGTCGCCGCTGCCGAAGCGGCGGTTGATGCGCTCGACCATCTTGCGCACCCTGGCGTCAAAGCTTTGATATTCGTCAAGCGACGCGCGGCTGGGGGCGGCGATCTGCACGAACGTAAAATTGCCCACCATGCCGGGCTGCTGTTCCAGCATGCGCTCGACGGCCTGGAAGCGCTCGACGATGCCTTTCGTATAGTCAAGGCGGTCCACGCCGATACCCAGCAAGTGGTCAGGCGCCACGCCCAGTTCGGCACGGATTTGCGCGCGGCACGCGGCCACATCGGGCTGCGCCGGGTCATCCTCGGGCCAGGCGATCGAGATCGGGTAATCCTCGACTTGCGTCATCTCGCCGCCATACGAAATGGTCGACGCTTCCGGCTCGATGCGGGTTTCCAGGTAGCGGTCCACCGTTTCGAGGAAATTCTTGCGGTGGAATGGCGTATGGAAACCCAGGATCGTGCTGCCCAGCAAGCCATCGAGGATTTCCTCGCGCCATGGGCAAATGCCGAACGATTCCGAGTTCGGCCAGGGGATATGCCAGAACGTAATAATCGTCGCCTTCGGCAAGGCCTCGCGCACCATGCGCGGCAGCAAGGCGAAGTGATAGTCCTGCACCAGCACGACGGGATTGTCCGTCTTCGCCTCGGCGATCACGGCATCGGCGAAGCGGCGGTTGACTTTGACGTACTGCTCCCAGTCGGACGAGCGGAACACGGGGCGCACGTGGGCGATATGGCACAGCGGCCACATGCCTTCATTAGCAAAACCATAATAATAGCCCTGTTCTTCCTCTTCCGTCAGCCACACGCGGCGCAAGGTATAGCTGGGATTATCAGGCGGCACGGGTACGTGGTCGAGCTTGTCGACCGTCTCGCGGTCGGCGGAACCGGCGCCATGCGCGATCCACGTGCCGGAGCACGCGCGCATCACGGCTTCCACGGCCGTCACCAGGCCGCTGGCCGGGCGCTGCACGCGGATATCGCCGCTGCCGTCATCGGCTTTCGTGTGGATATACGGTTCGCGGTTCGACACGACCAGCACCTGGTCGCCCTGCAAGTCCGCCTCCAGCAAGGCGCGCAGCTTGTCCGGCGTCCAGTCGGACGACCAGCCGTTATCGCCCTGGCGTTCCAGATGGTATTCCTGCAGCAATTCGCGCAAGTCGCCGATCAGCGGCTGCATTTCCGGCGGCGGCGCGGGTGCGGCGGCGGGCGCCGTGGCGGCGGCCACTGCGCCATTGCTTTTCGGCAGCAACTCGCCCCGTAAAATATCCTTCACGGCCGACAGCCAGCCGCGCCAGCTCAGGTGGGCGACGAACACGGTCATCAGGGAAATGAGCACGGCCAGCACGGCCAGGAAGGCAAAAATAAAACGCTTGGTATCGGTATTGCGGCGCTCGACAAAGCTCATGTCCTGCACCAGCACCAGGCGGCCCAGCTGCGAGGCGTCCTGCATCACGGGCGTTTCGCTCAGGTGGACTTGCCCTTGCGGCAATTGCGCCAGGGATTTGTACAAACCGCCCGTCGATGGCGTGCTCCAGCAGCCGATGGAAGTTGGGTATTGCGCGGACTGGTACAGCAAGTGGCCCCCGTTGTCGCAAAAGCCGATGGCGATCAGGCGTTCGTCGCGCGTGGCGCCCTGGAACAGTTCGCCGATGCGCGCGGCGTCTTGCGCAGGCAGGTATTCGGTGAGCGAGGGGCGGAGGGTTCCAGCGAGCAATTCAGCCCGGCTGTCGAGGTCGCGCACATACCAGCGCAGGGTAATATTGTCTAACAGGGGTACCACGATATAAGCAAACAGTCCCAGCACGAGGGCAAGCGGCAGGATGAAGCGCAAGGACATGCGGAGTGATCGTACTATCATCGGTTTCCTTTGCAAAAACAAAAAGCATGGCAAGTATGACTATGTTTCCAATGCGGCGACGCCCGCTTGCTTTCCGTATTGAAACGTCAACGTGGCATGGCGCAGCGCAGCAATTTCTTCCAGTATCCGCCTTGACCGAAGTCTTATCCGTACGGCAACGCACGCCCCCGCGACGTCATCTGCCCGTAAAATACCCGCTTCCGACATCCATTTCACTTATCAATAAGGAGTTTTCGCCTATGGATCTCAGCACGTTTCACTCGCTGATGGGAGGCCCGCTGCGCTCGGCGCTGACCGTGCTCGTTTCCGCCCTGCTCGTCACCCTCGTCGCCATCGGCGTGCACCGGGCCGGCATCGGCTTGCTGAAAAGACTGGCCCATGGCCACGCGCTGGCCAGCAACGTGGCGCGCGTGGCCTTCCGCGCCAGCCAGCTGTGCCTGATCGTCTTCGGCCTGCGCATGGTGCTGGCCAGCGCGCCCGACGACACGCCGGGCCTCGTCGCCATGTCGCACCTGGCCAGCGTGGCGCTGATCATCGCGCTGACCTGGCTGGCCATGCAATGCATCGAGTCGCTCAGCATCACGATTTCCCAGATCAATCCCGTCGATGCGGCCGACAACCTGCGCGCGCGGCGCCGGATCACGCAAGCACGCGTGCTCACGCGCAGCGCGCATGCCATCGTCGTCCTGCTGGGCGTGTCCTTCGTGCTGCTGACCTTGCCCGGCGCAAGGCAGATCGGCGCCAGCCTGCTGGCCTCGGCCGGCGTGGCTGGCCTGGTGGCCGGTATTGCCGCCCGGCCCGTGCTCGGCAATTTCATTGCAGGGCTGCAAATTGCGTTTTCGCAACCGATCCGCATCGATGACGTGCTGATCGTCAATGGCGAGTGGGGAACGGTGGAGGAAATCAAGGGGACCTACGTGGTCGTGCGCGTGTGGGATGAACGCCGGCTGATCGTGCCGCTGCAATGGTTCATCGAAAATCCGTTCGAGAACTGGACGCATACCTCCTCCGACATCCTCGGCACGGTGTTCCTGTGGCTCGATTTCAGCATCCCGATCGAGCCCCTGCGGGCGGAACTGACGCGCATCTGCGCATCCGCCAAGCAATGGGACGGCCGCGTCTGCACCGTGCAGGCGACGGATTCGAACGAGCGGGCCGTGCGCGTGCGTTTCCTGATCAGCGCGGTGGATTCAGGCACGGCGTTTGAATTGCGCTGCCTCGTGCGCGAGCAGATGCTGGCCTTTATCACGACCAATTATCCGCACAGCCTGCCCCGCTTGCGCTCCACGCTCGACCCCATCGAGCTGCACGCCATGCAGGCGCAGAACGATACGGTGCAGTTGTACAAGGCATAACAAAACCTGCGGCGCGCTGCCCCGGCCCATGCGCCGCTAGAATAGGAGCATGAGCACCACCGCCTGGTTCATCCTGATCGGTTGCCTGATGCTGGCGCGTGGCCTGGGCGCCGACGGCATCGCGCGCCTGCCATTGACCTCGGCCATGGCTTACCTGGGCGTGGGCCTGCTGCTGGGCCCCCTGTTCCTCGGCCTGTTCTCGTTCGACCTGGTGCAACAGGCGCCCCTGCTGGAAACCCTGACGGAAATCGCCGTCCTCATCTCCCTGTTTTCCGCCGGCGTCAAAATGCCCGTGCCCTTCAGCCTGGCGCGCTGGCTGCCTTCGCTGCGCCTGGCGTGGCTGTCGATGACCATTTCCGTGGCCCTCGTGGCGGCCTTTGCCTGCCTGGTGCTGGACCTGCCGTTGGGCGCGGGCATCCTGCTGGGCGCCATCCTCGCACCCACCGACCCTGTGCTGGCCACCGACGTGCAGCTGCGCCATGCGGGCGACAGCGAGCAATTGCGCTTCATGCTGACCAGCGAGGCGGGCATGAACGATGGCAGCGGTTTTCCTTTCGTCATGCTGGGCCTGGGCTTGCTGGGCTTGCATGAACTGGGGCCGCATGGCGCCACCTGGCTGTGGCGCGATTTACTCTGGGCCAGCGCGGGCGCCATCGCCCTGGGCGCGGCCGGCGGCGCGCTGCTGGCCTGGCTGGGCTGGCAGCTGCGCGCCAAGGAGCCGAAGCATGAAGTGCTCGATGACCTGGCGGCCCTGGGTCTGATCGCCCTCGTCTACGGCGTGTCCACCTGGCTGCACGCGTGGGGCTTCCTGGCCGTGTTCTTTGCCGGCGTGGCCTTGCGCCAGACGGAACTACGGCTGGCCGGCGCGCCGAAAGACCGGCAAGGCTTGCTGCAGGCGGAAGAAACCCATGCCGTGTCCGCCGCCAAACCGCACGACAGCGAGGTGACGCTGACCGTCAGCGGCGAAGCCCTCGTCTTCAAGGAACATCTGGAACGCCTGTCCGAACTGACCCTGGTGCTGTTGCTGGGCGGCGCCGTCACGGCCGCCGCCTGGAGCTGGCGGGCATGGAGCGTGGCGCTGTTCCTGCTGCTGGTGGCGCGTCCGGCCAGCGTGATGCTCGGCTTGCTGGCTTCCGGCACCAGCGTGCGGCTGCGGGGGCTGGCCGCCTGGTTCGGCGTGCGCGGCATCGGCTCGCTGTACTACCTCAGCTATGCCATCGCGCATGGCTTGCCGCGCGGCCTGGCGCGCGAACTGGCCGACATCACCCTCGTCGTCGTCATCCTCTCCATCGTCGTGCACGGTCTGACGGTCAAGCCTTTGCTGGAACGCTACTGGCGCAAGTAACTGGCCAAACAAGCACCCGCCGCTCCCTTTGTCATTGCTGCAAAGCAATGATTTGTCAATTGCCCCTATGGCGGACGGAAATATTGTTAAGATAATTAAAAATGGCAAAAGAGAGAATCAATGAAACGACGAAGCATGCTGGGACTGGGCGTCTCACTGGCCCTGCTGCAAACGGGCTGCGCCACCGATCCGGCCAGGCTGGCGTGGGAAACGGAATTTGACGGCTTCATGCGCGATGGCCTGGCCCGCACGGAAACGCCGGGCATGAGCGTGGCCGTGGTGCGCGGCGAACAAACCGTCTTCGCGCGCGGCTATGGCTGGGCCGACATCCAGGCCGGCAAGAAGGCTGATGCGAACACGGTGTTCCATGTCGCCTCCGTCAGCAAACTCGTCACGGCCACGGCCGTCATGATGCTGCTGGAACAGGGCGCCTTCCAGCTCGACGACAAGGTGGCGGCCTACCTGGACTTTCCGCTCATGCATCCGAAGTTTCCCGACGTGCCCATCACCTTCCGTCATTTGCTCAGCCACACCTCGGGCATTTCCGACGCCGTGTACGACAAGACGACGGCGTTTGCCGTCCAGGGCGACCCGCGCCTGCCCCTGCGCGACTTCGTCAAGGGCTATCTGTCGCGCGGCGGCGCCTGGTATGACGCGGATGTGTCGTTTGCCGCCCGGCCCGGCACGGAATGGCGCTACAGCAATGTCGGCATCGCCCTGCTCGGCTATCTGGTCGGCCGTTTGAACCCCGATGGCCTCGACGCCTACACGCGCGAGCACCTGTTCGAACCGCTGGGCATGGACAGCACGGCCTGGAACTTGGCCGGCTTGCCGCGGCGCGCCGTCGTCGCCCAGCCGTACGCGCACAAGGAGCCGGGCCTGCAAGCGCTGCCGCCCGTCGGCTATCCGGACTGGCCGGCCGGCCTGCTGCGCAGCTCGGCGCAGGACTTTGCCCGTTTCCTGGCCATTTTCAGCAATGGCGGCCGGGTCGATGGCCACCGCTACCTGCAAGACGCGACGCTGCAACTGTTTTTCGCCCCGCAAGCGGCCCCCGTCGTGCCCGCCGATTCATCCGTGCAGCAAGCGCTGGTGTGGCTGCTGCGCGACGTCGACGGCCGGGCGCTGGCCACGCACAGCGGCGGCGACCCGGGGGCCGCGTCCGTCGTCTGCGTCGACCGGGCCAGCAAGACGGCCGTGCTGGCCTTCGCGAACGTCAGCGCCGACAAGGAGTTTCGTTCATTCCAGAAAGAAGTCGTGCTGCGCCTGCTCGCGCACGGGGCCGGCGGCGCGCCAGCCAGGTAGGCATGGCGCTTGTGTTAGCGGGCGCACGGTAGCGCCTGGGCAAGAACGTATGCTGTGCTGGTCAAACTTGACCATCAACGAGGAGACCAGCATGACGAACCGCATCGGCAACAAGGACGTGGCGCAGCAGCGCAGCAAGAGTGAAAAAGCCCGCATCAAGGCGCAGAACATCGCCGCCGAGGCGGTGAAGAAGGCTGAAGCCAGGGCCAGGTACCGCAACGCCGTCAAAGGCCAGCCGGGTCTGCCCGCTGCCGGCGGTTAGGCGCCGAACCAGCCGCGCAGTTTCTCGGCGGCCCGTTCCTTGACCTCGGCCGTGATGTAGGTGGCGACGGTGGCGACGGCCGCCGCCAGCACGGCCAGGTCATCCGCATAGCCGACCACGGGCGTAATGTCGGGAATCGCATCGATGGGTGAAATGAAATAGCCGAGCGCGCCGTAAATGGCCGTCTTGGCCCACAGCGGGGTGTTCGGCTGCTGGGCCGCGTAGTACAGCCACAGGGCTTTTTCGATGACTTCGCGCCCCGCCGTCTTGGCGAACTTGACGACCTTGTCCCAGAAGCTGTCATCCGTGTATTTCTTTTCATACTGCTTGTCGGCCTGGGGGGCGTGGTCTTCTTCCAGATTCTTTTTTCTGCCAAACATCTGCTGCTCCTGTCTGCCGCGCACGGCGTTACGAATGCGCACCTTAGCATAATGGCGCGCCGGGTGGGCGGCCTGCAAGGTAAGCTATCGTCATGGAAATATCTGCCACCACCACGGCCCGCGCCGCCGGCCTGCGCTACACGGGGGACCATCAGAACGGCATCGCCCGATCGGGCAAGCCCGGCAAGTTCCGCTACCGCGACGCGGACGGCCAGATCGTGCGCGATAGCGCCGCCTTGACGCGCATCAAGGCGCTGGCCATCCCGCCCGCCTGGACGGACGTGTGGATATGCCCGCACGCGAATGGCCATTTGCAGGCGACGGGACGCGATGCGCGTGGCCGCAAGCAGTACCGCTACCATGCGCGCTGGCGCCAGGTGCGCGACGAAGTGAAATATGAACGCATGCTCAGCTTTGGCCGCGCCCTGCCCGCCATCCGCGCCGCCGTCGCGCGCGGCATGCAGCTGCCGGGCTTGCCACGTGAAAAAGTGCTGGCCACCATCGTGCACCTGCTGGAATTGACGATGATGCGCATCGGCAACGAAGAATATGCGCGCGCGAACAAATCGTTCGGCCTGACCACCCTGCGCACGCGCCACGTGCAGGTCGACGGCAGCGCCGTGGCCTTTCACTTCAAGGGCAAGAGCGGCGTGCGCCACGATATCCGCCTGAGCGACCGCAAGCTGGCCACAGTGCTGCGGCGCATGCGCGAGTTGCCGGGCCAGGAACTGTTTCAATACATCGATGACGATGGCGCTCGCCACGGCGTCGATTCGGGCGACGTCAACGATTATCTGCGCGAGGTGACGGGCGAAGACTACACGGCCAAGGATTTCCGCACCTGGTCCGGCACCCTGCTGGCCGCGCTGGCCCTGCAGGCGTTCGAGCAGGTCGATTCCGATGCGCAAGCGAAGAAAAACATCGTGCAGGCGATCGAGTCCGTGGCGAAAAAACTGGGCAACACGCCGACGATCTGCCGCAAGTGCTATGTGCACCCGGCCGTGCTGGAATCGTATCTGGAGGGCAGTTTATTGGAAGGCATGCGCGCGCGGGCGCAGGAGCAATTACGGGAAGAACTGCCGGCGCTGGCGCCGGAGGAAGCGGCCGTGCTGGCCTTGCTGCAGCAGCGCCTGCAGAGTGCGGTCAAGCCTGGCGCGCGGGCTGGCGCTGGCACTGGGCCGACAGCGTGAGGGCATCGCTGCGGCACACGGGCAAGGCGCCATGCCCCGCTTCGCGCGCCACGGGGGCCGGCGCGGCATCGCCGTTCTGCGCCTCGCCCGCATTCATCAAAGTGGCCGCCAGGGTCGAAAAGGTGAACAGGCAGATCAGCAGGAATGGCTTGTTCACGTGAAGGGACTGGCCTGGCTTTTGCATCGCATACTCCGTCGGACTGGTTGGCTGTTGCAGCATGGACACGATCATCGCGTGTTTCCACAAGGCATACAATCAGACGGTTTCGACAAGACGGGTAGGACAGCGCTGACAGACTCAGCCATAAATGCCGATGTCGGCAAATTTGACACCTGCTCCGGCCCGTCCGAGACTAGCCCTTGTTTTTGCAGCATAATCCAGACAGGAACGTTTCCTGCTTGACCTCTCGCCTGGGCACGCTTGGCGCCAGTCAACGGGGGAACGATCATGAGCTTTATCAAACAAGTGCTGCTGGCGCTGCTGCTATGCGCAATGTCGGCCGCGCACGCCACCAGCATCGGCTACACGGCAACGTCGCTGGGCGGCACGCAGTGGCGCTACGACTACACGGTCAGCAATACCACTCTGGCCGTGCCCATCGAGGAATTCACCTTGTTCTTCAGCGTGGGCCAGTTCGCCAACCTGCAGAGCGTCTCCACGGCGCCGGGCTGGGACGTGCTGCTGGTGCAGCCCGATCCCGCCATTCCCGCCAGCGGCTACCTCGACGCGCTGGCGCTGGCCGGCGGCATCGCCCCCGGCGCCACGGCCACGGGCTTTTCCGTCACCTTCGATTACCTGGGCGCGGGCAGTCCCGGCACCCAGCCGTTTTCCATCCTCGACCCCGTCTCCTTCATCGAACTGGAGGCAGGCATCACGCAGCCGGCCGCCGTGCCCCTGCCCTCCACGCCATGGCTGCTGCTGGCCGGCGTGCTGGGCTTGGCGTGCCTGCGGCGCCGGCAGCTGGCGTGTGCCGCGCTGGCCACAGGCCTGGCGCTCGGCCTGTGCGCCTGCGGCGGCCCCAACGATCCCACGCAGTCGCCCGCGCCGAAGGTCATGCTGGCGGCAGCGGCAGCCACAGTCCAGGCCGCCGGCGACTTTGAAGTGACGATGCTCGATAAAGTGGCTGAACAGCGCGTCAGCCGCACGGTCTGGGACTACACTTACCGCGTGCACATCCGCAACAATGGCAGCGAGGCGGCCGGCAATGTGCAAGCCGTGCTGGCCAGCGCGCCAGAAGGCAGCACCATCATCGATGGCGACGTGCAGGCCGGCAGCATCGGCGCGGGCGCCACCGTCACGCCCGCTGACACCATCACCCTGCGCATCGAGCGCAGCATCGCCTTCCAGAGCGCCGGCCTGACCTGGACTTTCAGCACCAGCACCGGCATCGCCCTCGACCCCGTGCGGCCCGCGCAAGTGGTCGTGCTGCCGCTGTCCGGGCTGGGCTTTCCCGACGGCGCCGACAGCGTCAAGGCCAGCGGCGCCGTCACGGACGTGCTGCTGCAGGAAGGCAGCCTGCGCTTTTCCACGCCGGGCGACACGGGCGTCGACCAGCATGCGCAATTTTCCCTCAGCAAGGGCGGCAAGGTCACCATCCTGGATCTGCTGATCCAGACCGAACTGCCGACGGCCGTGGAAACCTATGTGGAGCCGAACGACGACGGCAGCGTGCCCGCGGCGGCGCCCGTGCTGGCCATCACTGGGCTGGGGCCGAACAACCGCCTGCAGCCGGGCGGCCTGGGATTGCGCCTCGTGGGCGCGCCGCCGCTGGCCCTGCAGGATGACAGCGACGGTCTGCTGTCCGGCCCGGATGGCATGGCCATCAGCCTCAAGAGCTACTGGACGTTCGATGCGGCCAGCGGCACCTTCAGCATCGGCGCCACGGCCATGCAGCAACTGCTGGCACCCTTGCCCAACGGCAGCTACGACTTGAACCTCAATTTCGTCTCGCAGGATGGCGAGTTCACGGCCAGCTATGCCTTGATCGTCATCAAGTCCGGCATCGTGCTGCAAGGACAGCTGCGCACGCCCGCAGGCGGCAATGCCACGGGACTGGCCGGCAAGAAAATGTTATTGGCCGGCTACAACAACCGCCAGCGCCAGGTAGCCGTGGTCGACGCCACGGGCGCCTTCCACTTCGATGGCGTGCTGCCCGACACCTACCAGCTGACCTTGAACGACCTCGTCCATCCAAACGTGGTCAGCGTCAGCGCCGTCGTCTTCAACAGCAGCAGCAACGTCAATGTCGACATCGTCTACCCGTATGCGGCGAGCCCGGCCTTGCGCGCCGAGGCGAAGACCTATACCGCCGGCAGCGTCACGCAGGATGGCGCCGCGCCGCCCGCGCGCGAGGTGCCCGCCAGCCATCGCGCCGCGGGCGACGTCACGCCGCAGGATGACGCGGACAGCAAGACCTTCACGGCCACGGCGGCCGCGCAAAACCAGACCATCAGCTCGCCCATCGCCTTCACGGTGCCCAAGGATACGAAAAACGTGGGCGTGAAAATCACCGTCAGCACGGCCGAGTATCCCGTCTACACGACGGCGCAAAGCCAGTACAACGATACCTGGTCCTATTCCGTGACGGGGCTGCCCGGGGTCAACCTGGCCGCCGCAGGCGCCGTCAACCAGAGCCACTTTACGCAGGGCACCATCGTCAGGACCGAGTGCGTCGATGTCAGCAAGCAAACCAAGGATGGGGCGTTGACCCTGGGCGGCAATGTCAGCGCCACGAATATCGGCGACAGCGCTCTGGCCACCGTGACGACGGTGGAACTGAGCCTCGCGTGCAAGGGCTTGAAGGTGACGCTGGCAAAATTCCTTTCGCCCAACAAGGATGCCCACCCCGTGTTGCAGCCGATCAAGTTGACGGGCAATCTGCCGGGACCGTATGTATCCGTGTCGCAAGGAAACGCCACGGCCACGCACACCTTGCCGCTGGAATTGCACTACACGCCGGCGGCGGCGACGATTACGGAAGTGAACATCGGCATTGCGTCCGGCGGCGGCGACCCCGCCTTCAGCACGCAGAATTTATTGTCCCAGACCAATACCAAGACTGCCGGCACCGTGAAATTTCCCAGCCTGGTGCTGCCCGCCTTTGCCGGCGCCAAGCTCGACAAGAAGGCCGTCGTCACGGTGCGCCTGAAGGGCCGCATCGACAATACCGATGCCAGCTCCGACCCGGCCGAAGGGGGACAAGTGGCGTTCAAGGGCGACACGGCCTATATCCCCCTGTACCTGGCCAACGACGAGGCGGCGCTGGCGGCGCGGCGCTACGGCACGCGCGATCCTGGCGGCGATTCGTGGGCCACGCGCCTGGCCATCGCCTGGCTGGCGGGCAAGGCTTACCGTTTCGACGACATCAGCGGCCAGCACGTGACGCAGACGGCAACGGGCCGGTCCATCCTCGGCCACAGCGGCCACAGCGACGGCCAGCAGATCGACCTGCGCTACGCGGACGGCGCCGGCGGCTATACGGACGCGCTGGGCGGCCAGAACGACGGCGCCGCCATTCACCAGCTGATCAACGACGCAAAAGCGGAAGTGGTGGCCAACCCCGCGCAAAAGCCGAAACTGGCAGCCCTGCTGGCGTGGATCGCGGCAAACCGGGCCATGCTGGCCCTGGAAGCGGCGCAGGCCAGCACGCGCGTCATCTACATCGGCCCCAGTTTCATCAAGCGGGCCCTCGTCGACGGGCGTTTTTCCGCCGCCCCTACCGACAATATCCCCGGCGCCGGGGCCTGGACCAAGCCGGCAAAAGTGCACATCGAGGCGGGACACCTGAGCCACTGGCACATCAGCATCACGGCCCATCCGTAAGCATGGTCAGGCGGGCAGATCGGACAATTCCAGCTCCGAAAACCCCGCCCGCCGCCGCGCTTCCAGGTTGAACGGGCCGCGCAGGGTGGGCGCCTCGTAGCGCAGCGCCAGTTCCGCATACGTCGCGCGCAGCTCCAGGCCGCGCTGCCCGCACAGATAGCCGTACCAGCGGTTGCCGATCTCGACGTGCCCCACTTCGTCGCGCAAGATGATGTCGAGGATGGCTGCGGCGGCCATGTCGCCCGCCTGCGCCAGCTTGGCGCGCAGCGGCGGAATCGCATCGAGGCCCCGCGCTTCCAGGGTGCGCGGCACCAGCGCCATGCGCGCCAGCACGTCGCCGCGCGTCTTGTCGACCATTTCCCACAGGCTGTCGTGGCCGGGGAAGTCGCCATACGTGTGGCCCAAGACCTGCAGGTGCGCCTGCAGCATGGCAAAGTGCGTCGCTTCCTCCTTCGCCACGCGCAGCCAGTCCATATAGTATTCGGCCGGCAGGTCCGGGAAGCGCCACAGGGCATCGAGCGCCAAATTCATCGCGTTGAATTCGATATGCGCGAGCGCGTGCACCAGCATGGCGCGCCCTTCCGGCGTGATCATCGAACGCCGCCCCACCAGGCGCGGCGGCACCAGTTCCGGACGCTCGGGCCGGCCCGGCACGGCGCCCGTGGGCGCCAAGTCCGCCTGCGCGTCGAGTGCCAACGGCGCCTCGGCCATGGCGGCTACCATCGCCACCTTGGTTGCCGGGTCCGGTTCCAGCAGGCAGGCCAGCGCAGTGCTGCGTAACTCGCGCAATTGCGCCGGCGCGGTGGGGGGCGATGGGGAGGGCTGCATGGGTGTTCTTTCTGGCGTGTGCTTCAACAAGGGGCGCAGTGTATCAAATTGCCTGCCCCAGCAGCCAATCGAACAAGGCCTGCACGCGCGCCGGCAGCGCGGCGTGTGCGCTGTGCACGAGGTAATACGCCTGCGGGCTGGGCAAGTTAAAAGGGCCGAACGGCAAAACCAGCTGCCCGCTGGCCAGCCACGGCTGCACCAGCTGGCGCCGGCCCATGGCCACGCCCGCGTGGTGGATGGCCGCCTGCGCGCACAGGTCGGCGCGGTCGAAACGCAGGCTGCGCGCCGGCAAGGTCACCTCCGGCGCCTGCCCGTCCAGCCACAACCGCCACTCGGCGTCGGGCGCGCAGGCGGGCCAGGCCAGGGTGTCGTGCAGCAGCGTCGCGCTGGACAGCTGATGCGGCGCGTCAAACAAGCCGTGTTCGCGCGCATAGTGCGGGCTGCACGCGGGCGCCAGCCATTCCTCCATCAGCTTGCGCGATGCCAGGCCGGGAAAGTGGCCGTCGCCATAGTGCAAGGCCAGGTCGACCTGGCCGGCGCGAAAGTCCACGCTTTCATTGTCCACGCGCAAGTCGACCGACACGTCCGGATACTGTGCAGCGAAGCCTGCCAGGCGCGGCACCAGCCAGCACTGGGCGATGGACGGGCGCGCATGCACGGTGATGCTGCCCGCCAGCGCATCGCCGCCGGCCAGCGCCGCCTGCAAGCCATCCCAGCCGATTTGCAGGGCGGCAAAGATGCGCTCGCCGTCGGCCGTCAGTTTGACTTGCCGCGTCAGGCGCTGGAACAGCCGCAAGCCCAGGCTGCTTTCCAGCCGCGCGATGCGGTGGCTGACGGCGCTGGGCGTGAGCGCCAGTTCCTGCGCGGCCAGCGCGAAGCTGGCATGGCGCGCCGCCACGAGAAAGGTGTGCAGGTTGGCGAACTGGCTGGCCGTCAGCGTGGACATGCGCGGCATGCCGGGCGGCATCAGGCGGCTCCGGCCGCCAGCAAGGCGCGGCCGCGCGCCACGTAGGCAGCCATTTCCTGCTCGGGCACCATGCTGCCGCCCGTACCCCACACGAGGTGGGTGGCCGTTTCCAGCTGCGCCTGGTATTGCGGCGCGGCCAGCACGGCAGGGATGCCCGCGAAACCGGCCACGGCGGACGGTTCCAGGCGCAAGCCTTGCGTTTGCTCAAGCGTCGCCAGCAAGCGGTACAGTTCTTCATCGGTGACGGTGGCGTAGCCGTCGATCAGCCGCTGCATGGCGCGCCCGACGAAGCCGGACGGGCGTCCCACGGCCAGTCCATCGGCGGCCGTCAGGTTGTCGATGCCGATCTCCTGCACACTGATTCCCTCGTGCAAGCCCGTGTGCACGCCCAGCAGCATGCACGGCGAGTGGGTCGGCTCGACGAAGACGCAGTGAACAAAATCGCCAAAGGCCAGCTTCAAGCCGAAGGCCACGCCGCCGGGACCGCCGCCCACGCCGCACGGCAGGTAGACGAACAGCGGGTGATGCGCATCGACCGCGACGCCGGCAGCGTCAAACTGGGCTTTCAGGCGCTGGCCCGCCACCGCATAGCCGAGGAACAGATCGTGCGAATTTTCATCGTCGACGAAGTGGCAGGTGGGGTCGTTCTCCGCCTGCTGGCGCCCCGCTTCCACGGCCACGCTGTAGTCGGTCGCGTACTCGACGACGGTGACGCCGTGGCTGCGCAATTTATCCTTCTTCCATTGCCGCGCATCGGCCGACATGTGCACGGTGGCGCGAAAGCCCAGACGCGCGCTCATGATGCCGATCGACAAACCCAGGTTGCCCGTGGAGCCGACGGCGATCGCATACTGGCCAAAGAAGGCGCGCACGGCGTCGCTGGCCAGCAGGCTGTAGTCATCGCCCTCCTTCAGCAAGCCCGCGTCCAGCGCCAGCATTTCCGCATGTTTCAACACTTCATAGATGCCGCCGCGCGCCTTGATCGAGCCGGAAATGGGCAAATGACTGTCCTGCTTGAGCCACAGCTGACCGCTCGTCATGTCTAAGGCCGCCTGCATGGCGGGCAGCGGCACGACGGGCGACTCGATGACGCCGCCGCTGGCCTGCGTTTCCGGAAACGCCTTGGCCAGGTACGGCGCGAAGCGCGCCAGGCGCGCGCTGGCATCGGCCACGTCGTCCGCCGTCAAGCCCACATCCTTCAAACCCTCGGCCGCCGGGGCGATGCGGGGATTGAACCAGCTCAAGGGCTGCAAGGCCATCAGTTCTGCAATCAGGGGAAATTTTTCGCGCAGCGCGGCGATGGCGGGAGTGGGCAGCATGGCAACCTCGTGTAGGAACAAGCCATGATTAGAGCGCATCCGGGCGCCGCTGGCAAACGATGGTTGATCAGGCAATGCATGAGGGAATGTCATCTATCACGCATTCATCCCCAGGCACTAACCTTGGCCCATAGCTAAATTTAATTCTTGAAGGCACTATCGATTAAAGAAAAATTTCCACAAAGTCACAAAAATAAGTTATCTTAAAGGCAAATAAAGGAGACATTTTTTCTCTTTTCTACCGAGGCAAAAATGCGCTCCAAGAATGACAAAGTTACTGCTACGAATATGGATATCCTCGACTGCGCAAGGCAGGACGATTTGACGGCCCAAAAGGTCGAGGTCGGCATTATTTTCCAGGAAATGCTCGATACCGCCACGGCCGCCGCCTACCTGGCCAAGAACAAGGTGCCGATCGCCACCGCGCTGCGCGTGCTGACGGGCTCACGGCGAAAAAAGAGCGGAGGCGGAAGTTGATGGCTCTGCGGCCGGTGAGCGGGGAATGGTCTGCCTGAACAGCTCAGGACTTCAAGGGAGGAGGCGCCACTTCATACCAAACCCGTATCCCTCGCTCAACCTTGGCTAACGCCGTCCAGCCTCGCGTTTCCGTGATGGTTTCGATGTTGACCGGACGAACGCCGGTTTTTAACAGCCATTCATTGGCCAATACCAGCGACCGGTCCATGCCATCGGAAAGCGGACTGCCCGCAGTGGTCGAACGAAAATCTTTAAATGCGATCATGGACACCTTTTATTCAGTCAGCTTCATTTGAGCAGATAAAGCCTTCAGCCTCCGCTATCGCACCGATGTGCGCCAACGCCAGAAGCAGGCGCCAGAGAGCATAACAAATTACCGTCGAGAAACATGCGCACATTGTCACGCCCACATGGCGCTCACCGATGCGGCGATGCCAGCGTGCGCCTTCCTGCCGCATCGGTGGCAGGAAGGCGCACACTGATAGCAGGCTTAGAACTTCAGCTGCAGCCCCATATCAATCGACCGGCCCTCGGCCGGCAAGGCTTGCAGCGCCCCGCCGTTCGCCTTCAGTCCCGACAGGTACACGCCACCGAGCGGGTCCGCATACGCGCGGTTGAACAGGTTGCTGACACCGGCGCTCAGGCTGGCCATCTTGTTCAGCGCCACGCTGCTGCGCAGGTTGACGAGCGCATAGCCGCCCGTCTCCGGCTCGAAGCGGCGCACGTCGACCTTGTCCTTGCGGGCCACGATCTTCGTTTCGATGCGGTTGCTCCAGGCGCCCAGCTTGTGCTCGACGGCCAGCAAGGCGTTGAACGGCATCATGCGGTACAGGTCGCCGGCATCGCTGCGCTTTCCCCGCGTGTAAGCCGCATTGCCCGTCGCCATGAAGCGGCCCCAGCGGGCGCTGCTGGCCAGCGGCAGCTGCCAGGCCAGATTCGCGCCGTACAATTTGGCGTCGTGGTTGGCAAAGCGCAGCAAGTTACCGTTCGCGCCCATTTTCATGTACGGGTGGAAAGACGCCAGCACGTCGACGTCGATGTAATTGTCGACCTTGCTGTAATAGGGATTGACGCGCAGGAACCAGCCCTCCTCGCCGCCGCCATGCCAGTCGGCCGTGAACGCGGCCGTGTACGCCGTCTCGGGTTTCAGGTCGATATCGCCCACATAGCCGTTGCCGTCGCCAAACCAGTTGGTCATGGTCATGGCCATCGAGCCGCGGCCCCACGAGTAGCGCTCGTACAGGTTGGGCGAGCGCACCTTGCGCGCCAGCGCGAATGCATAGCTGCTGGCAAGGTCCGGCGTGAACGTCGCTTGCGCGGAGGCATCGATATTCGTGTCGCGCTGGCTGCGGCTGCGCGCATTGAAGGCCTTGGCAGCCATCACGTCGGGCATGTTCATCATGTTGGTGCCGTACGATTGCACGTCGCCCGCATCCATGCGCACGGATTCGCCACGCACGCCCAGCACGCTCGTCCAGCGCGCAGCGTGGCGCGTTTCCAGTTCGCCGAACAGCACGGTGCGGTCGCGCTTGCCGTCATTGATGTTCAGGTAGGTGCGCGGCCCCATCATCATGGAACCGGGCACGGCCGGCCAGTAATCGTCGAGGCGGAAACCGTGCCACTCCTGACCCAGGCGCAACTCGCCAGCCCCTGTCGGCAGACTGGCCATCAGCGCATAACCGGTGTTGCGGCCATGCGTAATCATCGGCATCGAACCCTTGCGCTCGGGCGTGAAAAAGCCCATTTCGTGGTCCGTCTGCTGCCAGTAGGCGCGTGCGTCCAGCACGCCCCAGGCAAATGTGCCCTGGTAAGCGAGGTTGGCGAACTGGCCATGGTTGTCTGTCATGTCCATGTACTGGTTCGGGAAACCCTGGTACGGGATGTGCTGCACGCCGGCGCGCAAGGTCAGCTGCTGACCATCGCCCTTCGCCGCCAGCACGATGGCCTGGTTGATGCTTTCAAACATGCTGCCCAGCACGGTATTGCCGTGGCCGTCTTCATAGCTGTGGCCGCGCGTGTAAGCGCCGCTGTAGCCGATGCTGAGCACGTCGCTGGCGGCCGTGGCGTGCACGCTGGTCGCCACGCTGTTGTTGACGCTGCGCCCGGACACGGCAAAGCTGCCTTGCGTGAGCAGGCCCGCGCCCGGCCGGGCGAAAACGGGCGCGTTCGATTGCACCTCGATGGTGCCGCCGATGCTGTCGCCGCCCGCGCTGACGGGGGTCACACCCGCGATCAGGCGGATGCGCTGCACTTGTTGCGGATCAATGTACGACAACGGCGCATTCATATGATTGGCGCAGGCGGACGTCAGTTCCATGCCGTCGATGCGAATCTTGAGGCGGTCATCGGCAAAGCCATTAACCACTGGCAAGCCGGACACGCCGCCGCCGGCCGCCACGCTGTAGCCGGGCGTGCTGGAGAGCATGAGCGCCGAGTCGGCGGCAGGACGGTAGCCGTCGCCTATGGCCGTGACGATGACTTTCATTTCCGGCAAAACGGTGGTGCCTGCTTCATTGTGGGTTTGCGCCACGGCGGGCATGGCGATGGCGAGGGAAATCAAGAACGGTAAATGTTTCATGGTGCTGCTTTCAGATGCTGTATAGGTAAGATGAACAGGCGCAAGCGCAACACAGCACATGGCCGCGCGGCGCAAGGCAGTTCAGGGAAAGGGACAGATCAGAAAGCGGCGGGAGGCCCACGGGGCTGGACGGGCGTCCAGGCGAACAATGGCGTGGCGGACTGGTAGAACAGCTCGGGCAGCAAGCCCGTGAGGAGCTCGCCGGAAGCGAGCACGAGGGTGGTGGGCGGTATCGACAAGGTGTCCGCATGCATGCTGCAGCAGGGGCAATCGCCCATGCGCATGCCCGATTTCTCAGGCGCGGAAGGCTCTTGCGCATCGTAGCGGGCGGGCACGGCTTGCATGCCGCCCGCCACCGAGCAGATTTCCAGGCTGGGCACGGCCAGGCCGCTGGCGACCGTCAGCGCGCGCGACACCGTAGGGGCGAGCGTGGCCAGGAAGATGGCGATACACGCGATCCACAGGACGATGCCGGCCTTGCCTTTGCTGATGAACATGGCAACATTGTATCAGGGCAAGGCCCCTGCGCACAGGGTGCAAGTCAAACCTTGCTTACAACGCCTAACAAAACCGTAGCGAGCGGAAGGGAGCTGTGGCTGAGAAGCGGAACTGTGCTTGAGCACAGTGAGCATCGCAGGCCGCAGATCACGACGCGCAGTAGGTTTTGATAGGCGTTCTTACAAATCCACCTTCATCGACAGCTTGATGGCGCGCGGGGCGCCCGACGCCAGCCGCGTGCCCGCGCCGGCCCAGTAGCGCTTGTCGGCCGTGTTTTCCACGTTCAGCTGCCACACGACGGCCTTGTTCATGACCGTGCTCGCATAGCGGGCACCCGCGCTGAACAGGCTCACGCCGCCGAGGAAGGCCTGGTTCAGGTCGTTGACGGGACGGGCGCTGTAGTAATACGCGCCGCCGTTGACGGACAAGCCGGGCACGGCGTCAAACGCGTAAGCGAGGAAGGCGCTGGCCGTGCGTTTCGACGCGTTTTCCGGCGCCTTGCCGTTGTAATCGGCGTTGATGTGCGCAAAGCTTGGGTCGAGGAACTGGGCCGACGTTTGCCACGACAGCTGGCGCGTCAGTTTGCCTTGCGTCGAGAGTTCCAGGCCACGGTAGCGCTGTTCGCCGTCCGACGTGAAGACGTTGCTGCTATTCGTGTAATAGCCGGGGCGCGTGATGTCGAACAGCGCGGCGGACAGCAAGGTGCCGCCCGGCGTCAGCCAGCGCGCACCGAGCTCCTTCTGCTTGCTCACGCCGGGCGCCATCTTGACGCCCTGGTTCACGGTGCCCGTCGGGCCCGTCTCGCCCTCTTCCAGGCCCCGCGCCGTGGACGCGTAAAACGACAGTTCGGGCGTGGCCTTGTAGATCAATGAGGCCATCGGCGTCGTCTTGCTGACGTCGTAGTGGCTGGCGCCCTGGTCGCTCTGATAACTGCTGCGGCGCACGCCGATGACGCTTTGCCACTGCGGGCTGAAGACCATGCGGTCGAGCGCGTACAAGCCCGTGTCGCGCGTCTCGAGCGCAGCCGTCGTCGGCGCCGTCGGCTTGGGACCGAACACGACATTCGTCACGGGTACGGGGCTGTACAGGTTTTGCGACGCGATCGTGTAGTTGCTCTGGTAGATAGGATCTTGCGACTTGTCCGTGCGCGAGGCGCCCAGGGTCAGTTCATGGGCAATCAAACCCGTATTAAAGTTGCCGGCCAGTTCCGCGCGCAGCAAGTCCGACGCCGTCACGCTGTGCTGGATATTGCCCGTGATGCGGCCCGCGCCCGTGGCCAGCGCCGCCGCGTTATTCAGGCGGAAGATGGCCAGGCGGCGGTCGCGCGCCGTTTCCGAGTGGCCCGCCTCCACCGTCAAGGCCCAGCCATCCGTGATGGCGTAGTCGGCGCGCAATTGCGCGTTTTTCGTCTGCGCCTCGAAATTCGACCAGTCGGGGCCGATCAAGTTGCGCGGATCGACGGCGCGCGGCAGGTTGATCACGCCTTTCACGGCGGTGGGCAAGGCCACGCCCGCCTGCTCCGTCACCTTGCGGCGGTCGTATTCCAGGTCGGATTTCAACAGCAGTTTATTTGTCACCCGCCAGTCCAGCGCCGTGGAGAGAAAGCTGCGGTTGCCATTGCCGACATGATCGAGGTAGGAACCCAGGGTGCCGCCGGCCGCGTTGATGCGCACGCCGAATTCCTGCTGCGCGCCGAAACGGCGGCCCACGTCGACATTCGCCACGGCACTGCCCCGGTCATCGAGGCTCAAGCCCATGCTGGTGACGGGCTTGCTGCCCGCCCGCTTGGTGACGAAGTTGACGACGCCGGCCGGCGACGTAAAACCGTAGTACAGGGCCGAGGCGCCCTTCAGCACTTCCACCCGTTCCTTGTTTTCCATGGGCACTTGCGAGAAATTCATGATGGGCATGGAACCGTTGAGGCGGTAATTCGTGCGGTTTTCCACGGCGATGCCGCGTATCACCAGCTGATCCCACGTTTCGCCGCCATTTTGCTGGCGCGTCACGCCCGCCGTATTGCGCACAGCATCGTACAGGCCGGACACGGCTTGCTGCTCCAGCAATTCGCGCGTGATCACGTTGACGGTCGACGGCACGTCCATGATGTTGGCGCCGCGAAAGCTGCCCGCCTCCGTCGTGACGGGCACCAGGCCTTGCGCGCGGGCGCCCGTCACTTGCACGGCTTGCATGACTTTCTCATCGCCAGCCGTCAGATCGTCCTGGCCGCTGGCGGCATGGGCCGCATGGGAAGCGAAGGCCAGCGACAGGGCCGCGGCGACTGGAAGTAAGCGGGTGCGGGGAGAGACGACAGACATGACATCGGGCTTTCAATGAGAAAATATGTACGGATGGAAACTTACGGTTAGCGCGCATGATACCGATAATGAGAATCATTATCAAGTAAGAGTGGGTTTGTGTGAGTTTTACAGGAGAAACAAGGCCACCCTGGCGCCTGTTATCACTTGAACACGTTTGGATTTTGCAGACGAGGCCGCAAAGAGGCATACTGACAGTCACGGCGTGCAGGATGTGCCGCCCAACAAGATCAAAAGGTAAGTTCGTGAACACAATCGACAACAAAAGCGTGCAGACGAAAACATTTCGCTGGAAACGCTGGCAGCGCTGGGCCGTCGGCACCGGCTGCGTCCTGGCCGCCTACAGCGCGGCCGGTTTCTGGCTGGTACCCTACGTCATCAAAAACCAGCTGCCCAAATTTGCAGAAAAAGAACTGGCGCGCCAGGCCAGCATCGCCGACGTGCGCTTCAACCCGTTCACCTTGCGCCTGGAAGCGGACCAGATCGCTTTCAAGGAAGCGGCCAGCGCTGGTGGCCAGAGCGGCGCGCCGCTGCTGTCCATCGGCGCGCTGGCCGTGCAACTCGAATGGAAATCCATCGTGCGCCGCGCCTGGAGCCTGGCGGAAATCCGCATCACGGCGCCGCAGGCGCAGTTGACCATCACGCCGGACGGCAAGTTCAACCTGGCCGAAGTGCTGGCCACCTGGCAACGCAATCATCCGGACAAGAGCGACGGCGGCATGCCGCGCCTCGTCATCGGCCACTTTGCGCTGGAGCAAGGCAAAGTGGACTGGCAAGACCAGAAGGCCGGTTATGCGGACAACTTCACGCCGATCAACTTTACACTCGACAATATCTCCACCCTGCCCGATGCCAACGGCAGCTACAGCCTCAGCGCCGACGCGGCGCGCGGCGGCAAGCTGCACTGGCGCGGCACGGCCTCGCTGAGCCCGATCCGGGGCGAAGGCGAGTTGATACTGAACGACGCTTCCCTGCCCGGCCTGGCCGCGTATTTGAAGGCGTACACGCGGGCGACGGTCACCAGCGGCAAGCTGTCGGCCCGCCTGCCCTACGCCTTTTCCTATGCCGACGGCACGCTGCAAGCGACCGTCAAGGGCGCGGGCCTGGCCTTGCGCGACCTGGCGCTGGTGCAAGACGGCAAGGGCGCGCCATTTACATCACTGGACACCCTGGGCATCGCCGGCGTGAACGTGGACCTGGCGCGCCAGAATGTCACGGTGGATAAAGTCAATCTGTACGGCGGCAAGGTGGCCGTGCGGCGCGACAGCAAGGGCGAGATCGACGTGGCGAACCTGGTGCTGCCGGGCAATCCCGCCCCCGCAGCATCGGTCACCGCCGCGCCAGCCAAACCTGGCAAGTGGAAGGTGGATTTAAAACAGCTGGCGCTGGCCAATGTGGACGTGTCCGCCATCGATGAAACCGTCTCGCCTGCCCTGCAATTGAGCGCCAGACAGTTGCAACTGCAGCTGCAGCTGGGCATGCAGCAGGGGCCAGCGGGCATGGCGACCGTCATCGACGGCGCCAATTTCAGTCTGGCCGATCTGGCCATGCAGCGCGGTGCGCAAACGCCGTTCAAGCTGGCCCAATTGGGCTTTACGGAAGGCAAGGTCGACCTGGCGGCGCATACCGTGCACCTGGGCGCCGTGACGGCCAGCGGCGCGCAGATCGACCTGGCGCGCAACCGCCAGGGAGAGTTTGCGATTGCGCAAAAGCTGCCCGTGTTTGCCTCCGGCAAAGCCGACGCAAGCAAGGAAGCGCCATCCGCGCCCTGGTCCACGACGGTAGACAAGGTGGAACTGAGCAAGTTCGGCGCCCGTTTCGACGATGCGGGCACGGGCATCAAGGGCACGCTGCAGGATGCGCGGCTGTCGCTGCACAAGGTCAGCAACGACATGAAGCAGGCGCTGCCGTTCGAGCTGGGCGTGGGCCTGCGCGAAGGCGGCTTGCTCACGGCCAACGGCAAGTTCGTGCCGGGCACGGGCGCCGTCGATGCGCAGCTGAACCTGAAACAGCTGACCCTGGCGCCCGTGCAACCGCTGCTGGCGCAGCATCTGAAACTGAAGCTGGCGGGCGGCTCGCTCTCCGGCAGCGGCCGCCTGACGACGGGCGGCGGCGCGCCGAAAGCGCCCAAGGTACGCTATGAGGGCGGCGTGGATATCGCCGGCCTCGTGCTCAATGAAACGGATGGCAAGCGTTTTGCGTCATGGAAAAGCGTGCGCACCGACAAGCTGACGGCCAGCGTGGGGCCCGATTTTGTCGACATCCCCGAGCTGCGCGTGGTCGAACCGAATGCGCAGCTGATCATCGAAAACGACCGCAGCCTCAATGCGCAGCGCCTGCTGGTGAAGGCGCCGGAGCCGGCGCAAGCCCCAGTGGCGGCCAGCGCGCCCGCCGCTACGGCAGCGCCGGACGCCGCTTTCCCCGTGCGCGTGCGCCGCGTGCGCCTGCAGAATGCCAAGCTGGACTTTGCCGACCTGAGCCTGCGCCCGCAGTTTGCGGCGAAGATCTATGAATTGAACGGCGTCGTCACGGGCCTGTCGACGAAGCGCGATGCGCGCAGCCAGATCGAACTCGATGGCCGCATCGACGAATTCGGCCTGGCCCGCGTGCGCGGACAATTAAATCCCTTCGCCCCGACCGACAACACGGACTTGAACGTGGTCTTCAAGAACGTCGACATGGTGTCCGCCTCGCCGTACACGATGAAGTTCGCCGGCTATAAAGTGGCGGAAGGCAAGATTTCGCTGGACTTGCAGTATAAGGTGCGCAACCGCCAGCTCGACGGCACCAACCAGATTGTGCTCGACAAGCTGACCCTGGGCGAACGCATCGACAGTCCGGACGCCCTGAAGCTGCCGCTGGAATTGGCGCTGGCCATCCTCAAGGATAGCGACGGGCGCATCGACCTGGGCCTGCCCGTGTCGGGCGACATGAACGATCCGCAATTCAGCTATGGCGCGCTGATCTGGAAAGCCGTCGGCAATGTGCTGACGAAAATCGTCACGGCGCCGTTCCGCGCGCTGGGCAACTTGCTGGGCATCAGCGCCGACAAGCTGGAATCGATCGACTTCGATGCGGGCAGCGCCGTGCTGCTGCCGCCCGAGCGGGAAAAACTCAAGCAGGTGGCGCAGATCCTCGCCAAGCGCGAACAGCTGAAGCTGGCCGTGCCGGGCCAGTACAGCGACACGGACGGAGCCGCCCTGCGCGCCCAGGCCGTGCGCCGCGCCGTCGCCGCCAAGGCCGGCATCAAGCTCGAAGCGGGAGAGGAACCGGGACCGTTGAATCTGGGCGAACGCAAGATACGGGGCGCCCTGCGCGAGCTGTACGGCGAGCGCTTCGGCAAGGCCGAGCTGGACAAGCAGAAAAAGGCGGCGGAATCAACTGCGCCTGCCCCAGCGGCGGCCTCCGCCAACGCTTCCGCACCGGCGGCGGCCAAGATCCCCGTCTTCCAACGCCTGGGCAAGCTGATCGAGGGTGAGCCGCAAGTGGCCGACACGGGAGCGTTCTACAACGGCTTGCGCGAACAGCTGGAAGCCAAGCAGCCCCTGCCTGCCGATGCCTTGAATAAACTGGGTGCCCAGCGCAGCGCGGCGATTGTGGCTGCCCTGCAGCAGGACGGCACGCCGGCGGCCAGGGTCAGCGCGGGCGCGCCGGAAAAAACGGAGGCCACGCCGGGCAAGCTGGTGGGCTTGAAGCTGGGATTGGCGGCACAATAAAATCTGGGGTCGGACCCTCAGGGTCCGACCCCAGCATTTTCGCGGTATTGCTTAAGTACCCAATGCTTTTGCTCGCTTGGGCTGATATTGTTGACGATCAAATCCGCTGACATCAAATTCAAATACAGGTGCGCCTTCCTGAAAAATATCCACGGCAATGCGTACTCTTTTCGCTTTTTGCAGTTTCCCCAGGAATTTCTCATAATTGCGGAAGAAAATCGTATCTGAACTATTATCAGCAGGCGCCGCCGCGGAATAATTGACGGGCTTTTCATCATCAAATCTCACCAGCACCGTGCAATCCTGATAGGAGGGGCATAATATCTGCCCCTTTCTGATCGAAAAGATCACATCTTTACCTTGACGGTATCCTGCCCGCAAAGTCAATTTGGCGTTTTGCAATCCGCTGTAGGGGAAGTCAAAATTGACGGCATTGGTGCTATACACGTTGGCAAAATAAGTCGTGCCGCCATCCATCTTGTCTTCGTTCACATCATAATTCCACTGCTTTCCCGTCACGGCCATGTCGGCGGCGGCACTTGCCGCTGGCGCAGAGGCCGCGGCTACGGGAACTGAAGTATTTTTTGCCTTTTCAACCGCCAGCTCGGCTTCCAGCGTGGCGATCTTTTTATTCGCCGCGTCGAGTTCGGCATTCGGTGCTTTAGGAGAACAAGCGCCAATGGAAAGTAGTACTGCTGTCATTACCGAAAAGGTCGTCGTGTTCATTGAATAAGTCACAGGATAGGCGATATGAGTCCGGTCCCGAGTCTAACAAACGACATTATTATAAGCAACATGCAACTTTAAAAACTCGCCAGCCCGGCAATTAATTATGCTGCGCTGCCACCAGCAGTGGCGGCACCGCAGCGAACTTAATTACTTCCCTTTCCCCGCCTCCTTCACGGCCTCATCCGGCAAGGCAAACGCCACCAGGCTGTCGCCCATCTTCGTGCCCAGCGAACCGTGGCCGCCGGCCATCACCACCACGTACTGCTTGCCCGTCTTGTCGGAGACATAACTCATCGGCGTGGCCTGGCCGCCGGCCGGCAAGCGGGCTTTCCATACAGTTTTGCCGTTGCGCACGTCGTAGCCGCGGATGTAATAGTCGAGCGTGCTGCTGAGAAAGGCCACGCCGCCGCCCGTCGTGCTGATGCCGCCCAGGCTGGGCACGCCCAGCGGCAAGGCGATGGGCACGGGGGCGCTGTCGCGCGTGGTGCCGTTTTTGTGCATCCACACTTTTTTCATGGTGCGCAGGTCGACGGCGGCGATATAACCCCACGGCGGCGCCTGGCACGGGAAGCCCAGCGGCGACAGGAAGGGCTTGATTTCCACGGCAAACGGCACGCCCGTCTGCGGCTGCAAGCCCATTTCCGTGCCCGTGCCGCCCGGCGCATTGGCTTGCGCGCGCGGCACCAGGCGCTCGAGGAAGCCCATGTAATCGGGATTGACCAGCAGCAGCTGGCGCACGGGATCGACGGCCGCCCCGCCCCACTCGAAGATGCCCAGCGGGCCGGGCGAAATGATGGCGCCCTTGATCTTGCCTTCGGCCACCGTCTGCGGCGTGAACGGCCCTTCGTAGCGGTGCTGGCGGAAGATGATGCGGCAAGCGAGCTGGTCGAACGGTGTCGTGCCCCACATATCCGTTTCGCTGATGTGCTTCTCGGGCAGGAACGTGAGCGCCGAGAACGGCTGCGTGGGCGAGAGGCGGTCGCCAGGGGCCGCGTTGGCGGTCGGCACGGGTTTTTCCGGCGCCGGCACGACCAGGCTGCCGTCGCGCCGGTCGATCACATAGATGTCGCCCCGCTTGGTGGTCGCCACCACGGACGGCACCTTGCCTTTCGACGTATCGATGTCGACCAGGGTCGGCTGGCCGCCGATATCCATGTCCCAGATATCGTGGTGCACGGTCTGGTAGACCCAGCGCACCTTGCCGGTGGCCAGGTCCAGCGCGACGATGGCGCTATTGTATTTCTCGCCATGCGGATTGCGGTTGCCGCCCCACGTGTCGGGCGTTTCATTGCCCATCGGGATGTACACCATGCCCAGCTTTTCATCGACGCTGGAGACGCCCCAGGAATTCGGTGAATTGTTGGTGTAGGTCTTGCCATCGGCAATCGGTGCCGTGTCGTCGGGGTTCGAGGCATCCCAGTTCCACATCAGCTTGCCGGTGACGGGGTCGTAGCCGCGAATCACGCCCGACGGCTCTTCCGTGGAAAAATTGTCGGTCACGCTGGCGGCCATCACCACCACGTTTTGCGCCACGGCCGGCGGCGAGGTCGGCATCAAAAAGCCCCGCTTCTTCATGCCCATGCCGTGGTACAGGCCGATCACGCCGTTTTCGCCAAAGCTTTTGCACGCTGCCCCCGTATCGGCATTGACGGCGATCAGGGTCGCATCCATGGTCGGCGCGAAGATGCGGCGCGGGCACTCCATGCCGGCCGCCTCGGGTGCAGGGTCGTCCTTGGCGCGGCCCGCGTTGACGTCCCAGTAGGCGACGCCGCGGCAGATCATGTGCTGGTAGCTCGACGCGTCGCGGTTGATCTTCGGATCGTGGCGCCACAGTTCCTTGCCCGTGTCCGGATCGAGCGCGATGACGATGTTATGCGGCGTGCACAGGTACAGCATGCCGTTCACTTTCAGGGGCGTGACTTCGTTGGCGATCTCGCCCGGGTCGTTCGGCCCCTTGAAGTCGCCCGTGTGGTACACCCACGCCTGTTTCAGCTGCGCCGCGTTGGCCGGCGTGATCTGCGCGGCCGGCGCATAGCGGTCGCCATAGCCGGAGCGGCCATACGCGGCCCAGTCGTTGGGCGCCACGCCCGGCGCGAAATCGCCTTGCGGCGCGGCCGCCATGTTCTCGGCCGGCACTTCGCCATGCAAGGTGTAATAGTCCTGGAACAGCGAGAACACGCCCACGGCGGCCGTCAGCACCACGGCCGCCGTCAGGGCGCTCTTGCCCGCGTCGCGCGGTTTGGCCCCGGCCGTCAAGGGCGGATCGAGGCGGCGGTCGACGAACGGCAGCAGCAGCCAGACGGCGGCGGCGAACCAGATATCGAGGCGCGGCAGCAATTGCCACCAGTCGAACTTCACTTCGATGACGGACCAGATCAGGGTGGCGAACAGCAGCAGCGCGAGAAACAGCTGGGCGCTGCGCCGCCCCTTCCACACGAGCGCGCCCGCGACGAGCATGCCGATGCCGGCCACCACGTAATACCAGGAACCGCCGAGGCTGACGAGCCAGGCGCCGCCGCCGGCAAGCGCCAGGCCCAGCAAGATGAAGATGACTGCGGTGATGACAAGCAAGGGTCCAGGCCGGGCAGAGGCAGTCATGATGCTCCTTTACAAGAGTCAGTCGGCGGCACGCGCCTGCGCACCGTATTTGATTGCAATCAAGCAAATCCCATTTTTTCACCAATCGGCAAAGCGTGCCACACGCGAGAACGCGCGCCGCGTGCCGTGTGGCTTTTTATACACGAGCTGACCGTCGAGCCAGCCACAGCAGTACGATTTTGATGAAAATCATTGAATAAAATAAATTAACAACAAATTTCTCGAATAAAACGAATTTTTATCGTAGAATGAAAAAAACACTGAAACCAACCACTTTTTCTTGCATTTCACTTCACTGGAGCGGCGCCCATCATGACCATCGCTAAACGGCTGTACGCATTGATTCTTTCCGTAGTCCTCGGACTGGCCGCTCTGGCGGGTTTTGGCATTTACCAGATGGACCGCGTGTACACGGCGGCCAGCTATGCCACCGTCAACACAGTGCCCAGCCTGCTGACATTGAACCAGGCTTTCGTGCCGTTCGCGCAGATGCGCACGGCCGTCTGGCAGCACATGGCCAGCAAGGATGCGGCCGGGCGCGACAAGCTCGAAGCGGGCATCAGGGAAGCGCGCGCGGCGGTGGGCAAGGCGCTCGACCAGTATGAAAAAGACGATGTCACCGACGAGCAGGACCGCGCGCTGCTGGCCGCCGACCGTGCCGTGCTGGCGCGCTACGACACGGTGCGCGACAAGGTGCTGGCGCTGTCGAAGGCGGGCGAAGTGGACGCGGCACGCGACTTGCTGATGGAAAACCAGCCCATCATCAAGGAACTGGTCGACGCCCTCGCCGCCCACCACCGCTACAACGAAAACGTGTCCGCCAAGGGCGCGGCCGATGGCGCCGCCGCCGCCGCCAACGCGCGCTGGATTTCCATCGGCCTGGCCCTGGCCGTGACGGCGCTGGTGGCCGGCATGGGTCTGCTGCTGGCGCGGCGCATCGCCGCTTCGCTGGCCAGCGCCATCGACGTGGCCCGCACCATCGCGGGCGGTGACCTCAGCGTGCAAGTGAACACCGCGTCAAACGACGAGGTGGGCCAGCTGATGAAGGCCATGGCGGACATGAGCGCGAGCCTGGTACGCATCGTGGCCGAAGTGCGTTCCGGCACGGACAGCATCAGCACCGCATCGGGCCAGATCGCGGCCGGCAACCTGGACCTGTCGGCGCGCACGGAGCAGCAGGCCGGCTCGCTGGAAGAAACCGCCTCGGCCATGGAAGAACTGACGGCCACCGTGCGGCAAAACGCGGACAACGCCCGCCAGGCCAAGCAAATGGCCGTCAGCGCCTCGGACAAGGCGCAGCGGGGCGGAGCAGTCATGGACGACGTGATACGCACCATGGAAGCGATCGACAGCTCGTCCAACAAGATCGCCGACATCATCAGCGTCATCGACGGCATCGCCTTCCAGACCAATATCCTGGCCCTGAATGCGGCCGTGGAAGCGGCACGCGCCGGGGAACAGGGGCGCGGCTTTGCCGTCGTGGCCACGGAAGTGCGCAACCTGGCGCACCGTTCGGCGGCCGCCGCCAAGGAAATCAAGGTACTGATCGGCGATTCCGTGGAACAGGTCGAACAAGGCGGCAAGCTGGTGCGGCAGGCCGGCGCGGCCATGACGGAAGTGGTCGACACGGCACGCGGCGTCACCGACATCGTCAGCGAAATCTCGGCCGCCAGCGCGGAACAAAGCACGGGCATCGAGGAAATCAACCGCGCCGTCACGCAGATGGATGAAGCCACGCAGCAGAATGCGGCCCTGGTCGAGGAAGCGGCGGCCGCATCGCAATCGCTGCAGGAGCAGGCGGCCAAGCTCGCTGGCGTGGTGGGCGCCTTCAAGCTGGCGCCAGGACAGGCCGGCGCGGCGCCGCAAGCGCCAGCCGCGCGGCGGCCCGCACAGCACAAGGCGGCGCTCAAGCTGGTCGCCACGCGGCCCGCAGGCCAGGCCAGAGCCGCGGCACCGGCCACCGCCGACGCGGGCGACTGGGACGTCTTTTAGGCCCGCCATCCCGCAGCATCACTTGCCTAGATAGCATTCATTGGAGCACGGTCATGAACACCCTCTTCACCATTCACCCCTTCCTTCGCTGCGAAGACCTGTCGCTGATGCGCACGGCGCTGGCCCTGGCCGGCCTGGTGTTGCTGCTGGCCGCCCTGCTCTGGCGCCGTACCCGCGGGCGTCAGGCCGGCCGCGCGGCACCGGCCGATCTGCATGCACTGTTGCAGATGCGCAAAATGGTCCCGCTGGCCAAGGTGGCGGACAGCACACCGCCACCACCAGCGTCCAGGGCGCCGGACACGCCGCCGTTCGACGCGGCCCGCCTGGACGCCATGTTCGGCTACGACCGGCGCCTGCAGGGCGAGATTCTGGCCCTGTTCGTGGCCGAGACGCGCGACCGCCTGGCCGGCATCGCCCATGCGCTGCGCTGCGAACGGACCGCGCCGGCGCGCGTGCTGGCGCAGGAAATCCTCGACGGCAGCCAGTCCATGGGCCTGCTCCCGCTGCAGGCGCTGGCACGCCAGGCCGTGCACGCGGGCTTTTCCAACGATATCGGCGCGCTGCGCCGCCTGCATGCGGAACTGCTGATGGCGCTCGACGCGCTGTCGCAGGCCGTCACGGTCCTGCAGACGGCGGGCGCGGCACAAGCCGATGACCGCAGCGGCGTCGGGAGCCGGCCATGAGCGCGCATATCGACCTCGCGCACCTGCCCGGCGGCGCCATCCTGCCTTCGCCCGCCGGGCGTTGCCACTGGCTGGCAAACTTGTGCGAGCAGCAGGTATCGCTCGATGAGCTGGCGGAACAACTGGGCTGCGATCCTGCCCTGACGGGCAAGGTCATCGGCCTGGCGAATGCGGGCGTACCGCCGGGCGAGCGCACGCATGCGGCGGTCAGCGCGGCGATGCTGGCCGCGATCGGCCTGCCCTCCCTGCGCCAGGCATTCGCCGCGCCGGCCCTGCCGGCGGCCACGTGCGCGCACTTCGACGCGCAGCGCTACTGGTCGCACGCGCTGGCCATGGCGTGCGCCGCCCGCGTGGCCGGCGATGCGCTGCAGCTGGCGCCGGCCGATGAGCTGTACAGTTGCGGCTTGCTGGCCAACTGCGGCCAGCTGGCCCTGGCCACCTGGCATCCGCAGGAATATGGGGAACTGCTGGGCCAGTACGGCAATGGCGCCAGGGCCCGGCTGCTGTGCGCGGAGTCGCAGCGCTTCGGCCGCCACCAGCTGGCGTTGTCGGCCATGCTCATGCGGGGCTGGGGCATGCCGGACATCCTGTGCGACGCCGTGCGCTGCCATGCCGCGCCGCCCGGCTTCGGGCGGGCCGGGCGCATGACGGACCTGGCCTGGCTGCTGAAGCTGGCCAGCGGCTTCGCCGACCTGATATTGCGCAACGGCGCGGGGCCTCGCGGACCGGTCCTGGCCGCCGCGCGGGTACTGGGCCTGGACAGAAACGACATGGAAACCCTGCTACGCCACAGCAGCGCCGAGTGCAGCGAACGGCGCGATCTCCTGGAACCGCAGACGCATATTGCCCCCGGCCGCACGCGCACGCGAGTCCGGCCCGCCGCACGCGAGGTTTTTAGTGAATTCATATAATTCGTTGAAATTGATTTTTTGAGCCCGATTGCGTATCATTCCCTTCAACTATATCCGCGACCATAAAGCCCATCATGCACACTGCAGACGTTTGCACTACCCAAAAGGCCGCTGAAATCCTCGGCATCTCGGTCACCTCGGTGCAACAACTGGTCGAGGCCGGCGTGATCGAAGCCTGGAAGACCAAGGGCGGCCACCGGCGCATTCCCCTCGCGGCCGTCGAAGCCTACAAGGGCAATCCCGGCCAGCCGGGCCAGGACCAGCGCGCGGCACGGGCCAACCGCCCCGTCCCATCGGGCCGTCCACCGTCCATCCTCGTGATCGAGGACAATCCCATCGAACGCGCGCTGTATGAAAAACAGATCGGTTCATGGGGCTTGCAGGCGGACTTGCGCTTTTGCGAGAACGGCTACCAGGCGCTGATGGAAATCGCCCGCGACCAGCCCGACATCCTGCTGGCCGACATCGTCATGGAAGGCATCGACGGCTACGAAGTGATCCGTACCATCCTGGCCGACCCGCTGCTGGCGGACATGCACATCGCCATGCTGTCGAGCCTGACGCAGGAAGAGCTGGAAGAACGGGGCGGCGTGCCGCCCGGCGTGGTGTTCTTTGCCAAGCCCGTCAATTACGACGAACTGCGCGGCTATCTGCGCGCCTGCTGCGCCGGCCATGCGCGGCGCAACAGCCTGGCCGCCTAGCGCGTCACCTTCCCGCCACCGCTTTCCCCTCGCCACGGAGCCGCCATGCCAGCCTATCGCCACATCGATCCTGCCGTGCTGTTCCACGCCACCGGCCACGACCTGGAGATGTTCCGCGCCCTGTCGCAGACCTACCTCGACACGTCGCCGGCCATGTTTGCGCGCGTCGAGCAGGCCGTGCGCGGCGGTGCGGCGCAAGCCATCGTGCATAGCTGCCATACCTTGCGCGGCACCGTGGCCCTGCTGGGGGCCAGCGCCCTGGTGGCGCGCCTGGCGGCGCTCGAGCAGCTGGTGCGCCATCAAGGTGCGGCGGCAGCGGACTGGCTGACCGAAACGGCGGCGCTGCTCGGCGCGGTGGAGCAGGAGGTTCGCCGCAGCATGCTTGAATACACGGGCGCGCAGGAATGAACGCGCGCCAGGCCGTCCTGCGCCTGGTGCACCGCTACCGGCCGCGCACCATGACGACCGTCGTGGGCCTGGTGCTGGTGGGCCTGCTGGCGCTGCGCATCGCCGTCTCCGGCGTGCTGCTGCACCGCGAAGCCGTCGATGACTGGAAACAGGATCTGTCGAACCTGTCGCTGCTGCTGGCGGAAAACACGGCGCAGAGCATGACGGCGGCCCGTTTGGTGCTCGACAGCGTCAGCAACGAGATCGAGGCCGCCGCCCCCGCGGACGCGCAGGCGCTGGCCGCCGCCGTCGGTACCCAGGCCATGCACCAGACGCTGCGGCACAAGATCGGCGGCGTGCCGCAAGTGGACGTCGTATCGATCGTCGGCAGCGACGCCAGCGTGCTGGCCTTCAGCCGCGCCTTTCCCGCGCCGTCCATCCGCCTCGGCGAGCGCGATTACTTCGAGTATCACCGGCGCCACCCGAACGGCGGCATGCACGTCAGCGCGCCCGTGCAAAACAAGGGCAATGGCGCCTGGACCTTCTATATCAGCCGGCGCATCAGCGGACCGGACGGCCGCTTCCTGGGCGTGGTGCTGGTCGGCCTGTCATGCGACTTCTTCAGCAAATTCTTCCAGAGCACCAGCATCGGCGAACACACGGCCTTTTCCCTGTACCGCAGCGACTACACGCTGCTGGCCCGCTGGCCGGCCGTGCCCGAGATGATGGGCAAGCGCAACCTGACGGGCAGCACCTACCGCCTGCTGGAACAGGGCAAGAGCGATGGCGTGCTGCAGGTGGACACGCCGCGCGCGGCCGACCAGGGACGCACGGTCGACCGCCTGGCCGGCATCCGGCTGGTGCGCGACTATCCGCTGGCCGTCAACGTGACCGTCACGGACGCGGTGTATCTGGCGGGCTGGCGGCGCATGCTGCGCACCATGGGCGGGGCGGCCGTGGTCAGCCTGCTCGTGCTGGCCGGTGCCATCGCGCTGATCCTGGCCCTGCTGCGGCGCCAGGAGCGCGACGCGGCCATGGCGCTGGCGCTGCAAACGCGCGCGGAAGCGGCGAATGCCGCCAAGTCGCGCTTCCTGGCCGTCATGAGCCACGAGATCCGCACGCCGATGGCCGGCATCGCCGGCATGGCCGAACTGCTGCAGGACACCGCGCTCGATGCGTCGCAGCGGCAGCATGCGCAGCGCATCGGCGATGGCGTGCAGCACCTGATGCGCATCCTGAACGATATCCTCGACCTGTCCAAGGTCGAGGCAGGCCAGATGGGCATCGAGCTGCGCGACTTCGACCCGCGCCTGCTGCTCGACGACGTGCTGGCGCTGCACCGCCCGCAGGCCGATAGCAAACAGCTGCTCCTGGTCAGCGAAATCGGCAACAGCGTGCCGCCGCTGATCTGCTCGGACCGCACGCGCCTCGCGCAAATCCTCGGCAACCTGCTCAGCAATGCCATCAAGTTCACGCCCTCCGGCACGGTGACCGTGCGCCTGCACCTGGAACCGGCCACGCCGGACGGCGCCAGCGCCTGCCTCGTCGCCATGGTCAGCGACCACGGCATCGGCATGACGGGGCACCAGCTGAGCCGCATCTTCGAGCCGTTTTGCCAGGCCGACGACAGCATCAGCGGCGCCTATGGCGGCACGGGGCTGGGCCTGACCATCTGCAAGCACCTGGTGGCGCTGCTGGGCGGCGAGATTTTCTGCAGCAGCGCGCCCGGCGCCGGTTCCCGCTTCACCGTGCGCATCCCCTGCATGCCGGCCCAGGCGCCGGAGCCGGAGCCGGAGCCGGAGCCGGAGACAGCCGCGCCATCGGAATCCGCAGCCGCCTGCGCGCCCGTTCCCGCATCGGAAGGGGGCGCGCGCATCCTGCTGGTCGAAGACACGGCGCTGAACCGCCAGCTGGTGTGCCTGCAGCTGGGCGCGCGCGGCTACCGCATCGACACGGCGGAAAACGGCGAGCTGGGCTTGCAGGCGCTGGCCGAGCAGCAGTACGACCTGGTCCTGATGGACTGCATGATGCCCGTCATGGACGGCTACCAGGCGTGCCAGGCCCTGCGCGCCCGCGAAGCGGCCAGCGGCGCGCCGCGCCTGCCCGTCATCGCCCTCACGGCCGGCGTCACCGAGGACGACCGGCAGCGCTGCATGGCGGCCGGCATGGACGATTATCTGTCCAAGCCGTTTACGGCCGCCCAGCTGCGCGAAATGGTCGACCGCTGGCTGACGCGCCAGGCGGCGATACGCGAAGTAACCCCCAATAAATTATTGTAATTTCTGACTTCCATAACCGGCGCTGTGCTGTGTTGCCCGCAGCTAGCAGTGCTCGCACTGCGTCACTGCAGGCGCCTTGCACAGCATCCGGTTCTGTTCGTCATAAATTCACAATAATTTCCCGAGGATTACTTAGCCGCCCGGGCCGCGCACAAAACAACACTTTTCCTCGATAAATCATTTTAATCGTTAAAATCAATTATATTTGCTATAATTGATAAAACGACGCGCCAGCGACGCCGGGCATCCTCGCACAACGGCACAACTGGCAGACCTTGCGGAGGCGGCATGCGGCAGCACAGATACTGGAAGGCCATGGCCTGGGAGCGTTGGGAGCGTTGGGATACGCGCACCCTGCTGTCGCTCTTCATGGCCGTGCTGCTGGCGGGCTTGTGGGGCATCACCATGCTGCAACTGCGGCACGCTTACGACGCCGCCGTCGCCGGTGCCGGGCGCGATGCGCGCAGCATGGCGCGCGTCTTTGACGAACACGCAATCCGCACGATCGAGGCGGCGGATCAGGCGGTCACGTATTTGCGCAGCCGCTACCAGGCGCTGGGCAGCCGCCTCGACATCGTGGCCGATCTGCGGCAAGGCCTCAATCCCGGCCCCCTGTACAACCTGTTTACCATTGTCGACGAACAGGGCGACATGGTGCTGTCGAGCCGCCCTTTCCAGCCCACCAACCTGGCCGACCGAGAGCACATCCGGGTACACATGCAGCGCGACAGCGGCGAACTGTATATCAGCAAGCCGGTGCTGGGCCGCGTGTCGAAAAAATGGTCGATCCAGATGACGCGCCGCATCAACCATGCCGATGGCCGCTTCAAGGGCGTGGTGGTGGTCTCGATGGACCCGTATTACTTTACCCGCCTGTACGACGAAGTCGACCTGGGCGACAACAGCTCCACCGAACTGGTCGGCAACGACGGCGTGGTGCGCGCGCGCCGGGTCGGCGCCGTCAACACCATCGGCCAGGATATCGGCGGCAGCAAGGTATTTTCTCTGATGCAAGGTAAAACGCGGGGCGGCTTCACCGAACGCAGTCCCGTCGACGGTGTCCTGCGCTTTTACGCGTTCGAAAAACTGGCCGGCTACCCGCTGTACATGCTGGTCGGGCTGGACCGCGACACGGTATTGGCCGACTACGTCTCGCGCCGCGACCAGGCCTTGCTGATGGCGGCCATCACGAGCGCCCTGATCGTGCTGTCGTGGGCCGCGCTGGTGCTGCTGATCGGCCGCCTGGTCGACAGCCGCGCCAGGGCCATCGCCGCCAGCGAGGCGAAGTCGCGCTTCCTGTCGAACATGTCGCATGAATTGCGCACGCCCCTGAACGGCATCCTCGGCTTTTCCGAGCTGCTGCTGGAGCAGCTGCGCCAGCCGGAACAGGCCGCCTACGCGCAAACGATACAGGACAGCGGCCGCCAGTTGCTGGCCATGGTCGAGGCGGCGATGGAATTGAGCGCGCTCGAACAAGACCAGGTAAGGCTGCAGTCCAGCGCCGCGCCATTGGACCAGTTGCTGGAACTGGCGCTGGCGCCGCACCGGCCGCGCGCGGCCCGCAAGGGCTTGCAGCTGGCCGCGCACGTGGCGCCCGCCACGCCGCCCTGCATCGATTGCGACCGCGTGCGCCTCGTGCGCGTGCTCGATATCCTGCTCGATAACGCCATCCGCTACACGGCTGCGGGCCGGGTCGACGTGCACGTCATGCACAGCGGCGCGGACCTGCAGATCGAAGTGCGCGATACGGGCATCGGCATCGCGCAGGCGCAGCAGGGCGTCATCTTCGACAAATTCTCGCAGGCGGACGACTCGCCGAGCCGCGCCCATGACGGCGCAGGCATGGGCCTGGCCATCGCGCGCCAGCTCGTCGTGCTGATGGGCGGCAGCATCGGCGTGGCATCCGCGCCGGGCCAGGGCGCCGTCTTCCGCCTGCACCTGCCCCTTGGGGGCAAATTGGCCACACTATCACATGCATAGTTGTGCGCAAAAGTTGTTCTCAATCCATATCGGGTATAGCATCGCCACATGACCTATCACACAGATGCGGCGGCGGTGCGCAGACAATGGATCGAATGGCTGTTCTTGCTCCTCGGGCTGCTCATCGTCGCTGCCGCCCTCGCCTATGCGCATCTGGCCGAGGCGGCGCGCCACGACGCGGCCGAACGCGAGCGCCTGAGCGTGCTGACGGCGCTGCTGGCAAAAAATATCGAAGTCGACCTGGAGGCAACCAACCTGGTGCTGGGCGGCGTGATCCGCGACTATCTGGCCGCCGGCACGGCACCGGACGCCGGGCAAGCGCTGCCCCGGCGCCTGGCCGCGCTGGTCGACGCCATGCCTGGCGTGCGCACCATGCTGGTCATCGATGCGCAAGGCAAGCCGGTCGCCACCAACATCGCGGAACTGGCGGACCAGGATTTTTCGCGCCGCGGCTACTTCCAGACGGCGCGCGACGCCCCCGATGCGCGCATGCTGTACATCTCGGCGCCCTTCCATACCTTCAAGGGCGACCTGGTCATCACGGCGTCGCGCATGGTGCAGGACAAGCAAGGCCGCTTTGCCGGCGTGGTGGTGGCCACCTTCGCCCCCGAATACTTCACGGCCAAGTTCCGCACCGCCATGTACGCGCCCGACGTCTGGGCCGTGGTGCTGCATGGCGACGGCCGGCAGTTCCTGAATTACCCGGCCAGGACTGCCAATGGCGCCAATATGGACGTCCCCGGCAGCTTCCTGCGGCGCTTTCGCGACAGCGGCTATCAGGCGGGCGTCCTGAGCGGCGTCGACATTGCCGGCGCCCCCGCCGCCCCCCGCGTCATGTCCATGGCGACCATCGCCCCGCCGGCCCTGCACATGGACCGCGCCCTCATCATCGGCCTGAGCCGCGAAGAAGCGGCCATCGCCGCCCCGCTGCAACGCCAGGCGCTCGGCTACGTCCTTTCCTTTGCCGTGCTGGCGCTGGCCGCGGCCAGCCTGCTGTTCTGGAGCCAGCGGCGGCGCCGGCAGCAGGCCGCCTGGCATGCGGAGCAGGAAACGGAGCGCCAGGCCATGCAAGCCGTGTCCGACAGCGAAACGCGCTTTCGCACCCTGATCGAAGACGCGCCCGTGGCCATCGCCATCCTGCGCCACGGCCGCTTCATCTACTCGAATCCCCGCTACCGCAGGCTGCACGGCTACACGGCGGATGACAATCTGAACGGCCTGCCCTGGTCCGCCATGATTTCCGCGCCATCGCTGGCGGCGCTGGCCGCCAATGAAGCGCTGATCGAGGCGGATTCGCCCAGCGAACAGGTGTTCGAGGCCGTGGGCTTGGGCAAGCAGGGCCTGCCCGTGCCCATGTACAAGACCACCACGCGCGTGGTGCTCAAGGATGGACCGGCGACCCTGATCTTTGCCCAGGATATTTCCACGCAAAAGCAGGCCGAAGAGGCCATGCTGCTGGCGCGCGACGCGGCCGAATCGGCCAACCGCAGCAAGGCGGAATTCCTCGCCAACATGAGCCATGAAATCCGCTCGCCGCTCAACGCCATCCTCGGCATGGCCTGGCTGCTGGAACGCGACGGCCTCGATGGCGAAGCGCTGCTCATGGCGCGCAAGATCCGCGCCGCCGGCCAGTCCCTGCTGGGCATCATCAACGACGTGCTGGACGTATCGAAAATCGAGGCGGGCCACATGACCATCGAACGGGCGCCGTTACGCCTGGCCGACGTGATCGAAAAGATCGCCGCCAGCATGGGTGTGGCCGCGCATGACAAGCCGATCGAAGTGCGCATCGGGCCACTGCCCGATGGCGTCGAGCAGGTGATGGGAGACGCGCTGCGGCTGGAACAGGTGCTGGTCAACCTGACCAGCAACGCCATCAAGTTCACCGCGCAAGGCGCGGTCGAGCTGACGAGCGCGCTGGAGAGCCGCGACGGCGACGCCGCGGTGCTGTGTTTCAGCGTGCGCGACACGGGCATCGGCATCGCGCCCGAGGTGCAGGAGGCGATCTTTTCCGCCTTCGCCCAGGCCGACAGCTCCACCACGCGCCGCTTCGGCGGCACGGGGCTGGGCCTGACCATTTGCCGCCAGCTGGTGCGCCTGATGGGCGGCGCCATGCGCCTGACAAGCGTCATGGGCCAGGGCAGCACATTCAGTTTCACGGTGCCGCTAGAGCTGATGCCCGCCAGCGCCCCGTCCTCGCCCGACATGCAGGGCTTGCGCGTCTTGCTGGCCGACGGCAAGGCCGACTCGCGCGCCGCCGTGGCCGCCGTCGCGCAGGGTCTGGGCTGGCGCGTGCATGCCGTCTCCGGCGGCCAGGCGGCGCTCGAGCATGCGCTGGCCTGCGCCGAGGACGCGCGGCCCGGCGTCATCGTGCTGGCCGCGCGCATGCCGGACATGGACGGGGAAACCACGGCGCGCGCCCTGCGCGAGCACCTGCCGCCGCAGGATTGCCCCATCGTGATCCTGGCGGCCAGCGGCGCACCGGCGACAGCGCCCGCGCGCCGCCATACGGACCCGGCCAATCCGGCCGATGCCATCCTCAACGAACCGGTGACGGCTTCCAGCCTGTACAACGCGACGATGGAAGCGCGCCAGCGGCGTGCTGAAGCGGCCGGCCTGGACACGGGCCACGCAGCGCTGGGCGCACGCGTGCTGGCCGGCGTGCGCGTGCTGGTGGTCGACGACAGCGACATCAACCGCGACGTGGTCAACCATATCCTGTGCGACCAGGGCGCCCTGCCCTCGTTCGCCTGCGATGGCCAGCAGGCGCTGGACTGGCTGCTGGCCCACCCGTCCGACGTCGACATCGTGCTGATGGATGTGCAGATGCCCGTCATGGATGGCTTGCAGGCGACGCGCGCGCTGCGCCAGCTGCCGCAGTTCCAGGACTTGCCCGTGGTGGCCCTGACGGCCGGGGCGTTCCGGACACAGCGCACGGCGGCGCTGGAAGCGGGCGTGAACCATTTCATCAGCAAACCGTTCGACGTGCCGCAGACCATCGCCCTGATCGCGAGCGCGCACCGGCGCCATGCGCAAGGGCTGCCGGCCCTGCCGCCGGCAGCGACCGAAGCGGCGACGCCCTTGCGGGCAGGCGGCGCGGCGCCCGTGATCGACCTGGCGCAAGGGATGGCGCAGTGGCTCGACGAAGCGCCCTACCGCCAGCATCTGTCGCACTTCGGCAACACTTACCGCAACACGGTGGGCGCCATGCGCGCGCTGCTGGCGGCCAATGCACGCGGCGACGCCGCCGCGCTGGCGCACAAGCTGGCCGGCGTGGCAGGCAGCCTGGCCCTGCCCGCCACCCTGCAAGCCGCCCAGCAAGCCGAACAGCTGCTGCACGCGGGCGGCGATGCGTCTGCCGCGCTCGATGCCCTGGAACAGGCGCTGGCGCACGCCATCGATGCCGCCGCCGCATTCACGGCACAGACGCCGGCGCCCGGCCAGCCGGCCATGCCAGAAACGCAACATGGCAGCGCATGCCAATGATAGACTTGCCAATATGAAATTTTAGGAGACACCATGATCTGGTGCAGGGATTTGCTGTTGAGAGCCTTCATGCTGGGCATGCTGCTATTCGTCGTGGGCGAATCGCTGTCCTACTGGACGCCGGAAATCAGGAAACTGCTGGCCTGGCGCCCGTTCTGACGCCAGGCTAGCCTTCGCGGCCATCCACCCTGGCACGCCACAAATAAGGCGCATACACGCACGCATACAGGCCAAAGGCCAGCGACCAGCACGCGCCGGCCGCCAGCAGCAGCGGCATGGACAGCGCGGCGGGACCGACGGCAGCCAGCAGGCGCGCCAGCGCGCCAAGCTGGATCAGCCAGTACATCGCCGCTTCCGCCCTGCCTCCCTTGAGCGCACGTCCCGTGTGGCCCAGGGTGGTGCGCGTCATCATGCCGATGATCAGGCCCGCCATCGATCCCACCGTCAGCGCGTGCAAGGCGGCGCTGGCCGGCAGCAGACCCAGGCTGGCGGCCGCCAGCAGCGCAAAGCCGATGCCGATCCACGCGTAAGACAGGTGCAAAATCCACAGCAGCGGCACGCGCACCGTGCGCTGCGGCTGCCAGGCCAGCAGATTGGCCAGCGATACGCCTGCCGCGCACAAGGCCAGCGGCGCCGTCAGCCAGGCGGGCGCGCCGGCCAGCCACGCGATCGCGGCCGCCGCCATGCAGGCCACGGCGACCAGCGCGCGTTTCGGGCTGGCCACCGGCGTGCTGCCAGGTGCGCCATTGCGGGTAAACATGGGAATGACGCGCGCGCCGATCACCGATTCGATCAGCACGATGATGAAGATGGCCGCCTGCACGGGCACAAACAGCGACAGCGGCAGCCAGCCCAGCACGGCCGCGTGGAACAGGGCATTGGCCAGCGCCAGCAAGGCCAGCAGACCGACGAGAAACAGATTGCGCGTATTGCCCGAGCGGCGCAGCACCTGGTACAGGGGCCAGGCGGCCAGCGGCAGGAACAGCCAGTCGATCAGCGCCGGCAGCAGGCCGGGGCCGCACAGCATGGCCACGCGTCCCGCCAGCCACAGCCCCGCCAGCGCCATCAGCTGCGCACCGTGCGGCGTGGGCAAGCCCGTCCAGTTGCGCCCCGCCGTGTAGAGGAAACCGACGACGACGGCCAGCGCGAAGCCGAACACCATTTCATGCATGTGCCATCCCAGACCCACCTGCAGACCGCCCGGCAGCAGGCCCGCATAGCTGGCCAGCCACAGGGGAATGGCGATGGCCGCAAACACGGCCGCCAGCAGGTAGAACGGGCGGAAGCCCAGTTGCCAGACGGCGTGGCCGGCATGCCAGGGAGCGGCGCCTGCTGTCGTGGAAGGTGGAGAAGGTTCGCTGATCGGGGTGATGGCCATGATGGAGTCGCCTTTAAAGATATATTCAATATACTACTTTAAAAGCGCAGATGCCGCCATCGGCATAAAGGACTAGAGAGATAGCGAGAAGTCACCATGGGGTCTGACCCGGCGGGTCCGACCCCGACTCGGGCTACTTGCCCTGGCGGTGCTCGACCGCGTACACGGCCGCCTGCACGCGGCTCGTGAGGTTGAGTTTTTTCAGCACGTTCTGCACGTGGATCTTGACCGTGCTTTCGGCCAGGTCCAGGGTGCGGGCGATGCCCTTGTTGCTCTCGCCGCGCGACAGGCAGTCGATGATTTCCTTTTCGCGCGGGGTGAGCTTGTCGAGTTCCGACACGGGTTCCTCGCGCCGCGTGCCCGCCTGCAGCTGCGCCACCAGCTTGCCCGTCATCGCTTCGGCGATGACGACTTCGCCGGCCGCCGCGCGGCGGATGGCGCGCACCAGGTAGTCGGCGTCGATATTCTTGATCAAATAGCCGCAGGCGCCCGCGCGCAGGGCCGTGGCCAGGTCTTCTGCGTCTTCCGACACGGTCAGCATGACGATGGCCGTATCGGGGCAGTCGTGCTGCATCAGCTGCAGCGCTTCCACGCCGGACATGCCGGCCATGTTCAGGTCCAGCAGCACCACGTCGGGCTGCAGCTGGATGGCGCGCTTGATGCCTTCCACGCCATCGGCCGCCTCGCCGACGACGGAAAAATCCGTATGGCGCTGCAGCAGCGAGCGTATGCCGCTGCGGAACAGCGCGTGGTCGTCCACCAGCATGACGGTGATCGGTTTATCGGGAATCTCCATTTTTTTATACTTTCAGATAGTGGCTTAGGCGGCGCGGCGCTGCTCGCGCGACAAATGCAGTTCGACGGTCGTGCCGCCACCGGGGCAGGCATGCACGTCGAACGTGGCGTCGATGCGCTGCGCGCGCTCGCGCATGATATGGATGCCGACATGGCTGTCGCCCTTTTCCAGCACGGCGGCAGCGTCGAAGCCGACGCCATTGTCGCTGATCGTCAGCGTAAAATCCTGGTGATCGGCGAGACGCACCTCGACGTGGCTGGCCTGCGCGTGCTTGCGGATGTTCGACAGCGCTTCCTGCACGATGAATAATAACTGCAATTGCTGCTCGCGGGGGAATGGCGCGCCGTCGACGTCGGCCAGCAGCTCGGCGTCGATGCCCGTCTGGCGGCGGAATTTCTCGAGCGCCGCGCGCAGGGAGCCGATCAGGTCATCTTCCATCAGGCGGCTGCGGAAATTGGCCAGCAGTTCGCGCACGTCCTCGTAGCTTTCCTTCACGCCCGCGTGCAGGGCCGGCACGATGCCCGCCACCTCGTCGAAACGCGCATTGCGCACGGAGTCGTCGAGCATCTGCACCTGCAGGTTGAGGAAGTTGAGGCTTTGCGCGATGCTGTCGTGCAGACCCTGCGCCACCAGGTTGCGCTCTTCGGAAATGGCCATCTCGCGTTCGCGCGCGGCCAGGCGCAGGTTTTCCAGCGCGATGCCCAGCAGCTGGCCCAGGGTTTCCAGCAAGGCCAGCTCGCGCGCGGAAAACACGCGCGCATGGCGGAAATGCAGGTTGAAAAAGCCCAGGTGCTGTTCGTGCGCGTGGATATGGAAAACGGAGACGGTGGCAAAGCCCTCGCGGTGGCAGCGCAGCTCGTGCGCCTTGTCGATGCGCCGCATGTCGTGCACTTTCGCCACCTTCATCTCGACGGCCGTGCCGCACAGGCAGTCGCCCACCTTCAGGCAATGCTCGGACGCCACCAGTTCTTCGGACAGGCCCGTATGCACCACCATGTGCAGGTTGCCCCGCTCGGCGTCGAGCACGCGCACGGTGGAGCCGTCGGCCTCGAAATAATCGACGATGCGCTGCATGAAACCGCCGCAGATGTCTTCCAGCGGCTGCGGGCGCTGCAAAAAGGCGGCGCTTTCATACAGCAGCGCCAGCTCGCGGTTGCGGTATTCGAGCGTGGCCGTCTTGCTGCGCACGCCCTCTTCCAGGTTGCCGTACAGCGCCTGCAGGCGGTCGGCCATCTGGTTGAAGCCGCTGGCCAGCTGGCCAAATTCGTCATTGCTCTCGACGGCCAGGCGCACGCTGAAGTCGCGCTCCTTCATGCGCTGCATGCCCAGGCGCAGCCGCGTCACCGGTTCGATGATGAGCATGAACATCAGGTAAATCATGCTGACCGTGCCGATGACGGCCATGCCGACGAGGATCAGCTGCGAGGCGCGCAGCCAGAAGGTGCGCTGTTCGCTGTCGTGCTCGATCAGGCGCACCAGCTGGTCCACCTGTCCCACGAAGGTGTCGGCGTCATGCTCGAACTGGCGCGCGCGCACAATGGAATCGGCGGCCAGGGCGGCCGGACGCAAGGCACTGCGCCAGGCGACGCCGATGCGTTCGAATTCGGACTTGATGGCCGTGCTGGGGGGCAGGAACAGGGGACGCTGCGGGTCGCCGTGGCCGATCTTGGCCAGGGTCTCGTCGATCAGCAGCACTTGCTGGCGCGCCTGCTCGCGGGCGTCGCTGGCAAGCAGCAGGGTCAGGCGGTAGGTCTGCATGCGCAGCCGGCCCGTCTCGTTGATGGCGGCCGAACTGCCTTCGAGCTGCCACGACAAAAACAGGGTGCAGCCGATGGCGCTCAAGGCCAGCACCAGCATGAGCAGCAGCGCGCCGACAATCTTGGTCGACAGCTTCTGCCAGGAGGAAAACATCGCCTTGAATTTCATACCGCCCTTGAATGTGAATGCAAACTGCCTCAGCCGCCCGTCTGTGCCATGAACCGGATGATTTTATCGGGCTGCGTATTGAAATCATGCTGCTGCGGCTTCAGTTCGATGGCGGCGCGGATCGCCGCCTCGATCTGCGCATCCGTGGCCCCGCCGCGCAGCATGGGGCCAAACGCGAATTTCTCTTCCTGTCCCAGGCACAGGTACAGGGTACCATCGACGGACAGGCGCACTCGGTTGCAGGTGGCGCAAAAATGCTGCGACATGGGCGTAATGAAGCCGATGCTCGAGCGTCCGTCGGGGGTCGCCATGTAGCGCGCCGGCCCTCCCCCCAATTCCATCGCCTGCGGCACCAGGCCGAAGCGGGCCGCCAGGCGTTCGCGCACGGGGCCCAGCGGCATGTAGCTGGCATTGCGGCCCGTGCTGCCCATCGGCATGGCTTCGATCAGGCGCAGGATGAACTGCTGCTCGATGCAGAAGGCCGCCATGGCCTCGATCTGGCCGTCATTGATGCCGCGCATGGCCACCATATTGATCTTGATCGGGTCGAAACCGGCCGCCTTGCCCGCCATCAGGCCATCCAGAATGGGCTGAAGGCTGTCGCGCCCCGTGATCTGCTGCATGCAGGCGCGGTCGAGCGAATCGAGGCTGACGTTGATGCGGTCCACGCCGGCCGCGCGCAAGGCCACGGCATGCTTGCCAAGTTGTGTGGCGTTGGTCGACAGCGACAGGTCGTCCAGACCGGGCAGCGCGGACAGCCTTTGCGCCAGCTGCGGCAGATTGCGCCGCAACAGCGGTTCGCCGCCCGTCAGCCGCACGCGGCGCGTGCCGAGGCGCACGAAAATGCCCAGCAGGCGGTCGATCTCGTCGAACGTCAGCCAGTCCTTCGGCTCCTCGAAGCCGCGAAATCCCTTGGGCATGCAATAACCGCAGCGCAAATCGCAGCGGTCGGTGACGGACAGCCGCACATAATCGATCGAACGGCCAAAACGGTCCTGCAACTTGACGCTACCCATGACGCTACTCCTGATTCTTCCGTGATTGTAAAGGCTGGGGCACGATCTGGCTGTGCCCCAGAAGGCCTAGCGGCCTACGCCTTTTTAGCTACGCATTTCTACTTACTGAACCAGCGGGCTGGCTGTGCCTTCGAGCTCGATACCGGCAATGTCGGCCCGCCCCACGAGCAGGTGCAGGTACTGGTGCACGGCGCGCTGCCACGCCGCCCGCGCCAGGCGGTCGGCGATCTGCGCCTGCACCGCTTCGTACGGGATGGCCTGGCCTTCGACCCGGCGCAGCACCTGCACGATGTGGTAGCCGAAGCGCGTTTCCAGCAAATGGCCGGCCAGCGCGCCTGCCTCCAGGCGGAACACAAGGGCGTCGAATTCCGGCACGCTCTGGCCCGGCGACAGCTGGCCCAGGCTTCCGCCCAGCGCGCCCGACGGACAGTTCGAATACTGCGCCGCCAGTTCGGCGAAGCGCTCGGGCGCCAGTTTCAGGGCATCGAGCACGGCTTGCGCCGTCGTGCGCAGCAGCTCCAAAGGCGCCTCCGGCGTCACCTGAAACAGGATGTGGCGGGCCTCGACCAGCGCCCCGCTGCGAAACAGCTGCGGGCGCTGTGCATAAAAGGTGCGGCAAGCCGCATCGTCGGCGGGCGGCACGCGTACTTCCTGCGCAAACAGCGCCTCGATGCGGTCGTTATCGCTGCCGCCCTGCACGCCGAGGCGTTCGGCCTCGTCCAGCAGCAGCCGGCGCAGCACCAGTTCATGCACGGCCTGTTTCAGCGGATTGCCGGCACCGTCGTGATGCGGCAATTCCTGCGCGATGTCGGCATCGTCGATATCGATGCCATTGACGGAGATTCCCATGATATGACTCCTTTCTTAACGGCGACGAACCAGTTGCCAAGTGCGTCCCAGATAAGCGACTGCGCCAAAGCCGCTCCACACGTGCACCAGACGGGTGAACGGGAAGATGACGAACAGCGACATGCCCATGAACAGGTGCAGCTTGAACACCAGCGGCGCGTCGACGATGAAGCTGGCGGCGTCGCCGCGGAAGGTGACGATGTGCTGCGCCCAGTTCATCAGCAAGACCATCATGTGGCCATCCATGTGCGATGCCGAGACGAAGATTGACGACAGGCCCAGCAGCAAGGTCAGCAAAATCCACACCATCACCAGCTTGTCGCCGGCCGTGGTGACGGCGCGCAGCCGTGCATTGCCGAAGCGGCGCGCCAGCAGGATCAGGATGCCGGCCAGGCACAGCCCGCCCATCACGCCGCCGGCCGCCATGGCCACGCCCTGCTTCAGGCTATGCGACACGCCCAAGGTATCCCACACCCAGACCGGGGTCAGCAAGCCGGCCGCATGGCCGAACAGCAGGCCGATGATGCCGATGTGGAACAGGATATTGCCCAAACGCAGGCTGCCGCGGTGCAGCAGCTGGCTGGAATCGGACTTCCACGTGTATTGCTCGCGGTCGAAACGGATCAGGCTGCCAAGAAAAAAGATGGCCAGCGCGATGTATGGATAAATGCCATACACAAATTGATGCAAATAATTACTCATGATGTACTCTCCTCATGCGGGCGCAGTGGGCCATTCAGGCGGCGCGCCGCGGCTGCGGGTGAAAATGCACGGGATGGACGCCGCCCGGGGCTTGACGCAGCAAGGGCTCGACGCCGTCCGCACCGGGACCGAAGGTTTCCAGCGCTTCATCCATGTCGCGCACCGGCGGTTCGGCCAGCATTTCGGCCGCCACGGGGCTCAGGCGTTCGAGCACGGTGAAGACGGGCGCATACGGGCTGCCGTTGGCCGTCAGCTTGCGGCCGATGTGCGCCAGCACGTGGACGGCGTCGCCCAGCAGCGGCGCCGAGACTGCCTCGTCGAGCTGCGCCAAAAACTCCAGGAACAGGGGCACGAAGTCGGGCAAGTCGTCGCCCACCATCTGCAGGCCGTGGCGCTTGTATTCCTCCATCAGGTCGACCATGGCCTGGCCCCGGTCGCGCGATTCGCCGTGGATATGCTCGAACAGGTGCAGCGAGTGCGACGGATTGCGGTCGAACGTGGCCACGTACTGCTGCTGCAGGTCGATCAGGCTGCTGCTTTCCAGGTGCGCCAGCAAGGGCCGCAACAGCGCCTGCTGCTCCGGCACGGCCGCCAGCGCGGCCTCCAGTTGCGGCAGGTGCGCGATCAGCTCGGGCTCGGGATACAGCAGCAGGCGCGACAGGACTTGGTAGTGATGCATAGCGTTGTTCATATCGGTTCCTTAGGCGCCAGGCGCCGTTTTGCGCGACTTCGGCATCTGCATGAAGATGGCCGAACCGTGTTTTTTCTTGCCGAACAAGGTCGGTTCGCTGCTGCCGTCCGAGCAGCCGTTGCCGAAACTGAAGCCGCACGAACCCTTCTCGTTGAAGCTGTCCTCGGCCATTTCCTTGTGGCTGCTGGGAATGACGAAGCGGTCTTCGTAATTGGCGATGGCCATGATGTGGTACATGTCCTCCACCTGCGCCTTGGTCAATCCCACTTGCTTGAGCACCGTGAGGTTCTCCACCTTCTCGACCGTCTTGCTGCGCATGTAGGCACGCATGGCCAGCATGCGGTCCAGCGCCGTGACGATGGGCGGCTGGTCGCCGGCCGTCAGCAAATTGGCCAGGTACTGCACGGGAATGCGCAGGCTTTGCGTGTCCGGCAGCATGCCGTTGACGCCCAGCTTGCCCGATTCGGCGGCCGCCTGGATCGGCGACAGCGGCGGCACATACCACACCATCGGCAAGGTGCGGTATTCGGGATGCAGCGGGAACGCCACTTTCCACTCGACGGCCATCTTGTAGACGGGCGACTTGACGGCCGCTTCGAGCCAAAGGTCCGGGATGCCCTGGCGGCGCGCCTCGGCGATGATGGCCGGGTCGTGCGGATCGAGGAACAGGCCCAATTGCGCCTGGTACAGGTCCTGCTCCTGCGGCACGGAGGCGGCAGCCTCGATCTTGTCGGCGTCGTACAGCAGCACGCCCAGGTAGCGGATGCGGCCCACGCACGTTTCCGAGCACACGGTAGGCTGGCCGGCCTCGATGCGGGGGAAGCAGAACGTGCACTTCTCCGCCTTGCCGGACGACCAATTGTAGTAAATCTTCTTGTACGGGCAACCGGAGATGCACATGCGCCAGCCGCGGCACTTGTCCTGGTCGATCAGCACGATGCCGTCGTCTTCGCGCTTGTACACGGAGCCGGACGGGCAAGACGCCACGCACGTCGGATTGAGGCAATGCTCGCACAGACGCGGCAGATACATCATGAAGGTGTTTTCGAACGTGCCGTACATCTCCTTCTGCATGTTGTCGAACAGCTTGTCCTTGCTGCGCTGGGCAAACTCGCCGCCCAAGTCATCTTCCCAGTTCGGGCCCCACTCGATTTTTTCCATCTTTTTCCCCGTCAGCACGGAGATCGGACGGGCCGTCGGCGGCGTCTGCGACAGCGGCGCGCTTTGCAGGTGCTCGTAGTCGTAGGTGAACGGCTCGTAGTACTCGTCGATGGCGGGCAGGTTCGGATTGGCGAAGATATTGGCCAGGATCTTCAAACGGCTGCCCTGGCGCGGCTCGATCTTGCCAGAGTCCGTGCGGCGCCAGCCGCCATTCCACTTGTCCTGGTTTTCCCACTGCTTCGGATAGCCGATGCCGGGCTTGGTTTCCACGTTGTTGAACCATGCGTACTCGACGCCGTCGCGGCTGGTCCACACGTTCTTGCAGGTGACGGAACAGGTGTGGCAGCCGATGCACTTGTCCAGGTTCAGCACCATGCCGATTTGCGCTCTGATTTTCATACTATGCTCCTTCTTCCTGCAACGGGCCTTCGAGCCAGTCGACCTTGTTCATCTTGCGCACCAATACGAATTCATCGCGGTTGGAGCCCACCGTGCCGTAGTAATTGAAGCCGTAGGCCAGCTGGGCGTAGCCGCCGATCATGTGCGTCGGCTTGGGCACGGCGCGCGTCACCGAGTTATGGATGCCGCCCCGCTTGCCCGTCATCTCCGCGCCGGGCACGTTGATGATCTTTTCCTGGGCGTGGTACATCATCGTCATGCCGGCCGGGATGCGCTGGCTGACGATGGCGCGCGCCGTCAGGCTGCCGTTCACGTTGAAGACCTCGATCCAGTCGTTGTCGACGATGCCGGCAGCTTGCGCGTCGGTCTCCGACAGCCACACGTGCGGTCCGCCGCGCGACAGGGTCAGCATGCGCAGGTTGTCCGAATACGTGGAGTGGATGCCCCATTTCTGGTGCGGCGTCAAAAAGTTCAGCGCCAGCTCCTTGTTGCCGTTCGGCTTGGTGCCCAGCAGCGCTTCCGTCGTCTTCGTGTTGATGGCCGGCTTGTACACGCACAGTCCCTCGCCGAAGTCGCGCATCCACAGGTGATCCTGGTAGAACTGCTGACGGCCCGTCAGGGTGCGCCATGGAATCAGTTCATGCACGTTGGTATAGCCGGCCGTGTAGCTGACTTCCTCGCTTTCCAGGCCCGACCAGGTGGGCGAAGAAATGATCTTGCGCGGCTGCGCCTGCACGTCGCGGAAGCGGATGCTGTCATGCTCGCGCGGGAGCGCCAGATGTGTGTGCTCGCGTCCCGTGATGGCGGACAGCGCGGCCCAGGCCTTGACGGCCACGTGGCCATTCGTTTCCGGCGCCAGCGACAGAATCATTTCGGCTGCATCGATGGCCGTATCGAGGCGCGGCTGGCCCTTCGACACGCCCTCTTCCAGCACCGTGCGGTTGATGCCGCGCAGGACCTCGACTTCATGGCCCGTTTTCCAGGAAATGCCCTTGCCGCCATTGCCGATGGTTTCCAGCAGCGGTCCGATCGAGGTGAACTTCTTGTAGACGTCGCGGTAATTGCGCTCGACCACCGTCATGTTCGGCATGGTCTTGCCGGGAATCGCATCGCATTCGCCGGCGCGCCAATCCTTGGGATCGAAGGGTTGGCCCAGTTCGCCCGGGGTATCGTGCATCAGCGGGGTGAGGATGATGTCTTGCTGGGTGCCCAGCAGCTCGCCGCCGATTTCCGAGAATTTCTCTGCCAGCCCCTTGTAGATTTCCCAGTCCGACTTCGATTGCCACAGCGGCTGCACGGCTTCGGACAGCGGATGGATGAACGGATGCATGTCCGACGTATTCAGATCGTCTTTTTCATACCAGGTTGCCGTCGGCAGCACCACATCGCCATACAGGCAGGTGGTCGACATGCGGAAATCCAGCACCACCAGCAGATCGAGCTTGCCTTCGGCGGCCGGGCGCACTTTCACCTGTTTCGGCGTGATGCAGTCGTCTTCGTCGCTGAGCAAACCGTTCTGCGTGCCCAGCAGGTATTTCAGGAAGTACTCGTGGCCCTTGCCCGAGCTGCCGAGGATGTTCGAGCGCCAGACAAACATATTGCGCGGGAAGTTGGCCGGATTGTCCGGATCGTCGCACGAGAACTGCAGCTGGCCCGCCTTGATCTGGTCGAGCGCATACGCGGCCGGCGCCTGCCCTGCCGCCTTGGCGGCCTTGGCCACCTCCAGCGGATTGGTCTGCAGCTGCGGCGCCGATGGCAGCCAGCCCATGCGCTCGGCCTTGGCGTTGTAGTCGAGCAGGGTCAGGTCGCCCGTGCCGCCGGCCGCCGATGGCGAGGCGATGTCGCCCGTTTCCAGCTTTTCATGGCGCCACTGGCTCGTGTGGGCATAGAAGAACGAGGTGCCGTTCATCTGGCGCATCGGGCGCACCCAGTCCTGGGCGAAGGCCAAAGGCGTCCAGCCCGTTTGCGGACGCAGTTTTTCCTGGCCCACGTAATGGGCCCAGCCGCCGCCCGACTGGCCGATACAGCCGCACATCATCAACATGTTGATGATGCCGCGGTACGTCATGTCCATGTGGTACCAGTGATTCAGGCCGGCGCCCACGATGACCATGCTCTTGCCGCGCGTCTGGTCCGCGTTTTCCGCGAACTGGCGCGCCACGGTGATGACGTCGGCCCGTTTCACGCCCGTGTGCTTCTCCTGCCACGCGGGGGTGTACGGCACGTCGTCGTCATAGCTCTCGGCCACGTTCTCGCCGCCCAGGCCACGGTCGATGCCGTAGTTGGCCAGGGTCAGGTCGAACACGGTGGTGACGAGACCCGTCGTGCCGTCGGCCAGGCGGATGGTTTTCACCGGCACCTTGCGCAGCAGCATGTCGGACGCGTCCTTGCCGCCGAAGTAGGCAAAACCCACTTCCGTGACGGCGTCGCTGTCGTTGATCATGGAGAGCATCGGCACGATGGGCGCGCCGCTGCCGCCGGCCTTCTGTTCCAGGTTCCACTTGCCCGACTCGCCCCAGCGGAAGCCGATGGAGCCGGCCGGCGCGGTGATGGCGCCCGTGGTTTCGTCGATGACGAGGGTTTTCCATTCCGGGTTGTTGGTTTCGTCGAGGTTGTTGTCCAGGTGCGAGGCGCGCAGGAAGTAATCGGGCACCAGGGTGCCGTTATGCTCCTTGAGCAGCACCAGCATGGGGAAGTCCGTGTACTGGCGCGCGTAGTCGCGGAAGTAGGCGCTCTGGCCTTCCGAGTGGAACTCCTTGAGGATGACGTGGCCCATGGCCAGCGCCAGCGCGGCATCGGTACCCTGCTTCGGCGCCAGCCAGATGTCGCCGAACTTCACCATTTCGCCGTAGTCGGGCGAGATGGCCACGGTTTTCGTGCCCTTATAGCGCACTTCCGTGTAGAAGTGGGCGTCCGGCGTGCGCGTCATCGGCACGTTCGAGCCCCACACCATCAGATAGGTCGAGTTGTACCAGTCGGCCGATTCCGGCACGTCCGTCTGCTCGCCCCACACTTGCGGGCTGGCCGGCGGCAAGTCGCAGTACCAGTCGTAAAAGCTCAGGGCCACGCCGCCGATCAGCGACAGGTAGCGCGTGCCGGAGGCATAGCTGACCATGGACATGGCGGGAATCGGCGAGAAGCCGACGATGCGGTCCGGGCCGTATTTCTTGATCGTCAGCGCGTTCGCGGCGGCGATGATTTCATTCGATTCTTCCCACGTGGCGCGCACGAAGCCGCCCAGGCCGCGGATGGATTTGTACTGCTGCGAGCGCACGGGGTCCTGGCTGATCCAGTCCCAGGCCGTGACGGGGTCCATGGTCTTGCGCGCTTCGCGCCACATTTCCATCAGGCGGCCCCGCACCATCGGGTATTTCACGCGCTGGGCCGAATACACGTACCAGGAATAGCTGGCGCCGCGCGGGCAGCCGCGCGGTTCGTGGTTGGGCAGGTCGGGCCGCGTGCGCGGGTAGTCGGTTTGCTGGGTTTCCCAGGTGATCAGGCCATTCTTGACGTACACCTTCCAGCTGCACGAGCCGGTACAGTTCACGCCATGCGTGGAGCGCACGATCTTGTCGTGCTGCCAGCGCTGGCGGTAGGCGTTTTCCCAGGTGCGGTCTTCGTCGACCACGGTGCCATGGCCGTTGGAGAACGGCTCGGCGGGCTTGCTAAAAAATTTAAGACGGTCCAGAAAGTGACTCATGCTACCTCCACATTGCGCCGCCGAAGCGGCGCCAGGTCATAAAAACGCTGCAAGCCGGATGGCCCACGCGTCGATACAAACAGTCTATCGACGCGCCCTGCGCGGCGGTATTGGCAAGAAGTCGGTTTCCGGCACCAGGAATGCATAGGCGCGTAGTCACCCGGATAGTCACTATTGCCTATGGGCGCCGCGACCGTGCTGCGGTATACCTGTCGTCATCGTTCAACACAGAGAAAGAGCACCATGTCGATTACCGATTACGCCAGCCTGCTGCACAGCGCCCGCAACCAGGAGCAGCCGCAACGCCTGCTGTTCACCTTTACCCAGGCGCAGGCCCAGCCTGGCGGCCAGGGCAAGTCCCTCACGCCCGTGATGTGCGCCGACAAGCTGCCCGATGAACTGGGCAGCTTCGAGACATTGAAGGAGGAGTCGAAACAGATGCAGACGCACTGGGACGTGGTCTTCGTGGCGGGACTGGCGGGTCGCGAGGGCCAGCCGCCAGCCGCGCAGGAATGCGAAGCGCCCCTGCGCGCCATGGTAACGGCCATCGAGCAAGGCCGCATCGACAGCCTGCTGGCGTTTGACCGCAGCGGGGATTTATTGCGTTTTAGCTGAGGGGACTTGTCGGATTACGCCCTGCGGCCTCGGCGGCCCCGCCTAATCCGACCTACCAGATGCAGGTCGGATTAGCGTAGCGTAATCCGACACATTGTTGGCGGCACGTTTCGGATTACCTGGCCGCATCCGGCCAAGGGCGCTCATGCAGATGGCGCGCCCGCTCTATCGGACAGACGAGCGGCAAAAACTGCTGCTGGCGCGCCGAATAGGCCATCAGCGCCCCGCTGTCGATGTCAAAATACCAGCCATGCAGTTTCAATACGCCCTGCTCCACCCGGCGCTTGAGCCACGGGTAGGTGAGCAGGTTGTCCAGCGACTGCAGGATGCTGGCCAGTTCGCACGCATGGTGCTGTTCCTCCGACGAGCGGTGCGCCAGGTCACGCCGCACCCTTTGCGCCACCGGTTCGGCGATGCGCATCCACTGTCCCACGAAGTCCGTTTCCTGCCCTTCCGCGCGCGGCTGCGGTTCCAGCAGCGCGCGGATGCCGCCGCAGCGCGCATGGCCCAGCACGATGACCCTGGCCACTTCGAGCTTGCAGACGGCGAATTCGATGGCCGAACTGACGCCGGGCGGCGCGTCTGGCGTGCACGGCGGCACCAGGTTGGCGATATTGCGCACGACGAACATGTCGCCCGGGTCGCTGCCCGTCAGCAGCATGGGATCGACGCGCGAATCGCAGCAGCCGATCAGCAGGGTCGTGGGCCGCTGCCCGTCACGCAGGCTGTCGTACAAGGTTTGCGGCTCGCTGAAATACTGCTGCTGAAACAGGCTGAAGCCGTTGACGAATTTTTCCAGTTCTTCCATGACATACTCTCATTTCCTCAACGTCTGGCAAGAACGACTTGCCAGACATTCCAACTTTAGCAAGGCATCGGCGCATTCTTGCGCGCATAGCACCACCAGGTGATGGCGATGCAGCTGACATAAAAGCCGATGAAGCACCACAGGGCCGCGTCGGGGCTGCCCGTCAGCGCAATCGACGTGCCGTAGCTTTTCGGGATGAAGAAGGCGCCGTAGGCCGCCACTGCCGACGTGAAGCCCAGCACGGCCGCGCCTTCCTTGTTGGCGTCGACGATCGCCTGCTCCTGCGCCGCCTTGCCCTTGCCGGCCGCAGCGCGCTGATGCTCCGTCAGGAAGATCACGGGAATCATGCGGAAGGTCGACGCATTGCCGATGCCCGTGCCGGCGAACAGCAGCATGAACATCCAGAAGAAGCCGCTGAAACTGCCCGCAGTGTGCACACTTCCGCCGGCTTGCGGCATGAAGTACAGCACGCCCAGCACGGCGCCTATCATCAGGAGGAAGGACCACAGGGTGACGCGTGCGCCGCCCAGTTTGTCGGAAATCACGCCGCCGGCGACGCGCGCCAGGGCGCCGACCAACGGTCCCAGGAAGGCGTAATCGAGCGGGTTCACGTCGGGGAACTGGATCTTGATCAGCAGCGGGAACGCGGCCGAGTAACCGATGAAGGAGCCGAAGGTGCCCGTGTACAGCCAGCACATGAGCCAGTTGTGCTTGCGCTTGAAGATCACGGCCTGTTCGGAAAATGACGCCTTGGCCGACGCCAGGTCATTCATGCCGAACCAGGCCAGCAAAGTGGACAGCGCGATGAACGGCACCCAGATGAAGCCCGCGTTTTGCAGCCACATCTCCTTGCTCACGCCATTCTTGACCCAGGTGAGCGAATCGCCACCCCAGGCGCCGAAGACGGCGAACGTGATCACCAGCGGTACGACGAACTGCACCACCGACACGCCCAGGTTGCCCAGGCCCGCATTCATGCCCAGCGCGAAGCCCTTGCTGGCCTTCGGATAGAAAAAACTGATGTTGGCCATCGACGAGGCGAAATTGCCGCCGCCGAAGCCGCACAGCAGCGCCAGGATCAGCATAGTCGGATAACCGGTGTTCACGTCCTGCACGGCCAGGCCGATGCCGATGGCGGGAATCAGCAGCGAACCCGTGGAAATGGCCGTCCAGCGCCGGCCGCCGAAGATTGGCACCATGAACGAGTAAAAGATGCGCAAGGTGGCGCCGGACAGGCCCGGCAAGGCCGTCAGCCAGAACAGCTGGTTGTTACTGTAGGTGAAACCGATGTTGGGCAGGTTGACCACCACCACGCTCCACACCATCCACACGGCAAACGCCAGCAGCAGCGCGGGAATCGAGATCCACAGATTGCGCGCGGCCGTGGCCTTGCCCGTGCTTTGCCAGAAGCTCGGGGTTTCCGGCTCCCAGGTATTGATCATATAGCGGCTCATGCTTTAACTCCTGCAGGTTGAGTAGTTGGTGCCGCACGCAGCGGCTTGAACGAGAAATGCATCCAGACGAGGGAAACGCAGACGGTGCCGTACAGGAGCATGAAGGAGCTCGAACGCACGCCCGTGAAGTCCACCAGGGCGCCGAACATCACGGGCAGGATGAAGCCGCCCAAGCCGCCGGCCAGACCCACCACGCCCGAGACGGCGCCGATGTTGTCGGAAAAATCATCGCCGATGAACTTGAAGACGGACGCCTTGCCGACAGCCATGGCGATGCCGACGATGAATAGCAGCACGGTGAACCACAGCGGCGACAGGCCGATATGGAAGGCCAGCGGCCCCGTGACGGTCTCGATCACCATCTGCGTTTGCGGATACGACAGCAGGAAGAAGCACACCCAGCACACCCACATCACGGCCCAGGTGACTTTCGCCGCACCGTATTTGTCGGAGATCCAGCCGCCCAGCGCGCGCAGCACGCCGCCCGGCAGCGAGAAGCAGGCGGCCAGCAGCGCCGCGTGCTTCAGATCAAAACCGTATTCGGCCACGTAGTACTTCGTCATCCACAGGGCCAGCGCCACGTAGCCGCCGAACACCACCGAGTAGTACTGGCAGTAGCGCCACACGCGCGGGTCCTTCAGCACCTTCATCTGCGCGGAAAAGCTTTCGCCCGATGGCGCCAGGTGCGATTTGTCCGTGTACGAAAACAGCCAGAAGATGATGGCCGTGGCCAGCATGGCCACCGCATACACCTTGGGCAGCATCTGCCAGCCGAAGGCGGCGACGATGCCCGGCGCGACGAACTTGGTCAGCGCGGAACCGGAGTTGCCGGCGCCGAAAATGCCCATCGCCAGGCCGCGGCGCTCTTTTTCGTACCAGCGCGCCACGTACGGCGTGCCGACGGAAAACGAACCGCCCGCCAGGCCCACGAACATGCCCAGCACGAGGAAATGCCAGTAGGCGGTGGCGTAGGAAATCAGGTAGATCGGCACCACGCTGGCCAGCATCAGCAGGAAGAAGACGCGGCGTCCGCCGTATTTGTCTGTCCAGATGCCCAGCGGCACGCGCACGAGGGAGCCCGTCAGCACGGGCATGGCGGCCAGCAGGCCGAATTGCGTTTCAGTCAAGCCCAGGCTGGTCTTGATGGGGATGCCCAGTACGGCAAACATCATCCAGACTGCAAAGCAGATGGTAAATGCGAAGGTACTGCTGATTAATACGGACGCCTGCTTGCGCCGCATGCCCGGTTCGACTGCCTTGTTACTGCTGTTACTGTTCTTGTTAGTGCCATCTAGGGTAGCCACGATGTTTCTCCATGAATGCACTGGCCGTCTGGCCAGCCGTCCCGACCAGCTTACGTGGCAGCGGCGAAAGGCACTATCGGCCACAGGGTGATTCTGGGAAGGCAATCTGGATAGCCGCATCGGCAAAAGTGACTAGATGACGGGGTGCGCGCCTAGCCTGGATGGCGGGTGTTTTACAAACCGGCGCATTTTTGGCACACTCGGCACCAGGAGAAAAGGAGCGGTATGGAGAACCTGCACGATACAGACCCTATCATCACCCGCGTGGCCGAATGCGGCGATGTGGACGCCATGCTCGCTTGCGACGCCTATGCCCAGACGCACCCGGAGCGCGGCAAGGCCGTGCGCGCCGCCGTCGGCAAGGGCCACTGCCAGGTGGCCCTCCGGGCCGGCCAGATGGCAGGCTATGTGCTCCTGCACGACGACTTCTTCGGCCACGATTTTGTCTCGCTGGTGGTGGTCGCGCCCGCGCACCAGTGCTGCGGCGTGGGATTGCGCCTGCTGGCGGCCGCCGCGGACGCGTGCCAGACAGGGAAGCTATTCACCTCGACGAACCGGTCGAACGGCGCCGCGCAACGGCTGTTCGCCGGCGCGGGCTTCGTGCGCAGCGGCCGGATCGACCATCTCGATGAGGGCGATCCGGAGTTCGTGTACGTGAAATTCCTGCGTTAGCTGCATCTCGTCCCGACGGCGTATGGCGCAGGACGCCAAAGGCGGCTATGCTGGCGCCACCATCAATCAACGCCCACCACCTCTCGCATGGATTATCTGAGCCTCAAACATTTCCACATGGGCTGCGCCGCCGCCAGCGGCTGTCTTTTCCTGTTGCGCGGCGCCTGGATGCTGCGCGCCTCGCCCGCCTTGCAGCAGCGCTGGGTGAAAATCCTGCCGCACCTGGTCGACACGGCACTGCTGGCCAGCGCGATCGCCCTGGCCGTGTGGAGCGGCCAGTCGCCGGGCAGCCAGCCCTGGCTGGCCGCCAAACTGTGCGCGCTGGTGGCCTACATCGCGCTGGGCACCATTGCGCTGAAACGGGGCAAGACGCCGGCCGTGCGCGGCGCCGCCTTCGCCCTCGCCGTGCTGGTCTTCGCCTACATCGTCGCCGTGGCCGTCACCAAGCAGGCCTGGCCGCTGTAGCACCAGGCAAGCGCATCAGAAGATGTAGCGCAGGGTAACGCTGGCGTTGCGCGGCGCACCCCAGTACCCCTGGTTGTACATGCCGAGCTGGCTGTAGTAATGCTTGTCGAACACGTTGCTGATGTTCGCCTGCAGGGACAGCTGGCGCGACAGCGCGTATTTCGCCATCAGGCTGGCCACGGCATAGCCGCCCTGCTCCACGCGCTCCGTGCCATCCGGCCCCGTGGCATCGCGGTAGGCGCCGCTCTGCCAGTTCACGCCGCCGCCCACGGACAAGGCGCGCCAGCCGCCAGGCAGCTGGTACGTGGAAAACACGCGCGCCAAGGTCTGCGGCACATAGCTGTTCAGGCGCGCGCCCGTGTTGTCCTCGGCTGCGGCATGCGACACGCTGGCCGAGACGTTCCAGCCCTTGGCCAGCTCGCCCGACACGTCCAGTTCCACACCCTTGCTGGTGGTGCCCGAGGCCGCGTAGTACGCCTGCGTCAGCGAATTGCCGACAAAATGGCCCGTGTCTTCCTGCGCCAGGCCATCCTGCGCGATGCGGAACACGGCCAGCGCCGCATTGAGTTTGCCGCCGAAATACTCGCCCTTCACGCCCGCTTCCACATTCTTGCCTTGCACGGGGTCGAGATAGCGGCCGAACCGGTCCTGGTAGCCCTGCGGCTTGAAGATCTTGCTGTAGCTGGTGTACAGCACATGCTGCGCATCGATATCCCATACCAGGCCAGCATATGGCGTGACGGCGTGCTTGGCATACGCATAGCCGCCGCCCCAGTCGTCGACGTGGTCCGCCTTGTAGCGGCTGTAGCGCGCGCCGACGATCAGCTTCAGGGGATCTGCCAGCGAAAAACGCGCCGTGCCATAGATGCCGCGCTGCTGCACCGTGTCGAGCAGCTTCCAGCGCGAGAAATTCGGGTCGTTCCAGTCCGGCTCCGGCGTCACGCCCTGCCACTGATGAAAATTGCCGTAGTCGACGCTGCCGCCGGCAATGCCGGGGTTGCTGGCGAACTGGTTGCTGCCCGAGACGCCGAACGCCAGGTCGTGCGTGCGCCCCAGCAGCTGCAGCGGTCCCTGCACATAGGCGTCGACGCTGTCCTGGCGCCGCGTCCCCGAGTAAAAGCCGGCGTAGCCCGTCACGCCCTGGCCCGTGGCCTTGTCCGGCCAGGTATTGGCGAAAAGTTCGGCCGCCGAGTAATTGCCCCAGCCATGATTCAGCATGGCCGTCAGGTTCCAGCCCTTGCCCAGTTCCTGCTCCAGGCGCAGGAAGGCAGTCTGGCTGGTGCTGAACCAGCGGCTCCAGGTGGTGGCCGTGGTGGTGGAGCGGGAAAACGTGGCCCGTTCGCCATCCGCGTACCACAGCGGCAGGCCACCGTACATGCCGCCACGCGGGCGGTTGTCCTGGTATTCATAGCCGGCGATCAGCACGCTGCCGGGCGCCAGATCCGCCTCCACGGTGGCGTAAGCCATGGCCTTCTTGCCATGATACAGATTCACATACGATTCGCTGTCCTGGTAGCTGGCCACGACTCTTCCGCGCACCTTGCCATCGGCACTCAGGGGTGTGGACAGGTCCGCGCTGGCGCGCGCATTCTGCCAGGAACCCAGGCTCAGGGCCGCATTCCCGGCCAGCTGCGTCGACGATGCGCGCTTGCGCACCAGGTTGATGGTGGCCGACGGTTCGCCCGCGCCCGTCAGCAGGCCCGTGGCGCCGCGCACGATCTCGACCCGGTCGTAGGCCGTCATGTCCAGCGTGCTGTCGCCCACATTGAACGCATTGTCGACCGTGGTGGGAATGCCGTCGTACTGGTAGCTGGCGATGGAAAAACCGCGCGCGAAGAACGAGGTGCGGTCGCTGTCGTAGCGGTTGATGGCGATGCCGGCCGCGTTTTGCAGCACCTCTTCCACCGTTTGCAGGTTCTGGTCATCCATCTGCTGGCGCGTGACCACGCTGACGGCTTGCGGCGTCTCGCGCACGGACAGGCCCAGGCGCGTGGCCGAGCGCATGGTCTGCGTCGTATAGGCGCCGCTGCCTTCCGTCGCGCCGTTCGCATCAAAGCTGGCACTGACCTTCATCTCGGGCATGGTCTGGCCGCCATCGGCCGCTGCCACGTCGAGCACATAACCGCCATTGGCCTGCGGCACGGCGCGCAAGCCCGAGCCGGCGACGATGGCGCCCAGCGCTTCAGGCACGCTGTAGCTACCGGTCAGGCCGGCGCTGCGCTTGCCCGCCAAGGCGGCGGCCTGGTAGGAAATCATGGTACCCGTCTCCCGGCCGAAACGCACCAGCACCTGTTCCAGGGAGCCGGCCGGTATCGCCAGCGCGATGCGCGCCGCATTCGCGGCCTGGGCCGCAGGAGCGAAGATGGTGGCGCCGCTGGCGGCGAGCAGCCACAGAGCTTGGCTGACAGCCAGCGCCGCCACGCTGCGGCGGCAGGTACGGGAGGCGGAAGAAACGTGAATAAGTGTTGTGCTGGGCATGCGGACTGTTTTCCTGAAAGTAAATGAAGGGTTCACTTGCTATGTCACGCGAAAATCGCAAACCCCTCACTTTTCAGAAAATATTCATGCAGGCTGCCGATGCGGTACCACGCTCACCCAGAAGCGCGTGGTCTGGCGCACGTCGACGGGCAAGGTGCGCGTCAGCATGTCGAGCACCTGCCCCGTGTCGGCCAGCGGGTAGATGCCGGACACGCGCAAGTGGGCGATGGCCGGATCGCAAGCCAGGCGCCCATGGCGGTAGCGGGCCAGTTCGCCGATAAATTCCGCCAGCGGCATGTCGTGCGCCACCAGCATGCCGGCCGTCCACGCATCCGCACCCGCAGCCAAGGTCCGAACGGCGCCGATCTGCGCCGCCGTAAAGCTGGTTTGCTGGCCCGCCTGCAGCCTGCGCGCCGCATCGGACGCCTGTTCCAGTTGAATGTCGACGGCACCGGCGAACACGCCCAGCTGCGTGCGCTCTCCTTCCACGCGCACGGCAAAGCGCGTGCCCACCGGTTGCAAGCGGCCTTGTGCCGTTTGCACGACAAATGGCCGGCCGGCCTGATCGCGCGCCGTGCTGACCATGATCTCGCCTTTGACTACCGTCACCAGGCGCTGGCCCGCGTCATAGCGCACGTCGATGCTGGATGCCGTATTGAGCGCGATGCGCGTGCCGTCGTCCAGCACGACGTGGCGTAATTCTCCCGTGCCCGTTCGGTAGTCGGCAAGCCAGAAGCGCGCCTGCTCATCGCCGCCCGCCAGCCAGGCGCCGCCGCCCACGGCCAGCAACGCCAGCAGCTTGAGCGACTGCCGGCGCGCCGCATTCGCCTGCGCATGGACCGGCTTGCGCGCCAGCGTGCCGTGCGCCAGCGGCGCTGGCAAGGCACGCATGCGCGCCATGCAGCCCTCCACATGCTGCCAGGCTTGCTCATGTTCGGGGTCGCTGTCGCGCCAGGCGCGCCAGGCCTGCTCCACTTCCGACGTGGCGTCGCCGGCCTGCAGGCGCACCAGCCATTCCACCGCTTGCAGGCTGGCCGCTTCCGGCGTGAAGGCGCCCATCACGATGCCGGATGGGCAAAGAAACACTGATGCATGGCTTTGACCAGGTAGCGCTGCACGGTCGCCAGCGAGACATTCAATTCCAGCGCGATGGCCGCCTGCGGCATGCCATCGAGCTGCGACAGCAGGAACGCGCGGCGCACAGCAGGCGCCAGGCCATCGAGGCGGCGGTCGATGTCGAACAGGGCTTCGAGCAGGATCGCCTGCGCCTCGGGATCGGGCGCGTGCTGCGCCGGCAGGCTGGCCAGCGTTTCCAGGTAAGCCGCCTCCAGGTCGCGCCGGCGGTACAGATTGCCCAGCACGCCCTTGGCCACCGTCGTCAAAAAGGCGCGAGGCTCGCGCGCGGCGATGGCTTCGTCGCGATTGAGCAGGCGCATGAAGGTGTCGTGCGCCACGTCGGCCGCGTCAAAGGCGTTGCCCAGCTTGTGCCGCAGCCAGCCTTGCAGCCACCGGTGGTGTTCGTGATACAGGCTGCCCACCTCCTGGTGAGCGCCGGGTTGGGCAGCCGACACGTCGCATACTCCCTGATTCACAAATAATAATGATTCGCATTCTATATCCATGCGCTGCTGCGGCGCAAGCGCCCTGCCAGCGCTTGTTTGACGCGCTTCTTTCCAAAATTTCCTTGCTGATCGTATCCGGTGGCGTAGCCTGCATTGCAAATTCAGCAGAACGCTCCCGGCTACGCGGCAATGATAGTATCGGCAACATCATCGACAAGCCGGCCACCCTGGCCATGCATCCCCCATTGAAAGGCGAACATGCTGCTATCCGAATTGCTGACCAAACTGACCTGCGGTGACCTCGAAGGCGAGGAGCTCGACGAGGCCGTCGCCGCCATCACCGCTGCGCCCTCCGCGCCACGCGATGAGTGGATCGACAGCGATGCCCAGGCCTATGCGCTGGAGATCCTCTCGCAGCTGGGCGGCTATATGGCGTCGAGCGACAAGCTCGATGAGCTGCACGAACAGATACAGGACATGTTCGACGAATTCCCCGACTTCCCGTACGAACTGCTCAAGGCAGGCCGCGGCAGCGCGCTGCCGTACTTCGAGTGGCTCGATACGGAACTGGCGCAGCGCGCCGTGGACGAAGGCGGCTATGAGCTGATCCAGATCGACGGCAACGGCTCCGACGAAATGGATGCGCTGCTCGTGTACCGGCGCGATACAAACGACATCATCCAGGCGGCGGCCTTGATGGGCGTGACGATAGGCCGGCCGCTTACCTACTATCGCGGCATCGAAGCGATGGCGGGCAAGCGGCCGGGCTAAGCACCCACGCCTATTGCATCGGCAAGGCGCTCACATCGACGGCGGGCGCCTGGCCTGTCGCGGGGCGCGTGAAGTTCTGGCTGCTTTTCACGACATCGGCAAAGAAGCCGCCGTTATGCAGATAGAACCTGCCGTTCTCCACGCCGCCCGCGTAATCCATGCGCTGTGCATTGGTGGCCGTGGCGTCGCCCGTGAAGCGCCCCGCCGTCACTTCCGACCAGGTGCCGGCAACGTTCCTCGCCCACTGGTTGCCGAACTGGACGCGGCGCTCCGTGTAGCCCAGGGTATCGATGAAATTTTCGAGGAAGGAATGCACGCCCGTCAAATACGTGGAAATCGCCGGCCGCTTCCAGGTGGCGATGTAGCGCCACTTGCCCGTCTCGGGCGCGAAGAACCAGGCCGAGTAATCGCTGCCGCCATTGCCGTCGGGCCGCGCGCGCGTGATGAAACGGTAGGTCGTGCCGGCCGCCCAGTTATACGACAGATAGGTCTGGCCGCCCGTGCCCTCGCCGCCGAACGCATTGTCGACCACGCCGGCGCCCTTGCTGACCAGGGTGGTTTTCGCGCCATTGTCGGCATCCCACACGGAGAACAAGATCCAGCGCTCGCTCGGCGATTTCACCTGGATGCCCATGTAGCCCTGACTGAAGCCGTTGGCCATGAAGTAGGAGCCGATCGCGTCCTGGCCCTGGGGAATCGTCATCTCGTTATAGAAATACTCGGTATTGGCGGGCACCGTGTAGCCCATGTGCACGGACGGGCCGCGCCGCGACCAGTAGTAATTGGCGGGGTCGTTGGCGTAGGTCAGCGCCGCGTTCGACGTCACCTTCAACGCCGCAACGTCGCCAAACGTGTCCTTCACGCGCGACAGTCCCTGCAAGTCGACCTTCACATAGCCGGCCGCCGCCACGTTCACCGTGCCGACGGCATAGGTCTTGCGCTCCTTGCCGGCCAGCTTGACGTCGAACGGCGTGCCGTTGACCTTCACGCGGATGGTGCTGTTGCCGCCATCGGCCAGGCTGGCGTCGAGCGCCACCTGCACGGGTCCCGCCTCGGCCACGCGGAAATACGTGCTGGCGACGGCATCGGGATTGCTCCAGCCGGCCAGGCCACGCTCGTTGATGACGGCGCCCTCATTCCCGCTCGTGATGAAGGCGTTGCCGGCCAGTTCCACGGTGGCGGACGTGGCGGGCGCGGCCACGGTGGCGGCCAGCAAGGCGGTGCCGCCCGAGCCGGTGGCGGTGGCGCCACCGCAGGCCGCCAGCAGCATCGGCATGGCGGGAAGGAATGCAAAGAGCAATGAACTTGTGTGCTTCATCAACGTCTCCTGGTGCGGTACGGCTTGCGGCGGACGAACAAGGGCCTGCGCGCCTGCGCCGCGGTTGAAAAATGGATAGGGAAAGAAAAAACCCGCTACGGCAACTGGTGCGGTAGCGGGTCGTTAAGGCTTAGTACTTGCCGTCGAGGGCGAAGATCGGCTTGCGCGATTTCCACTGCCCGCCCGTGAAGTCCGGGAAGTCCAGGGTCTGGAAGTTGGCGGCGATCGATTGCTCGGACAGCGGCGTGATGGCGCTCCAGGTGACGGCATCGTAGATATCGATCGGCATCGGCGCGTTGGCCTTGAGTGCTTCGACAAAGGCGTGGATGACGAAGAAGTCCATGCCGCCGTGGCCCGCGCCCTCGGCTTGCGCCGCGTACTTGCGCCAGACGGGATGCTCATACTTGTCCTGGTAAGCCTTGAAGTCGTCCCACTGGTGCGGCTTGCTGACGCCTTCGATATGGATGGAATTGTTCAAGTCCATCCACAGGCCGTCCGTGCCTTGCACGCGGAAGCCCAGCGAATACGGGCGCGGCAGACTCGTATCGTGCTGCAGGATGATGGTTTCGCCGTTTTCGCACGCCAGGGTGGTGGTGACCACGTCGCCCAGCTTGAATTTCACCTTGGCGTTCGCATGCTGCGCGCCGCCGGGCTGCTTGACGATGTAGTCGTGCAAGCCGCGCGCCTTGGTGGCGAAGGCGTTGATGCGCGTAAAACGGTTGCCGCGGTTGATGTTGGTGTACATGGCGCAGGGGCCGATGCCATGGCTCGGATACAGTTCGCCGTTGCGCTCGACCGAGTGCTGCGTGCGCCAATGGGCTTCGGACCAGCCCTTTTCGCCGAATTCGACGCCGCCGCCGTACGGCTTGGCCGGATTGCCGCTGTTGAATTTCACGGCGCGCAAATCATGCTGGTAGCCGCCCTGCAGGTGCAGCAGTTCGCCGAACAGGCCGGCGCGCACCATCTGCAGCGCCGCCATCACGTCGCGGCGGTAGCACACGTTTTCCAGCAACATGTACGGCGTGCCCGTCTTCAGCTGGGTATTCAGGACATCCCAGTGGTCTTGCAGGGTGATGCCGGCCACCACTTCGCAGCCGACGGCGATTTTCGCCTGCATGGCGGCGATGGCCATCGGCGCATGGAATTCCCACGGCGTGGCGATGATCACGCCATCGAGGCCGCCCGCGTCCAGCATGCGCTTGTAGGCTTTCTGGTCGCGGTCTTCGCCATACGTGCGCGGACGCGGCTTGCCGGCTTTTTCCACCTGGCCCAGCGCATGTTTCAGCATGATCGGTTCGATATCGCACAGGGCAACGACTTCCACGTCGTCGCGGCGCACCAGTTCGGCCAGCAGCACCTGCCCGCGCATGCCCGTGCCGATCAGGCCCAGGCGGACCTTGTCGCGGCCGGCGGCGGGTGCGGCGTTGGCCTCGCCAGGCAGCAAGGCGCTACCGGCCATGGCACCACCGGCCAGCGCGGCGCTGGCGGACAGGAAATTGCGTCGATTGAATTGTGTCGTCATTGGTCTCTTCTCGCTTCCATTGGTAATGATCGTCGCCGGCCCGCCGCACGGCGGGCCGGTTGCAGTTTAATAAGTGTATTCCGCCGTGAAGCGCACGGAACGCGGCGCCGTGCGGCCTGCCACCTGCAGATAGCTGCGGGCGATGGCGCCATGGTCTTCGCGCGTTTCGTTGTAGCGGGTCACGGTCTGGCTGTTGAACACATTGAACACGTCCACTTTCAGGCTCAGTCCCTTGACGGCGCTGGGAGTATAGGCCAGATTCATGTCCAGCTGGGCTTGCCATGGCAGGCGGCCCTGGCTGCCGCGCGGCGCCGGCTTGCCATTGCAATAGAAGTAGGAATCGCCGTAGTCGTTCTCGAACCTCAGGTTATCGGGCAGCGCGCCGATGCAGTTGCGCGGCGCGCCCGAGGTCAGCGACAGGTTGGCGCCGACCGTCACGTCCGGGATCACCTGCATGAAGCCGTAGGCCTTGAACGCATGGCGGTGGTCGCCCGGCAGGTAGCCATAGGCGTTGTACATCAGTTCCTTGTGGTCGTCGCTGACCGTCAGGCCCACGTCGCCGCCGCCGATGCTGTCCGTCTGGCCTTCCATATTGCCCTTCAGCGCAGACAGGGTGTAGGTCAGCTTGCCGTACCAGCCGTTCGTGTACGGGTGCTCGACGAACAGGTTCAGGGCGCGGTAGGTGCGCGATGGCAGCGGGTTGCCCCACTCGGCCGCCGAAATATCCACGCGGCGCAAGCCCTTGCCGTCGTCGAAGTCCACCATCAGGCTGTTGTCGCGGCCCGGGTTGATGATGGCGCACTGGAAGCCGCCCCAGTTGCTCGTGTCGACGCTGTTGCGCGTGGCCCAGGCTTGCAGCGGACGCGCGTCGCAGGTGTCATCATTGGTGTCGTTCAGCTTGCGGTACAGGACGCTGGCGCCCACCACCAGATTCTTGCTCAGGGCGCGTTCGAAACCGAGCGAGAATTCATCCTGCGACAGCGGCTTGAGGCCGATGGCCGTCACTTCGCGCGCATCGCGGCTCTGGCCATACGCGTTGTTGGCCGAATACGGCTTGCTGATCGCGTGCAGGCCCGTCGGCGCGCCCGTGACGGGATCGACACCCGTGTAGGTGTACATCTCGCTGGTGGCCAGGAAGGGGCTGGCCATGTTGCTCGACAAATTCGATGGCACCGGCAGGTGGTAGCGGCCGCCGTTGGCGAAGAATTTCAGGGTGCCGTCGCCCAGGTAATCCCAGGTGGCGCCCACGCGCGGGGCGATCATATTGCGCTGCGAAATGAAGGCCACGCCATCGGTACTGTAGTTGGTGAACTGTTCGCGGCGCAGGCCCAGGTCCAGCAGCACCCGTTCCGTGACCTGGTAGTGATCCTGGATGTATTGCGCCGATTGCACGCTGGTCGGACGCGCCAGGTTGGCGTTCAAGTCCTTGCTGACGTAGTAGCCTTGCGCGCCGTAGCCGCCGCCCTGGGCCGGCGTCTCAAACGCGCCGTTGATCGGGCGGTTCGGATCGGTCGCGCGCTGGTAGCTCCAGCGGTAGCCGCCGGCCAGGCTCAGGCCCACTTTCGATTCCACGTCGATGCGGTCGATGCCGCCGCGCAGCGAATGCTTGCCCAGCTTGTATTCGAGATCGAGTCGCTTGGCTTTCTGGCGGTCTTCCGACGACGGGTCGACCAGGGTGCCCGTCACCGTCTGCGGATTGGCATAGCTCAGGCCCGGCACCTGGGTCGATGCGTTCGACGACGTTTGCGCCAGCAGCGGATTGTAGCCATTCGGCGTGCGCGTGTGCGAGGTGCGCGATTCGCCCATCATGGCCGTCACGGTCAGGTTGTCCGTCAGGTAGCCCGTATATTTGAAAATGTCGATGTTGGCGCCCGGCGCGGCCGACGAGCCGCAGCAGTTGACCGTCGTCTCGCCCTTGCCTGCCTGTACGCCGTTGCTCGCATGCGTGGCGTAGCTGTAGCCATACGCCTGGCTGTCCGTCTTCGTGCGGTCATACAGCTTGGTATATTCGAAGTGATGGTCGTCCGTCAGGTTGAAATCGAGCTTGGCCGTCATGCGGTCCACCTTGCTCTGGCTCGTGCTCCAGCCGCGCGCCAGGGCCGTGCCCGAGTCGGCGGTGGCGGCGACGGCCTGGCTGTCGGTGCGCGTCTGTTCCAGCGCCACGAAGGCGAACAGCTTGTTCTTGATCAGGGGACCGCTGCCGTACAGGCCCACCACCTTGCTGGTGCTGCCGTTGTCGCGGTTCCAGTACAGCAGATTGCCGTCCGTCTTGGGATTGGCGCCCGTGTTCGGGTAATACGTGTTTTCCGGCTCGCCTTTCAGCGAACGGGGAATGATGGAGACCTTGCCGCCGAATTCGACCTTGTTGCCGCCGCTCTTGGTGGTGATATTGATCACGCCGCCCGTGGAGCGGCCGAATTCCGAACCATAGCCGCCCGACAGCACCTGCAGGTTGGAGATCGCGCCAAACGGCAGTTCCGACGCGCCCACCTGGGTCAGGATGTTGGTGATGGGGAAGCCGTTGACGTAGAACGCGTTTTCCGACTGGCCCGAGCCGCCGATCGATGGCGCATTGCCGTACACGCTATTGGTGCCGCGCGACACGCCCGGCGTCAGCTGCACGATGGAGGCCACGTCATTGCCGACCGGCAGCGCTTTCAATTCCTTGGCCGTGAAGATCACGCCATTGTTCGTGTTCGACACGTCGATCGGATTGCGCGACGCCTTCACGACGACGGTCTGCTCCTGGCCCACGGGGCCGGCCGCGCCGGCCGGACCGAAGTTCGCTTCGGCGCCCGCGCCGATCAGGGCTTCGACTTCCTGCGACGCTTCGACCGACCCGGCGCGCAGCACGCGCACCGCGTAGCGGCCCGGCGGCATGGAGTTGGCCACATAGCGGCCCGACGTATCCGGCGTCAAGGTGCGCTGCACGCCCGTCGCCAGGTTTTCCAGCACCACGGTGGCGCCGGCGGGCGCGCTCACTTCGCCGAAGATGGTGCTGGTGGCGTTCGACTGTGCCCAGGCCTGGCCTGGCACGCCGGCCGCCAGGGCAATCACGATCGCGGCGGCGCGGCTGATGTCGCGCAATTTGAGTCGGGTGGTATGCATGTGTCTCTCCGTCTATATCGAGGGTTATACGCGCCCTCCCCGCTCCAGGGCGAAGTCGGGGGGATGCAATTCTTATGGTGAGCGTCGGAAGGTAGAGCCAGGCAGCCGTTCCTTCCGGGAAATCAGTCCGTATCGGCTGATTTTCGTTTTCTTGGGATTACTTTAAAAAGAAAAATAAGTATCGTCAACAAAAAGAAAGTTACAGCGCAAATTTATCGCTAAATTCAGTAAATAAAGACGTTTTATCTTTCGATTCAATCCGTGATGCGGCATATAACTTTCGTTATCGTGGCGTGGCGGATACACGCATCGGCAATAAGGCGGCCCGCAGGGGACATTCCGCACGGCAATCCTGATGGAAAAACGCGAAAGTAGCCATGGCAATCCCCTTTCACTTACGTTTATCTTTCGTATTGTGCATTTCGGAATATTGTCTTTTTCTTTTCATGACAACGCCCCGGCCCGCTGGCAGGCCGGGGCGGCGTCACGTCTTAAAAGAACTTGTAGCTGGCCGACAGGGCAAACTGGCGGCCGAACAGGTCCTGGCTATGGTTGTAGCCTTCCCAGCCGTTCGGGTCGTAGTACGGCTGCTTGTTGAACGCGTTCTTCACATTCAAGCCCACGTCCAGGTTCTTGAGCGGCTTCCAGCTGAAGGCCAGGTTCACCGTGGTGTACGACGGCGCGCCCTTGCACTGGCCGGCCGGCAGCGATACCGAGGCGGCGGTGCAATTTTCCGGCGTGTTGTCCTTGTCCCACGGACCGTAGGCCCAGCGCGTCTTGCCGGAATAGTTGATGAAGACGCTGCTGACGAAATTGCGGTAGCTCCAGTCGGCGTTGACTGTCGCGCGGTAGCGCGGCGAATCGTAGTAGCCGACGGTATTGCCCTTGATGTCGCTGCCGTCTTCGCTGTCGTGGGTGTCGCGCTTGCGGATGGTGGCGGCGATGCCGGTACTCAGCTTGCCCCAGTCGCCGAGCGTAAAGCGCGTGCGCGCGTCGATGTCCACGCCGTCCATCAGGGTGCGGCCGCGGTTCGAATACGAGTTGATCAAGCCGCCCAGGTTGCCCACCGAGTAGCCCGGCACGCCGCCCGCGCACACGCCCGCATTGGCGGGATTGGCGCACATGGCCGCCACCGCCGCCATATTGCCCCGGTCCGTGTCCGTCAGGTCGTTGCGGATGGCGCTCGATGTACCTGCCAGGGTCGGGCCGTACTTGTCCACCAGTTCCGTAAACAGTTCGTTGAAGTCCTGGCGCACGATCTCGTCGCGGCGGTTGATGAACCAGTAATCGATGGAGATGCTCACGTCCTTGGCCGGCTGCAGGACCAGGCCCACGGTGGAAATTTTGGCCTTTTCCGGACGCAGGTTCTGGTTCGGCGGCGTCAGGCCGCCTACCGTCGTCGAGCAGTTCGAATTGAGCAGGCTCTTGCCCAGGTCCGCATCCGTCGCCACCCTGGACTTCATCAGGGCGCGCGCCATGGCATTCGTTTCATCGCAGCGCACCGTGTCGCGGATGCCGCCCACCTGGGCAAAGACGCCGCCCGAGCCCGATTCAGCCAGGTTGGGCGCGCGAAAGCCTTCCGAATACGTCCCGCGCAGCATCAGGTCGGGCCGCGCGCGCCAGATCACGCCCAGCTTGGGCGCCAGGTTGGCCGAGAAATGCGGGTATTTGTCCAGGCGCGCGGCCGCGTTGACTTCCAGGGTGTCGCTGAGCGGCACCACCACTTCGCCAAACACGGCGGCGATGGTGCGCTTGCCATCGAACCAGGAACCGCCCTGCTGCGTGATCAGGCCATTGGCCGCATCCGCGTTGCCGGGCGTGAGGAAGCTCTCGCGCATGACGTTGGTGCCCACGGCGGCGCGCACTTCGCGCTCGCCCAGCTTGAACAGCGTGCCTTCCAGCTTGGCGTCCCAGGTCATCAATTTGGTCCAGGATTCGATGGCGAAGGTCGGATAGGCGGCGCGCAGCAGCGCCGCATTGGCTTCGCTGATTTCGCCGAACTTGTAGGCGGGATTGTCGGAGATATACGTGCGGCCGCTGACGGGATCTTTCGTGAACGGGCCGAACGCCTGCTTGAAGCCATTGATATTCAGGTTCGCCGTCTGGAACAGCGTGGAATGGCTGCCCGCCACGCTGAGCGCCGTTTCAAAATCCCAGCCGCCGCCGATGCTGCCGCGCAGGCCGACGAGCGCGCGGTAGTTTTCATCGACATTCTTCTGGCCGAAGTGGCCCGTGGCATCCTGCAGCAGGTAATTCAAACCGGCCGCGCCGCCCATCTTGGCCACCATGTCGGCATCGAGCTTGCCCTTCAGGTAGACGTTGTTGGGACTCAGGAAAGGCGTGGCGAAGGTATTGAGGGTAGTGCCCGTATTGCGCGCGAACCAGTTGTTCGTGCTGCCGCTGTTGAAGCTGGACGGGCCATTCTCGCCGCGCATCTTGATGTGGGTGAACGCACCTTCCGCGAACGCTTCCATGTCGCCGCCCAGCTTCAGCCGGCCGCTCAAGTAGGCCGTGGCGCGCTCCGAAGTGGGACCCGTATCGAGCTGGTTGGGCAGCGCATTCCACACGCAGCGCGTGCCCGACGCTTCGGTGATGCTGTTGTTGCAGCCGGGTGCGGCGCGCTGGGTGCGGGCATTGTTGTTGGCCTTGTCGAAGACAAAGAAGGTCCCCGGATTCATCACGCCCGGCTCGCTGCCCACGCCCACGCGCATGTTCGGGATGAAATTGGGATTGTTCACATAAAAATACGAGGGGCGCTTCTGCCAGGTATCGGCCAGCGCGATGCGGTCGCGCTGGTAGACGTTGACGGAACCGTAGACGTTGTAGCCGTCGCTGGCCAGGTCGCCCACGCCATACAGCACGCTGGCCTGGCGCTCGCCGTACGCTTTCACGCTGGGCGAAAACTCGCCGTTGGCGCGCGCCTCGAGGCCCTGATACGACTTCTTGGTGATCACGTTGATGACGCCGGCGACGGCATCGGAGCCATACACGGCCGACGCACCATCGGTGAGGATTTCCATGCGCTCGATGGCGGCGGCGGGAATGGCGTCGATATTGACGAACATGGTCTGGAAACCGGCCGGCGCGCCATAGAACGACAGGCGGCGGCCATTGAGCAGCACCAGCGTGCCCTGCGCGCCCATGCCGCGCAAGTTCGCCTGCGAGCCGCCATCGGAGCCGGTGAACATCGAACGGAAATCCTGCTGCGCAGGACGGGCGGCAGGCAGGTTGTCCAGCACCTGCAGCAAGGTGAGCGCGCCCATGTTTTCGATCTGCTTGGCATTGATCACCTGCACGGGCGACGCCGTTTCCGCGTTGATGCGCTTCAGGCTGGAACCCGTCACTTCGACGCGCGCCAGTTTCTCCTCCTCCGCTGCCAGCGCCGTCGACGCCAGCCCTACCGTTACCATGGCGGCCATCAGTTTTTTCAAGTGCATTCCCATCTCCCTTTTATAAGTGATTTGTTTTCGTCAGGCTGCAAGAGCCCCTCCCCGGTCCGAAGAGGGGCTCGTTTTGGTGAAATAATTGAAGTAGTTAGCGCGGCTTGACCGTCGCGCCCTCCGTGCCGGTCAGTACGGCGTTGGCCCAGTTGCCGCAGACCTGGGCCGGGTGGGCGCCGCGCGCGCCCAGGGTGCGCAAACTGAGCTGGCTCAGGCCGCGCACGTCGATTTCGGGTTTGACCACCCCGGGAGCCGTGACCAGGCCGCTGTCGTACAGCAGCCGCTCGCCGCTCCAGACCTGGAATTGCAAGCCGCCCGCGCTGCGGCAGCTATCGTCCACGCCCAGGTCGGCGCGCAGCAGATTCCAGTTGCCCGCCAGCTGCAAGTCGATGCGGCTGGCGGGTCCCACGCCGAGGCCCTTGCGGAACCACAGCCCGTTCATGCGCATCTCGGCGGCCTTGCCGGCCGGCCGGTCTTTCGCGACAGTCTTCGGCAGCGCCAGGTCCGACAGATAGCGCTGTACCTCTTCTCCTTCGGCCACGCGGTGCTCGAGCACGCGGAATTCGGACAAGGTCACGGGCGCCACGTCGGTCGCCAGCGCCGCGTCGAACGCGCGCGCCACCGGGCCCGTTTGCGCCGCCGTCACCATCGGGTCGGTGGACGCGGCGCCATCGCCTTCCGGATTTTGCGTGCTCATGACGCGGAAGCGCAGCAAACGTCCGGCGGTGGCGGGGAAATTGATCGTCTGCACGCCCTGTTCCAGCTTGAGGGTGCCCCGCGCAAGCGGCGCGCCCCACTCGCCGTTGTTGTCGCCGATGTAGATTTCGTAATCCCGAACCTGGCCATGCTTCCAGTGCTGGTCGTTGCGCGGCGCCAGTTCGATGCCATCGACCAGGCGGCGCTCCGTAAAGCCGATCACCCATTCATGCGGACCGCTTTTCACGGACGGGCTGCGCACGGTGCGGAACCAGGTCTCCGGCTTGCCGTCGAAGGCGTTTTCCAGCGGATAGCCGCTTTCTTCCGCAGGACGCGACACCACCTGCATGGCGTCGGCCGGCAAGGCGCGGCCCGGCACGGGGGCGACGGGGAGGTCGGCATCGATACGCGCCACGGCCAGCGCGCCGGCCACCTGCATGGTCAAGGGCTGGCGGATGTCCTGCGCCGCCACTTTCACGTGCAGGGTGCCTTGCCGGTCTGCCGCGTCGAAATACCAGGCATCAAGCGCCTTGTCGTAGGCGGCACGGTCGGCGGCTGCCGCGAGCAGCCGTTCGCCCGCCTTGACGGCGGCAGGTCGCTGGCCCGCCAGCATGCGCAGCGCATAGCCGCGGCGCGCTTCCTGGCCCTGGTACTTGCCATCGACGGCACCGATGTCGACCTGCACGTCGCCGCCCGTCTGGCGCATGCGGATGACTTGCTGGCTGAAGGCGCCGCCCTGGTACTGGCGCGTGTTGCCATCGTCTTCATACAGGGTGTATTCGGAATCGCCGTGCGGGTAGATATCGAGGGTCAGCTGGTCCTTCGGTTTCTGGCCGTCGTACAGCATTTCCGGATACATGGGCAGGATGGCGCCGGCACGCACGAACACGGGCAGCTTGTCCAGCGTGACCTGGAGATCGAGGTCGCGCCCTTTCGCGTCCGCCGTGGCTTGGCGGCCATCCCAGTAGTCGTACCACGTGCCTTGCGGCAGGTGGATGCCCTTGCGCCAGCCGCCGCTGACGGCCTGGCTGCGGTAGACGGGCGCCACCAGCACGTCGCGCCCCAGCAGGAACTGGTATTTATAGGCTTCCGTGTAGGCGGCCGGGTCTTGCGGATAATCCCACATCAGGCCGCGCACCAGCGGCGCGCCCGATTGCTCCGCTTCGCGCACCAGGGTATACATATACGGCGTCAAACGCATCTTGAGCTTCAGATAGCGGCGGTTGATGTCGCGGTACGGTTGCTCGAACCACCACGGATGCTTGCGCTCGGCCGCGGCCCAGCCGGACATGCCCATCAGGACGGGCGTAAAACTCTTCCACTGCAAGTCGCGCAGATAGGTTTCCGGGCTGCCGCCGAAGATGGCGTCGACGTCGCCCGAGGCATACGCCTGGCCGGACAGGCCCGAGCCGATCAGGGTCGGAATGTGCCAGCGGATGTAGTCCCAGCTGGCGCTCTGGTCGCCCGTCCACGCCACGGCGTAGCGCTGGATGCCGGCCCAGCCCATCACCGTCCACAAAAACGGGCGGCTGTCGGAGTTGTTCAGGATGCCGTCGTAGGCCGATTTGTTCGCATCCATGGCGAACTGGTAGCCCTTGCCCGTCCACGCCACGTCCAGCTTTTGCACGCGGCTGCCCGCCTGGCCCACTTCCCAGGCGATCTTGTCGACGCCGTTTTCCGTCCACAGGCCCGTGCGGAAGCCATAGCCGGCCAGGCCCTTCACCGTTTCCGGCAAGTTCGTGTAGCCGCAGCCATAGCCGTCGTTGGGCAAGATCCAGCCGCCCGGCATGTCGTGTTCGCGGTACTGGCGCGCCACGGTTTCCACCACGTCCGGCGTCTTGCCGGTGGGGCCGTCGCTCCAGCCTTTGGGCACGGAACCGGGCTTTTTCACGTTGTCGCCATCGTTGTAGCAATCGGCGTCGCCGTATTCGAGCGCCCAGCGGGGCAGCATGCGCGCGCGGCCCGTCAAGTCCGTGTAGCGGGCGACGACGTCGCGCAAGTCCTTGCCGACGAAGAAATACGCATCGAAGCGCCCTTCCGCGTGCTGCAGCGAGATCTGTTCCTTGTCGCGCAAATCGTAGTGCCCGTCGGACCAGGTATTGCGCAGCATGCCCCAGCCCCGTGAACTCATGAGGAATGGCGCGGGATTCGGCCGGTCGCCCTCTTCCCAGCCGCCCGAATACGACACGGGCACCTGCTTGCCCTTGAATTCGAAGCGCCCATTTTGCTGCCCGCCGCCGAAGTAGCGCTCGCCCGGCAAGCTCGATAGCACCTGCCCGCCCTGCTTGTCGTCGAGCGACAGCGGCTGCACTTCGCGCCACAGCGGCACCGCATCGCCCATGCGGTACAAGGTAAGGCGCAAGGGTTTGCGGTCGATGCGCAGGTTCAGGGCTTCGGTGCTGATCAGGATATGGTCGGGATGCTCGCTGATCTCGTATGCCACTTGTGCGGCGGGCTGGCCCACGACGATGGGCGCGGCCTTGTCGCCGGGACCCGTCAAGCCCCCCTTGCCGCCCGCCTGGATGCGCAACACGTCCGCCTGCGGCAGGCTGATACGCAGCTGCATGCCCGTGTCGCTGCGCAGATCCCAGCCCAGCGCCTCGCCCTTGGCCACGTCGGCCGCATGCACGGCGGAGAGCGACTGCAGATTGCCGATAGGCGCGGCTTGCAGGCCAGGAGCGGCCAGGGTGGCAACGGCGGCGAGAACGCAGGCGGCAAGGGCGCGGCGGGGAAGCGGGAGAGGTTTCATCTGCGGGCTTTCAGAAATCGAAGTGATGGAAATACTTTAAGAAGAAAAATAAATATCGTCAATCAAAAGAAAGTTCCTGGACCGATTTATTAATAAAATGCCCAGAATTGGCGCATTTTTCTTACGTTTCACCAAAATGTCACAAAACATACTTTCGTTATCGTGGCATTTCAGCGACAGGCGGCGGCACGACTGGGTTTCATGCGGCAGCGCAACATGATTGATGTCCAGAAAAGCACCAGTTCGACGCCATTATTTCGCAAGCCACACAACTATTTACTTTCGTTTTACTTTCGTATTTGACTTTTCGAAATTTAGTATTTATGCTTTCTCCAACAAACACTTTACTGACCTCTCATGACTACCCTTCTTCAGCGTGACATTCAAACCTGGCGCGACATCGGCGGCCTGCACACGGCCGAGGAAATCGCCCATCAGCCCGCCATCTGGCGCGCGCTGGCCGGCATTTTGCGCAGCGAGCAAGCCAGCCTGGCCGCCTTTCTGGGCGATGCGCTGTCCCATCCACAGCAGCGCGTGATCCTGACGGGTGCCGGCAGCTCGGCGTATGTGGGCGAAATCGCCGTCGACACCCTGAATGCCGCCTGGCCCGCGCAGATCCGCGCCATCGCCACCACCACCCTGCTGACGCACCACGAGCTGTACCTGGAAGCGGATGCGCCCACCCTGCTCGTCTCGTTTGCCCGCAGCGGCGACAGCCCGGAAAGCCTGGCGGCCGTGGAGCTGCTGCGCCAGGTCGTGCCCGGCGCGCGCTTCCTGAACATCACCTGCAACGCCGACGGCAAGCTGGCGCGCCAGGGCGCCAACGACAGCAATACGTATAACCTGCTGATGCCGGAAGGCAGCTGCGACCGCGGCTTCGCCATGACCAGCAGCTTTAGCAGCATGCTGCTGGCGGCCCTGTCGGTACTGGGCAAGGACGTCGACGTGGCGCGCCTGGAGACCCTGGCGCAGCTGGGCGAAGACGCCCTGCGCGACTGGTCTGCCCCCGTGGCGGACCTGGGCTCGACACCCGTGCAGCGCGTGGTCTACCTGGGCAGCGGCCCGCTGGAAGCGCTGGCCAAGGAAGCGGCCCTGAAAATCCTGGAATTGACGGGCGGCCGCGTGATGGCGATGGCAAATACTCCGCTGGGTTTCCGCCATGGCCCGAAATCGGCCGTCACCACGGAGTCCCTGGTGATCCTGCTGCGCAGCAGCAAGCCACTGGCGCGCCAGTACGAATATGATTTGCTCAAGGAGCTGCAGCGCGACAGCGTGGCGCAGACGTGCCTGACGGTAGGCATCGGCGGCGACCTGTCGGCCGACGCGCCGGCCTGGCCCGACGCCTGGCTGGCCCCGCTGTGGCTGCTGATGGCCCAGCAATATGCGCTGCACCAGTCCGCGCTGCTGCAATTGCGCCCCGACAATCCATTCGCCGGCGGCATCGTCAACCGTGTCGTGCAGGGCGTCACCATCTATGGCCATGACCAATTCTAATCACACGGCCGGCTACCACGGCATCGACATCGGCGGCAGCAAGATGGAGCTGGTCGCCTTTGCCGACCGCGACGGCGCACTGACCGAAATGTTCCGCGAGAGAGTCGCCACGCCGGGCGACGATTTTAGCGCCTTCGTGCAGGCGATCGTCGACCTGGTGGCGCGCGGCGACGCGGCACTGGGCACGACGGCGCCTGTCGGCATCGGTTTACCCGGTGTGATCGACAGCGCCAGCGGCCGGCAACTGAGCTCCAACGTGCCGGCCCTGAACGGCCGCCTGGTGGCGCAAACCCTGCAGCAAGCCTTGCAGCGCCCTGTCGCCATCGGCAACGATTGCCAGTGTTTCGCCCTGTCGGAAGCGCAAGGCGGCGCGGCCGACCATGCCGCCAGCATGTTCGGCGCCATCCTCGGCACGGGCGCCGGCGGCGGCTATTGCGTGGGCGGCCAGCTGCTGCGCGGCTTTAACGGCGTGGCCGGCGAATGGGGTCACTGGAGCCTGCCCGCCACCCTGCTGACGCAGCATGGCCTGATCGATTACGCCTGCCCGTGCGGCAAGGCGGGCTGCCTGGAACGCTACGTTTCCGGCCCCGCCATGAGCAAACTTCACGCGCACTTTGGCGGCGATGGCGCCGAACCGCTGGCCATCGTGGCACGCGCCAACATGGGCGACGCCGTGGCCGAACGCACGGTGGCCGTGCACCTCGACTTGCTGGGCCACGCCCTGGCCGGCCTGGTGCTGGCCTACGACCCGCACGTCATCGTGCTCGGTGGCGGCCTGTCCAAATTGCCGCACCTGTACGACAAGCTGCCGGCCGCCGTGAAGCGCCACCTGTTCCCCGGCGTGCACGTGCCGCCCATCCTGCCGCCCCGCTTTGGCGACGCCGGCGGCGCGCGCGGCGCGGCCCTTTTGATACGACAACATATAAAGGCGTCAACATGATGAAGCAAGCGGAAAACCCGACTTTTACCCTGTCGCCCATCCAGCAAGTGATCAAGGCGCACCGCCGCGGCGAGCGCGTGGGCCTGTACGCCGTCTGCTGCAGCCACCCGAGCGTGCTGCGCGCCGCCATGCGCGTGGCCAGCGAGTACGACACCGTGCTGCTGGTCGAAGCGACCTCGAACCAGGTCGACCAGTTCGGCGGCTACACGGGCATGACACCAAACGTTTTCCGCGACACCATGCTGGCACTGGCCCGGGAACAGGGTTTCCCGACCGAGCGCCTGGTGCTGGGCGGCGACCATCTGGGTCCGAACGCCTGGCAGCACCTCGACGCGGCCACCGCCATGGCCCACGCCGAGACCCTGATCGCCGCGTATGCGTCGGCCGGCTTCCATAAAATCCACCTCGATTGCAGCATGCGCTGTGCCGATGATCCCCTGCAGCTCGACGATGAAACCGTGGCCGCCCGTTCGGCGCGCCTGTGCATCGTCGCCGAAGCGGCGGCCGCAGCGGCCGGCTTCGCGCCGCCCGTCTACGTGATCGGCACGGAAGTGCCGGTTCCCGGCGGCGAAGCGTCCTTGGCGCAGGCCGGCGCCGTCACCAGCCCGCAGGCCGCGCGCCGCACCCTCGACGTGCATTGCCGCGCCTTCCTCGACAACGGCCTGCACGACGCCTGGCGCCGCGTCATCGCCATGGTGGTGCAGCCGGGCGTCGATTTCGACCAGAGCAGCATCCAGCACTACGATGCGCAGGCCGCCGCCGAACTGTCGGCCTTTGTCGCCGAGCAGCCTGGCCTCGTGTTCGAAGCCCACTCGACCGACTACCAGCGCGAATCGGCCCTGCACGCCATGGTGCGCGACCATTTCGCCATCCTGAAAGTGGGCCCGGCCGCCACCTTCGCCCTGCGCGAGGCACTGTTCGCCCTGTGCCAGATCGAGGAAGAACTGCTGCCGGCGCACGCCACCTCGCAGCTGATGCAGGTGCTCGACGACGTGATGGTGGCCAAGCCGAAAAACTGGATCAAGCATTACCTGGGCACGCCGGAAGAACAGCGATTGATGCGCCGCTACGGCTTGAGCGACCGTTGCCGCTATTACTGGGGCGAGCCGGAAGTGGCGGCCGCCGTCGGCAAGCTGCTGGCCAACCTCGATGCCGTGGCGATTCCACTGCCGCTGCTGAGCCAGCATTTGCCGGAACAGTATCTGGCCGTGGTGCAGGGCAGCCTGAAAGCGGAAGCGCCAGCCTTGATCGAGCACAAGATCGGCAGCTTGCTGGCGCAATATGCGCGCGCCTGCAACCGCAATGCGGCAGTGGCCGTCATTGCCGAAGCGGCAATCTGTTAAGCTCGGTATTTTCATTTTTTACTGAGCCCGCCACCATGCGAAATACCAGCCAACGCCGTGAATCCATCCTCCAAATGCTTGCCCAGCAGGGCTCGGTGCAGGTGACCGATCTGGTGGAAAAGCTCGGCGTGTCCGCGGTCACCATCCGCAGCGACTTGAATGCGCTGGAAGCGCAAGGCATGGCCACGCGCAGCCACGGCGGCGCGACCCTGACGCGCACGCCGCCGCCCGAGCATACGATACGCCAGAAGGATGCCATCAACCACGAGCAGAAGGAGCGCATCGGCGCCTATGCGGCGCGGCTGGTGGAACCGGGCGACAACATCATCATCGACTCGGGCACCACCACCATCTCGCTGGCGCGCCATCTGCGCGACGCGACGGGCGTGACGGTGGCCACGAATGGCCTGAACATCGCGTGGGAACTGGCCGACGCGCCCGGCGTGGACCTGATCCTCACGGGCGGCCTGCTGCGCAAGCAGTCGCTGTCGATCCAGGGCAGCCAGGCCGAAACCTGCTTGCAGGCCTACAGCTTCGACAAGCTGTTCCTGGGCGTGGACGGTTTCGACCTGCAGTTCGGCGTCACCACCCACCACGAAGCGGAAGCAAGCCTGAACCACAAGATGGTGGAACGGGCCAAGAAAATCATCGTCCTCACGGACGCCTCCAAGTTCGGCCGCGTCAGCCTGCACCGCATCGTGCAGCTGGACCGCGTCGATACCGTCATCACCGATGCCAGCATCAGCCAGGAATACCGCGAAGGGCTGCACAAGCTGGGCATCGAACTTTTTATAGCGGAATAACACATGCTGAGCGGCAGAATCCTTACCCCATCTGGCTGGATCACGGGCACCATCACTTTTGACCAGCGCATCGTCCAGATACAGGAAGACCCTGCCGCCGACAGCGCGCTCACCATCCTGCCCGGCTTCATCGACCTGCACGTGCATGGCGCGGCCGGCGTCGACATCATGGAGGGCGCAAACGCGGGCGCCACGGTGGCGCAGGTGCATGCGCGCCACGGCACCACGGCCCTGCTGGGCACCACACTGACGGCCAAGGAGCCGTCGATCGTGCGCGCGCTGCAAGGACTGGCCGGCGTTATCGCCGAACGTCCCGCCAACGGCGCGCGCATGCTGGGCGTGCACCTGGAAGGACCGTTTTTGAACCTGCACCGCCTGGGCGCGCAGCCGCCCGACGTGGTGCAGGCGAGCCTGGCGCTGGTGCAGCGCTTCCATGCCATCGCCCCGATCAAGGTCTTGACCATGGCGCCGGAAATTCCCGGTCACCTGGAACTGATCCCGCAGCTGGCGGCGATGGGCATCCGCGTGCAGATCGGCCACAGCGCCGGCACGTATGACGAAGGCGTGGCGGCGCTCAAGGCCGGCGTCTCGGGCTTCACCCACCTGTACAACGGCATGACGGGCATGACGCACTACGACCCCGGCATGGTGGGCGCGGCGCTGGCGCATGCCGAATACGCGGAAATCATCCCCGACCTGCAGCATGTGGCCAAGGGCGCCCTGCGCGCGGCCCTGCGCGCCATCCCGCGCCTGTACGGCGTGACGGACGCCACTTCGGCCACCGGCATGCCCGATGGCGAATACGGCCTGGGCACGCAGCGCGTCTACAAATGCATGGGCTGCGTGCGCCTGGCCACGGGCTCGCTGGCCGGCAGCGTGCTGACCATGGACCAGGCCCTGCGCAATTTCGTCGACCTGGGCCTGGACCTGGCCGACGCCTCGAACCGCCTGTCGCTGTACCCGGCCGATTACCTGGGCGAATCCGAACGGGGCCGTTTGGCACCGGGCGCCTGGGCCGATATCGTCGTCCTCGATTCCACACTACAGCCAGTGTCCGTCTTCGTCGAAGGCGCGGCCATCGATCTTTCCACCCGCTAGATTCCGTCTCTAGAACCAGCCCCCAACCTCAACCCCGTCCCGGAGTTACCATGCACGACACGTCACACAAGGCCCCCGTGTGGGCCATGCGCTACCTGCTATTTATTGCCGGCATGGGGGGATTGCTGTACGGCATAGACATCGGCATCATCGCCGGCGCCCTGCCCTACCTGGAATCGACGGCCTCGGTGGCCTGGAAACTGACGGCCCAGCAGCTGAGCTTTATCGTCGCCGCCGTGCTCCTGGGTTCGGTGCTGTCGTCGCTGTTCGCCGGCGCCCTGGCCGACATCCTGGGCCGGCGCTGGGTGATGTTCCTGGCCGGCGCCCTGTTCAGCGCCAGCATCCCGCTGATCGCCCTGGCCGACGGCTACACGCCGCTGCTGCTAGGCCGCCTGCTGCAAGGCATCAGCGGCGGCTTGATCGGCGTCGTCGTGCCCCTGTACCTGGCCGAATGCCTGCCCGCGCAACAGCGTGGGCGCGGTGCCGCCCTGTTCCAGCTGCTGCTGACCATCGGCCTGGTAGCGGCCGCCCTGATCGGCCTGCTGCAGGCGCAGACGGTGGAAACGGCCACGCAGGCGGCGCAGTCGTTGCCGGAAGCGGGCCGCATCGCCGCCATCTTCGCCGCCAAGGACCACGCCTGGCGCAGCATCTTCTGGGTCTGCCTGGCGCCTGGCCTCGTATTCACCATCGGCGCCCTGCTGCTGGCCGAGTCGCCGCGCTGGCTGGCGCGCCGCGGCCGCGTCGAACAGGCGCGCCAGTCGCTGCTGCGCACGCGCCTGCCCGCCGCCGCCGACCTGGAACTGCGCGAAATGCTCGATACGCCCGAGAACGCGGCCAAGGCCAGCGGCAATGCCAGGGCAAAAGACCCGCTCTTGAGCCGCCGCTACGTGCTGCCCTTCCTGCTGGCCTGCCTGATCCTCGCCTGCACGCAGGCGACGGGCATCAATTCCATCCTCGCCTATGTCGTCAATATCCTGAACCAGGCGGGCCTGTCGGGCGCCTCGGCCAATATGGCGGACGTCTTGCTGAAAGTGCTGAACGCCGTGATGACGGTGGTGGCCGTGCTGCTGGTCGACCGCAAGGGCCGCAAGTTCCTGCTGATGCTGGGCACGGGCGGCATCGTCGTCTCGCTGCTGGCGGCCGGCTTGCTGTTCCGCGGCGCCGAAGCCAACCTGGCCGACGTGCGCCCCGCCATCGCCGCCCAGGTGCAAAACGACGGCCTGGCCGTGCACCTCGATGCGGCCACCTTGACGGCCCTGGGCGCGGCCGCCGACGGCACGCCGCAGCAGCTGACCATCGCCTACGCCTACGGTCCGTTCACCAACGTGAAAAGCCTGCGCAGCGACGACCCCGTACTGCGCCAGGTGACGATCGCCCGCGAAGACGCCGTACAGGCCGACAGCGTGATCGGCGTGTTCTTCCGCAAGCTGCACCTGAACCCGTTCGCCGACCCGGCCGCCGGACGCGAGGCGCCGCTGCGCATCGAAAAGGCCAGCCTGGGCCCCGTGCCCCCGTCCACGCACGGCTGGCTGGTGGCGATCGCCATCTGCGTGTTCGTCTCCAGCTTTGCCGTGGGACCGGGCGTGTGCGTGTGGCTGGCCCTGTCCGAGCTGATGCCGACCCGCATCCGCTCGAACGGCATGAGCATCGCCCTGCTGGTCAACCAGTTCGTCTCGACCGTGATCGCCGCCATCTTCCTGCCGACCGTGGGCTTGCACGGTTATTCGACCCTGTTCTTCTTCGGCGCCGGCTGCACCGTGCTGTATTTCCTGGCGGCCGCGTTTTTGTTGCCGGAGACCAAGGGCAAGACCCTGGAAGAGATCGAGGCGCACTTTTCCAAGTAAGCCCGAGTAACCAACTGTAGCAGTCTCCTTTCCAGCCCCGGCCCACCGTCCGGGGCTGTTTTTTTGCCTGCCGGGCAAGTTGACAGGGCTGGCGCGCACGGTAGCGTACGGTTTTCCTTCTAGAATCACGGGCGCGTGGGCTAGAATCTGGCTGCGTCGTGCTACTCACGAGGCGGCAATGGCGCCATGACAAAAACCACCAGGAGACACAGTGAGCTTATTTAGAACCAAGAATTTGGATGACATGATTGCCCACAGCAAGAAGCCGGGAGGTCTGGCCAAGGTGCTGGGGCCGTTCGACCTTGTGCTCATGGGCATCGGCGCCATCGTCGGCACCGGTATTTTCGTACTCACCGGCACGGGCGCGCTGACGGCCGGCCCCGCCCTGTCGCTGTCCTTCGTCGTGGCGGCCGTCGCCTGCTGCTTCGCCGCCCTGTGCTATGCGGAATTCGCCTCCACCGTGCCAGTGGCCGGCTCCATCTATACCTACAGCTATGCCACCCTGGGCGAGCTGGCGGCCTGGATGATAGGCTGGGACTTGCTGCTCGAATACGGCCTGGCCGCGGCCGCCGTCTCCGTCGGCTGGTCCGGCTATTTCCAGTCGCTGCTGTCGGGCTTTGGCATCACCTTGCCCGTGGCCCTGACGGCCGCACCGGGCGCCCTGCCCGGCGTGACGACCTTCATCAACCTGCCGGCCCTCGTCATCATGCTGCTGCTGACGGCCATGCTGGGCTGGGGCGTGCGCGAATCGGCGCGCCTGAACAACATCATGGTGGCCATCAAGGTGGGCGTGGTGCTGCTGTTCATCATCTTCGGCGCGCGCCACGTGCAGCCGGCCAACTGGCAACCCTACATGCCGTTCGGCTACCACGGCATGCTGAGCGCCGCCGCCCTCGTCTTCTTCGCCTTCATCGGCTTTGACGCCGTCACCTCGGCCGCCGAGGAAGTCAAGAAACCGTCGCGCGACCTGCCTATCGGGATCATCGGTTCACTGGCCGTGTGCGCCGTGCTGTACGTGGTGGTGTCGGCCATCATGACGGGCATCGTGCCGTACCAGAAATTCCTCGGCGTCGACCATCCCGTCTCCCTGGCCCTGCAATATGCGGGCGAAAACTGGATCGCCGGCTTCGTCGATCTGGGCGCCATCCTCGGCATGACCACCGTGATCCTCGTGATGGCCTTCGGTCAGACGCGCATCATCTTCGCCATGTCGCGCGACGGCTTGCTGCCCAAGCGCCTGTCGACCGTGCACCCGCGCTTCCACACGCCGTTCTTCGCCACCTGGCTGGTCGGCATCGTCTTCGGCCTGATCGCCGCCACGATTCCGCTCAACATCCTCGCCGAGCTGATCAACATCGGCACCCTGGCCGCCTTCACCATGGTCTCCGTCGCCGTGGTGGTGCTGCGCAAGAAGCGTCCCGACCTGCCGCGCGCCTTCCGTTGCCCCGGCGTGCCGTTCGTGCCGGCGCTGGCCGTGATCCTGTGCGTAGGCCTGATGACCTTCCTCAGCTGGGTCACCTGGATGGCCTTTTCCATCTGGCTGGTGATCGGCCTGGCCATCTATTTCGGCTACGCGCGCCGCCGTTCGCTGCTGCATCCGCAACAGTAAGCGCGTCACTGCGCCATCGCAGTAAGATGGCGGTCACGCAACTGTGCAGACCGCCATCCATGCAACCTTCCCCCGACCTTATCGCCCAGCTGGACCAGAGCACGGACCAGCTCAAGCGCGCGCGCCTGCGCAACATGCAGTGGCTGGCCGCCGGCCTGCTGCTGCTGGCCGCGCTGGTCTTCGCCGTTGCCCGCTCGCAACGGGGCGGCCATCCCGCATGGGGCTATGTGGAGGCATTCGCCGAAGCATCGATGGTGGGCGCGATCGCCGACTGGTTCGCCGTCGTCGCCCTGTTCCGCCACCCGCTCGGCATTCCCCTGTGGCATACGGCCATCATCCCGAACAGCAAGGCGGATATCGGGCGCAGCCTGGGCGCCTTCGTGGAAAACCATTTCATTACCGAGCAAGGCATCGCCGAGCGCATCGTGCAAGCCGATCCCGCTGCCCGCCTGGGCGCCTGGCTCAGTGACGAGGTCCATGCGCGGCAGCTGGGCATGGCCAGCGCGGGCGTGGTGAAACAGCTGCTGGCGATGGCCGACCACGACAAGCTGGGGCAGCTGCTGCGCGAGCAGGCCAGCGCCTACCTCGGTCAATTGAATGTATCGGACGTGGCGGCCGACTGCATCGACGCACTGATCGCCGACGGCAAGCCGCAGCAGCTGCTGGACTTCCTGCTCGACCGGGGCGCCGCCTACCTGGACGACGAGGCGCACCACGCCGCCATCGGCGACTTTGTGCTGGGCGCCTTCCAGATCGAGAACACGCTGGTGAAAAAGGCCGTGAAGGCGTACGAGCCGCGCATGATCGCTTCGCTGCAAAAATTCGCGCTCGCCGTGCGCATCGACCCGGCTCACCCGCTGCGCCAGCGCATCGCCGGCTGGATCGCCGACAGCGCGCTGCACCTGAAGGCCGATCCGCAGTGGCAGGACACGGTGCGCCGCTACCAGCTGCAGCTGATCGCCAGCGATACGGTGCAAGCGATGCTGGGCGAGCTGTGGGACGCCATCCGCGCGCGCCTGCTGGCCGACCTGCACGCCGACGCGCCCGTGCTGGCGCAAGCCGTCGCCAGCCTGGCGCGCAACACGGGTCAGGTGCTGGGCAAGGACGAGCATGCCCGGGCATGGCTGAACGGCGCCATCGTCGCCGGCAGCGGCGCGCTGGTACGACGCTACCGGGGCGAGGTGGGCGCCTTCATCGCCGCCCGCCTGGACTTGTGGAGCAAGGAAGAAATGAGCGAGCGCATCGAACTGGCCATCGGGCGCGACCTGCAGTTCATCCGCATCAACGGCACCATCGTGGGCGGCCTGGCCGGCCTGCTGATCTACGCCGCCAGCCAGGCGGTGTAAGCGGGCTTTTCCAGCGCCAGCGCCAGCGCCTGGCGCGGCATCACGCCAGCTGCGGTTTCAGCAGGCTCGTCACTGATAACTGCTTGCGCGGCGCGGCAGCCCGGGCTGCCGGCCGGGCCGCCGCGCCGGCCGCCACACTGCGCACCAGCTGGAAGGAATCGACCAGCGTCGCCAGTTGCACGGCCTGCTGCTGCATGCCGGCCGCGGCGGCGGCGGCCTGCTCGACCAGGGCCGCATTTTGCTGCGTCACGTCGTCCATCTGCGTGATGGCCTGGTTGATTTGTTCGATACCCTCGCTCTGCTCCTGGCTGGCCGCCGTAATGTCCGCCATGTAGCCGGCCACCTGGCGCACCGACTGCTCGATATCGCCCATCGTCTTGCCGGCATCCTGCACCAGCCGGCTGCCCGCCCCCACCTTGTCCACTGAATCGCCGATCAGCACCTTGATTTCCTTGGCCGCCTGCGCCGAGCGGTGCGCCAGGCTGCGCACCTCGGACGCCACCACGGCAAAGCCGCGCCCCTGTTCCCCGGCCCGCGCCGCCTCGACGGCCGCATTCAGCGCCAGGATATTCGTCTGGAAGGCGATGCCGTCGATCACGCCGATGATGTCGACGATCTTGCGCGAGCTGTCCTGGATTGAGCCCATGGTGGCAATCACCTGCGACATGGCTTGTTCGCCCTTGTGCGCGGTCTCGGAGGCGGTACTGACGAGGCGGTTCGCCTCGCGCGCATTGTCGGCATTCTGCCTGACCGTGCCGGTCAGTTCTTCCATGGACGACGCCGTCTCTTCCAGTGCGCTGGCCTGCGACTCCGTGCGCCGCGACAGGTTCGCATTGCCTGCGGCGATTTCCTCCGCGCCGCGGCCCACCACGCCCGTCGATTCCTTGATTTGCCCGACCAGCAGCTTGACGTTCGTCTGCAGGACGCGCAGCGCCTGCGCCACCGCCGTCAGTTCGTCGTTGCCGCTGGCGCTGATGTTGCCCGACAGGTCGCCCGCGCTCATGCGCTCGATATCGCCGCGCATGCGCTCCAGCGGCACCACGGCCGCGCGCTGCACGGTGTAGCCGCCGGCCGCGCACGACACCACGCCGCAGAGAGTGCTGAACAGCATCGGCATGCCGGCGTGTCCCGACGCCACATAGGAGATGGCCGGCGCGGCAACGAACAGCAGCGCCAGCGAGCCGAACACGAGAGACATCCGGGCGCGCAGCGTCAATTGCGCCAGCGGATTCAGGCGCCGCACGAGCGAGCGGTGCACGGCCACGCCCTCGCGCACTTCCAGCGTCGTGCCGCCTTGCTTGATGGCCTGGTATGCCTGCTCGGCAGCGGCCACCTGTTCCCGGCTGGGCTTGACGCGGATCGAGGTGTAGCCCACCATCTGGCCATTTTCCAGCATCGGCGCGGCATTCGCTTCCACCCAGTAGTAATCGCCATTCTTGCAGCGGTTCTTGACCATGCCCGTCCACGCCTTGCCGCTCTTGATGGTGCGCCAGAAGTCGGCGAAGGCCTCGGCCGGCATATCCGGATGGCGCACGATGTTTTGCGGCGCGCCGATCAGCTCCTCGGCCGAAAAGCCGCTGATATCGATAAAATCCTGGTTGACATAGGTGATGTTGCCCTTCAGGTCAGTCTTCGATACCACCGTCTGACCGTCATGAAGCACATATTCCCTGTTCGTTACCGGCATATTTGTACGCATTTCTATCTCCCCTGTCCTACACAAGCGAATGGCGGCGCCACCCGAAAAGAAGCGGGCTCGCGCCCTGGCCTGAACAACACTGCTCTTTCCTGCACAGATCCTGACAAGTGACGAGAGGCGCCTTGCCAACAACTTGCCTCTATTTGCCATCTTTTTGACTTAGATCAAATTCATTTTGCTCCATGATTTAACCAATTACAACATTTAAATAAAAAATTTAAACGAATTTATCACTTTTGAAATGATGACAAATGGATAGATTTTCGCCTCAACAGAGGAAAAACACAGCGTCTCGAGGCAATATTGCAAACAAGACGGCAGTTGCACGGCAAACACAAATCATTAAAATCATGAAATTCATTGCATTCTATTTTATTTGAGGTATGATGATTGATATGGGGAAACGAAAACGATGCGACGACATCGTGCCTTTCGCCACTCGGGAAATCCGCACCAATGTAGGGAGATACGCATGAACAAAGTCCTGGCCTTGCGCTTGCTCGACGCCGCAGAAGACGCTGCCGTCATCATCGACACCGCTTCACGCATCCAGTATGCGAACGACGCCATGTATGCGCTGAGCGGCTATGCGCAGGGCAGCCTGGCGGGCCAGCAGATCGAGGCGCTGCTGCCGGATGCCGTGCGCGAGCAGCATGGCGCGCAGATCGGCGCCTATCTGGCCGGCGAGAAGAAGTCCAGGGTACTCGGGCACAAACGCCATTTCGCCATTCGCCACCACGACGGCTCCATGCTGCCCATCGTGCTCAAGGCCATGGACCTGGGCAAGCTCGGCGACGAAAACTACATGGGCGCCTTTTTCATCGACCAGCGCCGCGAGCGCGCGCTCGAACAGCAGAATGCGGCCCGTTGGCAGCAGTTGCAGCGCATCGCCCTGAGCGACCCGCTGACCCATCTGCCCAACCGCCGCGCCTTCGAGGTCGAAGCCGTGCGCGCGGCCGCGCGTGCCAGACGCGCCCACACCCCACTGGCCATCGGCATCGCCGACATCGACTTCTTCAAACACGTCAACGACCAGCATGGCCATGCCGCCGGCGATGCCGTCCTGCAAACCATCGCCGCCGTGTTCCAGTTCCAGGCGCGGGCCTCGGACGTCGTCGCCCGCGTGGGAGGCGAGGAATTCGGTTTCCTGTTCCCGCATACGAACATGAGCATGGCCTGCCAGGTGGCCGAGCGCATACGCCGCGCCGTGGAAGAGACGCGTTTCGAGTTCGGCAAGCTGTCCATTCCGGTGACGATCAGCATCGGAATGGCGCCGCTACCCGACAACGGCGACTGGAAGGCGGCCTTCATGCAAGCCGATGCCGCGCTGTACCAGGCCAAGAACAATGGCCGCAACCGCGTCGAGCAGGCTTGAATCCCGCCCGACACCCTTCGCAGTTTCACGCATCACGCAGCACCTGACAGGAGCAAGCACATGGAAACCATCACGACACATGCCGCAGCAGCGAGCCAGCTGGCGCAAGCGGATGCCCGGGAATTGCTGGTCTTCGGACTCGGCAAGGAGGAATATGCAATCGACATCGGCCTGGTGCAGGAAATCCGCGGCTACGGCGCCGTCACCCGCATCGCCAACGCACCCGCCTTCCTCAAGGGGTTCATCCACCTGCGCGGCAGCATCGTGCCGCTGGTCGACCTGCGCATCGCGCTGGGCCAGGCCGAACCCGCTTACGACGCCTCGACCGTGGTGATCATCCTGATCTTCGCGCATGGCGCCACCGGCATCGTGGTCGACCGCGTGGCCGACGTGGTGCCGCTGGCGCCGGCGCAGATCAAGCCGCCGCCGCAGCTGCACGGTTCAGCCATGGCCGGCCACGTGACGGCCATCGGCGCCCTCGACGAGCGCATGCTGATCGTACTCGACATCGACAGCCTGCTGGCGGGCATGGGCATGCACGCCGGCGGAAAACTGGCGGCCTGAGCCAGCCACCAGCCACGCCACCACCCGAACCCGCCCCGCCGGAGACACCATGAGCATCCTGATCGTCGATGACAACGACACCAACCTGAGCCTGCTGGCGACCCTGGCGGGCAAGGCCAGCAGCATCGAACCCGTCTGCATGAACGATCCCGTCGATGCGCTGTACTGGTGCGAGTCGCATGTGCCGGACCTTGTCTTGCTCGACTACCGGATGCCCAGCCTGTCGGGCAACGAGTTCCTCAGCATTTTCCGCAAGATGCCGGGCATGGCCGACATCCCCATCATCATGGTGACCACCGAAAACGACCACGCCGTGCGCAAGCAGGCTTTTTCGCTGGGCGTGACGGAGTTTCTCACCAAGCCTGTCGACACCATCGAGTTCAGCCTGCGCGTGCGCAACCTGCTGGCCCTGCGCACGGCGCAAACCATGCTGGCCGACCGCGCCAAGCTGCTCGAACACGAAGTGGAACAGGCGATCGCCAACGTCACGGCCAGGGAGATGGAACTGGTTACGCGCCTGGCGCGGGCGGCCGAATTCCGCGACCCCGAAACGGGCGCCCACATCATGCGCATGGCGCGCTACTCGGCGCTGATCGCCAGGGAGCTGGGCCTCGACGCACAATGGCAGGACCTGCTGCTCAAGGCGGCGCCCATGCACGACGTGGGCAAGCTGGCCACGCCCGACCATATCCTGCTCAAGCCGGGGCGGCTGGACCCCGATGAGATGGCCATCATGCGCCAGCACGCGAAAATCGGCGGCCATATCCTTGCCGGCAGCGACTCACCGCTGATCCGCCTGGCCGAGGAAATCGCCTGCGGCCACCACGAAAAATACGACGGCAGCGGCTATCCGGACGGCCTGGCGGAGGAGCAGATACCGCTGTCGGCGCGCATCGTCGCCGTGGCCGACGTCTTCGACGCGCTGAGTTCGGAGCGCCCGTACAAGCCGGCCTGGCCGTTGGCCCAGGCGCGCCAGTACCTGGAGCAAAACAGGGGCAGCCATTTCTGCCCGCGTTGCCTCGACGCCTTCCTGGGCGCCTGGGACGAGGTGCTGGCCATCCGCGACAGCCTGCCTGACCCCGTCCCGCAACACGCCCACCCACTGTAAGCGAGGAGCCCGCCATGCGCGTGCAACAACTGATCCTGAAAAACCATGCCGACTTCGATGCCGCCCTGGCGCCCCTGGCCGCGATGGCGCCCGACCTGGTGCTGGTGTTCGGCGCCTGCCCCTACTTTGCCACGCCCGGCCTAAACGCGGCGCTGCGCCGCCAGCTGCCCGGCGCCGTCATCGCCGGCTGCTCCACGGCTGGCGAGATCGCCGGCAAGCGCGTCTACGACGACAGCTGCGTCATCACCGCCATCCGCTTCGCCCGCACGACGGTGGCGATTGCCGACGCCATCATCTGCGACATGGCCGATTCGCACGAGGCGGGCGAGCGCCTGGCGCAGGCGCTGCCGCAGGACGGTCTGACGGCCGTCTTCATGCTGGGCACGGGCGTGGCCATCAACGGCAGCGCCCTCATCGCCGGCCTGCAGGCGAACCTGCCGCCGGGCGTGACGGTGTCGGGCGGGCTGGCGGCGGACGGCGGCGCCTTTCGCCAGACCTGGACCCTGGGTCCGCGCGGCGCGGCCGACAATACCATCGTCGCCGTCGGCCTGTACGGCGAGCATATCCGCCTCGGCTACGGCAGCCATGCGGGCTGGGAAGCGTTCGGCCCCGCGCGCAAGGTGACGCGCTGCGTCGACAACGTGCTGTATGGCCTCGATGGCGCGCGGGCGCTCGACATCTACAAGCTGTACCTGGGCGACCATGCGCGCGATCTGCCCGCGTCGGGCCTGCTGTTCCCGTTTGAAATGCTCACGGCCGCGCATGAAAAAAGCAATGTCTTCCGCACCATCCTCGCCGTCGACGAAGAACAGGGTTCGCTGACCCTGGCCGGCGACATCCTCGCCGACGGCTACCTGAAGCTCATGCATTCCAGTACCAACCGGCTGATCGACGGGGCCGAGACGGCCGCGCGCGGCGTCGTGCCCCATGCCGATGCGCAGGGCGACCAGCTGGCCCTGCTGGTCAGCTGCGTGGGCCGCAAGCTGGTGATGGGCGACCGGGCCGAGGAAGAGGTCGAAGCGGTGGCCGACCTGCTGGGCGGCGCGTCCTGTATCGCCGGTTTTTACTCCAACGGCGAAATCGGCATCGCCCAGCCGCATGGCAGCTGCCAGCTGCACAACCAGACGATGACCGTGACTGTGTTGAGCGAAGCATGAACCGCACCCTCGCCCGCCAATTGAACCGCGTCTGCGATATCGACTCGGAAAGCGCCTGCGCCGCCTTGCTGGAACAGGCGCAGGCACTGTGCGGGAAAGCGGACACGCCGCGTGAACTGGCCGGTTTCCTGGCCGGCTTGCCAGCCCTGCTGCAGCGCATCGACGGCGCCTACGACCAGTCCGAACGCGACCTGGACTTGCGCTCGCGCAGCCTGGAACTGAGTTCGAATGAACTGAGCATGACCAACGACCTGCTGCGCACGGAACTGGCCAGCCGCAACCGCGTGATCCAGTCGCTGCGCGTGGCGGCCGTGCGCCTGCTCGACAACGACGAATCCGGCCTGCACCTGCCGCAGGAAGGCGATATCGAGGGCCTGTCGGTGCTGCTGGCCGAACTGGTGGCGCAGCAGGAGCTGCGCCGCATCGAACTGCAGAACCAGCGCTTTGCGATGGACCAGCACGCCATTATCAGCGTCACCGATACGGCCGGCGTCATCATCTACGTCAACGACAAATTCTGCGCCATCAGCGGCTTCGCGCGCGAAGAGCTGGTCGGCCAGACGCACCGCCTGATCAATTCGCGCGCGCATCCGGACGCCTTCTTTGCGCAGATGTGGCAAACCATTACCGCCGGCCGGGTCTGGCATGGCGAAATCTGCAACCATGCCAAGGATGGCGGGCAGTACTGGGTGGACGCCACCATCGTGCCCTTCCTCGATGCGGCCGGCAAGCCATACCAGTACATCGCCATCCGCACGGAAATCAGCGACAGCAAGCGCATGGCCGAGACCATCGCGAAAAGCGAACGCGAATACCGCAACGTCGTCAACAGCCTCAACGAGGTGGTCTTCCGCACGGACCTGCACGGCGCCTGGACCTTCCTCAATCCCGCCTGGCACACCATCACCGGCTTCGACGCCGCCGACAGCCTGGGCAAGCATATCCTGCAATTCGTCGATGCGCGCGACCGCGAGCGCGCCGCGGCCGGCCTGGCCCAGCTGCTGGGCGGCCAGGTGGACAGCATGCGCCATGAAGCGCGCTATGTCACCCGCGACGGCGACGTGCGCTGGATCGACGTGTGCGCGCGCGCCGAACGCGATGGACTGGGGCAGCTGGCCGGCATCACCGGCAGCCTGACGGACATCACGGAGCGGCGCCAGGCGGCGCGCGAGCTGCGGCACAACCTCAACTTCGTCGATGCGCTGATCGAGACCATTCCCATCCCCTTGTACCTGAAAGACGTGCACGGCCGCTACCTGCGCGCCAACCGCGCCTTTTGCGCCTTCTTCCATCTCGACCAGGCGCGCATCGCGGGCCTGACGGTGGCGGACATCCTGCCGCAGCAGCAGGCGCAGCAAGCGCGGCAGCACGACGTGGCGCTGCTGCAGGACCGGGGCAACCACACATATGAAGACCGGGTGATCGTCGGCACGCGGCAGGTCGATGTCCTGTGCAGCAAGGCGGCCCTGCTGAAGTCCGACGGCAGCCTGCACGGTCTGGTGGGCACCATCGTCGACATTTCCAGTCAGAAGGCGGCCGAGCGCGCGCTGCTGCTGGCCAAGGAAGTGGCCGAATCGGCCAGCCGCTCGAAGAGCGAATTTCTGGCCAACATGAGCCACGAGATCCGCACGCCGATGAACGGCATCCTGGGCATGACGGACCTGGTGCTCGATTCCGACCTCGATGCCCACCAGCGCAAGTACCTGGAAATCGTCAAGGCCTCGGCCGACGCCCTGCTGTGCATCATCAACGACATCCTCGATTTCTCGAAGATCGAGGCGGGCATGCTGACCCTGGAAAGCATCCCCTTCGACCTGCACCGGTTGCTGCAGGAAACCATGCGCGCCCACGCCATGCGGGCGCAGGCCAGCGGCCTGGAACTGGTGCTCGACGTCGATCCCGCGCTGCCGCACACCCTGCTCGGCGACCCGGGCCGGCTGCGCCAGGTACTGACCAACCTGGCGGGCAACGCCATCAAGTTCACGCCGCAGGGCGAGGTGGTCGTCAGCGCCAGGCTGCGCGCCAGCGGCGACGGCATGGCCCGCCTGCGCCTGTGCGTGCGCGACACCGGCATCGGCATCGCCGCCGACATGCAGGAGGCCGTCTTCGACGCCTTCCAGCAGGAAGACGGTTCGACCACGCGGCGCTTCGGCGGCACGGGCCTGGGCCTGTCGATCACGCGCCGCCTGGTGACGATGATGGGAGGCCGCATCGGCCTGTCGAGCGAACTGGGCAAGGGCAGCTGCTTCACCGTGGACCTGGCCTTGCCCATCGGCGAACAGCAGTCCTTGCCGTCGCCCGGTGCCTCGCTGGCGGGACGCGCCATCCTGGTGGTCGACGACAATCCCAGCAGCCTGACCATCCTGCGCCGGATCTTCGAGCACAGCGGCGCCATGGTCACGGCCTGCGAGTCCGGCGAGGCGGCGCTGGAGCACTGCCGCGGCGCCTTGCCGGCGGACTGCATCATCATGGACTTCGCCATGCCCGGCATGAATGGCTTCGACACGGCATCGGCGCTGTCCTCCCTGCCCCACTGGAGCCAGGTGCCCGTCGTCGTGCTGTCGTCCTGCGGCAGCCTGGGCGACGCGGCGCGCTGCCGCGAACTGGGCATCGACGGCTACCTGCTCAAGCCTGCCAGTCCAGAGGAATTGCTGGCCGTCACCATGAGCGTGCTGGGCACCTGCCGCGGCATGCCCAGCGCCGCGCCCGTGGCGACGCGCCAGACCGTAAGCGAAGGCACGCCCGGCCTGGACATCCTGCTCGTCGAGGACAACGCCATGAACCGCGAACTGGCCACCGTGCTGCTGTCGAACGCGGGCCACCGCGTCACGCATGCGGCCAACGGCCGCATCGCCCTCGATTGCCAGGCCGCCGGCCATTTCGACATGATCCTGATGGACCTGCAAATGCCGGAAATGGGCGGTTTCGAAGCCACCGCGCAGATACGCGCGCGCGAAGCGCAAGGCATGCCGAGAAGCGTCATCATCGCCATGACGGCCAGCGCCTTCGAAGGCGACCGCGAACGCTGCATCGCCGGCGGCATGGATGACTACCTGTCCAAGCCGTTCCGCGCGGCCGCCTTCCACAGTCTGATCGAGCAGCATGTGCTGCAAATAAACAAGCACACGCCGCGCTTCGGCTACGGGGCCGCGCTGGCCGAGGCCGATGCCGACGTGATCGGCATCATCGGCGCATCGTTCCTGACCGCCCTGCCGGCGCAGCTGGATGCCTTGCGGGCGGCCATGCGGGAAGGCGACCGGGCCACCGTGAGCCGGCAAGCCCACACCCTGGCCGGCCTGCTGGCCAACTTCCGCGCCGCGCCGGCCGTCGCCATCGCCGCCGCCATCGAGCGCGAAGCGGCCAAGGCGCCGCAGGGCGCGTTGCTGGCGCGCCTCGATGCGCTGGAAGAGCAGTTGCGCCTGTTTGTGCAGGAAACGGAGGCGGCCATCCAGGCGGCAAGCCATATGCTGCACGCATCCGGCCAAACTTGATGTAGATCATAATTTTTTAAACAAGCTCTTGCTATCCTGTAAAAAAATGACAGGAGCCGTGGATGAGCAAGACGCAGCCGAGCGATGCGCAGCACAACGTGGAACATGAGCGCCTGGGCAGCGCCTGGCAAGGCGTACCGGCGCCCGACTACCCGGAAAGCGCGCCGGAAGGCGCCTCCCTGGACCTGCTGCTGAATGCCTGGCTGGGCAAGTTTACGGGCGGTATTTCGCCGGCAGCGCTGGGCAACGCCTATGCCGACTGGCTCAGCCATCTGGCGCTGGCGCCATCGAAGCAGCAAGCCCTGCTGCAGGAAGCGTGGAAGAAGATCGGCCGCTGGCAACAGTACGCCATGCAATCGGCCATGGCTGGCGGCGCCGCCGAGCCGCCGTGCATCGCGCCGCTGCCGCAGGACCGGCGCTTCGAAGACCCGGCCTGGCGGCGCTGGCCCTACAACCTGGTCTACCAGGGCTTCCTGCTGCAGCAGCAATGGTGGCACCGCGCCACCACGGGCGTGCGCGGCGTCGCGCCACACCACGAGGATGTCGTCACGTTCACCGTGCGCCAGTGGCTCGACATGCTGGCGCCGTCGAACTTCCTGCTGACCAATCCCGTGGTGCAGCAGGCCACCCTGGCAAGCGGCGGCGCCAACCTGGCGCGCGGCATGGCCCACGCAGCCGACGACTGGCAGCGCGCCGCCATGGGCGCGCATGCGCCCGACCAGCGCACCTATCAGGTGGGCGTGAACGTGGCCGTCACGCCGGGCAAGGTGGTCTACCGCAACGACTTGATCGAATTGATCCAATACGCGCCCGCGACCGCCAGGGTGCATGCGACGCCCCTGCTGTTCGTGCCGGCGTGGATCATGAAGTTCTATATTCTCGACCTGTCGCCGCACAATTCGCTGGTGCGCTACCTGGTGGGCCAGGGCCACACGGTGTTCATGATTTCCTGGAAAAATCCGCTGGAAGAAGACCGCGAGCTGTCGCTGGAAGACTACCGTCAGCTGGGCGTGATGGAGGCGCTCGATGCCATTACTCGCCTCACGGGCGCGCCGCAGGTGCACGCGGCCGGCTATTGCCTGGGCGGCACCCTGCTGGCGATCGCCGCCGCGACAATGGCGCGCGACGGCGATATGCGCCTGGCCAGCCTGACCATGCTGGCCTCGCAAGTGGACTTCAAGGAACCGGGCGAACTGTCGCTGTTCATCGACGAGAGCCAGGTCAGTTTCCTGGAAGCGGCCATGTGGAAGCAGGGTTATCTCGATACGAAACAGATGGCGGGCGCCTTCCAGCTGCTGCGCTCGAACGACCTGATCTGGTCGCGCCAGCTGCGCCATTATCTGCTTGGCCTCGACGAACAGGACAGCGACCTGATGGCCTGGAATGCGGATGCCACCCGCATGCCCTGCCGCATGCATTCGGAATACCTGCGCCGTCTGTTCCTGCACAATGACCTGGCCGAAGGGCGCTACCGCACGGCGGGCCGCCACATCGCCCTGCCCGACATCAAGGCGCCCGTCTTCGCCGTCGGCACCCTGACGGACCACGTGGCGCCGTGGCGCTCCGTCTACAAACTGCAGCTGCTGACCGACACGGACGTCACTTTCTTGCTCACCTCGGGCGGCCACAATGCGGGCGTGGTCTCGCCGCCGGGCCAGCCGCACCGCAGCTACCAGCTGGCCACGCACCGCCACGACGCGCCCTACATCGACGCGGACAGCTGGCAGCGCGAGGTGGCGCACCATGACGGTTCGTGGTGGCCCGCCTGGCAAGCCTGGCTGGCAGAACGCCCGGGCGCGCAAGCGGCGCCGCCGGCCATGGGACCCGACCTGGGCGATGCGCCGGGCAGCTACGTGCTGCAGACCTGACAACCAACAACCGAGGAAAACGCCATGCCCTACACCACCCTGCTGGTCCACGTTGACAATTCCCGCCATTGCGCCCAGCGCATCCGCCTGGCCGTGCGCCTGGCCGTTGCCGAAGGCGCGCACCTGATCGGCTCGGCCATGAGCGGCATTTCGCGCTACGCATATGGCGGCGGCGTCAACGCGCTGCAGTTTGCACCGGCGCAGATGCAGGCGCTGCGCACCCAGGCCAGCGAGGCCTTGCACGACTTCGAGCGCATTGCCCGCGAGGAAGGCCTGGGCACCTACGAAACGCGCTTCGTCGACGACGATGCGCAAGGCGCGCTGCTGCTGCAGGCGCGCTATTGCGACCTGCTGATCCTGGGCCAGACGGATGCGCAGGATACGCCGTCGCGCGTCATCGCCGGCACGGCCGAATACCTGATGCTCCATTGCGGCCGGCCCGTGCTGATGGTGCCGCACGCGCCTTGCGCCGCGCCAGCGGGCATCGCGCAGCATCCGCTGCTGGCCTGGAACGGCAGCGCCGAAGCGCTGCGCGCCATCACCGATGCGCTGCCGCTGCTGCAGCGGGCCCGGCAAGTGACCCTGGCCGTCGTCAATTCGCACGCCCAGCCGGCCGCGCACGGCGAGCAGCCGGGCGCCGACCTGGCCTTGTACCTGGCGCGCCACGGCGTCAACGTCGAGGTGCTGCAGCACGACACGCCGCCGGGCCAGGACGTGGGCACGGCCCTGCTGGCCATGGCGGCCCAGCGGCACTGCGACCTGGTCGTGATGGGCTGCTACGGCCACATGCGCCTGCGCGAGGCGCTGCTGGGCGGCGTCACGCGCACGGTGCTGCAAGAGATGACGTTACCGGTGCTGGTGTCGCACTAGCGCGCCCGGCAGGCCATCGGCCTTTCTTCACGGGATTACGGCATGAGCAGCGCATTGGCCGCCAGCACGCATTGCCACGCCCGCCGCCTGCTGTTGCCGGGCACAGCCGCATTGACGGCCCTTCTGCCTTCGGCGACCCGCGCCGCAAGCATAAACCCAGCAGCCACGCCTCGCTGGCCTCGCGTCCCGTTGAGGTGGCCGCGCTGATCCTCGAGGCGGCTGCGGCGGTGCTGGTGAAATAGGCAAAAAAAGAAGGCTCCCGGGTTACAGGAGCCTTGTGGCGCCGGACAGGCAATGTGGTCCGCACCGGCAGCTCTGGGGTACAGCGCCGGCCGGACCGCTATCCACGCCAAGGAGGTTCAGCCACCTGCCGTCAACCGCATTGCCATGCCACTTCATCGTAGCAGCTGATTGCGCGGCAAAACTCTCCAATATTTGCATGCCGGCCATCTGCCGCTACAGCCACCCTTCGCGCTTCAGGCGCCGGTGCAGCCAGCAGCAGCCGGCGATGATGACGACGATCACGGCCGGATAGCTGCCGCGCCACTTCAGTTCCGGCATGAATTCGAAGTTCATGCCGTACAGGCTGAAGACCATGGTGGGCACGGCCAGGATGGCGGCCCAGGCGGCCAGGCGCTTGACGACCTCGTTCTGGCGGATCGAAATCTGCCCCAGCGCCACCTGCATGGCCGAATTGACCAGTTCGCGCATCTGCCCCGCCGTGTGCGTGACGCGTTTGACGTGGTCGAGGATGTCGCGGTAATAGATGCGGTTTTCCTTGGGCACGATATCGCCATGGAAACGGATCAGCTGGGTGCAGATGTCGTGCAGGGGATTGACGGCCGCATCGAGCTTCAGCAGCTCCGTCTTGAGCTGGTAGAAATCCTGCAGCTTGTCTTCGCTCAGGCTGGGCTTGAACAGCTGCAATTCATAGTGCTGGAAACGGGCCTGCAAATGGTCGATGCAGGGCTGGTACTGGTCGACGATGAAATCGATGATGGAATACAGCACGTAGCCGGGGCCGCTGGCCAGCTTCTCGGGCACGCTTTCCTTGCGCTCGCGCAGCTTCGCATAGCCGGCCGAGGGGCCATGGCGCACAGTGATGATGAAGCGGGGGCCGAGAAAGACGTGGGTTTCGCCGTAGACGATGGCGTCGCCGTCCAGGGTGGCCGTGTGCATCACCATGAACAGCGTGTCGCCGTACTCTTCCAGCTTGGGCCGCTCATGCGCGCCCTGCGCATCCTCGACGGCCAGTTCGTGCAATCCAAAGGCCGATTGCAGCGCCTGCATGGCCGTGGCGTCGGGGCTGGCCATGCCGATCCAGACGAAACAATCGGGGTCGCCAAGAAAGTCGCCCACCTTGTCGATGTCGAAGTGGGCGATCTTCCTGCCGTCGCGATACGCTTCGCAATTGACGACGGCGGCGTGGGTACTGAGGTCCATGGTGATTTTCGGCTGGTGGCGGCAATATTATTGGGGGGCCAGTATAGCGGAAATGCCATGATGGCCATGCCAACTGAGCCAGCGCATTGACATTCGGGCGCGTCAATGTAAAATGAGAACCATTCGCATTTAAGAAGGGCCTGCATGCGCCAGCGGCACGGGACTTCCGCGCCAACTGGAGTGTGCCGTGACGTATGCCGTATCCCCTGCCGCCGATCCTGTCGCACTGCTGTATGGCCAGCACCATCCCTGGCTGCTGCGCTGGCTGCGCGGCAAATTGTCCTGCACCGATCATGCGGCCGACCTGGCGCAGGATACCTTCGTCAAGCTGCTGGCCACGCCTGGCGAACCTGTCGCCACTCTGCGCGAACCGCGCGCCTACCTGACCACCGTGGCGCGGCGCCTGCTCATCGACCACTACCGCCGCCAGTCGCTGGAGCAAGCCTGGCTGGCCACCCTGGCGCAGCTGCCCGCACCCGCCGCGCCATCGGCGGAGGAGCGTTTGCTGATCCTGGAAACGCTGCACCAGATCGATGCCATGCTCGATGGCCTGGGCACGAAGGTGCGCACGGCCTTTTTGCTGTCGCAGCTGGAAGGCATGGCGTATGCGGACATCGCCGCGCGCCTGAACATCAGCGAGCGCACCGTCAAGCGCTATATGGTGCAGGCGTTCGAGCAATGCATCCTGCTGCTGGCCTGACATGGGCGCAACCCTCGATGCGCGCGCCGCGCGCGTGGCGGCGCACTGGATGATGCGTCTGCAAGGCGGCGAACTGGACGCTGATGCGCAGCAGGACCTGGCCCGCTGGCGCGCCGCCCACCCCGACCATGAAACTGCCTGGCAGCGGGCCGAGCAAGTCTGCCGCACCTTCGGCATGCTGCCCCCGCCGCTGGCCATGCCGGTGCTCGACCGTCCGTCCGGCGCGCCGCGCCGCGCCGCCCTGAAAACCCTGGCCCTGCTGATCGCCGCCGGGCCAGGCGGCTGGGCCATGCTGAAAGTGCCGCCATGGCAGGCGTGGACGGCCGAACTGCGCACGGCGACGGGCGAAATCCGCCATGTGCCCCTGGCCGACGGCAGCGCCCTGAGCCTGAACACGGCCAGTGCCGCCGACATCGCCTTCAGCGCATCCCTGCGTCTGGTGCACTTGCGCGCCGGAGAGATTCACGTGGCAACCAGCCCCGATGCCCTCGGGCGGCCGTTCATCGTGCGCACCAGCAATGGCAGCATCCGCGCCCTCGGCACGCGCTTCACGGTACGCCAGGAAGACAGCCTGCTGGGCGCGCACACCTACGTGGCCATCTCGCAGGGCGCCGTCGAAGTGCGGCCCGCCGAAGGCAGCCCCGTCCTTCTGCAGGCGGGCTGGCAAGCCAGTTTCGACGCGGACGCCGCCAGCGCGCCGCAGCCGCTGGCGCCGCATGCGTTCACGTGGACCAAAGGATTGCTGTACGCGGACGACACGCCGCTGGCCGACGTGCTGGCGCAGCTGAGCCGCTACCGCCACGGCGTGGTGCGCTGCGACCCGGCCGTGGCGCGGCTGCGCGTGTCGGGCGTGTACCAATTGCATGATACGGATCAATTGTTATCACTATTGCAAGCATCGCTACCCATCCGCGTGCAGCGCCACAGCCGCTGGTGGATTTCCATCGAACCCGCATCAATATTTTAAAAAAATGTCCCTTTCGCGCATGTGCCCCGTCAATCCACACAGGACCAACACATGAACGAAGGGAAACAAGCAATGAAGCACTACCGCAACACCAGCATGACCCTGGCCTTGTTGGGCAGCCTGGCCCTGACGCCGCCCGCATTCGCCCAGCATCAGGAAGCGCCTGCGCGCCACTACCAGGTGGCAGCCGGTCCCCTCAGTACCGCCCTGTCCGCCTTTGCGGCCGAGGCGGGCGTCAGCATTTCCGGCGCCGCCAGCCTGTACGCCGGCTTGAACAGCCGGGGCTTGAGCGGCAATTACCAGGTGTCCGACGGCTTTGCCCGCCTGCTCGACGGCAGCGGCCTCATTGCGGTCGACCAGGGCGGCGGCCACTACGCCGTGCGCAGGCTGCCGTCCGCCAGCGAGGCAACCACCCTGCCCGGCATCGCCGTGCGCGCCACGGCCGAGCGCAGCACCAGCACGGAAGGGACGCATTCGTACACGACGCCGGCCACGGCCAGCGCCACCGGACTGGTGCTGTCCTTGCGCGAAACGCCGCAATCGGTCAGCGTCATCACGCGCCAGCGCATGGATGACCAGGACTTGCTGACGGTGCGCGACGTGCTGCGCAATACGCCCGGCATCGCCGTCAACCAGTTCGACACGGAGCGCAGCACCTTTTCCGCGCGCGGCTTCGACGTCGACAATTTCCAGTACGACGGCGTGCCCACCACGTATAAGGTGCAGTATTCGGGCGGCGAATCGGAAATGGATTCCCTGATCTACGACCGCGTGGAAGTGACGCGGGGCGCCACGGGCTTGCTGACGGGCGCCGGCTACCCGTCCGCCTCGATCAATCTGGTGCGCAAGCGGGCCAGCGCCAGGCAGTTCGAGGGGCAATGGTCGCTGGCGGCCGGCTCCTGGAGCGATTACCGGGGCACCGTCGACCTGGCCGCGCCGCTGAACGCAGACGGCTCCGTGCGCGGCCGCGTGGCGGGCGCCTGGCAAGACCGCAAGTCGTTTACGAATGGCTATTCGAACCAGCGCCAGCTCGTCTACGCCACCGCCGAGGCGGACCTGGCGCCCGGCAGCGTGATCATGGTGGGCGCCAGCTACCAGAAGAACGATCCGAAAGGCAGCAACTGGGGCGGCTTCCCCCTGTGGTACAGCGACGGTTCGCGCACCGATTTCGACCGTTCCGTCACCACGGCACCCCGCTGGGCCGCCTGGGCCACCGAACAGACGAATGTGCACGCCACCTTGGAACACGCGCTGGGCCAGGGCTGGAAGGCGCAGGCGCAAGCCATGTACAGCAAGCACACGGAAGACACGCCGCTGCTGTTCCTGGCCGAGCGGCCCGACCGCATCACGGGCCTGGGCATGCTCGGTTACCCGAACCGCTACATCGGCGCGCGCGACCAGAGCAGCGCCGACCTGAAACTGTCCGGCCCGTTTACCCTGGGCGGACGCGAACATGAAGTCATCGTCGGCGCCAATTACACGGTGCAGCACGCGCAATTCAGCGTCAAGGAAGCGCTCGATCCCGAACCGATCGGCAATTTCCTCGCCTGGGATGGCAGCTACCCGCAGCCGGCCTGGGGCGAGCCCGTGCTGTCGGAAAAATACACGACGAAACAATACGGCGCGTATGGCGCGGCGCGCCTGAACCTGGCCGACAGCACCAGACTGATCGTCGGCGGACGCCTGAGCCGCTGGGACAAGGACCGCACCGGCTTTGACGGCAGCGCCCGCTTCGCCTTCGCCAAGAGCAAGTTCGTGCCCTACGCGGGCCTGGTGGTGGACCTGAACGACACGTATTCGATGTATGCCAGCTACACGGACATCTTCCGCCCGCAGGAAAACCAGGACCGCGCGGGCGCCTGGCTGGACCCGCTGACGGGCCAGAGCATGGAAGTGGGCGTGAAGGGAGAATGGGCCGGCGGCCAGGCCAACGGCTCCATCGGCCTCTTTGAGATCAAACAGGACAAGCTGGCCCAGCCCGACGGCGCACACCGGGTCCCCGGCACCACCACGCAAGCGTATTACGCGGCGCGCGGCGCCACCAGCCGCGGCATCGAGGGGGAATTGTCGGGCCGCCTGGCGCCAGGCTGGAACGTGACGGCCAGCGCCAGCCACTTCCGCGCCAAGGACCGCGAACAGCAGGATATCAACACCCTGTCGCCCCGCTCGACGGCGCGCCTGTTTACCACCTGGAAAGTACGACCCGACCTCACCGTGGGCGGCGGCGTCAACTGGCAAAGCAAGTTCTACTTTGACGATGCGGGCCCGAACGGCAAAGAGCGCGTCACGCAGCAAGCCTACAGCACGGTCAGCCTGATGGCCACCTGCCAGCTGTCACGCCAGCTGACGGCCCAGCTGAACGTGGAAAACGTGCTCGACAAGAAATACATCAACATCAACACCTATGCGCAAGGCACGTATGGCGCGCCGCGCAGCGTGCGAGGGACCTTGACGTACCGGTTCTGATGTAGCAGTCCCTCGTTGGCGTGCGCGCAGGGCGGGCACTGGTAGCAACACGATTCGTGCCTATCTGAGCTCGTCCACATGCGCGGTCGCGTATTTCACGTGCAACTCAACGTTAAAAATCGGCATATCGCATCGCTTCCATTCAGATGAATCCATGCGATCATCCGCTATACATGGCCCCGCCAGAAGAGGAACATGCTCAGCTTCTGTATTCAATCGTCCTTCCGACACGATCTTGATATTGTCGTCATGCATTATCTGACGGATTGCATTCGCAATCACCCGGGCGCGTAACTGCGCCTGCTGCACATACTTATTGCCATCTTTATCCTTGGGAAGGACCACATCCTTGCCAACGCCTTGCACCAGCACCAGCATGCTGCGCGGAACACCGGCGCCACGCACTGTCAGGACGGCGTCGTGCAGCCGCTCCAGTATATGAGCATTCAACTCGTCACCACGCGATGCCAATCCCAGCTCATGCTTCAGGTCGAAACACATATCGATCGCCGGACTGCTGGTAATGACACGCAATGACGCCGAATCAAAACGGAGGATAGTTTCTCTCCGCACCACTTGTTCCGTGCCGAAGATTGTCGATCGATCCGGCCCTCGCAGGCTGAAGCTCACAAGAGAGGTAGTGCCTATGCCTGTCCACAATACATCCGCACCGTGCAATAACAGTCGCCCTGCTGCAGTGCGACGACAGTCCAGAATGGGCCTGCCGATCAATTCGCTGGCGCGTTCAACCGCGCCCAATTCGGCCTCAGCTACCTCGATACTGACGTTCGGGCTGCGAATACCCATGGCTTCGAAAGCCATCTGCGACAATCTGGTGGGGCCAGCGTAAAAGAGTACGATGGCAAGGGGCAAGAAAAAGAAAAAGAAAAAAGCATATTGCCACCAAACAATTGGACGTAGGGAGCCGCGCGCAACCGCGTCTGCCGGCCAGCCTGATTTCACCGCAATCAGCATCGACAAGGTGAAAAGACCGGCCAGGAAGAAGCCTATCCATAGCAAGGTAAAAACCATCAAGCCTTTGACGAGAACAAGACTCAACATCACGATGAATACAGTAATGGAAAATAACGATGGAAAGGCGCCACGCAGCGGACCCGGAATGTTATTTAATGGACTGCTGCTACTTCTCGTCGCTGCCTTGCGAAAATGACGTATTCTTGTGGGAATCCAACGCAAGCCGGGCCACCAGCGAGAAGTCGGAAGGGCCGCTATTTCCTGCATATATCGCCATGGACGAAACGACGATAATTTTTTACGCCTGAACCGGCATTTTGGCATTAGCCAAATGGCAAGCTGCAGCACCCACAATGCCGAGAAAGTGCCATACATCCAGAATAAGCCATATATGAAACTGAAGGCCAGTGCAATAAAGACAAATAAAACCACCTCGCCAGGCGCCAAGGAGGCAGGGAAAAACTGAATCGAGAATAAATATGAAAAGACGACGATGGCCCCAATGGCAAGGGCTATCTTGTAGGCCAATGATGCCAGATGATTGACGTTTTCCAAGCGTGCGGCATTGGCATCGTTTCTCTGTGGCACCTCAACTGGCGTTGACGCTTCTGTCGGCGGGGAGGATTGATTTCCGGATGACATACCCCTCCCCCCGTTGACATAATGGACCACGACACCGCACAAAGGACGTTGCACAGGCGTATAGATATCTAAAAATCAGACCTCCAGTTTGCAAAATAATTCACGCCTCACTAAAAATAGCAGCACGCCACTGTTTGGCGCATGGATAGACGATGCAACGCCCCTGCAGCCCTGCCCCATTCCCCTGCCGCATCCCGACGGCAACTGTTATCAATAGCGGTAATTCAGGCTCAGCATGGCATTGCGCGGATCGCCGTAACTGACTCTGCGGCCCGTGCTGATGCCGTAGTAAGCGCGGTCGGTCAGGTTGTTGAGGTTGAACGACAGGGCAAGCCGGCCGGAGAGCTGGTAGCGCACCATGGCGTCGAACACGGCATACGAGCCCTGGTGCACGGTGGTCATGCCGCCGCGCACGGCCCGGGTCTGCTGCCAGGTATGCGATTGCCAGCGGGCGCCGCCGCCCACGGTCAGGCGCGGTATCGGCTGCCAGGTGCTGTACAGGCTCAGCTGGTCTTCGGGCGCCAGGGTATTGACCTTGCCGCCCGCATCGCGCGCCACCTTGTGCGTGTAGCCGGCCTGCAGCTGCCAGCCCGGCATCAGCTGACCCGACACTTCCAGTTCCACGCCGCGCGAACGCACGCCGTCGACGGCGCGGTAGGCGTCCATGCCCGTCACCTTGTTGACCGCATCGACGGACTCGGCGAAGTTGTCCTGCCGCACCTCGAAGGCGGCCGCGCTGGCGTTCAGGCGGCCGTTGAGGAACACGCCCTTTACGCCCGCCTCGATATTCTTGCCCAGCACGGGGTCCAGGGTCCTGTTGTCGACGTCGCGGCTGTTTTGCGGACTGAAGATGTCGCTATAGCTGGCAAACGCCGTCAAATTCGGCGCGAAGTCCCACGTCAGGCCCGCATACGGCGTGAAGATGGACGACTCGTCGATATCGGCCGTGGGGTTGACGTAGGACGACAGGCGGCCGCCCAGAATCACGTGCACGCCTTGCGGCAGCGAAAAGCGGCCCGTCGCGTACACGGCCTTCTGGCGGATGACTTCGCGGGCCGTGTCCAGTTCCCACTGCGGCTCCGGCACGACGCCACGGTAAGTATAGATATTGTCGACCTTGATGAAGGTATACGGACTGAAGACGTCGTCCGATTGCTTGCGGTAGGCGTTCGCGCCCACCACCAGTTCATGCGTGCGGCCCAGCAGGGAAAACGGGCCCTTGGCGTACACGTCCAGGCCATTGCTGGTGGCATCGCTGTTGTACTGGCGCGCCGTGACGGCCGTGCCGCTGCCGTCCGCCTTCGGAAAACCGTCAAGGTAGGCGACGGGCGCATACAGGGCGTTGGCCTGGTGGATCAGGCGCAAATTGGCCAGCCAGCCATTGTCGAAGGTGTGCTCGAGCGAAGCGAAGACGGATTTGGCCTCCGTCTGCTGCGTGCTCCAGGTGGGCGCGCCGTTGAACGAGCGGGGCATGGTGAAACGCTTGCCGTCCGCGTCGAAGAGCGGTGCGCCGCCCCAGTCGCTATTGCGCGGCACCGTGTGCTGGTAGTCGGCGCCCACGGTCAGCAAGGTGCGCGGCGACAGATCCGCCTCCAGCGTGCCGTACGCCAGTTCGGAGCGGCGCTGGTAGCGGTCGACGAACGAGTGCTTGTCCTGGTAGGACGCGACGGCGCGCGCGCGCACGCTGCCGCTGGCGTTCAGGGGACCGCCCACGTCCGCCATGCCGCGGTAATTGCTCCACGATCCGGCCGACAGGTCGGCCAGCGCGCGCAATTCGCGCGTGGGTTTCTTGCGGATCAGGTTGACGGTGGCGCCCGGCGTGCCGGCACCGCTCATCAGCGCATTCGCGCCCTTCAGCACCTCGACCCGGTCGTACAGATCCATATTGGCCAGCGATTCGCCCAGGTTCAGCGAGGCGTCGCGCGTCCACGGCAAGCCGTCGTAGCTGAAATTGTCGAGCGAAAAGCCGCGCGCATAATAAATCGTGCGCTCGCTGTCGATGTGCTGCACATACACGCCCGGCGTGTGATTGAGCACCTCGCTCAGCTGCACCAGGCCGAAATCATCCATCTGCTGGCGCGTCACCACGCTGACCGCGTGCGGCGTCTCGCGCGGCGACAGCACCAGGCGGTTCGCCGTGCTGACGGCGCCCGTCGTGTAGGAACCCGTGTCCTCCGTCACCTGGCCCAGGTAGTTGGTGGTGATGACCACTTCCGGCATGGTCGCCTCCAGCTGGGCGGCGGCCTGCGGCGCGGCTTGCGCGGCGCTTTGCACGGTATACACGCCGCTGTCCGTCTTCAGCAGGGCCAGCCGCGTGCCCTGCAAGGCGCGGCGCAAGGCTTGCTCCGCCGTGAAATCGCCCTGCACGGCCGCTCCGCTGGCGCCGCGCGCCAGGTCCGCATCAATGGAAATGCGCACGCCGCCACGGCTGGCAATGGCGATCAGGCTGGCATTGAGGGGCTGCGCCGGCACATCGTAGCGCATGGTGGCCGACGCGACGTGGGCCGGTGGCGTCTGCGCCAGGACGGTGGGCGCGGCGCAGGAAAGTAACATTACAGCCAGGGGAATCTGGCGCATCAACAATGGTGGCATGCTGGGACTCTATCTTGATGGTGAAGGAAAAGTGGGGCTACACCAGGTATGAGTCGCGGCGCGCCGAAAGTGACAGTGCCGGCGCAAAAAATATGTCAGCTTGTCTTCAGGTCGAGTCCCGTCCACCAGCCCCCAGGGCCCTGGCGCAAGGTCAAGGGCAGGGTTTCGGCCAGGGCCAGCAGGGTGGCGCCGCTGTCGTCGAGCGAATAATTGCCGGACACGCGCAGCGCCGCCGCCTGCGCCGTGATGTCGATGTAGCCGTGGCGGTACGGGCGCAAGGCGGCCACCACGTCGCCCAGCCGCTCATCGACAGCCACCAGCATGCCCTGCTCCCACGCCGTCGCCTGCCCAGCCGCCATGCCGGGCAGCAGGGTCAATCGATCCTCGTCAAACCGCGCCGCCTGGCCCTGGCGCAGCACGCGCGCCAGGCCTTTGCCGGCCGGACGCACGTCGAGATCGCCCCGCACGGCCAGCGCCACGGTGCCGCGCGCTTCGCGCCGCAGCATCAGCTCGCCGCCCAGCGCCGTCACCGTGCCATGCGCGCTGCGCAGCACGAACGGCGCGTTGGCAACAGGTGCCACGCGCGCCAGCAACTGGCCCTGGCGCAAGGCGACTTGCCGGTGTTCATGACGGACATCCGTATCGGCCGAGGAGCGGGCGTCGAGGGTCAGCACGCTGCCATCAGCCAGCGTGTAGCGGCCCCGCCGGGCCGTGGCCGTGTGCAGGTCCGCGCTCCAGTCCGGCAAAAACGGGCTGCCGCGCAGCAGCCAGGCGCCGCCGAACGCCGCGCCCGCCAGGCACAGGACGCCCTGCAGCCATTGGCGCCGCTGGTCATCGTGCCGCGCGGCGCGCGCCAGGGTGTGCCCGACGGCCGCCGCCCCGCCCGCTGCCTGCAGCGGGCCGACGCTGTGCTCGACAGCCTGCCCCAACGTACGCCAAGCGGCCGCATGGCGCGCATCGGCGGCCAGCCAGCGGGCGAAGGCCTGGCGTTGTCCTTCGTCCGCTTCGCCCGAGCTGAGTTCGACCAGCCAGCCGATGGCGGCATCCTGGACGGACGAAGCAACGCTCATGCCGCGTCCGCCACCGCCAGGCAGCAGCGCAAGCCCTGCGCCATGTACTGGCGCACCATGCTGGCCGACACGCCCAGGCGGGCGGCGATCTGCGCATACGTCAAGCCGTCGAGCTGACTCATCAGAAAAGCGCTGCGGGCCTTGGCGGACAGGGTCTCGAGCGCGCGCGACAGGCGTTCCAGCGCTTCGAGCAGCACGGCGCGTTCCTCCGGCGACGGCTGGACGGCATCGGGCAGCAGCGCCAGGGTCTCCAGATACGCCTGCTCGATATCGCGCCGCCGCCACTGCTGCAGCAAGATGCTTTTCGCTACCGTCGTCAGGTAGGCGCGCGGCTCGCGGATGGCGGACAATCTTCCCGCATGCAGCACGCGCACAAAGGTTTCCGACACCACATCCTCGGCTTCCGCCCGATTACGCAAGCGCAACAGCAAGCGCTGCAGCAGCCAGCCCTGGTGGCCCGTAAAGAGGCTGGCGGCCAAGGCGGCGTCATTCGGGGGAAAAGAAAAGGCAGACAAGAGCGGATCCGGCGATATAAATGATAATGATTCTCATTATATGGCAGGGACTGGAAGATGTCGCGCAATTTTGCTAAAGTTGTCCTATGCAGGCAACACCACCGATCGCACGCGCCGCGCGCAGGGTGTTGATTTGACCTCCATCCCATTGGACACTCGCCATCGCATGCATGCATCCCCAGTCCCGGGCACCGAAGGATATGCCGACAATGCCGGACAGCTGATCACCCGGTATGCCGGCGTGATCGCCGCTGATAAATACAAAGTGGTCAGCCACCTGCTGCCACGCCGGGCAGGCGCCGTGCTCGACATCGGTGCCGGCACAGGCGCCGATTCGGCGTGGCTTGCGAGCTTGGGGCACAAGGTGGTGGCAGTGGAGCCCGTCGCCGCGTTCCGGGAAGCGGGCATGCAGGCGCATGCGTCGTCCGATATCGAGTGGGTGGACGACAGCCTGCCCGCGCTGTCAGTGATGACGGCGCGCGAAACCAGGTTCGACCTGGTTGTACTCGCCGCCGTCTGGATGCATCTTGCAGCGGAAGAAAGAAGCGCGGCGATGGAAAACATCGGCCAGTTGCTCAAGCCTGGCGCGCTGCTCGTCATGTCGCTCAGGCATGGCCCCGCCCCGGAGAACCGGCGCATCTTTGACGTCTCTGCCAGTGAAACGATCGCCCTCGCGGCACGCCACCATCTGAAGGTGGTGCTGAGTGCGCAGGCGCCATCCGTTCAGCAGCAGAACCGCCACGCGGGAGTCAGCTGGTCCTGGCTGGTTTTTCAGCGATGAGAGATGCCGCAGCAGGCTAAGAGCCTATCCCAGTAGATGAATACATCCGCTGCTGGCGCCCCTCAGAAGCGGGGACTGCGTTGGTCGTCGTCGCGTGGCTCGCCACGCGTCCTCCTCACGCCTTGTCCGCACTCCTGATGAACTGCCAGCAGAAGACGCTCCCTACTGGGATAGGCTCTACCCCGTCGACATGACCGCATTCAGGGCGCGCCGCAATTCTTTCAGCCGGGGCGGCTTGCCCAGCACGCAGTTGACGTGGTCGGGATAATCGCTGTCGGCCGCCAGGCGCTGGCCCCAGCCCGTGAGCATGATGATGGGCGTGGCCGGCGAACAGCGGCGCACGGCGCTGGCCACCTTGCGCCCGTCCACGTGAGGCATGCCCAGGTCCGTGATGACCACGGCAAAATCCTCGTGCCTGTCGCGCGCGGCCAGGAAGCTATCGATGCCGGCCTGGCCCCCATCGGCCGACACCACGTCGTGGCCATCGATTTCCAGGATGTCGCGCAGGGACTTGAGCACCATCGGGTCGTCGTCCACCACGAGGATGCGCAGGCGCGGCGGCACAAGGTAGGCCATGTCGGGCGCTTCATTTTCCTCGTGCGCCGCGCAGGCGGGGAAAACCAGGCGCACCGCCGTGCCCTGCCCCGGTGCCGTGACGATGTCGATGCTGGCGCCATGGCGCTCCATCATGCCGTACACCATGGCCAGGCCCAGACCCGTGCCACGCTCGCCTTTGGTGGTAAAAAACGGTTCCAGGCAGCGGCGGCGCGTATTGTCGTCCATGCCGATGCCCGTGTCGGCTACTTCTATCCGCACCTGCCGCGCCGCCTCGCCCGCCACGTCGGCGCAGCTGGTGCGCACGCTCAGGGTGCCGCCTTCCGGCATGGCGTCGACGGCGTTGAAGACCAGGTTCGTCAGCGCTTCGCGCAGCTCGCCCGCGCTGCCGGGCAGCATGGGCAGGCCGTGCGCCAGCTCCGTGTGCAGGGCGATGACGATGCCGCGCTGCTGCGGCATGTCGCTCCAGCGCGCGCGCGTCAGGTCCAGCACCTGCTGCACCACCAGGTTCGCGTCGATGGGCGAGAGCGCCAGTTGCGGTTCGCGCTGGCGGTAGAATTCGCGCATGCGCGCCACGGTGGCGGCCACGTCGTCGATGGCGCGTTCGATCACTTCCAGGCAGTGCCGGCCCTGCGGACTGAGATTAGTTTCCGTCTCCAGCAGCGATTCCGTGTACAGGGCCACGGGGGAAATGGCGTTATTGATATCGTGCGCGATGCCGCTGGCCATCTGCCCCAGCGCGCGCAGGCGCTCCTGCTGCATTACCGACTGCTGCGTCTGGCGCAAATCGTCATACGCGCGCTGCAGCGCGCCGTAGAGCCGCGCCTGGTTGGCGGCCAGCGCCACGTGTTCGCTCAGCTGGCTGAGGAATTCGCACTCGCCGCTGGTAAAGCTGTGCGCGGCGCGGCGCGCCACGATGAGGATGCCGAAGACCGTGTTTTCGGCCGGCAGCGGGGCCATGACGAGGGCGCGCAGCCCCCCTTGCGCCAGGCGCTGCGGAAACGGGAACGCCACGTCGGCGATGTCGGCTTCATACACGAGCTTGCCGCGCACGCAGCTCGACAGGCCATTCTCGTCGATGGGAATGTGCGCGTGTTCGCCCATCATGAACGATAGCGCCAGCGCCTCGCTGCGCACGCCCACGCACATCACCTGCAGCGCGTGTTCGGACGGTTCGTACAGGCAAATGCAGCTGAAATCGATGGGCAGCTGCTCTTCCAGGCTGCGCACCACCACCTGGAAAATGCTGCGCAAATCCTGCCGCTCGCCGATCGAGCGCGTGATCTGCTGCAGCAGGTTCAGGCGCTCAAGCTGTTCATGCACCTTGCGCTCGGCCAGCTGACGTTCCTGTATCTGCGTTTCCAGGGCCGCATTCGCCTGCGCCAGTTCGTCGCGCGAGACGGTGGTGCGGCGCAGCTTTTCCGTCATGCCGTCGAAGGCGCGTGCGAGGTCGCCGATTTCATTCCTGGTATGCACGCCGAGCGCAAAATCGAGCTTGCCTTCGCCGACGATCAGGGTGCCCTGGCGCAGCTTCTCCAGCGGCCCCGTGACGCTGGTCATGGTGAAATAGATCAAACCGGCCACCAGCGCGATGATCATGCCGCCGAACAATATCACGGCCACGTTGGCCTGCTGCTGGGCGTCCAGCACGCCTTGCCGGCTCAATGCGGACAGCCGCATCGCATCGGCGATCATGCCCTGCACCTTGCCCATGATCTGGCCGGACAGACGCGACTCCAGCTCGCCCAGCACCTCGCGCCGCTGCGGGTCCTGACCCAGCTCGCGGTGATTCGCGACAAACAGCTCGAACAGGCCGTCCACGCTTGCCAGGTCGCGCCGCAATTCCCGCAGCAGCGCGCGCTCCTCGCCGGCGGCGAAGGCCGGCGTGGCCAGCAAGCCGGTGGACAGCGACTCGCTGCGCAGCTGCCACTGTGCCCGCGTGCGCGCGCCATGGTGCAGCGCATATTCGATCGACAGGTAGCGCAGCGACGTGACGGCTTGCAGGATATCGGCCGCCGCCTTGTTCTTCGCCAGTTCGCGCTGCATCGCCATGCTGGTGGAGAACAGCACGGCGACGATGATGGCCACGAGCAGCACGCAAAACAGTTCTGCCAGTTTGAAGCGCGTGACGATTTTCACGGTGGCCTTCTCAATGGATGACCGTCACGGCCGACGGCGCCACGGCTTCCAGGCCGTCCAGGTAGACGGCATCGAGGAAGTTCGGCATCTCGCCGTTCCCGGCCAGGCGGTTCTTGATGGCCCAGCGCGCCTCGTCTTCCAGCGCCAGCAGCAAGCGCTGGTCGAGCACGATGCCGAACTGATAACCGTGCCAGGCTGCCTGCAGGCGCTGCGCCTCGCTGGCCGACGCCTTGGCAAACAGCGCGCGCGCGGCATCGGGCTCGTCCCGGCAAAAGCGCGCGCCGGCGATCAGTGCGCGCAGCACCTTGCGCATCGTCGCCGGGTGGCTGCGCACATAGCCGCCCGTGCCGGCCACGTTGAACAGGCCCGCATACACGTCTTCGCCATAGAAGATGGCCGCATTGCCGGCAATGGCGTGCGTCATGCCCGTCAGGAACGGTTCCCAGCCTGCCGCCGCATCGACCTCGCCCCGCGCCAGCGCCCCGGCCAGCTGGTCCGGCGTGTAATTGCGCACGCTGACTTCGGCGGGCAGCAGCTTCTGGCGGTTCAAAAAGGCCTCGAGCGTGAACTGGCCGGATGTGCCCAACGTGACGCCGATGCGCTTGCCCTTCAGGCTCGCGGGCGTGGACACGCCGCGGTCCAGGCGCCCCACGATGCCGTGGTCGCGCTCGGCCTCGAAGATGCTGGCGATGATGACGACGGACTGGTTCTGCAGGCTGGCCAGCACCACGGGAATATCGGACACCGTGCTCAGGTCGGCCTTGCCCTGCAGCACGGCTTCCAGCGAGGCCTTGCCCGACGAATACGGCTGCACCAGCGCGTCGATGCCTTCGCGCGCGAAATCGCCCTGCGCGTGCGCGGCCAGCACGGGGCAGCTGCCCACGTACTCCGCATTCACGGCCAGGCGCAGCACTTCCACGGGGCCGGGCGGCGGCGCGGGACGGGCAGCGAGCCGCCAGACGGCCACGGCGGCCAGCGCCAGCAGCGGCAGTGCGGCCGCCAGCCAGACCGTCCGCCGCGCCGGCGCCGGGCCGTTCATGCGTTGCACTGCGCCGTGGCCGACTCCAGCGCGCTGTTGACGGCCTCGGAAAACGCCGCCACGTCGATCGGCTTGGTCAGATAGCGGAAAAAGCCCGCCGCCAGCCCCTGGCGGATATCGCCGGGTCCGGCCACGGCCGTCAGCGCGATGACGGGAATGTGCGCGGTGCGGGCATCGGCACGCAGCAGCTGCATGACTTGCGTGCCGCTGATGTCGGGCAAGTCGCAATCCATCAGTATCAGCTGCGGCAGGTGGCGGCGCGCCATGTCCAGGCCCGTCTGCCCGTCGCCGGCAGACAGCAGGTCGAGATCGGGGCGAAAATGCACCAAGCCCGCCACCAGGGTCACGTTCAGGGGATTGTCTTCCACATACAGCAGCGTCTTGCGCTCCGGCAGGGGCATCGATTCAGCGGGCCGGGCAATGGCCGACAGGCGCGGGCTTTCCTGCAGCGGGTAGCGCGCGGGGCAACTGTCGATATCGAGCCAGAAAGTGCTGCCGCGCCCGGGCGTGCTGGTCACGCCTATGGTCGCCTGCATGGCTTCGGCCAGGCGCTTGCTGACCACCAGCCCCAGTCCCGTGCCCTCCTCGTCGCGCCCATCGCGTCCCAGGCGGTTGAAGGGCTGGAACAGCACCTCCAGCTGCGCGGCGCTCAGCCCGCCGCCCGTGTCGCGCACGGACAGGCGCAGCTGCCGTGCATCGACGGGCTGGCAATCGACGTGGATCTCGCCCTGATCGCGGTTGTACTTGACGGCGTTCGACAGCAGGTTGAGCAGCACCTGCTTGAGGCGCGTGCGGTCGGCCAGCACGTGCACGCTGCCCGCTTCGACGAACGTCAAGGTGATGCCGCGCTTGCGCGCCAGCGGCTCCATCATTTGCCAGCATTCGTGGTAAATGCCGGCCAGGCCCACGGACTCCATCGACAGCGCCATATTGCCCGACTCGATTTTGGCGATGTCGAGGATATCGTTGATCAAGGTCAGCAAATGCCGGCCGGCGCCGAAGATGTGCGAGGCAAAGGTTTTCTTTTCCTGCGCCGTCGAGGGGATGGAGTCGGACGTGAGCATCTGCGAAAAGCCGAGGATGGCGTTGAGCGGCGTGCGCAGCTCGTGGCTCATGCTGGCCAGGAAATTGGTCTTTTCCTCGTTCGCCCGCTCGGCCACTTCGCGCGCCAGCCGCAAATCCCGGTTCATGGCGTCGAGTTCGGCCGTGTGCTGGCGCAGCAGCAGTTCCAGGCGCGCATTGGCGATGCGCAGCTGGCGCGTCTCCAGCGCCCGCGCCAGTATCAGCAGGATGCCCGACACCTTGAACGGCTTGACGACGTAATCGAGCGCGCCCGCCTTCATCGCTTGCACGGCCGAGGCGATCGTGCCTTCGCCCGTCATGATGATGCAGGCCAGGTCCGGATCGATCTTGCGCGCCGCTTCCACCACGGCGATGCCGTTCATGCCCGGCATCATCAGGTCGACCAGCAGCAGGTCGAACGATTCGACGGCCAGCAGGGCCAGCGCCGCCTCGCCCGAAGCGAGCCCCGTCGTGTCGTACGCCTGGCCGCGCAAGGTGTCGCACAGGGCGCGCACGTGCGCCAGCTCGTCATCGACGATCAGTATCCGGGGCGGCATTGATGATCTGTTCATGCATTCTCCTGGCGGCATGGCCTTGCGGAGAGGGAACTTGCCCCGCAGCATGCGTTCCGAGCATAGCATCTGGAAATTACCAAAAATACACGCTTTGTCACGCGCGCGCCGGCGCCGGGCAGATGTCAGCTCATGACGGGCAGCCCGCGCAGCAACTTGTCGAGGGTCAGCGGATAGTCGCGCACGCGCACGCCCGTCGCGTTGTAGACGGCGTTGGCGACGGCCGCCGCCACGCCGCAGATGCCCAGCTCGCCCACGCCCTTGGCTTTCATGGGCGAGGACATGGGATCCGTTTCATCGAGAAAGATCACGTCTTGGTGCGGGATGTCGGCGTGCACGGGCACTTCGTAGCCGGCCAGGTCGTGGTTGACGAAGAAGCCGCGGCGCTGGTCGACCACCAGTTCCTCCATCAGGGCCGCGCCCACGCCCATGGTCATGGCGCCGATCACCTGGCTGCGCGCCGATTTCGGGTTCAGGATGCGGCCGGCCGCGCACACGGCCAGCATGCGGCGCACGCGCACTTCGCCCGTGTCGCTGTCCACGCCCACTTCGACGAAATGCGCGCCGAACGTCGATTGCTGGAATTTTTTATCGAGCTCGCCGTATTCCATATGGTCTTCCGCGACGACGTCGCCATGAAAGGCGGCGGCCGCGAGCGGCACGCTGCGTTCGCCCTGGCTGACTTGCCCATCGGAAAAGCGCACCTCCTTTTCATCAAAGCCCAGCTTGCCGGCGATGGCCTGGCGCAGGCGCACGCAGGCCGCGTACACGCCGGCCGTCGAGCTGTTGCCGCCCCACTGCCCGCCCGAACCGGCCGAGACGGGGAAATCCGAGTCGCCCAGGCGCACGACGACCCGGTTCAAGGTCACGCCCAGCATTTCCGCCGCCGTCTGCGCGATGATGGTATAGCTGCCCGTGCCGATATCCGTCATGTCCGTTTCCACGGTCACGATGCCGTTGCCGTCCAGGCGCACCCTGGCGGCGGACTGCATGACGAGGTTGTTGCGGAAAGCGGCCGCCACGCCCATGCCCACGAGCCAGCGGCCGTCGCGCCGCATGCCCGGCTGCGCTGCTCTCTCTTTCCAGCCGAATTCCACGGCGCCCGTGCGCAGGCAGTCGATCAGGCGGCGCTGGGAAAACGGCCGGCCCGGTTTTTCCGGGTCCACCCTGGTGTCGTTCAGGATGCGCACGACGATGGGGTCCATGTTCAATTTCTCCGCCAGCTCGTCCATGGCGATTTCCAGCGCCATCAGCCCCGGCGCCTCGCCCGGCGCGCGCATGGCGTTGCCTTCTGGCAAGTCGAGCACGGCCAGGCGCATGGCCGTCATGCGGTTCGGCCCCGCGTACAGCAGGCGCGTCTGCATCACGGCCGTTTCCGGCTGACCGCCCTTCAGGTCGCCGGACCACGATTCATGGCCGATGGCCGTGATCTTGCCGTCGCGCGTGGCGCCGATGCGCAGGCGCTGGATGGTGGCGGGCCGGTGCGTCGTGTTGTTGATCATCATGGGCCGCGTCAGGGCCACCTTGACGGGACGCTGCGCCGCCCGGGCCCCCAAGGCCGCCAGCAGCGCTTCGGCGCGCACGAACAGCTTGCCGCCGAAGCCACCGCCGATATACGGCGAGACGATGCGCAGCTTGTCCTTCGGCATTCCCAGGGTGCGGGCCAGATCGCCCCGGCCCCAGTCCACCATCTGGTTCGCCGTCCACACCGTCAATTTATCCCCCTCCCAGGCGGCAATCGAGGCGTGCGGCTCCATCATGGCGTGCGACTGGTCAGGCGTCGTATAGGTCGCGTCCAGCCGCACTGGCGCATTCGCAAAGGCGCCGGCGAAGTTGCCCGTCTTGCTGTCGGGCTTGCCGTCCTTCGGCTTGGCAGCGCTGCCTTTGGCCTTGGTCAGGTCGAAGGCGCCCGGCTGCTCGACATACTTGACGTCGAGCAACTGCGCGGCCGAACGCGCTTGCTCGAACGTTTCCGCCACCACCAGCGCGATGGCCTGGTGGTAATGCTCGATCTCCGGCCCGCCCAGCAGCTTCGCCGTGTTCATCTTGCCTTTGCCCAGCTTGCCCGCCGATTCCGCCGTCACCACGGCCAGCACGCCGGGCGCGCGGCGCGCGGCGCTGGTGTCGATCGAAGCGATGCGCCCCTTGGCAATCGCCGCGCCGACGACGTGGCCGTAGGCGGCATGCGGCGCGGCCTTGTTCTGTTCATACGCGTACGGCGCCATGCCCGTGGTTTTCAGGGGGCCGTCGATGCGGTCCGTGGGGCGGCCCACGACCTTCAGCTGGTCGATGGGATTGGTGGTCGCAGGTGTCGTGAATTTCATCGCTCTAGCCTTTCTTCGCTGGTGCTTGCGCCAGGACGGACGCCACGGTGCGCTGCGCCAGGATCAGCTTAAAGCCGTTATCGGCCGTCGGCCTGGCGCCGGCCAGCAGGCGTTCGCTCACGGCGGCCGCGCCAGCGGGCATGGCCTGCTCGGCGGCGGCAATTCTCCACGGCTGCGGCGCGACGCCGCCCAGGGCCAGCCTGCCGGTGCCATCGGGCAAGATGATCGCCGCGACGGATACCAGCGCGAACGCGTACGAGGCGCGGTCGCGCACCTTGCGGTAGACGTGCGTGCCGCCGATAGGCCGGGGCAAGGTCACGCTGGTGATCAATTCGCCCGGCTGCAGCACCGTTTCCAGCTGCGGCGTACTGCCCGGCAAGCGGTAAAAGTCGGCGATGGGGATGCTGCGCGTGCTGCCGTCGGCCCGCACCGTGTCGATGCCGGCGTCGAGCACGCGCATGGCGACGGCCATGTCGCTCGGGTGCGTGGCGATGCACGCCTCGCTGCCGCCCAGGATGGCCAGCGGCCGGCTGAAGCCGGCTATGGCCGAGCAGCCGCTGCCCGGCACGCGCTTGTTGCAGGCCTGGTTCGTGTCATAGAAATACGGGCAGCGCGTGCGCTGCAGCAGGTTGCCGGCCGTCGTCGCCTTGTTGCGCAATTGCGCCGAGGCGCCGGCCAGCAAGGCGCGCGACAGCACGGCATAGTCGCGCCGCACCGTGGCGTGCGCGGCCAGGGCCGTGTTGCGCACGAGGGCGCCGATGCGCAAGCCGCCGTCCTTCGTCGTCTCCACCTTGTCCAGCGCGAGGCCATTGACGTCGATCAAATGCGCGGGCGTCTCGATTTCCAGTTTCATCAGGTCGAGCAGATTCGTGCCGCCCGCGATGAAGCGGGCGCCCGGCGTAGTCAAGGCGGCCGCCGCCGCTTCGGCCGGCGTGGCGGGCTTTTGATAGCTGAACACTCTCATGCGGGCCTCCCCGCCACCTCGGTAATGGCTTCGATGATGTTGGAATAGGCGCCGCAGCGGCAAATATTGCCGCTCATGCGTTCGCGCAATTCTTCGGGCGTCGCTTGCGGGGCCGCGTTCAGGTCCGCGCTGACGTGGCTGGGGATGCCCTGGCGGATCTCGCCCAGCGCGGCGACGGCCGAACAGATCTGCCCCGGGGTGCAGTAGCCGCATTGATAACCGTCATGCGCGATGAAGGCGGCCTGCATCGGATGCAGTTTCTCCGGCGTGCCCAGCCCTTCGATGGTGGTGACCCTGGCGCCGTCATGCATCACGGCCAGGGTCAGACAGGCATTGATGCGCTGGCCGTCGAGCATGACGGTGCAGGCGCCGCACTGGCCGTGGTCGCAGCCCTTTTTGGTTCCCGTCAGTTGCAAATGTTCGCGCAAAGCGTCGAGCAAGGTGGTGCGCGTGTCGAGTTCCAGGCTGTGGCGCCGGCCGTTGACGTTCAGGCCGACTTTCATCAGGACGGGCGGCACATGTCCGGATTGGGCCGCGCCATGGGCCGCTTCGGCTGCCCCCGTCACGCCGGGCACGGCCACCGCCGTGGCCGACAGCGCACCGGCGATCAGCAAGCCGCGCCTGCCGGCATTGATGTGATTAGAGTCTGTCATCTCGCGCTTCCTCCTGGCTGTGGACTGGCTGGGTGGGCGCATGCAGGCCCGAAGCAGCAGTCTGGCCGCCGGATGCCTAAGCGTCTGTACGCGAACGAACGTTCAGCCTCAAGCTGCGCCGGGTCGTGCCGACGCCGCCCTGCGCCGCGTAGCCCGTGTGGCGGGCGCAATGGTCGAGCGCCTGGCGCAAGGCCGTATCGACGTTGCGCAGCGACATGTCGTGCCGCTCGGCCACTTCCTGGCGGGTCAGCTCATCCACGCGCAGCGCTTCGAGCACCTGCCGGTGGCGCCGCGGCAGCAAGTCGACGGCTTGCGCCAGCCGCCGCACGTCGGCATGCAGCTCGGCCAGGCGCTCCGGTCCCGCCGCCGTATCGGCGAGGAAATCGACGAGGCCTGCGACGCCATCCTCCTCGTCCGCATACAGCCAGGCGCGATTGCGCCGCAGACTGTCCATGGCCGCGTTGCACGCCACGCGAAACACATAGGCGACGGGGCTGTGCGCCAGCGCCGCGCCGTCCCCGGCCGTCAGCGCGCCCAGGCGCAGCCATGCGTCGTGCAGGCTGTCGCTGGCCAGCTCGGCGCAGCCCAGGTGGCGCGCCAGGCGCCGGTGCAGGGCCGCGTAATTGCCTTCCAGCACCGCCTGCAGCCTTGCGCCCTGCCCCGGCGCCGGCGTTGACACGGGCGCCATATCATTGGCCGCCTGCATGCGGGGCCGGATGGCGGGCCGGTACCAGGCCATGCCTGCCTGCCGCATGGCACCTGTCATGCGCAAGGGCAAGGCGCCAGCCATGCCGGCCATCATGGCGACAACCTGCTGCGCTCTTGCGCCGTCAGCTGGCGCGTGGCCGATTCCGGCAGCGTGCCCAGGCCCAGCACGCGCACGGCGCTGCGCGGGTTGTAGTCGGCCGCCTCGGTGCGCGCGCCATCCTGCGGCGCCGCTTGCGCGCTGTCGGGCGGGGCGTCGTTGCCAAAGCCCAGCACGCGAACCGTGAACACGGACGGCTGCGCGGCGCGGGTGGCGGCGCGCTCGCGCTGCACCACGTCCTGCGCGGCGGCCGTGGCCTGCGTGGCGGCCGCGCTGGCGTTCGTCATGGCGGCCACGTTGACGGACGCCACCGTCGGCATGCCCTTCGATTCGCCTTTGACCTGGATGTTCGCCGCGTTCACCACCGTCAGCGCGGCCAGGTTGACGCTGCCCGAGACGCGGATGCCCGCCTCGCCCGCATCGATGGTGCCCAGCGGCGCCAGCAAGTCGACGTCGCCGGCCGGCACTTCGGCGATCGGCGCCAAGGTGGCGATGCCGGCGCCCGTACTCGGCACGTCGGACGACAGGGTCACGTTGCCCCAGTTGTCATACACGCGCTTGGGCGGCGTGTAGACGATGGTCGACTTCGAGCCGCGCCCCGCGTTGATGTCGCCCTCCGACGACCAGCCGAGGATATCGCCGCCAAACGTCGTCATGACGCGGCTCTGGCCCAGCAGGATGCTGCCGCGCGAGAACAGCTCGATGTTGCCGCCGCCCTTGGTGATGACGCCCGAGGTCGACGGCGGCGCCTCGCCTTCGATGCCGAACACCTGCTTGCCGCCAGGCGTCAACAGCTGGATGTCGCCGCCGAAGTTGGTGTGCACGTAGCCGCTGCGGGGGAAATAGTCCCAGCGCTGCTCGCCGTCGTTCCGCTTGGCGTAGAGCCCGCGGTACATGACGATGTCGCCCGCATAATCGATGGCCTTGCCGCTGGCGTCCTTGGCCGGCGCCAGGGCCGCGATGGCATTGCGGCTGCGCAGGAAACTGCCGTAGCGGGCGCTGTCCGCATCGTTGAATTCGCGCCCGCCCGCCTTCAGTTCCGCGAAATACACGTCGCGGGCAAAGACGCGCTGCTGCGGCTCGGGCAAGGCCAGATAAAAGGCCTGCGCCTCGGCAGCCGTGCCCTTGAAGCCGTAGCGTTCATTCAGCCAGGTCGTCAATTCGGTCGCGTACGACTTCACCACCTTGCCGGCCTGCTCGGCCAGCGGCACGCCCGCCTGGGCCACGTTGGCCGGGTCCAGATACGGCTTGACGAAGCGCAGGTAATCGAGACCGGCCGCGCCCACGCCCGCCTGCATCGCGATGCCGGCGCCCGGGCGTTTATCTCCGGCGACGACGGGACCGAGGCTGACGACGCTGCCCTTGTCCTGCATCAATATGTTGCGTCCCGCGCTGATGTCGAGCGTGCCGGGGCCGGCCACGTTGAAGGAGCTGTTCAGGATATCGCGTCCGGCCGAGACCACCGAGACGTCAAACGCATTGTTGTGCACGAACAGGTTGCTGTAATTCCTGAATATCATGCCGCTCGTGTTCTCGCCACCGTCTATACCCTCAAGCAATGCCGTGCCGCTGCTGACGATATCGCGGCCCGCCTTCATCCAGACCGGTTGCGCCCCCTCATACCAGGTGGTGCCCGCATGCCTGGCGTCGTAGAACGCGACCATGCGGCCACTATTGACGCCGATCAAATCGCCCTTCACGGCGTAGATGCGGGCCGCTTGCGTGCCGCTGTTGGCGGGTCCGGCGGCGGAATCGGGGCCGAAGGCGAACAGCGGGAAGTTCCAGCGCGTCGCCGGCGCGCCCGTGCTGGAAATGTTGCCCGTCACGGGATTAGCATCGGCCGCATTCGCGCTCCAGCCCACGAAGGCTGGCTTGAACGGCGTCGCCATGCTGTCCGCGCCGGCGCCGGACTGGCTGACGGCATAACCGCCCGCATAGATGGAATCGCCGGCCAGCCACTCCAGTTGGGCATTCGGCGATGGCGCCAGCACCAGCGGCTCGGCATAGCTGTTGGCGCTATTCCAGCTGGCGGTTGCCTTGCCGTAGTACAAACTGCCATTCGGCGCCGCGACGCGCACGATGGACGGGTAAACGATGGCCAGGTCGGTGGCCGTGCCGACCGGTGCCGTCAACGGCGTCATATTGCCGCCGGCGGAGAACAGGTCGAGCGCCGTGCGCGGCGTCCACAGGCTGAACCAGCTGTAGCCGACGCCCGCCTCGCCCGCGGCGCTGGTGAACGGGGATGCGCTGAGCAAAGGCACGCGGCCGGGGTCGGCCACGTCCTGCAACACCTGGTCGCCCAGGGTCGCCACCGTGAAGGTGGCGTCGCCCGGCACCAGGGTCATGCCGCCCTTCGGCTCGGCGCGCGTCGCGGTGAAGGCATCGTAGGCGCGCGTTTCCAGCGGCACGTGCTGGGTAGGCTGCGAGCCGTATTCCAGCGCCACGCTGCCCAGTTGCGCGGCCGACGTGGCCGCGTGGCCGCGCACATCGACCAGCGCGCCATTCATGTGGTTGAGGCCTGCCGTGCCGGCCGGATTGAGGGCGCCGCCAACGCGCAGATCGAGGTCGCCGCCGCCCGTCAGCAGCAGGCTGCCATCAGCCTGCACGCGGCCCGTGCCGCCCACGGCCAGCAGCAGGCCCTGCGAACGGGTATTGATATTGTTGTCAAAACTGCTGCCGGACAGCAGCGCCTGCACGCCCGCGTCGCCGGCCACGTCGGCGCGCACGTTGCCGCCGCCCAGGGTACCGAAGCCCGTAAAGCCCAGCAGCTTGTCGGCGCCCTTGTTGCCGCTGGCATCGCCCACATAGCTGCCGAAGTTGATCCACCACGCCGCCGGCTGCGCCTGGCCGCCCGTGGCGACCGCGCCGCTGCCCTGGCGCCACAGCCAGTTGCCGACGGCCGCGCTGTCGTGGCCGCTGTCCGAACCGACGGGACGCAGATTGATCGCGCTGCTGCCCGTCATCAGCGAGCCCGTCAGGTTGCCCGCCACGTTCAGCAGCAGGTTGCCGCCCTGGTCCGGGTACCAGGCGCGGTACACGCTGTCGGCGCCGCCGTCGACCAGGTGTTCGTGCGCACCGTCAGGATTGCTCAGCACCTTGCCGTCGGCATTGCGGCCGCGCGCCTGGTTGTACGGATCGCCGGCCGACGTCGCCACGGACGACATGCCTGCCGTGTACACGCCATACAGGCTGTCCATGCGCAGGTCGCCGCCGCTGACCAGGTCCAGGTCGCCCGTGCCCGTGCGCAGCACGCTGTGGCGCAGGCTCGAGGCCTTGTAGTCGAACGTGGCGTTGGCCGTGCCGCACCAGGTGGGCTTTTCCTCGCAAACCGTCGGCCACTTGAGCGCCACGGGGTCGAGCAGGTCGCCCGCCTTCACGTTGTCATCCGCAAACTCTTCCGCGCCGGCCTTGGTCCACACGTAGGCCACCTTCAGCACGCACAGGGACGGGTCGCTGGCGCAGAGCTCCGCCACAGTCTGGCCGAACTGGCTGGTGAATTCCTCGGTGATGACTTCGCCCGCCACGATGCCTTCGACGCCCAGTTCCGCAGCCGCTTCGCTCCAGTACTGCACGCCTTTCGGCGGCACCAGGATGCCATACATGCCGTAATGGCTGTCGGCCAGGCGCAGGGTGCCGTGGCTTGGGTGCGCCTGTACGCTGCGCGTGTCAGCCGCATCGAGGTCGGCACCGGCCACCAGGCGCATGCCCCACGCTTGCGAGCCTTCGGCCAGCATGGGCGCGATGGCCCACAGCTTGCCCTGGCTGCCCGCCACTTCAGGGCGCAGCTGAATCGACTTCACATCGGGCAGCAGCTTGACGTCGGTGCCGGACGGGATCAATGCGCCCACGGCCAGCGCCAAGTTGCCATCAAGTACGAAAACGCTGCGTTCGCCAGCCACGCCCGGCAGCGGCACGCCCTTGGGCCAGCTCATGGCGCGCACCTTGACCGCTTGCGCCAGCACGCTGCCCGCATCGAGGCGCATGCCGGGCGTAAACACTTGTTGCGTCGTCAGCAGGGTGCCGGCCGCGTGGACGATATTGCCGTCGCTGTCGCGCACGGCGGCGGCCAGCACGGTGCCCGCCCGCACCGTCATGGCCTGGTCCAGCACGACGGCCACGGGCAGGCGCGTATTGGCCTGCAGATTGAAACCCTTGACGGGCACGTCGTAATTGAGCGCGATCCCGCCCGGGAACAAGGTGCCGTCGGCCAGGGTCACGCCCTGGCCCGGGACGATGACGTCGCTGCCATTGATGTCGCGCCCCGGCAGCAGGACCCAGCCGCCGTCATCCTTGGTGGCGGGCGGCGGCGCGAAACCGTCGTTGATGCTGCCGTAGATGCTCAAGTCGCCGCCGGCGCGCAGCAGCAGGCTGCCCACCTCACCCGACCCGCGCACATTTGTTGCCTGAAAGCGCGGATTGAGGCTGGCGTAGCGCATGCCCGACAGATCCAGGTCGCCCTGCACCACCAGGTCGCCGTCCGCCGTCTTGCTGACGATATCGACGCCGGGACGCAGATGCAGCGCATCGGCATACGCGGCCGTGGCCAGGCCCGCCAGCTTGCCGTTGCGCAAGTTCGTGTTGGCCAGCGCCGCATCGATGAAAGCCGTGCTGTCCGCATGCTTGCTGTCGAGATATGCCTGGTTGATCACCTGGTAGGGGCGGCCGCTGGCCGACAGGTCCGCGGCGTAGGCCGCATCGTCGTAGCGCTGCATGGCGTTGACGGCGATCGATTTCGCGCCGCGTATCGTCAAGCCGCCGCCGGCCGCAATGGCGATGTCGCCGAAGGTGGCCGCGTCCGCATCCGTGCGGGAACCGCCGCTGCCCAGGCGCGGCGCGCTCAGTTCCACCGTGCCGCGCGCGGCGCCGTCGTATTCGCCCTTGCCCTTGCCGGCCACGGCTGCCGTGGCATGGCGCACGTCGATCTGCGCGCCGCCGGCCAGGTCCAGCACGCCCTCGCCCGCGTTCAATTCGACCATGGCCCGGTTCGGGCTGTCGATGATCTTGCCGTAGCTGTCGACGCGCAACAGCGTGCCATGCGCGTCGAGCACGGCGTTGCCGGCCAGGGTGACGCCATGCTTGCCGGCCAGGCGGATGCTGCCCACGCGCTCGCCGCTGGCGTCGATCGTGCCTGCCACCGTCAGGCGGCCGTTGTCGAGCGATACCTGCACTTCGCCCGCCTTCAGCTCATGGGCTATCGTCAGGTCGCCCTGCTTCAGCTGGAAGCTGCGCGCACCCGTCACGCCGCCTTCGTTCAGGCGCGTGTTCAGCAACGCGAACTGGCTGTCCGGCGCGCCGCCCGCGCCCAGGGTTTGCGCGCGCACGTCCACGCTGCCCTTCTTGTACGGGACCATGGTGCCGCCCGCGTCGTAGCTGCCGCTGGCGCCGCCCAGTATCTTGCCCTGCAAATCCACCATGCCGGCCGCGCCATCGAGGGCCACGGCCTTCAGGCTGCCGGCGCGGTTGTTCTCGGCCGACAGGTCGATCACGCTGCCAGCGCCCTGGCCGATATCGCCGGCGCGGCTGTCCAGGATCACGTCGCCGCCCCAGCTGTATTTGTCCACGTCGAAGAAGGTGCTCTTGCGACCCGCCATGTCGATGCGCGCGCCGTCGGCCACGGCGATGTCGTGCTGCGCGTTGATGGTCAGCTTGCCGCTCGGCAGCACCACGGCCGTCGCCACGCTCACGCTGTCGCCGTTCAGCGCCAGCTGCGCGCCCAGCGCAGCGTTATTCTTGACGGGAGCCGCTGGCGCCGTACCGGCCGGCGCCGCTACCTTCAGCGCGCCGCCCGACGTGTAGCTGTGCGCCGAACCGGCCTCGCCCGTCAGCAGCGGCGTGCTGATATTGAGGTTGCCGCCGCTGTACTGGAAACCCTTGCCGGCCTCGTAGGCGCCCTGCGCCTGATAGACGGACAGGCTGCCCTTGTGGTTGGCCGTGACCTGGCCCGACGCCTTCAGGTTGACGTTGGCAAAACCCAGCGCCAGGCGGTCGAACGAGGCGACGCCGGCCGGCTGCGTGAACGGGCCGAAGCCGAAATCGATGCGTTCCGCTTCCAGGTTCAGGGTGCCGCTGCCCGTGCCGGCGCCATGCGTGATGACATTGCCGGCCGGCGACAGGGCACCGCCCCAGATCAGGTTGGCCGTGCGGATGGTCGCCACGGTATCGGCGCCGCCCTGGCCATACATGGCCGGCGTGGTCAGCACCAGGCGGTCCAAGGTGGATTTGCCCGTGCTCTTGTCGTAGGTATCGAGCACCACGTCGCCATAGAAATTGACGCTGTCGGCCGCGTTCAGCATCAGCGCCTGCAGGGCTGGCGCGCCGGTGCTGGTGTCGCCGCGCAGCAGGCGGTCCAGCACGCCCTGGTTCATGGCCAGGCCGCTCGAGCGCGTGCCGTTGGCCTGGGCCGCCGCCAGCGCCTCGCTGCTGCCCATGTTGATGGCGCCCACGGCCAGGCTCAGGTTGCGCGTGCCGTAGCGGGCCGTGTCGTCCAGTGCGAAACTGCCGTTCGTCGACAACAGCAAGGTGCCTTCCGAGTACAGGCTCGCTGTTCCTTTGTCGGTGCAGGTGTCGCCGCACACGCCGATGCGGATGCCGCCGCGCGCCGTGCCGCTGACGGGCGCCACGTTGAGCAAGCCGTTCGAGGCGGCCAGCATGTGCACGTCCGCGCGGCCTTTTTGGTAGATAAAGCCGTCGTTGGCGTCGTACGGGGCCTTGCCGCGCCCCACAGTGCTGATGCCGGCGCCGGGCGCGATATCGATCAAGCCGTCGCCCAGCTGGTCATTGCCCGGGTCCTGGGCGACGAGGAACACTTCCGGCGCCGACAGGATGGCGCCTGCGCGCAGGTAGATGGCACGCGCCGAGTTGAAACCGAAGTTCACGTAGTTGCCGCCCTGGCCATATTCCACAGACGGTGCATTGCCCACCACAATACGGGCCGCGCCGATATTGTTCAGGCTTGAGGCACGCACGCTGAGCTGCCCGGCGACGCTGGTGGCCGGCGCACCGTCGGCGAGGATTTCAATGTCGCCGTCGGTGACATTGCTCGACGCCAGCACCACGGTGCCGCCGTAGCCGCCCTCGGCCGTGGAGAATTTGCCCGTGCCCTTGAACTGGAACGTGTCCGGGCCGCCGCCTTGCGCCAGGGTCAGCTTGAGCGTTTTCGCGTCGGCAGGCAGCAGTGCGCGGGGAATGCCGCGCGTTTTCGCATCGGCCAGCGCGAATGCCGCATAGCCGGTTTCGTTGTACTGGGAATACGTGCGCAAGACCTTGGCCGGCGTGAGTATCAGCTGGCTGGCCAGCGGCGCGCGGATGTCCGTGCCGGCGATCGACAGGGTGCCGGGCGCGGCCCAGGAACCGTTGCGCAGCGGCTGCGCCAGCGAGCCGGCGCTGCCTTGCCCCGCCAGGCCGTTCAGTTCCACGCGGAAGGCGCCCGGCAGCAAGGCATAGGTCGACGGCATCAGGGTGTAGGTGCCGGCGGGCAGACCCGGCACGCCGCTGCCTATCGTCACCTGCCGGCCGATGGCCGCATCGGAGGCGCCCTTGTCGCCGCCCGACGGCGCCTGCGGCGCTTGCGCGCCCGGCACGATGGCGTACACGGGGTTGGTTGCCAGACCCGGCAGGATGAAGCCGCCATTCGCGCCTACCTGCACCAGCGGATGGGTGCGCGCGTCGGTGGAGCCGCCGCGCCCGGAAATGAAACCTGCACCCGTCAGTTCGCCGCCGCCCGACAGGTCGAGCAGCGCGCCCGGCCGCACGTCCACGGCCACGCCGGCGATGTCCACGCCGATGCGCAGGCCTCCCTGCACATTGATGCCGCCCACGCCCATCAGGGTGACCGGCTTGCCGTTGACGTTCCAGGTCTGGCCATCGACGGTGCCGCCATACGGCATGACCAGGCCGGCGCCGCTGACGGAGGTGATACTACCTGGCAACAAGTTAACGGTCAGGCTCCTGTCGTTCTCATAGCCGGCCGCGCCGATGGCCAGGCGCCCCAGCGGCGCGCGCACGACGCCGCCCTGCTCGATGTGCGCGGCGGCCAGTTCCAGCGAGCCGAAAGCGGAATACGGCATGAGCGGCACGTCAGCCGTGCTGCGGGCGATGTTCAGGCTGTGGGCGGGATCGTAGCCAATCTTGCCGTTGACGATGCCATAGCCGGCCCGCACGGCGGCGCCGGCGCCCGTTTCCGGGTACAGCTGGGCCGCGCTGAGGGTCATGTCGCCCGGCGTGGACAGCACCGTCGTCGGCTGGTTGCCGTCCCAGCCCAGCGGCGACAGCAGGAAGCGCACGTCGCCGCGGCTCGTCAGGCGCACGTCGTCCGCCCGAATGTCGACCAGGCCGCGCACGTCGATCAGGTCGCCAGCTATGCTGACCTGGCCGGCCATCGGCGACTGACCCGCCGTACCCGGCGTGACATAGAAATCGCGTCCCGCCGGCTTGACGCTGGCCAGGCGCACGTACGGCGCCGCGATGCCGACCTTCGCGCCGGGCTTGCTGCCTGGCGCCAGCACGGGCGCGCCATACAGCTGGAAGCTTTGCTGCAACGTCAGCGACACGTCGCCATCGAAGGAGGCGGCGCCCAGCAGGGCCAGGTTGCCGAAGCCGCCCGCCTCCACTTGCTCCACCGAGTAGCGGCCATGGCCGTACTGGAGCGCCTGCTGGCCGTCCTGCGCACCGATGCCTGCGGCCAGGTCGCTGGCAAGCTGGCGCTGCGAGAGGATCAGCTGGCGCCCCTGCAGCACCTTGTCCGTCGCCAGCGTTTTCAGGTAGACGGGCGAGCCTGTGGCCACGGACAGGCTGCCGCCCGCCGCGCCCGCACCGCCCGCCTTGGCCAGCAGCTGGCCATCGAGGTACAAGCCGTTGTTCGACGCCAGCGCGATGCTGCCGCCCGCGCTGGCCACGTCGACAGCCGCGCCATTGACGTCCAGCACCGCATGCGCGCCGGACGCGTCGAGCACGGCGCCGTCGCGCACGACGACGAACAGGCTGGCCGCCGACGTGCTGCCCTGCGCATGGTCGATTTCGCCGCCGACGACGATGCTGCCGCCGTCCGCCACCTTGCCGTAGCGCCGGCCCTGCGCATCGGTGGCCGTGACGGCGCGCGACGCGACGTCGAGCACGGCATTGTCGCCGATCCAGATGGAACGGCCATGGCCGGCCGCTTCCACCGCTTCGGACACGTTCACGTCCACGCCCACGCCGCCCAGGCTGATCTTGCCGCCCCACGCGTTCAGGCGCCCGTCCACCGTCAACTGGCCCACGCTGGCCAGCTTGATGGACTGGCCCGCATCGACGCTCACCACGGCGCCCTTGCCTATCAGCAACTCGGCGCCGGCCATGTCGGCCGCGCCGGACTGGATATCGCCCACCTGCAGGGCAAGGCTGGCGCCCTTGCGCTGTGTCAAGGTGCCCTTGAGCGGGTTTTCCGTGTATTGCTCCGGCATCCACAGGGCCAGTTTTTCATTGTCCACTACGCGCAGCACGGGCATGCGCACGTCGACTTGCGTGCCGTCCGCGACCGTCAAGCCCTGCTTGCCGACCAGGCTGTAGCTGGAAAAACCCTGCTCAAAAAAGTCGCCGCCCAGTTGCAGGGTGCCGGCCTCGGATTTTTCAGTTTTGCCGATCAAAATCTTGTTTGCCTGTAATTCCAGCTTGCCGCCGCCTTGCACGCCATGGCCGCGCACTTGCGCGCCTTCGCCCAGCACCAGGTCCGATGTCGTTCCGTAGCTGGCCAGGCTCACGTTGCCGCCCTTGCCACCCTGCTGTTTCGCCTGCGACAGGATGGCCGCGCCCGAGCCGGCGTCGATCAGGCTGCCGCTGCCGATGCGCACGTCGCCGTTCGCCCGCAGCGACACACTGCCGCCGTTGATATACGGCAGGCCGGCGGCGGCCAGCGGATCGCGCAGCACGTTGCTGAGCAGGCCGCTGGTGTCGAGCGTGACGCCGTCGGCCAGCACCAGTTGGCCCGCTGGCCCGCCCGGGTTGACGACCGTGTCCAACATGCCCAGCGCGCCGAGCTGGTTCAGCACATTGCCGGCCATGATGCTGCCGCCATGGCTGCGCAGGCTGGCGTTAATGGCCACGTCATTGCCGAACAGGGTGATGTTGCCGCCGTCGGCCACCTGCAGCGCGCTGTCGACCGTGATCGCGCCTTTCGCGGCGAGGCGGATGGCGCCCAGTTGCTGGCTGTTGAGCAAGTTGGTATCGAGCAGCAGCTTGCCTTGGCGCTCTGACGCGAGCACGTCGGCCACGTCGAGGCCGGCGGCGATGCCGTCCTGTATACGCGTCAGGCGCACCTCGTCCATGACGGCCGACAGCGCATGCTGCAGCACGCCCGTGCGCTTGTCGAACATCGGCTGGTACTGGCCGACGATCAGCTGCCCCCGCTGCGCGGCGGCGAACTGCGACTGCTGGTAGCCGTCGAGCAGGGCCTGCGGCGCCTGGGTCTGGCGCTCGCCCTGGAAGACCTCGCCCGCGATGCCCCCTTCCAGCACGGCCGAACCGGTGGCGACCACCAGCTTGCCCGCGTCGCGGCCCACCGTGTAGCCGTTTTCCAGGCGCTGTTGCGCGGCGATCAATGGATTGGCGTAGAACGCGCTGGCATCCTTGCCCCAGCGCGCATGTTCTTCCTCATAACCCTTGTACACGCCCGCGTACGGCAAGTCGGCCGGCGCGCTGCCCGCCTCATGCAACTTGCCGTCCAGGCCTTTGAGCCAGGTCTGGCGCACCGCGCCCGTCTGCACGTCCAGGGTGCCGCCCGACAGGTTGATGGCGGAGCCAAGCTGCGTGACGACATCCTTGCCGCCGAAGCTGACGGTGCCGCCCTGCGCCATCCACTCGCTGACGGAATGGCCCTGCGTGCCCAGGTAGCCGGCCACTTCCAGCAAGCCGCCGGCCGTGTACCAGCGGTCGCTGTCGTAGCCGTTCGTGCCTTTCGGTACGAACACCAGCTTGCGGCGGTCGACCCAGATACTGCTGTTGAGCAAGGCCTTGCCGTCGCGGTTGACGGGCGCGTCGCGCTGCTCGTTGCCCTGCACGTTGATCTCGACATTGTTCGCCTCCATGGCCACCTTCACGCCCACGGCGCCGGAGACGTCGAGCTGGGCGCCGTCGCGCAGCAGGCTGCGGCTGGCCGCGTTGACGGCGATCTGGCCGCCCGTGGCCAGGGTCAGCGAGTCGCCGAGGAATTCCACCGTGCCGGCGCTGCCGATCTCGATGCGCGACTGGTCGCGGCGGTCGCTGACGGCAACGATGTTTTCCGTGGACGTCGCGGCCGGGCCGCGCATGGCGTCGCGCTGGCTGTCGAGCGCCGTCGTCTTGCCGTCGTCCTCGATGACGATGGCCGTGGTGGCGCCCCGTCCCACGGTGACGGCCGCTTCGCTGCCCAGGGCGTTGAGGTGTATCGTGCCGCGCGTGGCGGCCGTGGTGGAGGCGAGCACGACGCCTTCCTGGCGCACGTCGCGCCCCGCCAGCGTGACGTCGCCTTCGCGCGCCTGGATCAGGCCCGTGTTGACGACCTTGCCCGCCGTACTGCCGGCCGCGAACTGCGGCGTGACTTCGCTGCCGCGCGTGCTCGACAGCGGATTGCCATCCGTGCCCACGCCTTTTTTAATGGTAAAACTGTCGCCGGCGGCCAGCAGGGCCTGGCCCTTGGGCGTGGCGATCTCGCCCGCCTGGTGCACTTCCTTGCCCAGCAGCATCACGTAACCGCCGCCTTCCGTGCTGCCCTTGGGCGCATTGCTGGCCAGGCGCGCGCCCGCCTGTACCTGCACCTTTCCGGCCGCGTCAGTAAATGTCGTGGCGCCGGCCGTGCCGGCGCTGTAGATGCCGTTTTTCTGGAATTGCGTATCGCTGATGCGGGCCGCGGCCGCCACCAGGCTGCGCGTGTCGACCTGGCTCGTGCCGGTAAACACGATGCCGTTGCGGTTGACGAGCAGCACCGTGCCGTCGGCCTTGATCTGCCCCTGGATCTGGCTGGGACGCGCTTGCGGATCGTTGACCCGGTTCAGCACGGCCCAGTCCTTTTGCTGCTGGAAGGTCAGGGTCGTATCCTTGCCCACATTAAATGTTTCCCAGTTCAGGATGGCCTTGTCCGCCGTCTGCTGCACCACCACGGCCGTCTTGCCGTTCGCCACCGTCTGCACGGGCGCCTGGGCATTGAGCCAGCCGGCCGTCAGGCTGTTGGTGTCGACCTGCAAGCCGCCCTGCGCCAGGCCGTTCGGCGCGCTGGCGCCGCCGGCGGCACTCTGGCGCGCCTGCGCCTGGGCCGATTGCTGCGCGGCGATGGCGCGCGCGGCCAGGTTCAGGTTGTTGAGCGAGCGTTGCAACTGCTGATTGGCCTGCTGTTGCTGGCCCTCGGGCCGGCTGCCCAGGGGCAGCGGCTGGCCATTCGGCAATCGGCCCGAGGTGGCAGCCGTATTCTGCGCCGCCCCCTTGGCCGCGAACCAGCCGCCGCTGAACGCCTGCTGCGCCCGCGCCGGCGTGCTGAAGGCACCCGCCATCAGCATGGTGGTCAGTGCGTAAGCAAGCGGCGTGAGCCGCAGGCGGCTGCCCAGCGTGGAAGTACGCTGCGCGCCCGTGTCAACGGTTGGGACTGGGCGCTGGGCAGTGTGAAGCTTGGTCATGGCAATGGTTTCCTGGCTAGTGGGATGGGAACGGAGCCTGGCGTTAGCGCAAGCGTCCATGCCTCCATGACGTAGCTGGGCAGCGGAAGGGATAATGTTTTTTGAAAAATATTTTGATACGCGTGCCGCCGGGGCATCCGGCATCCGCTGAAATCAGCTCAGCAAGACGATGCCGCCCGGCAAACTGATCATTTCTGCTCCCGTCAAGTCGCGTATCATCGCCAGCGCGCCATCCATCTGGCGGATGGAAAAGCGCATGCGCACGAGGCGGCGGCCCAGTTCGGGATTGCGCAGCAGCACGCGGCCGGGCCGGTAGCGGTTGATTTCATCGACCACCTGGGACAGCGGCTTGCCGGCAAACGACAACGCACCCGTGCGCCAGGCGCTCGCTTCGCCCTTTGGTGCGGCCGTGGCCGCCTGCGCGCCCCCGTCGTCGTACACCAGTTGCTGTCCTGCATCAAGGGTCTGGCGCCGCTGCTGCCAGACCACCTCGACGGCGCCCGCCAAGCAAGTCACGCAGACGGCGTCGCCCGTGTGGCGCACATTGAAGCGGGCCGACTGCGCCAATAAACGCCCCGCGCCCGCCACCACCGACACGGGCTGGCGCGCGCCGCTGGCGAGGATTTCCGCCTCGCCGCCCAGCAGTTCGATCGACTCGGGCGCCCGCACATCGATGCGCGTCTGCGTATTCATCTGCACCGTCATCTGCTGCGACAGGGCCAGTTGCCGCTGCTCGCCCGTGCCCGTGCGGTAGTCGGCGCCAAGCTCCTGCAGCGACGGCCAGGCGCCCAGCGGCGGGCGCAGGGCCAGCACGGCCACGCCGGCCGCCAGCGCGCCGCCGAGAAAAGCGCGCCGTCCGGGACGGAGCGGGAACGCCAGCACGTTTGCCCGCGGCGGCGCGGCGGCGGCGCGGGTCAAGGCGGGATCGAGCGCCTGCCACACCTGCCTGAGTTCGCGCCAGGCGCGCGCATGCGCGGGGCTGCGCGCGCACCAGGCGCGCAAGGCGTCGGCGTCGGCCTGCGTGAAATCGTCGGCACGCAGGCGTGCCCACCAGGCGGCGGCTTCCCGGCCGATGGCAGTGTCGTCATGTTCAACAAGGTCGCGTGGATCGCGGTCGGAAGCGGTCATGGGATTCATCAATATTTACGGCGGCCCGACACATCGCTGCGCTGGGCCGCATCGGCGTCGGCCATGCACGTTTTACAGTGTTGCATGGCGGCCTGCAATTCTTTCTTCACCATCGCCACGGAAATGCCGAAGCGCTCGGCGATCTCCGCATTGAGCATGCCGTCGATGCGCGCCGCCGTCAGGATGGCGCGGCGGCGCGGCGACAGGCCCGCCAAGGCCGCGTCGAGCGCCTGCACGTCGAGCCGCGCCGAGACGATGCGCGCCGGGTCGCTGATGTCGTCGCCCGTCTCGTCGGCCATGTGCATCAGCTCCTCGCGTTCGCGCTCGGTGACGATGATGCGGTCGCGGCGGTAGGCATCGGTGGCGATATTGGCCGCCATGCGCAGCAGGTAGGCGTCGGGATTATGGACGGGCGCGGCGGCGGGACCGGGCGCCACCATCGCCTCGAGGCGCAGCCAGGTTTCCTGCAGCGCATCGGCCGCATGGTGCTTGCAGCCGACCACGCGTTCGAGGCGCCAGCGCAGCACGGCGTAGCGCGAACTGAGGTGGCCTTTGAGCCTGGTGCGCAGGTCGGGCAGGCTCATGGCGCGGAGATTCCTTGCACGCCAGCGGCGCAATCGACTTCGCTGCCCGGCCCTTGCGGCAGCAGCAGGATGGAAACGGGCTGCGGCATCGACGGCAGCGGCGCGGCGCCCACGCGCATGCCCAGCACCACGCGCGCAATCGCCGTGTCGCGCGCGCGCAAGCCCGTGCTGTCGAGCAGGTGCACGCGGTCGACGACGCCGGCGCGGTTCAGATACAGCTGCAGCGCCAGGCGGTAGCCGCCGGGGCGCGTCTGCGCGGCGCGGCACAGCAATCCCAGCAGCACGTGCTGCAGCCGGCCCACATAGGCCGCGTGGTCGCCGCCGCCCTGCGTGGCACCCGGGATGTCGGCGGCGGCCAGCATCGCGGCCGGCGGCAGATCCGCTGCGGCTAGCGCCGAAGCCGCGGCCGGGGCATACACGATGACGGCTTGCGCGTCGGACAGGCGCGATTGCAGACCCGTGCCCTCCAGCAAGACTTGCAGGGCCGCGCCCGCCGCATAGGGGCCGCGCACGGCGGCCGACTGGCGCTGCGCGTAACGCTGGTCGATCAGCACGGCGATGCCCGTGCGGCGGCTGTATATATCCAGCGCGTCGCCGAGGTTTTGCGCGGCGATATCGAACTGCAAGACGGCGCCGTCGGCCGGCTGCGCCCGCACGGGCCCCACCGCGGCCAGGAAACCCAGCAGTACCAGGTATCCGGCCAGCGCAAGCACATGGACGGATGCCGGGCTGCCTGTCATATCGCTATCGTGTCGCTATCGTGTGAGGAGTAAAGCGGACGCCTGGGGTGTTTACAATGAACAATCCTTGCGTCAACTGCAACAGACTACACAGCAAACATGACGGCTTCGTGACATGCTTATCACCAATAAATTTCGCCATGCGGGACGTCGGACGCGGCAATGATTTCGGCTACACTGGCTGCTACTTTCCCTTTCAGACGCCTGATGATCGAAAAGAATCTGCCCGAGCTGGTCATGCTGAAGCGCCTCATCGACGAGGGCGGCAGTCACCTGGAAGTGGCCGCGCCCTGCAGCATCGCCATCGATGGACGCGCATTTCCCGTGTATTCGATCGCCATGGGCAATCCCAGCCCCGACGTGCCCGTGCTGGGCTTTTTCGGCGGCATCCACGGCCTCGAACGCATCGGCACGCAAGTGCTGCTCTCGTTCCTGGAAAGCCTGGTCGCGCGCCTGCGCTGGGACGCCACCTTGCACCAGCAACTGGAAACCATGCGCCTCGTGTTCATGCCGCTGGTCAATCCGGGCGGCATGTGGCAAGCGACGCGCAGCAATCCGCGCGGCGTGGACCTGATGCGCAACGCGCCATTGAGTGCGCGCGAAAATGTGCCGTTCATGCTGGGCGGCCAGCGCTACAGCCCCCGCCTGCCCTGGTACCGGGGCGCGGCCGGAGGGCCGATGGAGCGGGAAAGCCAGGCCGTGTGCGACCTCGTCGAACGCGAACTGCTGTCGCGCCAGTTCAGCATCGCCCTCGATTGCCATTCCGGCTTCGGCTTGCGCGACCGCATCTGGTTTCCGCACGCCCACACCAAGGTGCCGATCGAACACCTGGCCGAGATCGGCGCGCTGGAAGAGCTGTTCAGCCAGAGCTACCCCAACCACAACTATGTGTTCGAGCCGCAAAGCCGGCAATACCGCACGCATGGCGACCTGTGGGACTATCTGTACCTGAACGGCACCAGCTACACGGGCCGCGTGTTCCTGCCCCTGACCCTGGAAATGGGCTCGTGGCTGTGGGTCAAGAAAAATCCGCGCCAGCTGTTCAACCGGGTCAGCATCTTCAACCCCACGGCCGCGCACCGCTTGCAGCGCGTGCTGCGGCGGCACCTGGTGTGGTTCGATTTCCTCATGCGCGCCGCCAGCAGCCACGGCCGCTGGATGCCGGAAGGCTTGCTGCGCAAGGCGCAGCGCCGGCGCGCCCTGGCGCAATGGTACGAATCATGACGACGCCCACCTGGATTTTATTGCGCGGCCTGATGCGCGAACAGCGCCACTGGGGCAGCTTCCCCGCCACCCTGGCGCGCGCCCTGCCCGGCGCCCGCATCGTCACGCCCGACCTGCCCGGCAACGGCACGCGCCACGACGAAGACAGCGCCACCCGCGTGGCCGTCATGGTGGAAGACTTCCGCCAGCACTTGCTGGCGCGCGGCATCCCCGCGCCATACCACTTGCTGGCCCTGTCCCTGGGCGGCATGGTGGCCGTCGAATGGGCAAGCCGCTATCCGCAGGAAATCGCACGCTGCGTGCTCGTCAACACGAGCATGCGGCCCTACAGCCCGTTTTACCGGCGCCTGCGCTGGCAAAACTACGGCGCCCTGCTGCGCCAGTTGCTGGCCGGCGATGCACGCAGCCAGGAAGCGCTGATCTTGCGCCTGACGAGCCGCAGGCACGCCCATGGCAATCCGGCGCTGCTGGCCGAATGGCTCAGTTACCAGCAGGAATATCCGGTCAACCGGTGCAATGCGCTGCGCCAGCTGCTGTCGGCCGCCCGCTACCGCGCCCCCGCCAGCCGTCCGGCTATGCCCGTGCTGGTGATGGCCGGCGCGCAAGATCAATTGGTCGACCACCGCTGCTCGCAGCGCCTGGCGCGCGCCTGGCAAGCCGACTGTTTGATCCACGGCGACGCCGGCCACGACTTGCCGCTCGATGAGGGCGAATGGCTGGCGCAATCGGTGGCGCGCTGGCTGGGAGTGGCAGCGGCAGACGACAAGCAGATAAACACAACCCAATCAATATGCAGATAAGCAACCATACGGACCAGCTGGCAGCGCTGGCGGAGGCCGGCGTACGCGAGCACATTTTCCCGGGTGCGGCCTGGGCCGTGGGCACCGTCGACGACGCCATGGCGGGCGCGGCCGGGCGGCTCACGCCCGATCCCGCCAGTGCCGCGATGCAGGTCGACACTCTGTTCGACATCGCGTCGCTGACCAAGATCATCAGCGTCTGGTCGCTGACGGGCCGGCTGCTGAAGCAGGAACGCCTGGGCCTGGACACCCGCCTGGCCGACGTGCTGCCCGGCACGCACGGCTATGCGCTGGCGCCCGTCACGATTTTCCAGCTGCTCACGCATACGGCCGGCCTGCCGCTGCGCGCCCGCCTGCGGGCCAGCTATGGCGAGGTGTACGACGATATCGTGCGCGGCGTGCTGCGCGAACCGCTGGAAGGCATACCAGGCCAGGCGGTCGACTACACGGACCGCGCGGCCCTGATCCTCGGCCTGGTCATCGAGCGGCTGCTGGGCATGCCGCTGGACCAGGCCCTGGAAGAGCATGTGCTGCGGCCGCTGGGCATGGCCGCCACGCGCTTTGGCCCGCTGCCGGCTGCGCATGGCAAGCTGGTCGCGCCGACCGAGTATTGCGAGCAGGCGGGCGCCCATCTTGCCGGCGTGACGCATGATTTTTCGACGCGGCTGCTGGGCGGCGTATGCGGCATTTCCGGGCTGTTTTCGAATGTGCCGGACCTGCAACGCTTCCTGCAGGCGATGCTGGCGCAGGAGCGCCATGGCGAGGTGTTCGACGCCGGCTGGGTGCGTGATTCGCTGACCGTGCAAACGGGTTCCTTGAGCCCGTCGCGCGGCCTGTTCTGGCACCCGGCGGCAGGCAGCGGGCCGCAGGACGACATCTGGTGCCACCAGGGTTTCACCGGCACGGCCCTGTGGATCAGCCCGCAGCGCGGCCGCTATGCGGTGCTGCTGACCAATAAGCTGTACTTCACGCGCGATTCCGCCAGGGTCAACGCGCTGCGGCACGCTTTCATGCGCCGCGCCTTCGGTCTTTGAACTTTATAGCCGCAAGCTCACGATGATGGCCAGCAGCAGCGCGCCGGCGGCCGCCAGCAGCGAACTGTTGAAACTGTGCGACTGCGCATACAGGCTGCCAGCCAGCATGGGGCCGATGATCTGACCCACGCCATACACCACCGTCATGCCTGCCATCATGTTGGTGCCCGCCTTGACGGCTGCCCGCTGCGCGGCCGGCATGGCGATGGTCACCGTGCCGACGAACGTGCCGCCGACGAGGATGGCGCTGAGCAGGTAGCCGGCGGCCGAGGGCGCCAGCACGGGCAAAGCCACGCCCAGCGCCTGCAGCAGCAGGTTCAGCCTGAGCGCCTGGCGCGTGCCCAGGCCCTCGTGCAGCCGGTGCCACAGGAAGCACGAGGGCGCCGCCCCGAGGCCGAACACGGCCCACACGTGGGCGGAATTCAAGCCGGGCAAGGCCGCGCCGACCAGCACGGGCAAATACGTGGCCGTGACGATGTAGCCGAGTCCCGCCAAGCCGTAGATCAGCACCAGCGGCCACGGCGCCACGGACGCCAGCGCCGGAGCTGCCCTTTGCGCTGGCGCGTCCAGCGTCGCCAGTCCGCCAGCGGCAATCGCGGGCGCGGCCGCCAGCCCCGCCAGCGCGGCGACGCCGGCCAGCAGCAGCCACATGCCCGCGCTGTGCCAGCCCAGCTGCGAGGCCAGCACCAGCAATTCGGCCGAGACGGCGATGCCGACGCCCACGCCCGCGTACAGCAGCGGCGCGCCGCGGCCATGCCGGCGCTGTTCCAGCAGCCACAAGGAAGCGGCCACCATGGCCAGGGCGCTGAAGACGCCCGCCACGCCCCGCACCGCCACGATGAGCCAGACGGGCATCGGCACCGCCAGCACGCCCAGGCACAGCGCCGTGCCGGCCGCCGACCACAGGCACAGCCGGTGCGCGTCGTGGGCCCGCGCGCGCATGGCCAGGATGGCGCCCAGCAGGTAACCGGCATAGTTGGCCGAGGCGGCCAGGCTGCCTTCGCGCAAGCTCAAGACGCCTTCCTCGACCATCTGCGGATAGATGGCCGTGAAGGCGAAGCGGCCAAAGCCCATGCCGATGGCGAGAATGACCGCCGCGGCGATGGCCGAACGCAGCCTGGCCGCCCCGCTCACGGCGCCGCCTCGCCGAGCAGCGCCAGCAAATGCTGAAAGGCGGGCACGCCGAATCCGACTCTCCACACGAGCACCGTGTCGGCTTGCCCGGCGGACAGCGTTGTCAAGGTGGCCGGCGCATCGGACAGCGCCAGCACGCTGGCCGGCAGCACGGTCACGCAGGCGCCGGCCGCCACGCAGGCGATCATGGTGTGATACGAACTCAGCTCCTGCACGCGCCAATCGGTCGAACCTGCCACGCCCAGCAGCTCTTCGGCGATGCCGCGGTAGGTGCAGCCCTGCGGAAAGGCCGCCAGCGAGCGCGTGCGCACGTCCGCGGCACGGCGCGCCTGCCCTTCGCTGGCCGGCAGCAACAGACACAGTTCCTCGCGCCACACGGCGGTCGATGCCAGCCCCAGCTCTTCCAGCGCGGCGGCGCCGCCGAACGCTGGCGGCAAGGCGACGAAAGCGCAGTCGAGCAAACCCGTGCGCACTTGCTCGATCAGGGGGCGCGACGGCCCCGTGCTCAGCGCCAGGCGCGTGTCCGGATGGCGGGCGTGATACGCGGCCAGCAGCGCCGGCAAGCGGCTGGCCGCCGTGCTTTCCATGCTGCCCACGCGCAGGGTGCCGCCCTCGCGCCCGCCCGTGACGACATGCCGCGCTTCTTCCGCCAGCGCCAGCAAACGCTGCGCATACTCGAGAAAGCGCTCGCCCGCCGCCGTCAGGGCCATGCGTTTATTGGCGCGCACGAACAATTCCGCGCCCATATCGGCTTCCAGCTGCTGGATGCGCGTGGTGACGCTGGACGGCGCGCGGCCCAGCCTGGCTGCGGCCTGGGTGACGCTCAGTTCACTGGCCACGGCGCAAAAAATCGTCAGGGATTCCATGTCCATCATGTTCTCAATTCAAGAATTATCATGCTATTATATTCTTCAAATAAGAATATTGCGCAACATCCTCAAGCATTGTCAACTTCATCAAGGAAACATCATGAGCACGTCCCAGCGCTTCCTCGACCGTCTCGGCTTGCAGCACCCCATCATCCAGGCGCCGATGGCGGGCGTCTCCACGCCGCGCATGGCGGCCGCCGTCTCGAACGCGGGCGGCCTCGGTTCGCTGGCCATCGGCGCCGGCACCGTGGCGCAGGCGCACCAGATGATGGCCGACACGCGCGCGCTGACGGACCGCCCCTTCAACGTGAATGTGTTCTGCCATGCGCCGGCGGTCAGGGATGCGCGGCGCGAATCGGCCTGGCTGGCCCATCTGGCGCCCCTGTTCGCGGAACTGGGCGCGGCCGTGCCTACGGGACTCGACGAGATATATCAAACCTTTCTCGGCAATGAGGCAGCGTTCGCCCTGCTGCTGGAGCTGCGCCCCGCCGTCGTCAGCTTCCATTTCGGCTTGCCGGCGCGGCAGCAGATCGCCGCCCTGCGCCAGGCCGGCGTCTACACGATGGCCACGGCCACCAATCTGCGCGAGGCGGCGCTGATCGAACAGGCGGGCGTCGACGCCATCGTGGCGCAAGGCGTGGAAGCGGGCGGACACCGGGGCGTCTTCGACCCGCAAGCGCCGGACGAGCGCCACAGCACCAGCGTGCTGCTGCGCCTGCTGGCCGGCCGCACCACCCTGCCCCTGATCGCGGCCGGCGGCATCATGGATGGACAAGGCGTCCGCGCCGCGCTGGACCTGGGCGCCGCAGCGGCCCAGCTGGGCACGGCGTTCGTGCTGTGCCCGGAATCGTCGGCCAACGCGGGCTACCGCGCCAACCTGCAAAGCGCGCGGGCGGCAAGCACGCGGTTGACCAGCGTGCTCTCGGGCCGACTGGCGCGCGGCATGGTGAACCGGCTGATCGAGCATGGCGAAGCGCCGGGCAGCCCGCCGCCCGCCGACTATCCCGTCGCCTACGATGCCGCCAAACAATTGAACGCCTTGGCCAGCCGGCACGGCGACAGCGACTTCGCCGCGCAATGGGCCGGCCAGGGCGCGCCGCTGGCGCGGGAAATGGGGGCGGAGGAACTGGTGTCGGCACTGGCAAGGGAAATGGCGGCCTGATGCCGGGATGCTTCTGGCAATACGGAGGCGCATCCCGGCCAGTCACACCACGGCAGCGCTGAATGACTCGGGCCGCCGCGCAAGCAGGTGAGACAGCCGCTGAAGACCGGCCTGCAAGCGTCCACGGTCCTTGATGCTGCCCAAAGAGATGCGAATGGCGTTCACCGATGCGCTGCCCGTTGCGAACGCCTCCGCCGGCGTGACGGCGATGCCGTAGCTGGCGGCTGCGAGCGCAAGCTGCGAGGAGTTCCAATACGCGGGCAACTCGAGCCATACATGCAGACCGTCTCCGGCGCCGCTGTAGCGTCCCGCCAGCACATCGCGCGCCATCCGGTGGCGCAGGCGCGCCTCCTTGCGTACGCCTCCCATCAATCTGTCAGCCGAGCCGTCGAGTATCCACTGCGTGGCCAGGGCCGCCGTCAGAGGAGCGACCATCAGCGCAAATGATCTTAGCGCGACCAGGAAACGCTCGCGCTCCGCCGGGTCGCGTATCAGCACGAAGGCGACACGCAAGCCGGGCGTCAGGCATTTCGACAGCGTCGAGATGTAGAGCACCTGTGCCGGGGCAAACGCGGCAACGGGCGGCGGCGGCGCATCGGCAAGAAGCCAGTAGGGATCGTCCTCGACGATGCGTACATTGCAGCGCTGCGCAATGCCGGCCAGCTCCCTGCGCCGGCGTTCCGGCATGGTGATGGCGGTCGGGTTCTGCAATGTCGGATTGAGGTAGACCAGCGCGGGCTGGTGCTGGCGGCACGCTTCCTCAAGCAGCTCAGGCAGCATCCCGTGCTTGTCCGCGCCCACCGCGATGACGTGCCGGCCGAACTGGGCCGCTGCGGCACGCAAGCCCGGATAACTCGTCGGCTCCGCCAGGATCACATCGCCAGGCTCCGTCAGCGCAAGGATCAATGCGGCGATCGCCGCTTGCGCACCGGGACAGACAACCACCTGCCTTGAATCCAGAGGTCCGAACATCGGTTCCAGCCATCTGGCTCCGGCCTTGCGGTCGGAGTCGCTTCCCCCGCCCAAGTGATAGGTCATCAGCAACTCATTATCGGCGCGCATCAGTACTTGAGACAAGCCTTGTCGCAACATGTCGTCGAAGTCCACGCCCTCCGGCGGTGGCGGCGTATTCATGCTCAGGTCGAGGATAGCGGTCAATTCGACTTTCGGCGCCGCGACATACGTGCCGCGCGCGCCGCGCCCCTCCAGCAAGTTGCGGCGTCTGGCTTCGTCGTAGGCGCGCGTGATCGTCGTCAGGTCGACGCCCAGCTGTGCCGCCAACTGGCGCTGCGTCGGCAGACGGTCGCCCGCTGTCAGCGAGCCGTCTGCCACCGCCACCTGCAAGGCATCCGCAATTTGCAAAAAACGGGGCCCCTTGTTCCCGGCCAATCGCGGCAACCAGCTCGTCAAATTTTCATCTTGTATGGTTTTTAACTGGGACATTTTGTCTCAATGTATGGAGATTGTTTTAAGGTAGTATGCCTCATAACGTGCATCAACACCATCCTTGCATGGCAGTCGCAGACGTTTTTTCCTCACTCATCCGCATGCGGCACATCGCTGCGCTCGATACCGTCGTTATTTCAGAGCTGGCTATAATGAAAGAGTCAAACAGGATGCCTGGGGGGATAGTGGAAGAAAAAGTTGGAAAAGAAGCTGCTGAAGCAGCAATTTGAGGCAGTGCGCCTCACGACAGATAGTGTCAAGTAATCAAGTAATAGACTGGAAATACGCAAAATGATCGATTGGACCCCTATAGTCTTCGTGACATTCAAGGCACTCGTGCTCGCCACGGGCATGTTCTTCGCCATCAAGTGGCATTACGATCAAGGCAAGAAGGATAAGGACAAGGCGAAGCAGAATCGCGCGGTGCTGCGCGCGAGCGGCAAGGTGGTCGCCATCTTCGCGCTATTGCTCCTGGCACTCGGGATCGTCACCTTCTTCGTCGTCAGCATGGTCGGTCTGGACATGACCATGCCCTGATGACAGAAAGGCGCCGGCCGATATGCGGCGATGCGGCAGCAATTTCCCGCCGCGGCGTTTCGCGCAGGCCTGCCTCAGCAAGCGATTGGACGGCGAGCCTTTGGCTTTCTACTTCCGGCGGCTTCCCTCAGGACGTCTGCTGCGGGAGCTGTTCGGCAAGTCCGATGAGGATGCCTTCGGGACCACGGATGTAGCAGAGCCGATACATGTGCTCGTACCGGACGACTTCGCCGACCAGCTTCGCGCCGCGTTGGACGAGCCGGACGAGCGTATCGTCGATATCCTCGACGGTAAACATGACACGCAGGTAACCGAGAGCGTTCACTGGGGCGTCGCGGTGATCGGCGACCACGGCCGGCGCGAGGAAACGGGATAACTCGAGACGGCTGTGACCGTCCGGCGTACGCATCATGGCAATCTCCACGCGCATGCCGCGCAGACCGGTGACGCCATCGGCCCAGTCGCCTTCAATTGGGGCGCGCCCTTCGAGAACGAGACCAAGTTCGGTGAAGAACGCAATGGCGGCATCGATGTCTTCCACGACGATGCCGACGTTGTCCATGCGCTTGACTGTCATATTGCCTCCTGGGTGTCTAAGCCGCTACGGCAACCTGTGCCGGAACGTCGGCTCGATGTTACGCGCATGCAGCCAGCGCACGATGTCCTCCAGTGTGGCGTCCTGCAGCAGCAAGCCTGGCTGCGTAACGGGCTTTACCGCCGGTAATGGCGCGGCGACGGGCGCGAGAGCGGGCACGGCATCAGCCAGCCCCGCATGTCCCTGCAGCTTCGCCAGCGCCTGCGCGAATTGTGCCGGAGTGATGCTGCGCAAGCTTTCCAGGAAACCCAGCTGGGCGGCGGGCGGCGGCGGCATGTCCAGGCCCGGCTCGTCGACGAAGGCGGCGCCCATGCTGGGGTGGATGAAGGCGGCCCACTTGCCCGATGGCTGCAGGCATGGCGGCAGCGCCGCCTGCGTCACGTAGTCTGGCGGCGCTGCGGCGAGGATGTCGGTCGAAGCAGGCAAAAAGGTGGAACGCAGCAGCTGCACGAACTGGCGCGCCTGGGCAACGGGCACGGGCATGGCCAGAGACAGCCATAACTGGAACGCCGTGCCCGAGATGCTGACGGCGGGCGCCGGCAAGTCCAGCTCGTGCTGCACGGCATTGGCGATCATGCACAGCGCGCTCCAGTGCGCCTCGCCGCCGCCCTTGCCGCCAAACTCCAGCACCAGCGCGCGCGTCAGGCCGCTCTCGGTCACGAGTTGCACGGCCACCGTCTGCTCGCCCGACAGGTGGCGTGCCAGCACGGCCGGCGTCAAAGGCTGGACGCCGCCCTGCGCATCGACGTAGTGCTGCTGTTCCTCGAACAGGTACAGGCGGGTGAGTTCGGAAATCAGTTTATGCATGGGCGGCCTCGTAATGACGTTGAGCAAGACTTGCCAACATGCCCCGATTATAGCCTCCCCGCCCTTGACGCACCTTCCCGTCCGGCGCCAAACACCAGCTAGCTGGCCACGGCGAACAGGCAGGCGGCCACGCCGCCGTACAGCATCACGGCGCCAAAGCCTTGCGCGAGCGCAAGCTGGGCCACGCCGGCGCCACGGCGGCCGCCGAAGCGTTCGGGCAATTGCTGCGCGAATGGTCAGCCGCTGCGGCGACGTGACTTTGCAAAAAAGTGTAGCCTTCGCAGGCGGGCATTTCCAGGCCAAAGGACCTCCTCCCCATGACATCTCGTACTTTCCTCGTCACCGGCGCGACACGCGGCATCGGCCATGCCATCTGCACCCTGCTGCATCAGCAAGGCCATCGGGTGATCGGCATCGCGCGGCACGTTGCGGGCGTCGACTTTCCGGGCACCTTGGTGGCCTGCGATCTGGCCGATCTGGCGCAGACGGCGCAGGTTCTCAAGGCGCTGGAAAAACAGTTTGATATCGATGGCATCGTCAACAATGCGGGCATTGCCTCACCCCAGCCGCTGGGTCAAATCGACTTTGCCACCTTGCAGAGCGTGTTCGACCTGAACGTGCGCGCCGCCATCCAGGTGACACAGCAGTTCGTGGATGCGATGAAGCAGCGCCGCTATGGCCGCATCGTGAATATCTGCAGCCGCGCAGTCTACGGCAGCGTGGACCGCACCGCCTATTCCGCCGCCAAAAGCGCCCTGGTCGGCTGCACGAGAACCTGGGCGCTGGAGTTGGCCCAGCACGGCGTGACGGTCAATGCGATCGCCCCAGGCCCCGTGGAAACGGCACTGTTCCGCAAGACGCGCCCCGTCGGCAGCGAAATGGAACGCCAGGTGCTTGCCACGATACCGATGCGGCGGCTGGGACAGCCGGATGAAGTCGCTGCCGCCGCCGGCTTCCTGCTATCGGAGCAAGCCAGTTACGTGACAGGCCAAGTCTTGGCAGTGGATGGCGGAGGCAGCCTCGGCGGGCGCGCGTGAGCCATCCGCACCAGCAGCATGGCGCACGCGTTTTTCTTGCTGCTTGCCCCCTTGCGCTATCCCGGGCTTTGAGCCAGCGCAATCGTTCGCCGGGCGTGACCAGCCACCGCACGAACACGCATTTACCGGCGGCTCCCGCAGGACTATAGTGGCGTCTTCCCAACCTGTTCGAGGATAGGATCGCCATGAAACTCTTTTACTCGCCGGGCGCCTGCTCGCAAGCACCGCACATTATTTTGCGCGAAACGGGCATGCCATTCACCCTGGCCAAGGTCGACCTGGGCCAGCACCGCACGCAGGAAGGCGGCAATTACTATGAACTCAACCCGAAAGGCCAGGTGCCGCTGCTGGCGCTCGACGATGGGACGACCTTGAGCGAAGGCCCCGTCATCGCCCAGTACATCGCCGAACAGGCCGGCAGGCAGGACCTGCTGCCGCCCGTGGGCAGCCTGGCCCGCTACCAGGTGCTGGAATGGCAGAACTACATCACGTCCGAGCTGCACAAATCGTTCAGTCCCCTGTTCGATCCCCGCTTCGATGCCGCCACCAAGGCCTTGTTCATCGAGCAATTGGGCAAAAAATTCAAGTGGGTGGACAGCCGCCTGGAAGGCCGGTCCTATCTGACCGGCGACACGTTCACGGTAGCCGACGCCTACCTGTTCGTCATCACGGGCTGGGCGCCGAACGTGGGCGTGGACTTGTCCGCGCTGGCAAATCTGCAAGCCTTCCTGGGCCGAGTGTCCCAGCGCGACAGCGTCAAGGCTGCCTGGGATGCGGAAGGATTGGCCAAGGCCGCTTGAACGGCCGTGTCGCGGCACGCCCGGCTCTGTGCGAAAATGCCCGCCTTCGCCATTGCCGGACTTTGCCCATGCCGCACGCTGCCTTCGCTACCCTTGCTGCCCTTTCCGAGCGCGACGCCCGGCGCATCGCGCGCCACGCCCAGGCGGCCGATGCCGCCCGCTTCCTGCATCCGGCCCAGCAGGCGCTGCTGCACCGGCGCGGCTGGCTGACGATGCTGGCGCCGCGCAGCGCGGGCGGCGCCGAACTGCCCCTGCCACACGTGGTGCGCCTGGAAGAAGCCGTGGCCGCCGTCGATGGCAGCATGGGCTGGGTGCTGACCCTGTGCGCGGGCGCCGGCTGGTTCGCGGGCTTTCTGGCGCCCGACATGGCGCGCGCCATCATCGGCACGCCGCGCGCCTGCCTGGGCGGCAGCGGCGCGGCCACCGGGGACGCGGAGGAAGAAGGCGACGGCTACCGCATCACGGGCAGCTGGGACTACGCCAGCGGCGCGCCCATGGCCACCCACTTCACCCTGAACGCCCGGCTGCGGCGCGCTGGCCAGCCCCTGCTCGACGAACAAGGCCAGCCGCGCATCCGCGCCTTCCTCGTGCCCGCCGCGCTGGTGCGGCTGGTGCCCTCGTGGAACAGCATCGGCATGCGCGCCAGCGCCTCGCACAGCTACCGCATCGACGGCCAGTGGCTCGGAAAGGAACACGGTTTTACCATCAGTCCCGCAGCCGCGACGGCCGATGGCCCCCTGTACCGCTACCCGTTTTATTCGCTCGCCTACGTGACCCTGGCCGCCAACGTGGCCGGCATGACCGCGCATTTCATGGAATTGGCCGAAGAATGCATGCGCCACCGCCGCCACGCGCGCGCCGGCCTGCCGCTGCTGGAGGTGCCGGAAGTATTATCCATGTTGCAAGACAAGCAAGACGCATTCATCGCCGCCCGCGCGCGCTTTTATGCCGTGCTCGATGACAGCTGGGCAACGGTGGCCGCCGGCGCAACGCTCGATGCGGACGCCATGCAGGCCGTGCAAGAGCGTGCGCTGGCCCTGGTCGCCGCGTGCCGCGCGGCAGTCGACGGCCTGTATCCGTACTGCGGCCTGTACGCGGCCCGCGAAGACAGCACCATCAACCGCGTGTGGCGCGATTTCCATACGGCCAGCCAGCACTCCTTGCTGCTGCCATAAGGCGCTGGAACGCAGCTCCCGATGGCGGGCATGGCCGGTTGGGCATGCGAACGCCATGCCAGCCGGATTGCCTGATAATATGGGGACATTGCTACTTCTCGCTCCCTCTTATCCATGCACGTCAACACGCTCAGCAGCCTTGCGCAACTTTTGGCCAGCGCCGAAACGGAAACCCTGGCCTTTCCCACCAGTATCAACACGGCCCTGCTCCTGCAAAAGGAACTGGCCAACCCGGATTGCCACTCGGCCGACATCAGCCGGCTGCTGCTGTGCGAACCCACCTTGTCGGCGCGCGCCGTGGCGCTGGCCAATTCGGCCATGTTCGCGTCCGGCCACACGCCCGCCATCACCAGCGTGCGCGCCGCCGTCGAGCGGCTGGGCCACCGCAACCTGTATGCGCTGGCGACGGCGGCCGTCATCCGCCAGCTGAACGCGGGCATCCGCGACGACGCCTTGCGCGCCCGCGCCACCCAGCTGTGGGCGCATACCGTGCATGTGGCGGCGCTGGCGCATGCGCTGGCAGGCGCCGTCACGCAGACGGATGCCGATACGGCGCTGTTCGCCGGTATCGTGCATGAAGTAGCCGGTTTTTATTTGCTGGCCCAGGCCGACAAGACCCCGGGCCTGTACGCCGAGCTGGAAACGCAGATGGCCTCCACGCTGGAAGTGATCGGCCGCGCGCTGATGCGCCAGCTGGGCGTGCCGCTGTCGGTGGCCGATGCCGTCAACGCCTTGCCCGGCTCGACCATCATGTTGCCGCCCGAAGGCTTGCGCGACACCCTGCTGCTGGCCAAGGCGCTGGCGCCCGTGCCTTCGCCGCTGCCGCAGGCCTACGTCACCATCAGCGCGCCGCTGCAGGCCTACCTGGAGCACGACCCCGTGCTGCAGGCGCTGCGCACGCAGCCGTCGGCCGAAGCGAAGGCCCTGATCAAGGTGCTGCTCAGCTGACGGCCGATCTGCTATGATGGCGCAGGCCCGGACGGACCCGGCCCGCTTTCATTGACGCGCACTGGAAAACTGCCTTGACTACCTCCCTACGCATGCTCGGCCTGGCCGCAGCTCTGACCATGGCGTGCAACGCCAACGCCGACAGTTTCGTTTCCTCGGCCTCCAGCGCCGGCTCCCAGTCGAGCGGCAGCATATCCGATTCGCTCAACGGTTCGAGCAACAGTTCCTCGCGCGACAACAAGGTGGCCAATGGCCCCTACCGCATCATCGACGTGGCCGCCGTGCCGGGCCGCGACGGCATGACGCGTTTGACCATGCAGGCCGAGGCCACGGCCACGCCGCTGGTGCTGGACTTGCCGCAGGCGGCGCTCGACAAACAGCAGCTGGCGCAAGGCGACCTGGTGCATGCGCAAAACCGCGCCTACGGCATCGAATTCTCGCGCAACGACACGCGCGCCGCCTTCTTCCTCGTGCTGGCCGACGACTGGTACGGCGAACTGGCCACGCGTCCCGTCAGCCTTTGATTCGTTTTCTCCCGCACCGCCCGGCACTGCTGCTGGGCGTTTGCGCCATCTTCAGCGCTGGCGCCGCCCAGGCAGGCACCTCGCTGGCCTCGTCGCGCTTTTGCGACCGCGCGCAGGAACTCACGGCCACGGAACAGGACCGGCTGCTGCGCTTTGCCGCCGTCGTGCGCGAGGAACTGGCCGCCAGCGAAGGCAGCGTGGCCCTGATCAGCCGCTCCGGCCTGGACCTGGCCCGCTTCGGCATCCGCTATTCGCACGCGGCGCTGGCCTGGCGCCACGACAACGACAGCGGCTGGTCCGCGCGCCAGCTGTACTACGCCTGCGATGAAGGCCGTCCGCGCATCTTCGACCAGGGCACGGCCGGTTTCGCCATGGGCACGGCCAATCCTGCGCTCGGCTACATCGCGCTCGTGAAACTGCCGGCCGAAACCGTGCCGCCCCTGCGCCGCGCCCTGCTCGACCCCGTGCGCGTGCAAGAGCTGCTGGCGGGCCGCTACAGCGCCAATGCGTACGCCTTCAATTTGAAATACCAGAACTGCAATCAGTGGGTGGCGGAAATGCTGGCCGCCGCCTGGGGGGAGCTGGCCGCAGGCAGCGACTTGCGCGCGCGGGCCCAGGACTGGCTGCGCGCCGCCCCGTATCAACCAGCGCCCGTCGACGTGGGCGCCCGCTGGCTGATGCTCGGTTCCATCTTCGTGCCCCTCGTGCACATGGACGACCATCCGCCCGAAGCCATCGGCACGATGCGGCTGGCAGTGAGCCTGCCGGCCAGCCTGGAAGCGTTCGCGCGCCAGCGCCTGCCCGCCAGCGAGCGCGTGGAAATCTGCCACGACGGCAAGCAGGTGGTGGTGCACCGGGGCTGGGAACCGGTCGCCGACGGCTGCGTGCCCGGCCCGCACGACCGCGTCATCGCCCTCGACGATACTCCGCACAACACGCCCTAAGCAGTCCGGGCCGCCAGCGCCGCTTCGACCTGATCGAGCAAGTGCGTTGGCTGCGGCCCCTGCCCCATCCGGCGGGCCACCTCGCCGCACGCCAATTGAACCTCGGGCGCGGCCAGCAAACGCGCCAGCTGGCGCCGCATGCGCCCGGCCGACAAACGCCTGGCCAGCAAGACATCCCCCACGCCGAGCCGCTTGATCCGCCAGCCGTTGTCGAACTGGTCGTAGGCGAACGGCACGATCAGTTGCGGGATGCCCGCGCGGAAGGCATCCGCGCTGGTGCCGATGCCGCCATGGTGCACCACGGCCGCCACGCGCGGCAGCAGGGCCGCGAACGGCGCGTACGCCTGCCACATGACACTGGGGGGCAAGTGCTGCGGCAGCTGCGCCGCATGGGACGTGAGGAACAAGCCGCGCCGCCCCAGCCGCCGCAACACGTCCAGGGCGATGCTGAAATAGCGCTGCGCGTGCTGGTGCCCGGTCCCGGGCGTAAAGACGATGGGCGGCTCGCCCTCGCCCAGAAAGCGTTCCAGCTCCGGCGGCAGCGCCGCGGCGCCATGCGGGGCGGCGCCGGAGAAACCGGCTTGCACGAAATGCGGCGGCCAGTCCGCCTGCGGGGCGGCGAACCAGGCGGGAAACAGCCCCAGCGAGGCATCGGGCGCGGCCAGCATGTGCGCAAAAAAATGCGCTTCGGGCGGCAGTCCGTGCTGCGCGCGCGCGCCGTTCAGGCCAGGCAGCAGCACCGGGTCGACCATGCCGCGGTGGATCATCCGCCACAGGGCCTGGCGCCAGGCGAGCGGCACCCAGGCGGGAATGCGCAGCGAGCCGGCCGCCAGGAAATCATGGCTGCTGCACAGGTTCGATGGCGCCAGATAGGCCGCGACGATGCGCAGGTCCGGGCGTACCGAGCGTGCCAGGGCGGCCATCGGCACGAGGAAGGGATGGCACAGCACCACGCACTCTTCACCGTCCGGCAAGCCTTGCACGACGTCGCGCACGGCGCCCAGGTACGGCACGAGGCCGCGCCACACGACGCCCCAGCCCTTGCGCTCATCCCACAGGCCCGGGTCGCCCAGCATGGCCTGCCCCTCTTCCTGCGTGCCGAAGGTGCGATACGACAGCCTTGACGCCTGCGCAGCCGCTTCCTGCCAGCCCGGCACCAGCAGCAGCACGCGCCGCCCCCGTTGCCGCAAGCCCTGCGCCAGCGCGATAAACGGTTGCATGTCGCCGCCGGTGCCGTTGCTGGCGACGATGACGAGCGGCGCCGTCGGGTGGCGGTCATCCGCCATGGTGGCCTCCGTGTCTGGCGAAGCTGTGCGGTGCAAAATCGGACAAGAACGTAGGTTGCATGGGAATCTTTCCTAGTTGAAACATCCAACGATGGTAGGCGATGAAGGTTGGCATTTCAATCAATATCTGAGCACCACTTGACGCCATGGCTGTCTGCAATGGCTACGCCGGCAGTTGCAACATCATGTCCCACTGGTCGATGCCGGGTCCGAAGCCATCGGACGTCACCTTGACCGGCACGAAGCCGAAGCGCGCATAAAAGCCCTGCGTGTGCTGGCTGGTGTTCATGCTCACCCCGGCCACTTGCGGCGCGGCGCGGATGGCGTCCAGGCGCGCCTGCGTCAGCGCGCGGCCCAGTCCCTGGCCGTGCACGTCCTGCGCCACCATGCCCCAGCACAGGCTGGCGACCGTGCCGCCCGCCTCGATGGCATGGCCGCCGCAGGCGACGATGCGCGTTGTTCCCTCGACCTCACGTTCGATGACCAGATACGGCTGCGTTGATGCTTCCAGCCAGGCGACGAAGGCCGCGCGCTCGGACGGGTCGAAAAAGCGCGGCGTATTGCCGTCGAAAAGAGCCAGGCAGGCGTCGCGGTCGCCGGCGCGGTAAGGACGTACTGTTTGCATTTTGCGTACTCAAAAGAACATGAACGCCGATTATACGGGCTGCGCGTTCAGGCCAGCTGTTCCGAACCGACGACATGCACGCCCGGCGCGGCGGCCAGCGCCGCTTCCAGCAGGGCGCCGGCGATGTGCGGCGCGGGATTGATGCGCCAGCGGCGCGGCAGCACGGGGCCCAGCACGCGCAGCAGGCGCAAGGCGGCGCCCTCGCCCGTGCGCGCCACGGCGCGCTCGCCGCCGATCAGCCCGGGCCGCACGCAGGTGAGCGACATGAAGCCCAGCTGCTCCAGGTCGCGTTCCAGTTCGCCCTTGACGCGGTTGTAGAAGATGCGCGAGCCGGGATTGGCGCCGGCCGCGGAATTGAGCGCGTACGCGCGCGTGCCGGCCGCCAGCGCCAGGCGCGCCACGGCCAGCGGATAGTCGTGGTCCACGCGCCGGAACGCCTGCCGCGTACCGGCCACCTTCATGGTCGTGCCCAGGGTGCAGATGACGGCATCCATCTGCCACCACGGCGCGCCGGGCGGCAAGCGGTCGAAATCGACGAGCGGCGCATCGAGTTTGGGATGCGCGGGCAAGGGATTGCGCACGGGGGCGACGATCTGGCTGACGCGCGCGTCACTGAGCGCCAGGCGCAGCACTTCGCGGCCCACGAGGCCGGTGGCGCCCACAAGCAATAATTTCATGGCTTTCCCGTTAAAGTTGCTGTCAGCCACCACCATACACGGAACTCAGGACAGGCGCAGCGCCAGCGCCGCCAGGGTCGCCAGCAGCACGGGCACGGTCAGCACGATGCCGACGCGGAAGTAATATCCCCAGGAAATGTGGATATTCTTGCTGTCGAGCACATGCAGCCACAGCAAGGTAGCCAGGCTGCCGATGGGCGTGATCTTCGGGCCAAGGTCGCTGCCGATGACGTTGGCGTAAATCATCGCCTCGCGCACGGCGCCCTGCGCCGTCGTCGGGTCGATGGCCAGCGCGCCCACCAGCACCGTCGGCAGGTTGTTCATCACGGACGACAACAAGGCCGTCAATACGCCCGTGCCCATGGCCGCGCCCCACACGCCGTACTGGGCACAGTGGTTCAGCAGTCCCGTCAGGTAAGCCGTCAAGCCCGCATTGCGCAAGCCGTACACGACCAGATACATGCCCAGCGAAAAGACGACGATTTGCCATGGCGCATGGCGCAGCACATGGCGCGTGGAAATCACATGGCCCTTGCCCGCCACGCCCAGCAACAACGCGGCGCCCACGGCGGCGATCAGGCTGATGGGCACGCCCAGGGCTTCTTGCGAAAAAAATCCTACCAGCAGCAGCGCCAGCACCAGCCAGCCGGCGCGGAAGGTGGGCAAGTCGCGGATGGCGGCGCCCGGGCGCTTCAGCTGCGCCACGTCATAGTCGCACGGGATATCCTGGCGGAAAAAGATCAGCAAGGCCGCCAGGGTGGCGCCCACGGCGACGACGTTGACGGGCACCATCACGGACGCGTACTCGGCAAAGCCGATCTTGAAATAGTCGGCCGAGACGATATTGACCAGATTCGACACCACCAGCGGCAGGCTGGCCGTGTCGGCGATGAAACCGGCCGCCATCACGTAGGCCAGGGTGGCCCTGGCGGAAAACTTCAATGCCCGCAGCATGGCGATGACGATGGGCGTCAATATCAGCGCGGCGCCGTCGTTGGCGAACACGGCGGACACCAGGGCGCCCAGCAAGACCAGCAAGGTAAACAACTTGCGCCCGCTGCCGCCGCCCCAGCGCGCCACGTGCAGCGCCGCCCACTCGAAGAAGCCGGCCGCGTCCAGCAGCAGGCTGATGATGATGACGGCAATAAACGTGCCGGTGGCGTTCCACACGATATGCCAGACGACGGGGATGTCGCCCCAGTGGATCACGCCGGCCAGCAGCGCCGCGCCGGCGCCGATGACGGCGCTCCAGCCGATGCCCAGGCCGCGCGGCTGCCAGATGACGAGGGTTAAGGTGGCGAGAAAGATCAGGAAGGCGGTGAGCATACGGCAAGGTTCCGGAGAGGGCAGCAAGGCGCGCAATCGCGCCAAGGCCGGTGAGTGGATGCAATGATTCCATAATACTGGAAATATCAAATAGAATCAAAGCCATCATTCACCTGACCGCAACTGGCCGGCACGGCGCCTTGCCAAGCCCTCCCTATTCCGATAGCTGCACAGCTTTTTTATCGAAAAGGAACCAGCTCGTATCGACCTTGACGAGCAGCTTGGTCGGCGACAAATACTCGGCCGTCACGGAAACAGCATCGCAGTCTTCCTTCAGGACGATCAGGCTGGCCATGGAATTGCTGCGTATATTCGTCTTGTACGCCGTATGATATTGCTCAGGTTCCCCTGCCGGCCATGCCAGTTGCGTATCCTGGGCTACCTTGGACATCTTTTCCGGCGCCGAAAACGTTCCGTCATAGCCGTGATAACTGACGCAGACGCTGACGCCATCGCCCGCATCGACCCGGAATTCCCGCGCGCCGATGTCCACCGGCGCCACCAGCGTCTGATAATTCATCTGCCAGCGGCGCTTGGTCGCACTTTGCGCCCAATCGTAGATCAGGGCCACGCCCGCCTTCGGGTTATAGGCGACCGTGCGCACCGCGCCTTGCAGCAAGGGGTTCCAGACTGACGTTTTTATGTCGCGGCTGCGGTAGGCGTCCGTGGCATCCCCGGTGGCGACCGACCAGTCGCTCGTCTCGGCCGCATGAAAATTGATCAGCCTGCCATGTGGCTGCATATAAAACAGCGGCGCCCCCGGCGCAACGGGGCTTGCCGCCGGCTCGGCCTGGCCTATGCCGGCGTCCTCATATCCCTCTCCCGCGTCGAACGTCAGCGCATTCTTGTAGCGCGTGGCGCGCCTTATCTTCTGCTCCGGCAAACTGCCAAATTCATCATAGATGCCGCCCGAAATGAAAATACTCTTGCCTTTTGACACAAAGGTAAACGCATTGTTGTCCGCATGGCTGTGGTTGATGGCGCCAAGACGGCTGGAACGGAAGAACAGGCTGGAACGCTGCGGATAGGCCGTATTGGAATGCATGGCGACCACGCCCGCATCCTCGAACAGATACGTGCGTTTCAAGATGGGCAGCACGGCGGGCTCAACGGGCGGTCTGATTGCCGTCAGAAAATAATGATGGAAAGGCAAGGCAAAGGACTGTGTCTGCTCAATATTGTCCCGGTAATACCATTCATCGACAGGATTCTGCGATACCTGGGCAAACAGGCGGTAGGAGTTCCAGGCATAGGATTCATAATCCCCCGTCAGGTTGCTGCCGTCGCCGAACGTGCCGCGCACCTTGCTCCAGCGGTTCCGCACCGTCTGCGCATGGAAATTATCGCCGAACTGCCGCAGCGCGGGGATACGGCTGAGATCCACGTTGGCCATCAACAGATACGAGGCCAAGGCCGGCGCATAGGCATTGAGCGTGTTCCACGCGTAACTGACACCATTGCCGAACGCGCTGTCCGTGCCGCCACCCCACGTGCCCGAACTCGTGATCAGCGTTTCCCAGGCAGTGGTAAAACGGTCAACCGGCGCCAGCGGCTTGCCTTTTGCATTGCAGGACTTGTCATATTCGGCACCCTGTTCAAACGTCACGTCGCCGGCCGGTCCCTGGCCGACGGCACCGGCCGACAGCATCAGGGTTTGCACCGCATAATAGGCCGCGGCCAGCACATGGGAGTCATACGGATTGGCGCGCAAACTCGCCTCCATCTTGTACATCAGCGGGTTGAGCCGTTGGTTGATCACATTGATCAGCACATAGCGGTCCGCCGTGTTCATGTTGTTGTAAAACATGTCCAGCCCCTGGGCCAGGGTGAGCATGATCTGCCTGTTGGCCTGGTCCTGCTGGCATTCGCCGGTAGCGCCGTCGGGCGCCCAGCTGGCCAGCTGCAGCAGGCGGGCGATGGCCTGTGCGTGATACCGCTGGTCGCCCTTGAGCAGCGCCGCCACGGACAACCGCTCTATCCCCTGGGCAGCCCTGAACGCTGCGTCGGCGATAACTTCCGGTTTCAGGCCGATGGGCTCCGCGGGCATGGCGTACTTCGTATTGGCCAATACCTGCTCCGCCTCGGCCAGGTACGTTTTGTAGGATGCCGCCAGGGGGCTGGCCTGCACGGCGGCGTGGATGGCCGACGCTTGCATGACCTGGCCATCGGCCGCCAGCGGAATCAAGCGCGGATGCAAACGCGGTCCTATCCTGGCGATGACTTCGGCGGCGGTGGGCAGATCGGGCAGGTTGTCGACGGCATTGCCGTCGAAATGAAAGCGCCGGACCGCGCCGGACCTGCTCTGGCCGTTCGGCAGGCGATACTGCACCTGCCACGTGTACAGCCCGGTTTCACTCAACAGTTCCGGCAGGATCAGCGAGGTACGCGTCGTGGTTATCTGCAATGGACTCTTTCCGCTAGGGAAATTGAGCGTCAAGACCATCTGCGTGGCGTTATAAATCTCCGGCCAGACAAACACGGGGTTGCGCACCTTCACCGAGGCGCAGTCGCGCGGCTCGATGCGCGCATACTCATGGCTGAGGACAAAATCGGGCTCCTGCACGGGTTTGCAGCCGGTCGCGTACGCTTCGGGAATATAGTCCTTGTCCAGCACTATCCCGGGAGACAGTTCGATGGTACGTGTGGCGGTTTCCACCCCGCCGGGAGTGCTGGCCGTCAAGGTATGGCGTAAGGTGGAGGCATCGCCGGCCGCATACCTGACAATCTGGCTGTTGCCGCTGACCGGCACGCCATTGAGCGTGACCGTGGCTGCCCCGCTCACCTCCCAGTGCAGGCGCACCGGCTGGCCCTCAACCACCTTCAGGTGATCGGCATCGAATGCCAGGATCGCGGGCGCAGCGTGTGCGCCGCCTATGCAAACCGATAACAACAGCGCGACATGGGACTGACGCATATCTACTCCTTTTGCAATGTGAACCAGAAAAGACACCAGTCCCGCAGAACACTGAGGAATAGTGATGTTACAATTATAATAACATCAAGGCGGCAGAACGCTTGTTATTTTGAAATCATTTCCACGCACGACAGGCGCGCCCCATACGCATGGCGGCAAGCAACAGCGGGAAATGGCGATGCGTCAAGCCCGCGTAGCATTCCGAAAGCAGATTCGCCGGCAATCAAGCCATCTTATGCCTGCACATGGTGTGCGCTACGCACCGCCCGGCGCACCGAGCACGGCTTCGACTTCCGCCTTGCACTGCAATAGCGCCGACAGCAGCTGTTCCCGCTGGGCGTGGAAACGCAGGGCCGGCACGCCCAGCGACAGCGCGTAGCGCTCGCTCGTCCCCGTGTTCAGGGCCACGCCGATGCCGCACACGCCCGGCGCGTGCTCTTCCATATCGACGGCGTAGCCCTGCGCGCGTACCTGTTCCAGATGCGGCAGCAGTTGCGCAAGCGCCGTGATGGTCTGGTCCGTGCGCGCTTCCAGGCGTTCGCCGAACAGCCGGGCCAGCGCGTCTTCCGGCATCCGCGCCAGCAAGGCCTTGCCATGCGCGGTGCAGTGGATCGGGTAGGCCGTTCCCACGGCCGACACGACGCGCAGCTCATGGTCGGAACAGTACTGGTCCACCGACACCGCATGCAGGCCGCGGTACACGCACACGTCCACCGTTTCGCGCGTGCGCCGGCCCAACGCTTCCGCATACGGCCGCAGGACCGCCACCACGTCCGTATGCGCCGACGCCGCCAGACGCGCGATGGCCGGACCCAGCTTCACCCCGCCGGCGCCGGAACTGACCAGTTGCTGGGCTTCCAGCGCGGCGACGATGCGGTGCACCGTGGTGCGCGGCAAGTCCGCGCCCTTGGCGATCTGCGCCAGGCTCAGGCCGCCCGTCTGGTTTTCCAGCGCGCGCAGCACCGCCGCCGCGCGCGCAATGACTTGCTTGCCGCTATTGCCTTCGTTTTCTTCACTCATTTCTTTACCCAATTGTGCATGACGATAGCTGCCGTGATGGCATTGACCGGCATTGTACATGGCCCTATAATTGTTCCATCATTCGGAACAGTGTTCCGATTAACGGTTTTTAACGTAAGCACCGGGGGAGGCGCATGTCCAGCCGCAGTATATCGAAGACAGCAACGTGCACGCTCCTTTCCGTTGCCAGCCTGACCATCATGGTGGGATGCGTGCTGGTCCCGGGATTGCCGTCCATCGCCGCGCGGCTCGGCGTGGCCGACGCCGCCAGCTGGCTCGTCACGCTGCCCTCGCTGGGCGTGGTGCTGTCCGGCCCCTTCGCCGCCATGCTCATGCAGCGCCTGGGACTGCACCGCAGCCTGCTGGCGGGGCTGTTCCTGTACGGCTTGCTGGGCGTCTCGGGCATGTTTTTGCATGGCCACCTGGCCGTGTTCGCCAACCGTTTCCTGCTGGGCGCGCCGACGGCGCTGGTGATGGCATCGGGCACCGGGCTGATCTCGGCCCTGTTCAGCGGCCAGGCAAGGCTGCGCATGATCGCCAGGCAAGGCATGACGATCGAACTGGGCGGCGTGCTGTTCCTCGCCCTGGGCGGCCTGCTGGCCACGGCGGGCTGGCGCTATCCCTTCCTGCTGTATCTGGCTTCGTGGGTGCTGCTGGCATGCGCCTGGCGCTGCGTGCCGGCACTTGCCCCTGCCGGGGATGCCGGCATGGATGGCGCGCCGCCAGCGCCCGGCCCGTCGCGCGCCCTGCTCTTCGTCCATGCGCTGGCGGCACTCTCCATGACGGTGTTTTTCGCCGCCATCATCATCCTGCCCCTGCGCCTGCAGCAGCTGGGCTGGAGCGAGGACCGGGCCGGGTATTTGCTTTCCTTCGTGTCGCTGGTGGCCGTGGCGGCCGCCTGGCTGATGCCCCAGGTGGTCCGGCGCCTGCATGAACACGGCACCCTGGGCGCCGCCTTCGCCTGTTATGCGCTGGCACACCTGTTGTTCGCGGGGGCCGCCGCGCTGTCCACGCTGCTGGCCGGCGCCGTGGCGCTGGGGATGGGCTTCGGCCTGTCCGTGCCCCTGTGCACGCACATGACGGTCGAGCGCAGCCACTTGCCCAGCCGCAACCGCAACCTCGCCTATCTGTCGATGGCCATCTTCGGCGGGCAATTTCTCTCTTCCTTCATGACGTATCTGCCCGGCAGCCACGCGGCGATGTTTGCGGCCACGGCCGCACTGGCCCTGCTGGGCGCGGCCGTGGCGGCCGCCCCGCTGCTGCGCCGCCGCCCGGCCGGCACCACCGCTGTTTCCACCACCCACACTGAAAGGTAAGACCATGGATCTCAACGACGTCCACGCCCTGCTGCACCCCGCTCCCCTGGCGCTGGAAACGGGCTTCGAACGGCTGCCCAGCGGCGTGCTGCACGTGGCGTGCCGCACCGACTTGCCAAATTGCACTGGCGAGATGTTTGAATGGTGGTTCCGCTCGCGGCCCGACACGGAACGCTACCTGATGTGGCACCCGGTCGACCACCTGGCCAGCGGCTGGGCTGAAGGCAGCGCCGAGACGCACATCGGCTCCATCCATCTGGCGGAAGAATTTTTCAGCGGCATGCCGGCCGAACAGCTGGCCATCCAGTTCCGCGATCCCCGTGAATTCTTCGAGGGACGGCAATACGAGGCGGCGCGGGCAGAGGGCCGCATTTCAGCCGCCGTGTGCGCCAGGGTGGGCATGAGCTATGCGCCGCCCCGCACCGCGGACGGCGCCGTCATCGGCGGGCGCCTGCTGCACATGGGCCGCGACACGGCCTGGGGCATGACCTTGCGCAGCCATTTCTACATGGGCCAGGACTTGCCGGACGCCGGCCACAGCCCGCAAGAGATCGCCGCCCTCTTCCCCGATGCATTCGCCCGCGCCCTGCTCATGCATTGCTACAACGAATTCACCTTCCTGGCGCAATTCCTGCGTTCCCACTACCAGGCGAAGCACCGCGACAGCGTGCCCGTGACGCTGCCCTGGTAGACGGAGGTTTACTCCTCGAGGCCGCCACCCAGCGCCTTGTACAGCGCCACGGCCGACTTGAACTGGTCGCGCCGCGCGTCGAGCAGGGCTTGCTGGGCCGCATACGACTGGCGCTGCGCGTCGAGCAATTCCAGGCGGCTGTCCTGGCCCGCGTCGTAGCGCAGCTGCGACAGGCGCTGGCGCTGCCGCGCCGCCGCCACCACGCGCTCCTGCGCGGCGATCTGCTGCGCAAACGTGGCGCTGCCGGCCAGGCCGTCGCGCACCTCGCGGAACGCCGCCTGGATCGCCTGCTCGTACTGCAGCACGGCCACGTCCTTGCGCAGGCGCGACAGCTGCAGTTCCGCGCGCAGCTGGCCGCCCTGGAACAGCGGCTGCGTCACCTGCGGCGCGAACGACCAGCTGCGCGCGCTGCCGCGGAACAGGTCACCCAGTTCCGGGCTGGCAAAGCCCAGCGACGCCGTCAGCGACAGGCGGGGGAAGAAGGCGGCGCGGGCGGCGCCGATTTCCGCATTCGCCGCCGCCAGCGTGTACTCGGCTTGCAAAATATCGGGACGGCGCGCCAGCAAGTCCGACGGCAGGCCGGGCGGCAGCTGCGTCAGCACGGGCTGGCCATCGAGCGGCCGGCCGGCGGGCAAGTCCGTGGGCAGCGGCGCACCGAGCAGCAATTCCAGGTTGTTGCGCGAAAGTAGACTGGCCCGTTCTCGCGCCTGCACGTCCGCTTCCGCTGTCGCCGCCTGCCCTTGCGCTTGCGCGACGTCCAGGCCGCTGCCCTGCTGTGCGCCGTGCAGGCGCTGCGTCAGGAGCAGCGCCTGGCGCCAGTCAAGCAGGGTTTGCCGGGCCAGCGCCAGCTGTTCCTCGGCCAGGCGCTGCTCCAGGTAGGCGTCGGCCACGGCGCCGATCAGGGCCATATGCGCGGCGCGCTGGCCCTGCTGTGTGGCCAGATAGCGGGCAAACGCCGCGTCCGACAGCGAGCGCAGGCGGCCGAACAGGTCGATCTCGAATGCGCTCATGGCAATGCCGGCCGTGAACGTGTTTTGAACCTTGACATCGGCGCCGCGCTGGCGCACGCCGCCCGCATTCGCGCCGATGGCCGGATAGCGGCCCGCATCCTGGATCTGGTACTGCGCCCGCACGGCTTCCACGTTGAGCGAAGCCACGCGCAAGTCGCGGTTGTTTTCCAGCGCGATATCGACCAGGCGCTGCAGCCGCGCATCGAGCAGCATCTGGCGCCAGCCCAAGTCGGCCGCGGTGTCGGCCGCGGCTGGCGCGGCAGATTCGGCATAGCTGGCCGGTATCGGTGCCGCCGGCTTGACCAGCGGCGGCGTCAGGGAACACGCCGACAAGGCCAGCGCGGCCAGGGGCGTGAGAAAAAAGAAACGCATTACAACTCTCCTTCCACCGCCTTGACGGCGATGCGATCACTGCGTTTGTTGAAGTACGTACCCATCTTGTCGACGGCGCCCAGCACCACGACAAAGAACACGGGCACGAAAAACACGGCCAGCACGGTGGCGGTAATCATGCCGCCGAACACGCCCGTGCCAATCGCGTGCTGCGTCTCGGCGCTGGCGCCCGTGGCCAGCATCAGCGGCACCACGCCCAGCGCGAACGCCAATGACGTCATCAAAATCGGGCGCAGGCGCAGGCGGGCCGCTTCCACCGTCGCCTCGACCAGCCCCTTGCCCTGCGCCTGCAACTGGCGCGCATACTCGACGATCAGAATCGCATTCTTCGCCGACAGGCCGATGATGGTGATCATGCCCACCTTGAAGAACACGTCGTTCGGCATGCCGCGCAGCATCACGGCCAGCACGGCGCCCAGTAAACCCAGCGGCACCACCAGCATCACGGAGACGGGAATCGACCAGCTTTCATACAGGGCCGCCAGCACGAGGAAGACCACCAGCATCGACAGCGCCATCAGCATGGGCGCCTGCGACGCCGATTCCTTCTCTTGCAGCGACTGGCCCGTCCACGCCAGCGCGAAGCCCGGCGGCAACTGCTTCACGAGCCGCTCCATTTCCAGCATGGCGTCGCCGCTGGACACGCCGGGCGCCGCGCTGCCGGAAATGCGCGCCGATGGGTAGCCCTGGTAGCGCACCAGCTGCAGCGGCGACTCGCTCCACACGGGGCGCACGAGTTCGCCCAGGGCCACCATGCCGCCCGCGTTATTGCGGATGCGCAAGGCCAGCACGTCGTTGAGCTGCATGCGCGACGGCGCGTCGGCCTGGATGATCACCTGCTGCATGCGGCCCGCGTTCGGAAAATCGTTGACATAGGTCGAACCCATGGCCGCCGTCAGCATGTCGGCAATCGCCGTGAACGGCACGCCCAGCGCTTCGGCCTTGGTGCGGTCGATATCGAGGCGCACGCTGGCGCCGGGCGGCAAGCCGTCCGGATACACGCCCGCCACCTTGCTGCTTTGCGCGGCCAGGCCCAGCAGCTGATTCTGCGCCGCCTGCAGGGCCGCGATGCCCTGGCTGGCGCGGTCTTGCAGGCGCATGGAAAAGCCGGACGAGTTGCCCAGTTCATCGATGGCGGGCGGCATCAGGCTCATGATCACGCCCTCCTTCGCCTGCGACATGGCGGCCTGCGCCAGCGCCACTTCTTCCTGCGCCGTGGCGCCGTTGCGCTGTTTCCAGTCCTTCAGCATGGTGAAGGCCAGGCCCGCGTTCGGCCCCGCGCCGGAAAAGCTGAAGCCGAGGATCGACTGGTTCACTTCGATGCCGGGACGCGTGGCCACGTGCTGCTCGTACAGCTTGACGACATCGAGCGTGCGCTCCATGGTGGCGTCGGACGGCAGCTGGATCGAGGTGATGAAGTAGCCCTGGTCTTCCTCGGGCAGGAAGGCCGACGGCAGCTGCATGAAGGCCACGCCCAGCGCCGCGACGATGGCGCCGTACAGCACCATCGAGCGGCCGGCGCGTTTCAGCATCGCCACCACGCCTTTTTCGTAGCGGGCCGTCATGCGCTCAAACTGGCGGTCGAACCACAGGAAAAAGCCTTTTTTATCATGGTCATGCGGTCCGATTGGTTTCAACATCGTGGCGCACAGGGCCGGCGTCAGGGTCAAGGCCAGAAACGCCGAGAACAGGATCGACACGGCCATCGCCAGCGTGAACTGGCGGTAGATGGCGCCCACGGAACCGCTGGCCAGGGCCATCGGGATGAACACGGCCGTCAGCACCAGGGTGATGCCGACCACGGCACCTGTGATTTCGCGCATCGCTTTCGAGGTCGCTTCCTTAGGCGACAGGCCTTCGGTCGCCATCAGGCGCTCGACCGCTTCCACCACCACGATGGCGTCATCGACGATGATGCCGATGGCCAGCACCATGCCGAACATGGTCAGCACGTTGACGGAATAGCCGGCCATCAGCATCACCGTAAAAGTGCCCATCAGGGCGATCGGCGCGACGATGGCGGGAATCAGGGTGTAGCGTATCTTTTGCAGGAACAGGTACATGACGAGGAAGACCAGCACCATCGCCTCCAGCAAGGTGACGACGACCTTTTCGATCGAGATTTTCACGAAAGGCGCCGTATCGAACGGCACCGAGTACTTGATCCCGGCCGGCATGGTGTGCGCCAGTTCGGCCATGCGCGCACGCACGGCGGCCGCCGTCTGCACGGCGTTGGCACCGGGCGACAGCATGATGGCGGCGCCCGACGCGGCTTGGCCGTTTTCGCGGATGCTGAAATTGAAGCTTTGCGCGCCCAGCGACACTTTCGCCACGTCGCCGATGGTCACTTTCGAGCCATCCGCATTCGCGCGCAGCACGATGGCGGCAAATTCGGCCGGGGTTTGCAGCTGGCCCTGCACCGTCAGCGGAATCGTCACGCGCTGGCCGTGCACGGCGGGCGAATCGCCGAGGCGGCCCGGGGCGATCTGCGCATTTTGCTGCGCGATGGCGGCCGTCAGCTCGCCCATGGCGATGTTGTACGACACCAGCTTGGCCGGGTCGACCCAGATGCGCATGGCCCGCTCGGAACCGAACAGCTGCACCTTGCCCACGCCGGGAATGCGGCGCAGCTCTTCCGTCACGTTGCGCGCCAGGTAGTCGCCCAGCGCCACTTCATCGTGCTGGCCATTCTCGGAAATCAGGCTGACGATCATCAGGAAGCCGGACGACGCCGATTCCACCGTCAAGCCGTTTTGCCGCACGGCTTGCGGCAGGCGCGGCTCGATGGCTTTCAGGCGGTTTTGCACGTCCACCTGCGCCATTTCCGGGTCCGTGCCCGGCTGGAAGGTGACGGTGATCGAGGCCGAACCCGAGGTGTCGGTGGACGACTCGAAATACAGCAGGTGCTTGACGCCCGACAGTTCGCGTTCGATCAAGCCCACCACGGAATCGTTCATGGTTTGCGGCGTGGCACCCGGATACACGGCACTGATGCTGACGCTGGGCGGCGCCACGGAAGGAAAACGCGCAATCGGCAATTGCGGTATGGCGATCAGTCCGAACAGGACGATGAAGACCGCCACCACCCACGCAAAGACGGGGCGGTTGATGAAAAATTGAGGCATGTCGTTAGACTTTCATTGGATTCAAATGGCGCATCAATGCGCTTTGGCGGCAGCTGCGGCTGCCACGACGGCCGGCTTCCATGGCTGCGGCGCGGCGGTGGCGCCCGGCTGCAGGCGTTCCTGGCCTTCGATGACGACGGTGTCGCCCGCCTTCAGGCCGCCGCTGACCACATACTGGTGCTCGACCACGTCGCCCACGGCGATCGGTTTCAGGCTGGCTTTGTTCGTGCCGTCCAGCACCCAGGCCTGCGCCTGGCCGCCGCTGCTGCGCAAGACGGCTTGCTGCGGCAGCAGCACGCCGTTGGCCTGCACGGCGCGGGCGATGCGGGCGCGCACGAACATGCCGGGCAAGAGCTGGCGCTGCGGATTGTCGACCAGCACGCGGATGACGGCGTCGCCCGTGCCCGAATCGACGCTGATGCCCGAGAACAGGATGCGGCCCGTGACGGGATGCGGCTGGCCGTCGGCGCCCAGAATGGTCACGGGCAGCTTGTCGGCACCGCCCGTACCCGAGGCTTGCAGCGCGGCCAGCGCGGCGGCCGGCTGGCGCACGTCGACATACACTTTGTCGATCTGCTGGATGCGCGCCATCGGCGCAGCATCGGCCACGCCTACGAGCGCGCCTTCGGTCACCAGTTCGGAACCGATGCGCCCGGCAATCGGCGCCTCGATGCTGGCAAAGGCCAGGTCCAGGCGCCGGCGCGCCAGGGTCGCGCGCGCCTGCGCCACGGTGGCCACGGCTTGCTCGCGCTGGGCCACGGCGTCGTCATACGCCTGGCGGCTGATGGCGTCCGCTTCCACCAGCGGTTTCAGCCTGTCTGCCTGGCTGCTGGCGCGGTTCGCCGTGGCCACCGCGTGCTGCAGGGCGGCGGCGGCCGAATCGACGTCCGCCTGGAATGGCGCCGGATTGAGCTGGAACAGCTTCTGTCCCGCTGTCACGTCGGCGCCCTGCTCGAACTGGCGGCGCAGCACGATGCCGCCCACCTGCGGGCGGATATCGGCCGTGCGGAAGGCGGCCACCCGGCCCGGCAATTCGTCGCTGAGGACGACGGGCGCCGCCTGCAGCTTGAGCACGGTGACGGCGGCGGGCGGCGCGGCCGCTTCTTCCTGCGCGGGTTTGGAACAGGCGGCAAGGCTGAGCAGTGCCGCGGCGATCAACATGTTTTTCTTGGTGAAGTGGCTCGGATGCATGGTCTTTCTCTATGGCAGATCCCAACCGGCGGTCCGGTCGACAGATAAGCGCAGCATAAAAGGCCAAGGTGGATATTTCGTCAAAGAAATGTGGAGATTCGATGGAGAGAAAGAAGAATGCTAGACTATTTGCATGAACTATCATCACAGCGCCAGCCAGCCCTCTTTTCTTGCCACCACGCCCCCTTCCGCCCTCATCCTGATCGCCGAAGATGAACCGCAAATCGCCCGCATCCTCGCCGGTTATCTGGAGCGCGACGGCTACCGCACGGCCTTCGCCCTCGATGGCCAGGAAGCGCTGCAGCAGCACCTGGCGCTGGCGCCGGACCTGCTGCTGCTCGACGTGCAAATGCCCCGCGTCGACGGCTGGGCCGTGCTGGCCGAAGTGCGGCGGCGCGGCGAAACGCCCGTCATCATGCTGACGGCACGCGACCAGGATGCCGACAAGCTGGCCGCCCTGCGCGTGGGCGCCGACGATTACATCATCAAGCCCTTCAACCCGGCCGAAGTGGTGGCGCGCGTGGCCGCCGTGCTGCGCCGCTCGCGCGTGCGCCACCACCCGGTGGGCGGCCAGCGCCTGCGCTGCGGCCCCATCGAAATCGACCAGGAAACGTACGTGGCCAGCGTGCTGCGCGACGGCGCGCCCGTGCCCTTGAGCCTGACCTTGACGGAATTTCGCCTGCTGGCGCACCTGGCGCGCACGCCGCGCCGCGTCTGCAGCCGCCTGGAATTGCTGGAGTCGTGCATGCCCGAAAGCAATTCGATGGAACGCACGGTGGACAGCCACGTCAGCAAGCTGCGCAAGAAGCTCGAGGAAGCGGGCGTGATGAACATGCCGGCCAGCCTGCGCGGCGTGGGCTACCGCCTGGAAAGCGAGCTCTGATGCGCTTCACTGGCCTGAACCGGCAGATCGTGCTGTCGATGTCCGTGCTGATGGTGTGCAGCATCCTGATCATCTGGATCGGCTCGTGGATCTTCTTTGCCGTCGCCTTCAAGATCGATCCCGGCATGCTGTCCGAGCCCGACGACTGGTCGCCCAGCACCGTCGAATGGCTGTGGATCTTTGCCATCACCATTTTCGGCCTGGGGCTGGCCGCCTTTTTCGCCTTCAAGCTGGCCGCGCGCATCCTGAAACCGATCAATTCCGTGATGGACAGCGTGCGCCGCGTGGCCCACGGCGACCTGTCCGCGCGCGCCTTCGCGGGCGACCGCAGCCTGGGCGAGACGGCCATGCTGGTCGATGACTTCAACAGCATGGCCGAGCGCCTGCAGCGGGGCGCCAAGGAAAGCGAAACGTGGAATGCGGCCATCGCGCACGAATTGCGCACGCCCGTGACCATCCTGCGCGGCACCTTGCAGGGCGTCGTCGATGGCGTCTTCAAACCCGAGGAAGTGCCGTTTTCCAGCCTGCTGGCGCAAGTCGAGGATCTGGGCCGCCTGATCGAGGATTTGCGCACCCTGAGCCTGGCCGACAGCGGCCACATGCAGCTGCGCATGGCGTGGACGGACCTGACCCTGGAAATCGAGGAAGTGGGCCGCCTGCTGGCGCAGGAAATGGAGGCGGCCGGCTTTACGCTGCAGCTGCACCTGTCCGACCATCCCGTCTGCTGCGACGCGGCGCGCATCCGGCAAATCGTGCTGGCCCTGCTCGACAACGCACGCCGCTATGCGCAGCCGGGCCTGCTGCGCGTGCGCACCCGCGTGCAGGCCGGCCAGTATTACCTGAGCGTCGAGGATGCGGGCCCCGGCATTGCAAAGGAACTGGCGCCGCACGTGTTCGAGGCGTTTCGCCGCGGCGACAGCGACGGCGGCGACCTGAACGCGGGCAGCGGCCTGGGCCTGGCCGTGGTCGAAGCCATCGCGCGCGCGCACGGTGGCAGCGCCGCCTGCACGCGCGGCAAGGCGGGCGGCAGCGTGTTTACCGTCAAGTGGCCGGTCGAGCACGGCGCGCCGCCGGCCGCCGCCTAGGCAAGACCGTCGGCGCGGACCATGTCGACAAAGGCGCGCAGCACGGCAGGCATCTGCCGCCGGCTCGGGTAGTACAGGAAGTAACGGGACGGCGGCGGCAGGCAGCGCTCCAGCACGCACGCCAGCCGGCCCGCCGCGATATCGGCGCGCGCGTCGGCTTCGTACACATAGGCCAGTCCCGCCCCGTCGCGGGCCGCGCGCAGCATCAGTTCATCGTCGTCGAACACCAGCGGACCGCCGACGGCGATGCTGACGGCTTCCCCATCCTGCCCGAACTCCCACACATACTGGCGCCCGCTGGGAAAGCGCCGGCCTATGCAGGCGTGCGCCAGCAAGTCGCGCGGCGTGCCTGGTGCGCCATGCGCCGCCAGGTAGGCGGGCGACGCCACCACCACGAACGGCTGCGGCGCACCCACGGGCACGGCGATCATGTCGGCCGCCACCTGTTCGCCGAAGCGGATGCCCGCGTCAAAACCGTCGCGCACGATATCGATCATGCCGTCATCGGTGACCACTTCGACCTGCACGCGCGGATAGCGCGCGACAAAACCGGCCAGCATGGGCCCCAGCAGCAGCCGGGCGGCCGGACGGGGCACGTTCAGGCGCAGCGTGCCTGCGGGCACATCCTGCAGGGCGCTCAAGTCTTGCAAGGCATCGTCGATCTCGCGCATGGCCGGCGCCAGCCGCGCCAGCAGCTGCTGCCCCGCCTCGGTCGGCGTGACGCTGCGCGTGGTGCGGTTCAGCAGGCGCACGCCCAGGCGCTCTTCCAGCGCGCGCAATGCATGGCTGAGGGCGGAGGCGGACACGCCCCGCTCCAATGCCGCCTTGCGGAAGCTGCGCAGGCGGGCGACGGCGGCAAAGGCCGTCAATTCGTTGAGGTCAGCCATTGTCGAGGAAAAAATTCATGAGAAAAATTCAGTAATGCATGCAGGATTAGCCATCTTATCGCATGCTGTTGCTTCATCCATACTCCTTGCATCTTTTTTTGAAAGGAAATGACAATGGAACACAGAACACTGGGCAACTCCGGCTTGCGCGTCGCCCCCATCGGCCTGGGCTGCATGGGCATGAGCTTTGCCTATGGCGGCGCCGACGAGGCCGCCTCGCTGCGCGTGCTGCACCGGGCCGTGGAGCTGGGCGTGACCCTGATCGATACGGCCGAAGTGTACGGCCCCTACGCCAACGAGGACTTGGTAGGCCGCGCCCTGAAACAGCTGCGCGGCAAAGTCAGCATCGCTACCAAGTTCGGCTTCAAGATATTGCCGCACGGCCAGGGCGTCGAACGCATGGCGGGTGTCGACAGCCGCCCCGAACATATTCGCCAGGCGGTGGAAGGATCGCTGTCCCGGCTCGGCATCGAGTGCATCGACCTGCTGTACCAGCACCGCGTGGACCCGGCCGTGCCCATCGAAGACGTGGTCGGCGCCATGGCCGAACTGGTGCGTACAGGCAAGGTGCGCCACCTGGGCCTGTCGGAAGTGTCGGCCGCCACCCTGCGCCGCGCCCACGCCGTGCACCCGATTGCGGCCGTGCAGTCCGAATACTCGCTGTGGAGCCGCGACGTGGAAGCGGACGTGCTGCCCGCCTGCCGCGCGCTCGGCATCGGCTTCGTGCCCTACAGCCCGCTGGGCCGGGGCTTCCTGACGGGCCGGCTCGCATCCAGCGCCGCGCTGGCGCCAGACGATTACCGCCACAGCCTGCCCCGCTTCCAGCCGCCGGCGATGGCGGCCAACGCGCACATGGTTGCCGAGCTGCAGCGCCTGGCGGCGGCGCGCGGCGCCACGGCGGCGCAGCTGGCCCTGGCCTGGCTGCTGGCGCAAAGCGACGACATCGTGCCGATTCCCGGCGCCCGCAGCCTGGCCCACCTGGAAGAGAACGTGGCCGCCGCGCAACTCACCCTGAGCGGCGCCGAGCTGGCCGCCATCGGCGCCGCCATCGCGCCCGCCAGCGTGCAAGGCGCGCGCTACCCGGCAGTGGAGCTGGCCATGGTGGGGCTGTAAAGGGCAAGAGACAGCTCATCTATACAACTCTCTTTGAGGGGCCGCACTTGAAATGGCTGAATCCGCTATCATTTCCAATCTGAACTATTCACTCTGAAAGGGATTCACATGTCCGATTTGCTCGAAACACTGCAATGGCGTTACGCCACCAAGAAAATGGACCCGACGAAAACGGTGCCGCAAGACAAGGTCGAGCGCATCCTGGAAGCCGTGCGCCTGACGGCCAGCTCCAGCGGACTGCATCCTTACGAAGTGTTCGTCGTGACGAATCCGGCCCTGCGCGAGCAGATCAAGCCGCATGCGTGGAACCAGTCGCAAGTGACGGACGCCTCGCACCTGCTGGTGTTTGCCGCCTGGGACAATTACACGGCAGAACGCATCAACGCCCGCTTTGACCTGGTCAACACCGTGCGCGGCTTCAAGAATGAAGGCTGGGAAGCGTACCGCCAGCAGATCCTGGCCACGTATCCGCAGCGCGATGCCGAGACCAACTACCAGCACGCGGCGCGCCAGGCGTATATCGGCGTGGGGACGGCCCTGATCGCCGCGGCGCAGGAAAAAGTCGATTCGACGCCGATGGAAGGTTTTGACCCGGCCAAGGTCGACGAGATCCTGAAGCTGCGCGAAAAAGGCTTGCGCTCCGTCGTCATGCTGCCGCTCGGCTACCGCGCCGACGAGGGCGACTGGCTGGTGGACCTGAAAAAAGTGCGCCCCGCGCGCGAGCAATTCATCACCGAGCTGGCCTAAGCGCCTCGCGCGTGACTGAAAAGCGGATGCCCTCGCCGGCATTCGCTTTTTTTTCGTTCAGGCCGCTTGCGGAAAGCGCACCGTCACCTGCAAGCCCCGCCCCGCCTCGCCTTCGGCCAGTACAATGTCCGCCTGGTGGTGCTCGGCGATGTGGCGCACGATGGACAGGCCCAGGCCGCAGCCCCAGGCGTCGTTGCCGTCGGGACGGAAGAAGCGGTCGAACAGCCGTGCATGGTGCTGGCGCGGCACGCCGGGGCCGTTGTCCGATACGCGCAGCAGGGGCCGCCCCTCTTCCAGCGCCGCCTGCAGATCGACCCGGCCGCCCTGCTGCGTGTAGCGCAAGGCGTTGTCGATCAGGTTATTCAGCAAGACCTGCAAGCCGTCGGGATCGGCCTGTACCAGCACCGGGGCCGGCAGCGTTTCCACCACGCCCAGGTCGATCGCGCGGCTGTCGGCCAGCGCGCTGTGGTCGGCCACGGCCGCTTCCAGCAACTGCCCCAGGTCCACCGTGTGCAGCTGGCTGGCCGTGAGCGCCGTTTCATGGCGCGCCAGGCTGAGCAATTGCCGCACCAGGTGCGTGCTGCGGTCCAGCCGTTCATGCAGGCGCCCCAGCGCGACGCGGCGCTCTTCCTCGCTGCCGGCCCGTTCGGCCACCTGCAGCTGCAGTTTCAGCGCCGTCAGCGGCGAGCGCAATTCATGCGCGGCATCGGCGACAAAGGTGCGCTGTGCCGTCAGCGCCGTTTCGAACTGGCCCATCAGGCTGTTCAGCGCCAGCGCCACGGGCCGCAGTTCGGGCGGCATGTCGTCGGCCGCCAGCGGCGTGAGCGCTTCCGGCGAACGGCCGGCCACGGATGCGGCCAGCCGGTGCAGCGGCGCCAGCGCGCGCCCCACGACGGCGACGATCAGCAGCGCCAGGATCAGCGCGAACACCAGCAGGGGCGCGCCGGCGCGCATGGTCATCTGCCAGGCCAGCTGGTCACGCACGGCCTGCGCCTGCGCGACCTGCACGTAGCGGCCGCGCCGCGTCTCGCCGTACAGGCGCCAGTCCTCGCCGTGCAATGTGACATCGGCAAAGCCGGCCAGCGCATAGCGCGGCAATGCCGGCTGGCCCTGCAGGATGGGCAATGGCTTGCCGTCCTCGTCCCACGCCTGCAGCACGAACGCCTCTTCCGGCTCCTGCGCGGCGGCCAGGCCCGCCTGCGGCTCGAACTCGTCGGGCAAGGCCACGGCCAGCTGGCGCAGCTGCAAGTCAGCCAGTTCATTGGTTTCTTCCAGCAGCGAGCGGAACAGCGAAATGCCGGCGCCGAGCACGCACAGCAAGGTGGCGGCCAGCAAGCCGAGCAGTAATTGGCGGCGGATGGTCAGCAAGACGCCACCCGCATTTTGTAGCCCACGCCGCGCACGGTCTGGATGGCGTCCGCGCCCAGCTTCTTGCGCAGCTGGTAGACGTACACATCGACGGTATTGCTTTCCACTTCGCAATCCCAGCCGTACAGCTTTTCGCTCAGCTGACGCTTCGACACCACCTTGCCCGGATGGTCGAGCAAGGCGCGCAGCACGGAAAACTCGCGCGGCGGCAGCTTGATCAGTTCGCCCTCGAACGTCACGTCGTGGCTGGCCAGGTCGAGGATCAGCGCGCCATGCTCGATGACGGAGCGCGAACGGCTGACCCGGCGCCGCAGCAGCGCGCGGATACGCGCCAGCAGCTCGTCGAGGTCGAACGGTTTGACCAGGTAATCGTCGGCGCCGCTGTCGAGTCCTTCCACGCGGGCCGGCGTGCCGTCGCGCGCCGTGATGATCAGCACGGGCAACTCGGCGCCCCGCGCGCGCATGGCGCGCAGCACGTCCATGCCCTGCTTGCCGGGCAAGCCCAGGTCCAGCAGCATCAAATCGTAGGCGAAGCCGGCCAGCGCCAGCTCCGCATCGTGGCCGTCGCGCACCCAGTCCACGGCATAGCACTCGCCGCGCAAGCCCTCGACCAGGCTTTCCCCGATCATCGGATCGTCTTCCACCAGCAACACGCGCACCTGGTCCCCTCGCAGTCTTGAAAATACCGCTATCTTAACGTGGCTGGGGAAAGTGGGCTTGCGCCAGTCGAAGTCTCACAGGCTCCGCGGACTGCGGGCTGCGTCATGTCCGGGTGCGCATCGCGCAGGCCGGGATGTGATGATCGTGGACGAACAGTTCGGCGCTGCCAGGCATGCCTTTCGACACCGGCCTGGCAGGCCTGCGACAGGCCCTGGCGGATGCAGGCCCCGTGCGGGTGCGGCAGGACGCTTACTGCGCCAGGTAGCGTTCCGAACGCGGGCCGTACAGCAAGCCGTTCGGCACGCCGGCCGACAGCAGGCGCGCATTCGCCGTGCCGGCGATAGGATGGCTGGCATCGGTGCTGGTGTTGATGATCTGCTTGACCGCCGCCGTCACCAGGGCGCCGATCAGGCCGCCGCCACCGCTGTTGTTGCCTTCATTGCTCGATGCGCTGGCGGCGCCCTGCCACAACAAGGCGCCCGTCTTCAGGTCGACCAGCTTGGCATCGACCGCCACCACCGTCACGCTGTCGATCACGGCGTACGTCGTGCCGTATTTGGAAATCGTCACGTACAGGCCCGCATCGGCGCCAAAGATCTCGTTGAGCTTCTTGGCATCGACGCCGTGGATATCGGCCGCGTTCGTCAAGCCGTTCTGCTTGAAGGTTTCACCGACCACGGCCACCGGCAGCACGTAGTAGCCCGCTTCGGCCAGCGGATAGGTCACTTGCGCGTAGACGCTGTTGCCGGCATTGACTTCCGGCGAGTTGTTCAACGGCGGCAAGACCACGATCGAGCGGGGCTTGGCCGCCTTGAAGGCGGTGTAATCGTATGCCGCCTGCTTGGTGGCGCAACCGACCATGAAGATGGCGGGACCCAGGCACAGGGCCATTTTCAACATGCGCGACATCATAATTTCTCGCCTTTTTTCAATTTACCCAACAGGAAGTCCATGTACGGCGTCGATTCCGGGAACAGTTTTTTCTCGTCCTCGAACTGTGCGGCGACCTGCTCCGGCTTGCCGGCGATCGAGTACAGCATGCCCAGGTGGGCGTGGAAGCCCGGCGGCGCATGATTACCCTTGGCAGCGATCACTTGCAGGTCTTTTTCCATGGCGGCCATCTGCTGCTCCGGGCTTTCGCCCTTCAGGTATTCGTACACTTGCGGCTGGTAGCCTTCCCATTGGTACAGGGTCTTCGATTGCGTGGCGCAACCGGTCAGGGCGGCACAGGCGAGCATGGCCAGCAGGGCAGCGCCCTTGTTCATCATTGTTGTCATGGGATACCTTATTGTTTGCGCAATGCGCCCGCTTCGACGCCGGCCACCAGGCGCTCGACCGCTTCGCGCATGGCCAGATCCAGGACTTTGCCGTTGAGGGTGGCGTCATAGCTGGCGGTGCCGCCAAAACCCAGCACTTCGCGGTTCGACAGGCTGTATTCGCCGGCGCCGCCGGCCGAGTACACGACTTCCGAGGTGGCGATATTGACAACGTTCAAGGTGACCTTGGCATATGCCACTTGTGTCTTGCCGCGGCCCATGATGCCGAACAATTGCTTGTCGCCCACTTCCTTGCGGCCGAATTCGGTCACGTCGCCCGTAACGACAAAGTCCGCGCCCTTGATGTTCTGGCCCTGCTTCTTGAAGTCAGCTTCCTGCTTGAGCTCGGCCATATTGTCGCGGTCGAGGACGTTGAAGCGGTTGGATGTTTGCAGGTGTGCAATCAGAATTGTCTTCGACTGGCTGCCCAGACGATCGACACCATCGGAAAAGATGCCGCGCATAAAGTTGGAGCGGTTGTCGAACTTGCCGACAGCGATCAGCGTGCGTGGACCGACGTAAGGTCGGGCCGCACTGGCGACTGTGGGAACAGCCAGGGCTTGCGACGATTCGGAAGCGCAGCCAGCCAACGCCGCGCCAATCAGCGCTGCAATCAACAACGCGCCAGGTTTATTCTTGTTCATAGTGCCCTTAAGATATGGAGGATCAGGAGCAACCCGCAAAATTGAATTTTGGCAAGTTAATTTCCTAATTGCAATTATATGAGATTGCATGTCTCACAATTCTCTCCAAAAGTAACGATGACAGAATTTGCATTGTTGACTGCCATGACAGGCGCGGCCCTGCTTGACTTCCAGGCTCCTGTTCATTAACTTGGCATTAAAAAAGCGTGTCGTCAGCGCCACAGCCGCTGTCCCGCACAGACCTTGCCCGCCGATTGCCCCGCCCGGCGCCCACTCCACGCTCTCACATAAACGGGTATTTAGGCCATGCCGACACACGATCATTCCCCGTCCCATCCGCTGGCCACGGCGCTGGCGCTCTCGCTGGGTGCCGCAGTCGCCCTGGGCCTGTCGCGCTTTTCCTATGGCTTGCTGCTGCCGCCCATGCGTGACGATCTGGGCTGGTCCTACCTGCTGGCCGGGGCCATGAACACCTTCAATGCGCTCGGCTATTTTCTCGGCGCGCTGGCCACGCCGGCCCTGATGCGCCGCCTGGGCGTGTGGCGCCTGCTGATCGCCGGTTCCGTGCTGGCCAGCGTCTTCATGCTGATGTCGGGCCTGGTCAGCGATACGGCCGCCCTGTTCCTGCAGCGCGTGTGTGCGGGCGTGGCCAGCGCCTTCATTTTCATCGCCGGCGGCGTGCTGGCGGCGCGGCTCGGTTCCATGCACAGCCAGCGCGCCGGCTTCTACATCGGTTTGTACTACGGCGGCACGGGCTTCGGCATCGCGCTGTCGGCCCTGCTGGTGCCGACGGCATTGGCCGCCGCGCAAGACCACGGCGCCGCGCATGCCTGGCAATGGCCGTGGCTGGCCCTGGGACTCGCCTGCCTGGCCGCCACCGCCCTCATGGCCCTGCCGGCCAAAACGATCGGCGAAACGCCGCGCGCCCTCGACACGCCGCGGCGTTTCGCCTGGCGCGACTTTTCTCCCAGCCTGGCTGGCTATTTCATGTTTGGCGTCGGCTACATCGGCTACATGACTTTCGTCATCGCCCTGCTCAAGCAGCAAGGCATGCGTGCCAACTTGATCACCGTGTTCTATACGGTATTGGGCCTGGCGGTGGTGGCCTCGTCGCGCATCTGGGCGCGCATGCTCGACCGCTACAGGGGCGGCGAATCGCTGGCGATATTAAATGGCGTGCTGGGCGTGGTCACCATCCTGCCCGCGCTGACAAGCTTTGTGCCCGTCGTCTTCCTCTCCGGCCTCGTCTTCGGCGCCGTGTTCCTGTCGGTGGTGGCATCGACCACGGCCCTGGTGCGGCATAACCTGCCGCAGCAGTCGTGGACGGCCGGCATCAGCGCCTACACGACCGTGTTCGCGCTGGGCCAGATCGTCGGCCCCGTCGTCGTCGGCTGGATCGCCGACGGCCCGGCCGGACTGGAGCGGGGCTTGATCGCCTCGGCCATCGCCCTGTTCATCGGCGCGGCATTGGCATCGCGGCAAAAGGCGCTGGCGGCGGGCGCATAGTAGACTGCAAGCCTGGCCCAACCTCACAGAAAGCACACGATGACCGCCGATGTACGAAAACTCCCGGCAGCGATGGATGCCGAAACCCTGGCATTCATCCAGAGCCTGTTCGCCCTCGTGCGCGAAGGCGATACGCAGCAACTGGGCCCCATGCTTGCCCAGGGCGTGCCGGTCAACTTCCGCAACGAAAAAGGCGACAGCCTGATCATGCTGGCCAGCTACCATGGCCACCTGGAAACATCGCGCCTGCTGCTCGAAGCGGGTGCCGACGCCAACGTCCCCAACGACCAGGGCCAGACGCCGCTGGCCGGCGTGGCCTACAAGGGCTATCTGGAGATCGCCGAACTGCTGCTCCAGCATGGCGCGCATGTGGAAGGCGCCAGCCCGGACGGCAAGACCCCGTTGATGATGGCCGCCATGTTCAACCGCCTCGCCATCCTCGACCTGCTGCTGCAACACGGCGCCCGCATCGATGCCGTGGACAGCCGCGGCATGACTGCCGTCAAGCTGGCCAAGAGCATGAATGCGCAGGAGACGCTGGGCCGGCTGGTCGGCTTGGGACAGACGGCTTAGCCGATGCAAATCTCGCCAACAGTTTTGCGACTGGCCTCAAGCTACAAGCTATACCACACGCCTCAAGGCTAAGATCGTGCACAACTGGCCGACTCGCCCCTGGCGTTCCGGCTTGTTGAAACGGTCGCGGCTACTTGCCATTCTGGCTGATTAATTCAGGCCATATGCGAACACTTCCTCTGGGAAAATAATATCAATGCCTTCATCACGTTTAAAATCAAGCAAAAGCACAATGCGCGTAGCATTGCTCCGATTCCATGCCTCATGTTCCTGAGTGTCATCAAAGACAAAACAGGAACCAGGCGTCCATGTGCGTATCTGGTTCGAAACGCGCAAAGCACAATTTTCGGGAGTAACCAACCCCAAGTGGCAGCGCAATACATCGTTCGTATAGCCACGATGTGGCGTTATATGAGTATTAGCAGCCATTGATGAAAAACCCGCAGTCACCATGCCAGGAATTCCCTCGATAATTTCGGTTGTACGCGGACACAGGTTACAAAATTCGAGATTCTTCTCACCAAAAACATACAGGCCAAATACTTTCCAGTCGCCGTCATAAATATCCCTCTCCGGCCACTCCGTCCAACAAGCCGCCCTTAACGCAACAAGCTCATCCCTGATCACCAACCATTCATTTTGTAAACGAGCAAGAAAAGGGAATTCAATGGCTTCTATAAACATAATTCGCCTACCCTGTAAGTTTTGAAAAAATCATGCACTATCGCTCTTTATTTCCAAACGTGAAAAATATCCCCTGAAGTATAGTCATGCAATGAGCTACCAGCAACACCAGAACGAGAGAAGCATATAGAGAGGTGGATAGACAGTGGCTATTCTGCCATTTTAAGCAGGACAGTAATCGAGCCGTATCGGTATTTAATAAGCGCAACTTGTCACAGATAGACATAAGCAAGGCTGAGATCGTGTACGAATGGTGGACCTAACACCGCCCCCGCTCCTGCCAGCTCTCCATGCATCAATTAATTTTTTAAAAACAAATTTCATTAATTATTAACACGCCAACCAAACCGCCAAACCAAAGAAAATATTAGTTTTTCTTAACTACTCATAATTCGAATTAATAAATTCCTCCTCAGTCATTTTATCCGCACGGCATCCCTTTATGCAACCGACCACTTCCCCCTTATCTTTCATAACATACACACCAATCATCAACCCAGATTTTAGCAAATAGTCAATCCTGGAAATTTTAATATAATCTTGGATTTTTATTAGCACATCATAAATTTCCTGCGTTTTCCCCAATACATACTCAACATAATTATTATTTTTTCGTCTTTTCACAGAACGGAAAAAACCTTCAGCAGCCCTAACATAATCACCAGCAGTTATATCATGAACAAAATACTTTTCTATAACAGAATTTAATATTATGGACATTTCAATGGGTAGCGGACAAGGCAATTCAAATTCCATTGGATGCAATATTTCAATCATAATCTTCCTCACTTTATTATCGCTTAGTTGTTTTTAATGACGTCATCATATCCAGGGGGATGGGGTTAGGTTGAGCTAGTCCGTGCGTGACACCGGCCGTGCGGGCTCGAGCGACGCGCCAGTCGACCATTTGGCGCGCCAAAACTCGCTACGAAAGCGAATTGATCAGCACTTACTTAGGTGATCAATACGCTGCCGGTTGCAAGCATATTTCGAAGATCATCTAAACCACCTAGCTGGACTTCCCACAACCAAAGCTGACGATCGCCAACACGCCGCAAAGAAGAGAATGAATCTGCACGAATAATATCTTCCAAGGTCTGAGAAGCTGAAACCTGTGCATTTAATTGTGTATCATTTAGGACGTTTACTGGATACACATCTCGAATTTTTTGGAAGCGTACTTCAGGTAGTGACGCATACCATTTATTTAAACGCTTTCGATCCTCAGCCGTCAGCTTTCCAACGTCCAGACCCAGGACATGGAATTCGGGTTTCTTTTCAATAAATTCAGAAAGAGCATACCCAAAATCCCAGTGCCTCAGACCAATACACGACATTAAAATTCTTTCAAAAATATCGCCGCCAAACTCCAAGAAGCGCTCTTCAATTGCCAAACAAAACAACGTCTCATCAATCTCTTCAACATAACTTAAAGAGGCCGAAGCAAAACTATCATAGCCAGGCTCTGCGCTGCCTTCTGGATTTGCAACCAATGACATAACATGAATATCAGAAAAGCCAGATTTCAGCGCCTTTGTGTATACTCTTCCACCAATTTTTGTTAACTCGCCTTTATAACCTAAACCTTCGGCCGCAAAATATGTTGGTGCAATCCCGATACGATGGAAAATTGACGTAACTAAATCATGGAATGCCTTCAAGCCATCAGCACCTGGAGCTGGAGTCGTGTAACTATAAAGTCCTATTGCAAATGCTTTCTCAGTCATCGAATTCTCTTATCATGGTTTTGGTGTGCGTGTAGGAACGACCACTTTTGGTGGAAGCGGCGTGAAGCCCTGTGCTCTGATCTGCGCATCCAAGGCGGCTCGCATCTGCCGCCAGATTCTTCTAGGCGATGAGGCCTTCATTTCAGCACATCAGCAATCGCAGCGCACCGAGACGCCCAGAGATACGCCAAGGTCGCAGCGCTGCGCTGTCATGCTGTCATTAGAGCAGTTTCGGGCGCACGATAGCGACAGAGACGAGGCGATGGCACGCGCTTATCTATCGAGCGCTTTTACCATGTCCCATATCGCCGCCGCTTTTCACGTCTCGAGCAAGACAGTCAGTCGAGCCGTATCGGCATTTAATAAAGCGCAACTTGCCAAAAAAAGAGACGGCCAAAGCTGAGATCGTGTACAAATGGCGGACCTGACCCCGGGACCGACGGTTTGCCGCGTAACATTGTAACGACGCACCAGCTCGGCCTGCGACTCGGTCGATTCCCGTATTAGGCGGAAGGAAAGAGTGTACTCAAAACATGCCGAGCCTTGAAGAGGGGGCCAGCTACGGATGGGGCCATAATCACACAAATCTAAATACTTAGATCATCGGAGAAACTCAATTTTTCATTATTTCATCCTCCCATTTTTTCAAAAGAGTAGAAAATTTTTCCCTGTCAGGATTTGAAAATGGGCACGCCGATATTGATCTAGACACTATGAGGAATAATTTTCTCCTCAATACCTCATCATCATTAAAGCCGCCCAAACCTGCAAGAGTTTTAAAGTATCCATCTCTATTTTTAATTATTTCAAAAAATCATCCCCTCTTGACTCAGTCACACCAATTAATATTGCCTCATGAATTGGATTGATTAAATCCACCAATGAGAAATCATCAAAAAAACCTTCAAAGTCCGATCTAATTCGGCGTATTTTTTTTAAAAATTGAGGGTTTTTTGCTGCAAAACTGAGAGAAATTTTCATATGACTAATGGTTTACTGGGTTATACGGAGGGCGTTTTCCGAAAGTTTTAGTATAGGTTTGTATATATTTTAACTCAAGCTCCTTTGCATTTTTCTTCCCCTCTGCCGTACGCAATAAATCGACATCTAGTGCTATATCTTTTTTCGCGAAAACACGCTGATGCTCTGTAAACCGTGTAAGGTAGTCACGACCTGTTTCCCCGAAGTAAAGTAACTCTCTCGATTTTGCATCCCGAATTACATAAACATCATGTGGGCCAGACGCCGATAAACTATTTCCGTGAACACCATCTAAACTATTTGACCATTTCGCATATCCACTTTGATAGCCACCTGAGACCCCACCATACTGTCGCTGAGTGCCGGCACCCATTCCTGCAGTGTCATTTTTCCACCATTTTGCTGATACGAGCGCCAAGCATCCAATCGAGCAGTTAATCGGGGGGAGATATCTGAAACTGCATTCGTGGAACCTTGATTGGAAATGGAGTCTGGGGGACGGGGTCAGGTCCGGTATTCAAACACGACCTCAGCCATGCCAATGTCCAAACCTCTGCGCGATCTCAGTGGCAATGCGTACAAATCAGATAACGTCTACCGCATGACGCGACCACTACGCCTTGAATTTCCCGGCGCCCTCTACCACGTTACTTCGCGCGGCGACCGGCGTGGCACCATTTACCGGGACGATACCGATCGCCTTGCCTGGCAAGAGGTACTAGCCCTGGTCTGCGAGCGGTACCATTTTGTCGTGTACAGTTTCTGCCAGATGAGCAATCATTATCATCTGCTCGTTGAAACGGTCGAGGCGAATCTGTCGCAGGGCATGCGCCAGCTGAATGGCGTTTATACCCAGCATTTCAATCGGCGCCACAAGCTTGTCGGGCACGTATTGCAAGGCCGCTACAAAGCCATCTTGGTACAGCAGGAAAATTATCTGTTGGAATTGGCCCGCTACATCGTCTTGAATCCAGTCCGGGCGCACATGGTGGCATCACCCGGCGACTGGTACTGGAGCAGCCATCACTACGTTTTGGACGAAGCAGCGTCTCCATGCTGGTTGTCGCGTGACTGGCTCTTGAGCCAGTTTGGCGCCACGCGCGACGAGGCGGCCGCCAACTATTCTCGGTTTGTCGCGGCCGGTATGGGTGAAACTAGTCCGCTCGCCCACACTTGCCACCAGATGCTACTGGGCGATGACGCCTTTGTTTCGGCACATCAGAAATCGCAGCGGTCCAATGCATTCAAAGATGCGCCAAGGCAGCAACGCCGCGCAGTCACACTGTCACTCGCGCAATATCAGGCCCGCTATGCCGACAGAGACGAGGCAATGGCACGCGCGTATCTGTCTACCGCTTTTACCATGTCCCATATCGCCGCCGTTTTTCACGTCTCGGCCAAGACAGTCAGTCGAGCCGTATCGGCATTTAATAAAGCGCAACTTGCAAAAAAAAGAGACGGCCAAAGCTGAGATCGTGTACAAATGGCGGACCTGACCCTGGCCCTGTGACCCTGGCCCTGTATCTGTCAACCGCTTTTACTATGTCCCATATCGCCGCCGCTTTTCACGTCTCGACCAAGACAGTCAGTCGAGCCGTATCGGCATTTAATAAAGCGCAACTTGCTGCAGATCGAGACGGCCAAGGTTGAGCTCGTGTACGAATGGCGGACCTGACCCTGGCTCTCCGAATGGCGGACCTGACCCTGGCTCCCCGAATGGCGGACCTGCCTCCGCCCCCAAGACAGTATCCGACCCCGCCCCTCTTTCTGCAATCAGCTACCCGTAAATGTAGCCGTTACGTCACGCCACTTAACCGATGGCGGTAGCTCATGTCCGTTAACAAATGCAACAAAAACATCCGCAACCACGGGGGCGGTAAACCATTCATCTGCCAACAACTTTATTTCGCCTCCGCCGAAAGCAAGAATAGTCCCGTCCGGATAAACCTTGCTTGCAACGTCGTGATAAGCACGATAGTGGCGACCTGTGGCAACATCGCGGCGCTCCAGCATGCACGTGATCCCACCACCGGCAACTTGGAGATAATTCCCCTCGTCGTCGGTTAACGACGCATACGATGAGGGGCCATAACTACGCAGTCCTGCTATGGCAGAACGTACTTGCGCAACGCTCACTTGCTCAACAACAGGTCTTTTCTCGACTTCTAAACGCATGAATTAATGACCTCCTGAAGGTAAATATATCGTCATCGAACCAGTCACTGGCTGCCCGCCAATACGGCCAGTCCCAACTGCTCCAAATCGATTCACATGCATATCCGAAAATGCTTGGTATGGTGTAGCACGTGCACCGCCGCTCTTAATTTCAATTCCAAATAATGAATTATCAGGATTTCTGGTCATGATGTCATATTTGCGAACTCCGAGTGGACCGGCAACTTCCAGCTCGGTGCCCACTACATTTACACCATTTGACCTTAAAAAATCAGCATAGTTACTGGCATTAACTGTACCGGGTGCAGGCGCGCCGCTAACACTCGAAAATTTTCCATCTGGCGTACGCAAACTGCCATCAGGGTAAGATCTCACGTTAGCAGCCTTATTTGCGGCGGCTTCCCCATCCTTCGACAAAGCAGGAACACTAGGCTCCCATGCATTGGTCAACGGATTCTGGCGCGCTATGACTTTTCCATCCGCGCCAATCAATTCCGCATTTCGTATAGGAATTGGGCTAGTGTCGATAGTTCGCTCTGCTACCTGAGCAGTATTGCGCGAAAAATCAATGGATTTCCCCAGTTTTTTGACTGCATCAACAATACCACCAATACCAGTCGACAGTATAACAGTAGTGCCAATGGCGCCATCGTCAACATCGCTGCCTACGTAGCCTGCTCGTTCAAATCCTCCAGCAAGGAAGTTGGTCACTTCCCCTGTCGCCTTGTCGATCATTTTTTCTACTACGGGAACCCGCTTGACACCAAACATCACAGGTCCGGCCATGAAGTCCGCCCCGGCCAAGACAAGTTTCGCTTCAGGCTTACTCTCAATAAAATTACCAAATTCCTTGACCGCAGTCCCGACATGCTGGGAACCTTTGTCGAGATGTCGAAATAGCAAGAATGCGTCTGGCACCGCACTGCTCGCATCTGATAAATTTTCATTCGAAACGTCCGAAGCAGGAACGGTGTGCATCTCTACATTAGGATTTTTAATGAAACCTGCCCGCACATAAGATTCATGGATATCTGCAATTTGCTCAGCTGTTGCCCCTCGTAAGCTCAAATAATTGTCTACTCGACGCAGTCTTTCAGCGGGCGAAATATCTTGCAATGAAGGGTCGTGCTGCAGATCAGTCACTTCCTTCAATACTTTATATTCATCAGGTGAACTAGACGCATTGAGGCCTAACTCAGCTCCGATATACCCAATTTGGGCCTGCTGCTCTAATGACAACAACTTGAAAGAATCCGGTAATTTTGGACGATTGAGTAAGCCAGAAGCACTGGTGCCAGCGGCATTCACTGCCGCCCCAGTCAAACCACCGCTCAGCGCACCAATCGCCGTGGAGGCCAGCAGTCGGGAAGTGCCCCCCTCAGCCCAATCGCTTTCAATCTTTGCTGCCTGGAGCAACATTTCGTCTCTTTTCGTCTTGTCAGGCTCACGAAACGCTGCGTCCTTCAAATCAAATGCTTCCGCCAGCTTGTCTTTGGCGTACTCCTCCACCTCATTTGCCGCCGCCGCCGCAAACGCCGCCGTTACATCCATCGTCGCCTGCAGCTTGGATTTGTCGAAATTATTGCCGATCTTGCCGCTGCTATCCACACCGGTCGTCACATCGCGGTTCACACCCGCGATAGTTTCTTCCGCTCCCTTGCCGGTCGCCGCGCGCTGGGCCGCGTCGTCTGTGATGACGAGTGTGCCGCCGCTGATGCCGCTGCGCGTGGTGCTGCTGGCATTTTCGCTAGTCCCCACGATAATAGGCAAACCTGCGGTTTTGGCATCCTTCTCGCCGCCGACGTTGGTGAGGTTATCGTTCTTAGGCCCCGTGCCTGCGAACGACACTCCTCCCGACACCCCAACACTGCTCCCCTTCGAAATCGCATGATTGGCAATATCACTATGCGTCAAAGTCGAGGTAATCAAGCTGCTGTCAAGCTTGCCCGCCTCCGTGGCGCTGATGACGGCACCCTTCAAGTCCGTATTGCCACCCACCTTGATCTGGAAGCCGCCGTCACCCGCCTTGATGCCGCTCTGCTCCTGCACGCTGGCGTAGTCGTTATGCATCTTGCTCTGGCTATAACTGCCGCTGACGCTGGCGCCAAAGCCGACGGTACCGCTGGCGGAGATGCTCTGGCTCTTGCTGTCGAACTTGGCCGTGTCCTGCAGGCTTTCCAGGTTCAGGTTGCCCTTGATGTCGGCAATTACCTGGTTGGCGCTGGCCACGGCGCCCTTGATGTTGGTGTCGCCGCCGCTGCTGATGATCAGCTTGTCGCCCGCGTTCACATGCGTGTTGAGCTGCGTCGTGCCATCGCCGTCCTCATGCCCCTTGCTGCCGCTGACGCTGGCCGTGAAGCCGAACGAGGTGCCCTTGGTGCTGACAATGGCTTGCACGCCCACCGATGCACTCATGCTTGAGCTCTTGCTGTGCTGGCTTTCCGTATCCTGCGCGGCCAGCAGATTGACGTTGTTGTCGGCATGCAGGCGGATATCGTTCTTCGCGTTCAGGTCGCTGCCCAGGATGGTGATATTGCTATCCTTGCCGCCACCCGTGGCCGTGATGTTGATATTGTTGCCCGTCAACACGCTGCCGCTGTGCGTGGTGCTCGCCGTCGTTTGCGTCTGCTGGCTTTCCGAATGGCCCGCCGTCAGGCTGATGCTGATGCTTGGTCCGCCTTCCTTCATCATGTCCTTGGCCGCGGCGTTCGCCGCCATGGCCGTGGTCGCCGCAGCCATGGCCGTCACCCGGCTGTTCTTCGCCGTGCTGGCTGCCGTGCTCATGGTTTGCAAGGTCTGGATGGCGCTCACCACGCTGCCGCCCAAGGCGACGGTAAAGCCATCCTGCGTGGTCTTGGTCTCGAATTTCCCCTTATCACTATCTTGTCCCGGCGTAATTTTCACGCTGGTGCCCGCCAGGTTCAGGTCAGTGGCCGCGACAATATCGCTGCCGCCGATCTTCAGGTCCTTGCCTGCAACGATGGTCAAGGCGCCGCTGGTCGAACCCACGGTGCTGCGCGCCTGGCCGCTCTGGATGACGGCGTCACGCTCCTGGTCGGTAGTCGTGGTGCGCGTGCCATAACTGAAGCCAAAGCCGCCACCGCTCATGAAGCCGCTTTCCTTGACGTCGCGGTGGTGCAGTTCCTTGCTCGTTTCGCTTGCCGCGGCTATGCTGATATCGTTCTTCGCCAGCAAACTGGCGGAGCCATCGCTGAGAATTTGCGCGCCCGTAAGCTTGATGTCGTTGCCTGCAGCAAACGCCACCGTAGCGCCGCCAAAAGCACTGCCGGCCGAGGTACCCAGGTCCAGCATGTCGCGCGTGGTGATGGTCTTCTTGTTCAGGAAACCCTTGCCGGTCTGTACATGTCCCTCGTCGACGGTAAGCTGGTTCGCGGCAGCGCTCAGCACGATGTCATGGCCCGCCGTCACAGACAGGCCCGCGCCTGCCTGCACATCGGCTGCCCGGGCAGTCAGATCGTTGCCGGCCTGCAGCACAATGCTGCCACTGCCCTGGATCTGGCTACCCACCTCGGTACTGCTGCTGTCCTTGCGGTAGTTTTTCGCATCCCAGCTCAGGCTGCTGCTGCTGGCCGTCGTCAAGGTTCCCAGGTTGATGTCGCGGCCGGCATTGACGATGGTCTGGCCATCCTTGCCGGCATTGCCGATGACCCCGGCAAGCATGCTCACGTCGCGGCCCGCAGACACCACCAGCGTTCCGCCGCCACTGCTGCCATCACCGGTCACGTACAGCCCCGCCACCCGGTCGATATCCGTGCGGCTGAAACTGTTGCCTCCAGCGCTGCTGCTGGCACTGTGCGTGGTGCTGGCAATATGGATGTCGCGCCCGGCGGTAGCGATCAACTCGCTGTTGGCCGAGATCGTGCCGCCGATATTGTTCAGGTCGTTCCTTGCGGCCACGGCGACGGCGTCGCCGTTCAGGCGGCCACCCATGTTTTCCACATTGTCCGCGGTCAGCTTGACAACGCTGCGCCCGGCAATCGTGCCACTGTTGGTCAGGTCGCCCGACAGATTGATATTGATGTCCTTGCCGGCCAGCAGTGCTCCGCTACCGTCCAGGTCTCCTTCACGCAGGCGCAGATAAATTTGCGGTACCAGCGCTTTCTGCACCGAGCCATCTGGCAGCGCCACGTCGCGTTCGACCAGCCAGACAATATCGCTCGTCAGCGCTGCCATTTGCTCGGCCGTCAATGCAACACCAGGATGCAGATCGTAATTCTTCGCATATGCCACGCCGGCGTCCATCAAGGCACGGTATTGCTGCTCGTCGTTCGTGTAGTCGCCGACAAAGCGCTGCCCCGTCAACTGCGCCACCTGTTCGCGGATCAGCTTTTGTTCATAGAAGCCGTCACCCAGGCGTTTTTGCGTCACCGACGGGTCCACCTTGACCTGATTGAGCAGATAGTCGGAACCTGTCCATTCGCGGAAATTGGCAAAGCGCGGATCCGTCTCGACCAGGTAACGCGACGACAGCGACGGCAAGGTGCGGAACAGGCTTGCATTGGGCAAGGCCGTTGACGGGCTGCTGGTGCGCACGAACTGCGCCCGGCCGGAAGCGTCCGTAAGCGCCACTTGCGCAATGCCGGGCAGGCGTGTCTGGCCCGGTACGCCACCCAGGCCGGCAGCCTGCGCGGCGGTGCCGGATGCATTGCCGATGCTGGTGCTGCCCGCCGGCGCCAGGCTGGCCTGGCCGTGTGCATCCGCCCCCGTCACGCGCCCCACCTGCATGTCGGCGGGCAGCACGCCCAGTGCCGCTTCCGTGACGCCGGCCCCGCGCGCCGCACCCGGCACGCCACCGACGCCGGTCGCCGCGGAAACGCCTCCGGAGGCATTGCCGATGCTAGTCGTGCTCCCGGACGCCAGGCTGACCTGGCCAAGCTGATTCGAACCTGTCACGGTGGCGGCAAGCGCGCCGGCGACCGTACGAACGAATTCCCCCTGGCCGGCCTGGCCGAGGCGATCCGTGCCAGTAGTTGAAGCTGTACCGCCGACATGCTGCATCTCTTGGGCCATGGCACCCGTTGCCGCCGTGCCAAGCGCAATGGCGCCCGGGTAAGCACCAGTCGGGCCATTGCCTTGTTGAACCGCATCGACTGCGCTCCCGGAGACGCTGCCGACAGTGCCGCCCAGGCCGGCCCCCGCCACCCGCGTCGTTCCGTTCGGCCCACTGCCGCCGCTGGCCGCGCCGGCCTGACGGCCTGCCGCATTGGCAACCCCGGCCAGGCCTGCCAGCACGCTGACAATGGCCTTGCCCTGCACTTGCGCGCTGGCCGCGCCGGCCGCGCTGGTGGAGGCATTGACGCCGCCAGTAGCGGCGCCGGACAAGCTGATGCCGCTGCCCTGCGGCGTGGCAAACTGTTCTTCCCGCGCAATGTTAAGAGTGATGCTCTCGGTTTTCTCGGCCCCGGTAAAAGCCGCCGGTTTTCCAATGCTGGTACTATCGCGCCCTTTTTTGAACTTTCGCTTGTATAGGGTCGCCGTACCTTTGTCAGTACTGATTTTCTGTCCCTGCGTCTGTCCATTCCTGATGCGGCTGCCATGCATGTCCAGCAGCCCGCCCGCGATGATATGGCTGTCTTCGTTGGCAACCAGGTCGGCACTGATGGAGATATTGCCGCCAGCAATGATGCGCCCGGGGTCGGAACTGACGATCTCGCTCTGGCGCGAAGTACGCGTGGTCTTGTAGAGCGTCCACACTTCATACGCGCCATCTGGCGTGCGCAGATGCAGCGACTCGTCATCATATGTCTCCACGCCCGGCGTGCCGGCGACATAGCGTTTCGCCGCGCCGGCGCCCTGGTACTCGGTCACGGACTCCTGTTTCGTCGATGAGGACATTTTCATCTGAATATGCTTATTCAGATTATTGATCTGGGCAGCGCTCATGCTCAGGCTGCCCAACGCTTCGATGGTGGCGCTGGCGTTATTCAAGACCGCCGTGCGCCCGGTCGCCTGGCGATTGCCGTCAATACTGCCGCCGATAGACAGGCTGTTGGCGCTGAAAATCAGCGCGTGTTCGAAGTTATTGATGGTTTGTGCGCCAATCTGCAGGTCGTTGCGCGCAGCGATGGTCGCGGCAACACCATTTTCCACATCATTGTTCAGGGTCCCGGCACCAATGCTGAGCTGATCACCATAGATGCGTCCGGTGCCAATGTTATGAATGATGTTTGCATTAATCTCAGTGGCAACACCGTCGATCACGCCCCGATTCACCAGCAGACCGCCGGCACTGAGGCGTGTGATGGTCGCGCTGATGTCACCGTAGGCCGTGTTATCGATGTTGGAATTGGTACGCAGGGTCAATGTGCCGCCCGCGCGCACTTTGCCCATGTTCAGGAATTGACCACCGGTGGCGATGCCAAGGTTGCGGTTGGCGACGAGCTCCGCACCGGCGCCATGGCTATAGCCACCGCTCAGATCGAGGTTCATGTCCAGCTGCGACAACAGGCGTCCATCGCCCGTCAGACTGGCGGCACGCACATCGGCCAGCGCGCCGGCAATCACCGTCCCTCCCGTATTGATGATGGCAAGGCTGCGGTTCGCCGCCAGATCGGCCACGCTCAGCGCCCTGCCGGCGCTGGCCAGACCTTGTGTATTATCAAAAACACCTGAGCCGACGATATCCAGATTGCCATCGGTGCGCAACGCTCCCGCCCGGTTGCTCAGCGAGCCCGTCGTCAGGATGGCGTTAATCGCCTCGATACCCTGGTTACTGCCTTGCGTCGTGCTGTTGTCGATCGTGCCCGCCGTCAGGCTGACCGTGGCGCCGGAGCGTATCAATCCATTCCGGTTGTCGATGCCGCCGGGAGTAGCGAACGACAGCTTGCCCACCACCTGTATCTGGCCATTCTGGTTATCGAGGCCAGCGCCAGACAACGCCAGGCTGGATTGGCCGACGATCTGCCCACCCGCATTGTTGATCAAACCGGTGGTGCCGCTGATCGCCCCTGCCGCACCGAAATAACCTGCCGTGTTGTTCCAGCTGCCTATCGACAGAACGGCGTCGCCACCGCTGACGATGCCGCCGACATTGCCCTGGTTGCGCGCAGCATAGGCGCCAGCGCTACCGTTGCTCAGGACCTGGCCGCGCGTGTCGATGCGCATGCCAGCGCCAGACTGCAACAGGCCGCCGTCATTCGTCAACGGGCCGGAGTACACGCTCAGCGTCTCGCTGGCGGCGATGGTGCCCAGATGGTTATCCAGCGCCCATAGGCCCGTATCGATCCGGATATTCTTGCCAACAATCATACCGGCGGCGCCTTGTCCGGCAGCGACCGTATTGCTCAAGTCAGCACTCCGAAGCGTGATGTCGCCAACGGCCTGCAGCGTGCCGCCGTCGTTTTTCAAGACGCCGCCGCTGATGACATTCAAGTTACCTGCCACTGTGGCAACATTACCGCCGGTATTGTCCAGGAACCCAGCCGCCAGTTCGACGTTACCCGTCGCGGCCAGCAAGCCGGCCTCGTTGCGCAGCACCTGGGCCGCGCTGGCGTGCAGCGTACCGCCAGCCGTCAGTTTGCCGCCCTGGTTCAACAGCTCGCCCACCGCCGCCGTGAAATTGCCGCCGGCTGCGATCACGCCACTCTTGCTGTTGTCCAGCGTGCCGCCACCGCGAATATCCAGGCTGCCGCTGCCAGCCGCCTGCAGCGTGCCGCCCTGGTTATTCAAAGAGTAGGCAGCGATGCTGGTGCTGCCATTGCTGGCGATCGTGCCGCCGCGGTTATCCAGGCTCTGGCTGGCGCCGATAGCGGTCTGTCCGAGGCCGAGTTGGGTAATATTTCCTTGACGATTGTCGAGCGTACCGGATGAGATCGTTACCTGCTGCGCGATCGTGCTGGCATTGCGATGGTCAAGCGCCGCCGCGGTCATGTCCAGACTGCCATTCGAGGTGATCTGGCCCCGCTGGCCGCTGATCTGGCCTGCATGCATCGTCAGTGTTCCGCTACCCGCATGTTCGATCTTGCCGTCCGTATTTGCCAGCACGCCAGCGTTCAGGTTCAAACTGACGCTGTTGACGGCGATGCGTCCGCTCGTATTATCGAGTACGCCGCCGGGCGAAGTGAGGTTGAGCGAACTGGCGCCACTGCCCGTCTGGATGATGCTGCCCTGTACATTGCCCAGGTTCGCCACTTGCACGGTCAATTGACCTGCGCTGACCTGGCCGCGGCCGTTCTCCCAACGCTGGCCATAGTGATTGGCGGCATGGACTTCAAGTGTGCCAGGGGTCGTTACCACGGCGCCGCTGGTGGAGACGTCACCCGCGCTCGCGTTCAGCGCGATGTTCGACGCACTGGTTTGGCTCCCCGCCACATCCACCGTAGCACCGCTGAAAACCATGTTGCCCGCAGCCAGATTCTGACCGGAGGCGCGCAAGGCCTGGGCCGTCGTCACGTTCAGGTTGCCTGCGGCCAACAAACTGCCATCGGCCTTGACGCCCGCAGCCAGCAAACTCGACGCGGAACCGGTCAGACTGCCTGCATTGATCGTGTTGTGTCCTTGCGCCAGGATAGTGCCAGTATTGCTGACATCGCCCGAGGCACGCAGAGTCTGGTTGGCACCAGCATACAGGCTGCCGCTGTTGACGACGTTGGCGGCAACCGTATTCAGGTCGATACTGGCAAACACCTTGCCGCCAGTATTGTTCAGGTCGCCGATAGCCAGCTCCGCATTGCCATCGAGCGCCTGGATCTGGCCGCGCGTATTATCCACTGCACCACCGCGCAGTGTCAGCTTGCGCCCACCCAGAATATTTCCCTCAGTATTGTTCAAAGCCGTACTGGCGTTCACACCGAGATTCTGTGCCGAAACAAGACGGCCATGGTCGTTGAGCAGGGTCGCCGTTTCGACCTGCACATCGCCATTGCCCTCGATCTTGCCGCCGCTGTTGTCCAGACTACGCGTGGCAACGATGCTCGCCAGGTCGGTTCCTAACTGGATGATCTCGCCCTGACGATTGTCCAGGGCACCGCTCGTCACCGTCAGCTGGCGCGCAATCGCGCTGGCATTGCGGTGATCGACGTAATCGGCCGCCACTTGCAGCGCGCCATTACCCGTGAGCTGGCCACGCTGGCCGTAAAGATGCGTGGCGTGGATATCCAGCACACCCTTGCCCGCATGTTCGATCTTGCCATCGATATTCGTCAGGTCGCCCGCCTGCAGGCGCAGATTGGCGCTGTTGACGGCGATGCGCCCGCCGGTGTTATCCAGCTTGCCCGTCTCGATGACCGTGTCGCCCGTGCCCGTCTGTATCAAGGTACCCTTGGTATTGTCCAGATTGGCCACCCGCAGGGCCAGCTGCCCGGCGCTCAGGCTGCCGCCCTGGTTGACCAGTGCCTGCCCGTTGGCGGCATTCGCCGTGATGGCCAGCAAGCCATTCGTCGATACGATGGCCTTGCTGGTCGTCACATTGCCCGTCAAGGCCGTCAAGCCGACATTGGCTGCGCTGGTCTGGCTGCCGCCCACGTCGACCGACCCGCCCGTCAATTGCAACTGGCCCGCCGCCATGTTCTGGCCGCCAGCTTGCAAGGCGCCGGCCGTTTTCACCGTCAAATCGCCAGCCGAGGCAAAGCTGCCATCGGCGCGCATGCCTGCCGCCAGCAATCCATTGCCGCCCAGGCTGCCCGCCGTGATCGCCGTATTGCCCAGGGCCGCCAGCGAACCGGTATTGCTGAGCAAACCACCGATCTCCAGGGTCTGGTTGCGGCCCGCATACAGCACGCCAGCGTTGAGGACGTCGCCGCTGACCTTGGCCGTGATATCCGTGCCCGCGCCGAGTGTGCCTTGTACGTTGCGCACGCTGGCCGCATCCAGGCTCAAGGCGCCCGTGCCTGCCTGCAGCAGGCCGCGCGTATTGTCGATGGCGCCGCCCAGGTGCAGATCGGTCGCCGCCGCGATCACGCCGTCGGTATTGACGAGTGCGCCAGTGCTGACGATGTCGGCGGACGTTGCCGAGGTGATTTTGCCCTTGGTATTGTCCAGGCTGCCGGTCTGCAGCGACAACACGCCGTTGCCGGCCATCTCCCCATTCGTATTATCGAGCTGGCCACTGACGGCCACCGTCATACCGCCCGCGCCCGTCTGCAGCAAATGGCCACCCCGGTTGCTCAAGCTGTCAGCCTGCACGCTCAGGGACCGCCCCGTGGTGGTGGCGTTGGCATGGTCAAACAGACCGGCCTTGAGATCGACGGCGCCATTGCCGATGATGCTGCCGCCTGCGCCCTGCAAGGTGGCCGCCGTGATGGCCAGGGTACCTGCACCCGCATGCTCGATCTTGCCGCCCGCATTCGTCAAGCTGGCCGCGCCCAAGATCAAATTATTACTATTGACGGCGATGCGTCCCACGCTATTGTCCAGTTTGCCCGTCTGGATGACGGTGTCGCCCGTGCCCGTCTGGATCACGGTGCCCTTGGTGTTATCCAGGTGACCCACGTGCAGGTCAAGCTGGCCGGCACTGAGTTGCCCTTCCGTATTGCGCAAGGTATCGTGCGCGCGGACCGTCAGCGTGCCCGGCGTGCTCACCACGGCCTTGGCGGCCAACACATCGCCGCTCGTCGCGGCCAGGCTGATCTGCGTTGCACCGGTCTGGCTACCCGTGATATCCACATTGGCGCCCGACAGGTTCGCCGCGCCGGCCGCCAGGTTCTGGCCATGTGCGGCCAGCATGTGCGCGGTATTGATCGTCAAGTCACCAACCGCGCCCAGCTTGCCATCGGCCTGCATGCCTGCACCGATCAAGCTGCTTGCACTGCTATCGAGGCTATTGGCCGCAAGACTGGTATTGCCTTGCGCCGCAATCACACCCGTATTGGCGACGCCGCCGCTGGCGGTAATGGATTGATTCCCGGCAGCATACATGCTGCCCGTGTTATTCAAGCTGAAAAGCGTGGCGTTCAAGTTGGCGCCTGCAAACACGCTGCCAGCAGTGTTGTGGAGCTTGCCGACGTTCAAGGTCGCGTTACCGGCAACGGCTTGCAATTGCCCCTTGGTATTGTCGATGTCACCACCGTTCAAGACCAAGTGACGCCCGGCCGCCACCGTGCCTTCCGTATTGTCCAGGCTTCCCGCTTTCAATTCGACATCTTGCGCCGCCACGACGCGGCCCGTATTGTTCAGCAAGGCGCCAGCTTTCACCAATGCATCGCCATTGCTCTCGATCTTGCCGCCCGTATTGTCCAGCTGCCCGGTGGCAGTCACCGTCAGCATGCCCGCGCCCGTCTGCGCCAGACTGCCGGCGCGATTATCCAGACTGCCGGCGTTGACGGTCATCTGATTCGCCACCGTCGTCGCATTGCGGTGATCGAAGGCGACTGCCGTGATGTCGAGCTTGCCATTGCCCGTGATCTTGCCGAACTGGTTGTTGAACTGGCCCGCGTTGATGGACAGTATGCCCGCACCTGCATGCTCCAGCTTGCCGTTAAGGTTCGTCAACACCGTCGCGTTCAGGGCCAGGTTATTACTGTTGACGGCGATGCGGCCGGCCGTGTTGTCCAGCTTACCGGTGGTAATCACGGTATCGCCTGTGCCCGTCTGCACGATGTCGCCGCTGGCATTGTCCAGATTCGCCACATTCAACTGCAATTGGCCCGCCACCAGCTGACCCTGGCTGTTCACCAACGCCTGGGCATTATTGGCATTGGCGGTGATGGCCAGCACGTTGCTGGCGGAAATGACTGCCTTGTTTGTCAGTACGTCGCCGCTGCGCGCGGTGATGGCGATATTGCCAGCGCCCGTTTGGCTGGCCGACAGATCTACGCTGGAACCCATTAGCACGGCGCTGCCCGCCGCCAGGTTCTGCCCGCTCGCTTGCAGCACGCCATCCGCGTTGACGGTCAGATTGCCTGCCGTACCCAGACTGCCATCCGCTTTCATGCCGGCACCCAGCAAGCCGCTGCTGGTGACGCTGCCAGCGGAGATCGTTGTGTGATTGGCGGCGGCGATGGAAGCCGTGTTGTTCAGCAGACCGCCCACGGTCAGCTGCTGGTCGCGGCCCGCATACAGCAAGCCGGAGTTGTTCAGATCGCCACTTACCTTGGCCGCCAGGTCCGTGCCCGCGCTCAGCGTGCCCTGCTGGTTCAGCAGGCTGGCCACATCCAGCGCCAAGGCACCGGTGCCCGTTTGCACGACACCACGCGTATTGTCCAGCGCGGTACCACCGACCTGCAGGTCGGTGGTCGCCGCCAGCACGCCATCGGTGTTATTCACAGCGCCCTTGCTGGCGACAGATGCCGCAGCCGCGGACGTGATGCGGCCCTTGCTGTTGTCGAGTACGCCTGCCCGCACCTGCACGCCGCCGTTGCCGCCGATCTCGCCGCCGCTGTTGTCGAGCTGTCCCGTCGTGGCTACCGTCATCGCCGCATCGCCCGTCTGCAGCACATGGCCGCCACGGTTGCTCAGGCTATCGGCCTGCAGCGTCACTTGCTGCCCCACCGTGCTGGCCTGGTCATGCCGCATGATGCCCGCGTCGATGCGCACCAGGCCATTGCCGAGGATGCTGCCGCGCTCGCCATCGAGCGTTGCCGCGTGGAGAGCCAGCGTGCCGTTGCCCGCATGTTCGAGCTTGCCATCCGTATTCATCAGCTTGCCCGCATCCAGGGTCGCATTCGCGCTGTTGACGGCGATGCGGCCGCTGGTGTTGTCCAGTACGCCGGCCGGCGTGCTCAACACGATGCGCGTATCGCCGGCGCCCGTCTGCACCACGGTGCCGCGGCGGTTGTCCAGGTTACTCAGTTGCAAGTCCAGCTGCCCCGCGCTCAGTTGCCCCTGTTCATTGACCAGGGTCTGGCCCGCATGTGCTCCCGCCGTCACCGCCAGGGTGCCCGGCGTCGTCAGCAGTGCCTGGCGCGTCAGCACATCGCCCTGTGTCGCCGTCAATGCGATGTTCGCCGCGCCCGTCTGGCTGCCCGTCAGGTCCAGCGCCGCGCCGCTCAGGGCCAGCTGGCCCGCCGCCAGGTTTTGTCCCTTGGCCAGCAGCGCCTGTGCCGTCGTCACGCGCAAGTCGCCCGTCGCCAGCAAGCCGCCATCGGCCTTCACGCCCGCACCCAGCAGGCTCGATGCCGAACTGTCCAGGCTGGCCGCCTGGATCGTCGCATTGCCCTGCGCCGCGATCACGCCCGTGTTCACAATGGCGCCCGTCGCCTTGAGCGTTTGATGCGCGCCTGCGTACAGGCTGCCGCTGTTGTCGACCTTGCCGGCCGCAATCGCCAGGTCGCCCGCTGCAAACACGCTGCCGGCCGTATTCCGCAAATCGCCGATGGCCAGGCTGGCCGCACCGGATACCGCCTGGATCTGGCCGCGCGTATTGTTCACGTCGCCGCCACGTATATTCAGGCCGCCTGCCAGCACGCCTCCATCGGTATTGTCCAGCGAGCCAGTAACGATCTCGGCCGCGCCGGCGAACGCCAGGCGCCCGTTCTGATTCAACAGCATGTCGGCGCTCAGCGCCATGTCGCCATTGCCTTCAATCTTGCCGCCACGGTTGTCCAGATGACCGGTGGCCGCCACGCTGCCACTGCCAGTTCCCGTCTGCGTGACGCTGCCCTGGCGATTATCCAGGGTGCCGGTATGCAGCGTCACCTGCCTGGCCAGCAATGCGCCGTCGCGGTGGTCGAAGCTATCGGCCGTCACGACCAATGCACCGTTGCCTGAGATCTGGCCCCGCTGTCCATACAGGTTCGTGGCGCGAATCGCCAGCGTGCCCGTGCCCGCATGTTCGATCTTGCCATCGATATTCGTCAGCGCGCCTGCGCCCAGACTCAAGTTGCCGCTGTTGACGGCGATGCGCCCACCCGTATTGTCCAGCACGCCCGTGTCGATGACGGTACTGCCCGCGCCCGACTGCACGATCGTTCCCTTCACATTGCGCACATTGGCCGCCGCCAGCGCCAGTTGTCCCGCACTCAGCTGGCCGCCCGCATTCACCAGTACCTGTCCATTGTTGCCATTGGCCGTGATCGCCAGCAAGCCTGCCGTGCTCACCTGCGCCTGGCTGGTGAGGACGTCGCCTGCGCGCGCCGTCAGCGCAATATTCGCAGCACTGCTCTGGCTGCCCGTCAGGTCCAGCGCGGCGCCGTCCAGCACTGCGTCGCCCCCTGCCAAGTTCTGGCCTGTCGCCCGTAAAGCCTGCGTAGCCGTCACGACCAGGCTGCCTGCCTGGCCCAGCGTGCCATCGGCCCGCATGCCCGCGCCCAGCAAACCGCTGCTGTCGATGCTGCCTGCTTGCACACTGACATCGCGTCCCGCCGCCAGCGAGCCGCTGTTGCCGAGCGTGCCGCCGACGACCAGGAGCTGGTCGCGGCCCGCATACAGCAAGCCGGAGTTGTTCAGATCCCCGCCGACCCTGGCCGCCAGGTCCGTGCCCGCGCTCAGCGTGCCCTGCTGGTTCAGCAGGCTGGCCACATCCAGCGCCAAGGCACCGGTGCCCGTTTGCACGACACCACGCGTATTGTCCAGCGCGGCACCGCCGACCTGCAGGTCGGTGGTCGCCGCCAGCACGCCATCGGTGTTATTCACAGCACCCTTGCTGGCGACAGATGCCGCAGCCGCGGACGTGATGCGGCCCTTGCTGTTGTCCAGCACGCCGGCCCGCACCTGCACGCCGCCGTTGCCGCCGATCTCGCCGCCGCTGTTGTCGAGCTGTCCCGTCGTGGCTACCGTCATCGCCGCATTGCCCGTCTGCAGCACATGGCCGCCACGGTTGCTCAGGCTATCGGCCTGCAGCGTCACTTGCTGCCCCACCGTGCTGGCCTGGTCATGCCGCATGATGCCCGCGTCGATGCGCACCAGGCCATTGCCGAGGATGCTGCCGCGCTCGCCATCGAGCGTTGCCGCGTGGAGCGCCAGCGTGCCGTTGCCCGCATGTTCGAGCTTGCCATCCGTATTCATCAGCTTGCCCGCATCCAGGGTCGCATTCGCGCTGTTGACGGCGATGCGGCCGCTGGTGTTGTCCAGTACGCCGGCCGGCGTGCTCAACACGATGCGCGTATCGCCGGCGCCCGTCTGCACCACGGTGCCGCGGCGGTTGTCCAGGTTACTCAGTTGCAAGTCCAGCTGCCCCGCGCTCAGTTGCCCCTGTTCATTGACCAGGGTCTGGCCCGCATGTGCTCCCGCCGTCACCGCCAGGGTGCCCGGCGTCGTCAGCAGTGCCTGGCGCGTCAGCACATCGCCCTGTGTCGCCGTCAATGCGATGTTCGCCGCGCCCGTCTGGCTGCCCGTCAGGTCCAGCGCCGCGCCGCTCAGGGCCAGCTGGCCCGCCGCCAGGTTTTGTCCCTTGGCCAGCAGCGCCTGTGCCGTCGTCACGCGCAAGTCGCCCGCCGCCAGCAAGCCGCCATCGGCCTTCACGCCCGCGCCCAGCAGGCTCGATGCCGAACTGTCCAGGCTGGCCGCCTGGAGCGTCGCATTGCCCTGCGCCGCGATCACGCCCGTGTTCACAATGGCACCCGTCGCCTTGAGCGTTTGATGCGCGCCTGCGTACAGGCTGCCGCTGTTGTCGACCTTGCCGGCCGCAATCGCCAGGTCACCCGCCGCAAACACGCTGCCGGCCGTATTCCGCAAATCGCCGATGGCCAGGCTGGCCGCACCGGATACCGCCTGGATCTGGCCGCGCGTATTGTTCACGTCGCCAGCATTCAAGGTCAGGGAAAGTCCAGCAGCCAACACACCGCCCGTGTTGTTCAGGCCCCCGGCAACGTTCATGTTGACGGCCTGCGCTGCGGCAATGCGGCCATGCTCGCTCAGCACACTGGCTGCCGACAGGCCAAGACTGCCGTTGGTTTCCAGCCTGCCGCCGCTATTCTCCAGCCCCCGCGCAACATCCACCGTTGTTTGCTCGGTTCCCGTTTGAATGAGGCTGCCACCGCGGTTATCCAGCGTACCTGCTTGCACAGTCAGATGCCTGGCCAGCGTTGTCGCCTCGCGGTGGTCCACTGCGTCAGCCGCGAGCGCAAGGTCGCCATTGCCGGTTATCTGTCCACGCTGATTTGCCAGCGAGGCGGCATGAATAGCAAGGGCACCCGTGCCCGCATGTTCGATCTTGCCGCCTGTATTGACCAGCGCCGCCACATCCACGGTCAGGTTGTGGCTATTGGTGGCAATCCGTCCAGCACTATTATCGAGTTGACCAGGCAGACGAAGCGCAAGGTCGCCTTCGCCAAGTTGCAAAATCTGGCCGCCCACATTCGATATGTCATGCGCAGCAATACTCACCTCTCCGCCCGTTGCCTGCGCACCATCGGTACGCAGTAAACGCGTGGTCTGCAGCGCCAGCGTGTCGCGCGCGGCCAGCCCGGCGTGCCGGGCATCCAGGTCTCCCTGGCTTGCCACGGCAGAAAGCTGTCTGGCGGACAGATTAGCCCCGGCGAGATCGACTGCGGTTGCCGCAATCCGCACCGTATTGCCCGCGGCGCCGATGCCATGGATACCTGCACCGGCATTTGCCTCGACGGTCAAATCGCCCGTTGGACGAAGCATATTGTCAGCATTCAGGCCAGCAGCCAGCACCGCACCGGCGGCTGAATCAACGCGGCCGCCTCCATGCAGCGCAGTATTGCCAGCAGCAGCGATCACGCCGTTGTTGCTGATATCACCACCGCTTGAAATACCAGTATCGCCTGCGGCATAAATCGTGCCCGCATTTTGCAAATCCCCCGCTGCGCTGGCCTGTACCTGGCCACCTTCAGCACCAGACTGAATATAGCCACTGTTGCTGATCCAGCCATCCGAATGCAGCACCACATTACCCACCGATGCGGCCACGGTTCCGGCGTTACGCGTACCGATACCAGCCTCGGTGCCTATCAGTGTAATTTTTCCGGCATACATGCCGCCCAACTGGCCGACGTCCAATGCAAACGCAGGCTTCGCGCCATCGCCAGATGCGGCAGCCTCGACCGCATGATTTGCATCCATCCGGTTCGCGCCCGTGACGACCCGCAGATCGTTGGCCCATATGCCAGCATTCACTTGCACAGCCCGCGCCAGAATGGACGTGTAATCGCTTTGTGACGTATCCAGTCCCCTGCCGCTGACGGTGACCATGCCCCGCTGCACCACATAGCCGTCGAGATTGCCGCCATTGACAATGGGAGAACCTGTCGTCAACGTCACGCGGCTGGCGTTGATAAAGCCGCCGCCATCCACAGCTACCCCGGAAGGATTGGCGATGATGACCTCTGCGCGTTGTCCCGCCACTTCGACATAGCCGCGCAACTGGCTGGGATTGGCGGAATTGACTTCGTTCAGGATGACGCGCGCGCTGCCGCCGGCCAGCCACGGATTGCCTTGTACCCAGCCACCGGTCTGGGTTTGCGTATTGCCACGGCTGTTATTCAGGATGACGCCATTGCTCTGCACGTCAAACTGGCTATACGTATTGCGCGACACGCCTGCCCCGCTCGGCGTCTGGATATTCACTTGCGGTATGCCATTTGCTGTCTGCAACACGGTTGGACGCTGGCCTCCCGGGGCATTGCGATCCGCCACGACCTGACCATGCGCAGCACCGGTCACAAAAAGCAGCATGCCCAAGGCACTGAATACCGCGAGGCAGGCCGGCCGCAACGTTGCCAGCGTCAATTCCGCGCCACCTCCCCCTGCACCGTCGTTCATGACACTTTCGCCGCCAGGAGCTTTACCTTGCGACGTGGCATTCTCGCCCACCACCATCAATTGGCCACGGCGTTGATTGAATATGATGCGGTACAGGTGCTTATTCATGGATTCTTCTCGTTGAGAACACCTAACAAAACTTGCTGCGCTAGGTGTTATAAATATTTAAATGGATGTCGTTTTGGCGTAATTGGCATGCATGGGCCTGGCGCTCCACCAGCTGGCCGCCTGCTCCTTGGAAACCGCGCAACCGCGGGATGTTTTTACTTGCAAACCCGTCTCGTCTCCCTTGTGATACAAAAACCGGTAACAGGATTCGGAAAGGCGTGTAGAAACTTCGCGTACGAACGATGCCGTGTGGCCAAATGGAGCGACCCAGTCCGTAATCCACATGCGGTCGCCGCTATTCCAGTCTTCCGGGCGCATCAAGGTATGGTTACCGTCTGCCAGATAGCGGCTTTCGGCATCGGCATCGAAATTTGCCCAGGCCACGTAAGCCACCGGCTGCTGAACGCCATCGAGCGACGTCAACGCCAGCATGAACTGCTGCTGTTTGATCGGATTCAACAAAGTCTGGCTGAAAGACGCTAGCGGCAGATCGCGATGATTCTTAGAATGCATGCAAAGCCATGTCAGCGCGCCAAACAGTTCTGCCTCGCTGTGCCCAGGCAAGCCCAAGGCGGGGGCGATAATGTCCAAAGAAGAGGTACTCATGGTGTCGGATATATGATTAAAAGCTCGCGTTCAAATTGAAGCCGGCCGTATGGCTGGCCGTACGGAACAGCTCAGGTTTGCGCACGGGCCAGCCGACAAAGGCGTCGTACTGCACGCCCAGCCACTGCCCGCGCAAGCCGACAAAGCCGCCCGTCAGGCGCCGCGCGATCAGCCATTCGGCGGACGGTCCCGCTACTTCGCCGTGGTCCAGGCCCGCATACGCTTCCTGGCCGCTGCTGCCCAGCGGCACGCCGAGCTCGTTGCGCAGCAGCCAGCCGCGTTCGGCCGACAGGCTGCTTTCGCCGTCGTAGCCGCGCACCGTGTAGCGCCCGCCGATGGCAAAGCGGTCCTGCGGCACCAGCGGCGTGCGGTTGTGCTGCATGCGCCAGCTGCCCGCGTAGCGCAGCGGCTGGCCGGCCAGCTTGAACGGCGCCGACAGGGCCGCGTCGGCCAGGATCAGTTTGAAACGCGACGTACCCTCGCCAAACGCTTCCTCGGGCGCCGCCATCGCATGCATCGCGCCCGTGCCGCGCCGGTATTGCAGGTTGAGGTCCAGGGTGGCCTGCCCCAGGAATTCGCGGTGGCCAAGGCCCAGTTCCCAGCCGGCCATGCGGCGGCGCTGCACTTCCACTTCCGTGTCGTCGATGAAGTTTTGCGCTGCACGCTGCCAGCCGCGCAGGGACAGCGTCGTCTTGCGCGACGCGTCGCGGTACACCAGGCGCGACAGTTTCACTTCCTTGTTTTGGCTGGCGCCGCTGTAGTTGTAATCCTGGCTGATGCCGGCCACGGACTGGTGATAGCGGCTGTCGCTGGCCGTGAAGGCCAGCAGCCAGTAGGCGTAGGGAATCGAATAGTGGGCCACCATGCCGCCTGTGCCGCGCGGACCATTGCGGTTGCCGTCAACGTTCTGGTTCAGGCTCAGGTAAAACAGATCGTTCAGGGTCAGCCAGTGGTCATACGACAGAGTCACGCTGCCCTGCAGTTTGCCCGTCGAGCGCGAACCGCCGTCGTCGAGGCCCAGCGCCAGGCGGAACGGCAAACCCTGCTTCCACTGGATCTGCAGGTCGCTCTCGCCCGGCTTCGCATTGCCGCCTTCGGCCGGCATGATCTGGATATCGGCCTCGGCCGTCGGCACGCGCTTGAAGTTTTCCAGCGCCTGTTCCGTATCGCGCACATTGAGCAAGTCGCCCGGCCGCGCCGGCACGGCATTCCACCAGGTGGCGCGGGGGTTGGTGCCGGGCGCAAAGCCGATCTGGCGGATACGCCCCGGTATCAGCGTCAAGGCCAGGGTGCCACGGCTCAGGTCCTGCGGCTCGGCCAGCACGCGCGTGGTGACAAAGCCGCGCGCGATGATGGCGTTCTGCATGCGCCCCATCAGCACATTGATGGCCTGCGTGCCCAGGCAGCGTCCCAGCGGCGAGTCCGGCGCCCCCAGGTCGTCGTGCCCGGCGGCGGCCAGCGCCCATTGGAACCGGGCGGCGTCCTCGCCCCGCAATTGCAGATGATCGATGGTAAAGCACGGCGATTCGCCTGTGGGCAGGCGGTTCGCGGCTGCGGCCGCGGGGGCCTCGAGCAGGCGCACGTCGGGCGTGCGCTCCTGCTGCTGGCGCAGGAGGCGCTCGCGTTCTTGCTGGCGGATCAATTCTTGGCTGGCATCGTCGCGCTGGCTGCTGCCAGGCGGGGTGGGAAGCGGCGGCGCGATTTCGGGACGGGTCTGCGCGGACACGGCGGCACACAAGGTGCCGCTGAACAAAAATACACCGCACCATGGCGTCAAGCGCAGGTGCATATGTTGCCTTAAGTAATTATTTACGTAAGGAAATTATAAATTAATTATTTCTATAGGGCAACTTTATTTATTTCTTGAGAACTTTAGCTGTTTGGTAACTGTCTTTCAACTATCCAATTACCACTAGTAAAACCCCGCGCGGCCCGGCGGCGGCACAGCAGGCAATGGCGTCCGGCATTGATGTATAAAAAAAAAGCCCTGTAAAAACAGGGCTTTGGCTTACTCGCTTTATTCGGAAATGCAAAGTTTCTTTATGGGGACTCGCTCCCACTCGATTGTCAACGAGCTGGCTAAACGCTTGATTTTTCAGTGTTTTCCACGTTATTCAGTTGCCGATACCCTCAGAAATACCCACACGGGATCAGTACTTCACTAGCGAGAACAATCAATCTCACAAACATATGGCCCAACAACTTTCTACGGCCTATACCATGCTCCACACTGCCGCCGCTTTTCACGTATCGAGCAAAACAGTCAGTCGAGCCGTATCGGTATTTAGTAAAGCGCACCTGCTGCAGATCAAGACGGCCAAGGCTGAGATCGTATATGAATGATGGACCTGCCCCCGGCCCGCTGCTGGCTCAGCAGCTTACCGAATTACTTAAACTGTCTTTTTAGCCAACGGAGAATGTCTGCGACGACACCTTGGGGAGCAGGAACCCATTCAGGAGCAAGAAATTCATAGACATCGTCATAGTGCGCCAAGGGGCGCACCGGCATCAATGCCATCGGTACCAGAGGGCTATCGATTTGGACAGGAATACCCCTGATCCAGCATAGCTTGGTCTGCAGTACACCCAGATAGGAAAAGAAATCCTCCTCGGCCACATCCGAGCTTTTGATGCTTGCGCTTCGCGTCTGTATGAAATTCTCCAAGCCAGCTTGGTCACGTTTAAGCAAAAGGGAGAAAAAATCCTGGCCTGCAGCACTATCGGCACGATCTGGCTTGCGGCCATTCTTGGCCACCTTCTCAATTTTGGACAGTAAGGCACCGTCGTCACCACGCAATGCAAGTTGGATCATGTGGACATGAAATGCAGTGAGGGTGGGGGCGTTACGCTGTCGAATAAGCTCTTCGGTTTCCGCAACTGCGATTGCTGCGATCACTTTCTCGTTGTCGGAAAGCATACCATACAACAATTCACCTCCAACACAGAAGCTCGCGCCACCATCCTGCACAATGCTCGCCAGTGTCAACCGGCTAGCGAGATAACAGTTCTGCTTGAACTTATCGAGATTTCTTTCCACGAAGAAACCGTAAATGGCGCACGCACGCGCGTGTTCAGCCAGAGTTGTGAGAACAGCACCTAGCCGCATTTGCTTGCGCCGATACATATAGCTATCAACGGAGTCGGGAACTCCCCCCTCAAAAATCGACAAAAGATTTTTCAACCTGTCTGCTGGACTACGTTCTACCGTCACTTTTTACCTCCATTTAATTTTATGACCACTGCCCCATCATCGCCAACACCTGTAACCATTTTTACAAGTCGACCGCTATTCTTCGCCTTGGTCAACAACGCGGCGGTCTGCATCAAAGTTTCGTCACCTGAGTCATTAAGACGCTTAATCGCTCCAGATATCCATTCATCGGTCATCTGTGCGTCCAGCTTAGTTCCGCTATTCGCTCCAGTGAGTTTTATCGACCCATTCGCATTCAACGGTTTGACCTCGTTGATATACACCAGATCCCCCTTGACATATACCCCATCAAAGCAATTTCTACCGCATTTACCCTCAAACGACGTGAATCCATTTCGCATGAAATAGCTATTGGCCACATACTCGCGCAGGTCGCCTTGCAGCGTCGTGTTGGGCAGTTTGCCTATTTGCGCAAGGACGGCTTGTTCCGACGGGAGCAATCGTAACGGCATGCTTTTATCGGTGATTTTACTGGCGCTCAGATTGCCGCCAGCCGACGAACTCACTTTCCCGGCCAAGGCCACATCCGCTCCCGCCCACCACCGCCCGAACGTGCCCGACAAGGTGTTGCCGAGCTTTCCCCCCAGCAGCCATTCCTCGGCCCAGTACTCCTTCTAAGCGGAACCATTCAAAGCAACAAAATAGTCGAGCCGGTTCTGGTCACGGGTCTCCACGCCAGGCATCACAGAACCAGGCGGTTGCATACCTAAAACGTCGTTGAGATATGGGTCGCTACGTTGCGATGGCGTGGCCCCGATATAGCTCTGCGGCGCCCCGTCCCCTGTCATAACGACGCCCCTCACCGTGATCAGCGTTCCCATGTAGGGCCGCAGCATGCTCTCCGCAGTTTGTAGTCGCGTCAAGTAGGACTGCAATTGACCGCGCGCACCCTCACTCCATGTTGCGTCCGTCAGTTCGGATTTGCGCACCATCGTGAGCAACAGTAATTTGCAAGCCAGGCGCAAGGTCGGCGCGCACTGCACGTACTCGATATGTTCGTAGAAAAGCGCGATCTCTTCGGCACCCAACGCGCGGTCGCGCGGCTCAAATACAGCAATGGATGAGGGAGCAACCAGATCCGCAGGATTTTCAACCTTCTTCCCTCTTTGTTCTGCGTACTTAAAGACCAGTTTCACGATATCGCGCGCATGCACGGCCGTCGCGGGGGCGCCACGTGCGAGGATGGCATCGCATACGGAACGCAACTCGTTGTGCGTAATTTCATGTAGCAGGAGACTGCCAAAGGGGCGTTTCAGATCGCGTTCGTACACCGCACGCCGCATGTCGCGCGTCGACTCCGCCATTTTGTACTTCAGTAACCAACGCTCCGCCCACACGCTAAAAGGCTCTCCATCGGCCAGCTGATTGCGCGATTGGGCTTTGAGCCGCGACGGGGACTTGCCTTCCGATTGCGCTTTCTTCGCGTCCTGCAGGCGCTCCCTCGCCTCTTGCAAACTCAAGCCACCGGCACCGTACCGTCCAAGCACCAAGGTTTCGTATCGGCCATTGAGGCGGTAGTTATAGCGAAACGAGATCGTGCCACTGGGAAGGACCGTTGCATACATTCCATCACGATCCGGCACCTTGTAGGCTTTTTCAGCTGGTTTCAGATTTTTCAATTTTGTATCGGTCAGCATGGGCACCTCCCATTCATTCACAAGTCTGTACCGGCACCGGACGCATTTCAAACAATCAATCGCTGAGTACGAAAAAAGTGATATCCACCACCACTCGCGAGGCCCAGATACCCTCGCCCCGACGAGCTTCCCCGGAACCTAAAATTAACCTTAAAATCAATGACTTGGCATAAAAAATACCCTCATTGATACCCTCGCGGTGGAAATGACCAGTAAGAACCAAATGTTAAATATTCCCTACGGCAATTTGAGTCCCCTTAAAAATACCCACAAAAAAGCGTGCTTGGCTCTGCCATGGGTTGCTTGGGTTTGCCAGACAAAATAAAAAAAGCCCCTGAAAAATCAGGGGCTTAGCTGTTGCATTGACCCGGCGTTACCTTACGGTGCCGGACGGGAGATTATTCCCACTCAATGGTCGCCGGCGGCTTGCCCGAAATATCGTAGACGACGCGGTTGATGCCGCGCACTTCATTGATGATGCGGTTCGAGACCTTGCCCAGCAGACTGTGCGGCAGGTGCGCCCAGTGAGCCGTCATGAAGTCCTGTGTCTGCACGGCGCGCAGTGCCACCACGTATTCGTAGGTGCGGCCATCGCCCATCACGCCCACCGATTTGACGGGCAGGAAGACGGCAAAAGCCTGGCTCGTCGCTTCGTACCAGTTGGTCGGTACGCTATCCTGGTCGAAGCCAGGCACCACCACCGGCTCATAAGGCGTGTTGCGCAGTTCTTCGATGAAGATGGCGTCGGCGCGGCGCAGCAGGTCGGCGTAGTCTTTCTTGACTTCGCCGAGGATGCGCACGCCCAGGCCCGGACCCGGGAACGGGTGGCGGTAGACCATGTCATGCGGCAAGCCCAGGGCCACGCCCAGTTTGCGCACTTCGTCCTTGAACAGTTCGCGCAGGGGTTCCAGCAGCTTGAGCTTCATGGTGTCCGGCAAGCCGCCCACGTTGTGGTGGCTCTTGATGGTCTGGCCTTTTTTACCTTTACCGGCCGATTCGATCACGTCCGGGTAGATCGTGCCTTGCGCCAGCCATTTGGCGTTGACCAGCTTGCCCGATTCGACCTGGAACACTTCGACGAACTCGCGGCCGATGATCTTGCGCTTTTGCTCGGGGTCGGTGACGCCGGCCAGGTGGCCCATGAACTGGTCTTCCGCATCGACGCGGATGACTTTCACGCCCAGGTTCTTGGCGAACATGTCCATCACCATCTTGCCTTCGTCCAGGCGCAGCAGGCCGTGGTCGACGAAGACGCAGGTCAGCTGGTCGCCGATGGCGCGGTGGATCAGGGCAGCGGCCACGGACGAATCGACGCCGCCGGACAAGCCCAGGATGACGTCATCGGTGCCCACTTGCGCGCGGATCTTTTCCACCGCTTCGCTGATGTAGTCAGGCATGTTCCAGTCCGACTTGCAGCCGCAGATTTCATGCACGAAACGGCCGATCATGGCCTTGCCCTGCACCGTGTGCGTTACTTCCGGGTGGAATTGCACGCCGTAGAACTGGCGCTCTTCATCGGCCATGGCGGCGATCGGGCAGCTTGGGGTGTTGCCCATCAGTTTGAAGCCTGGCGGCATTTCCAGCACCTTGTCGCCATGGCTCATCCATACTTTCAGCATGCCGTGGCCTTCGTCGGTGACGAAGTCGGCAATACCGTTGAGCAGCTTGGTATGGCTGCGGGCGCGCACTTCGGCGTAGCCGAATTCGCGTACCAGGCCGTTTTCCACCTTGCCGCCCAGCTGGGCCGCCATGGTTTGCATGCCGTAGCAGATGCCCAGCACGGGCACGCCCAGCTCGAACACGGCTTGCGGCGCGCGCGGCGAGTCGCCGTCCAGCGTGGAGTTGTGGCTGCCCGACAGGATCACGCCGGCGGCGCCATAGTTGCGCACGAATTCGTCGCTGACGTCATACGGGAAGACTTCGGAAAACACGCCGGAATCGCGCACGCGGCGGGCGATCAACTGGGTGACTTGGGAACCGAAATCGAGAATGAGGATTTTAGAATGCATGGTCGGAGCTTTATTCAGGGTCAATTGCAAAACCGGCGCACTGGGCGCCGGTCTGGACTTTCGTTACCGCTTACTCGGAGCGATAATTTGGCGCTTCTTTCGTGATCTGCACATCATGGACATGCGACTCGCGCATGCCGGCCGAGGTGATTTCCACGAATTCCGCCTTTTCGCGCAGCTCGTCGATGGTGGCGCAGCCGCAGTACCCCATCGATTGACGCACGCCGCCCACCAGCTGGAAGATGATCGCCAGCACGCTGCCCTTGTAGGCCACGCGGCCTTCGATACCTTCAGGCACGAACTTGTCGGCCTTCATGGTGGCATCCTGGAAATAACGGTCAGCCGAACCGTCGGACATCGCGCCCAGCGAACCCATGCCGCGGTACGATTTGTAGCTGCGGCCCTGATACAGGATCACTTCGCCTGGTGCTTCTTCCGTACCGGCAAACATGGAACCCATCATGACGGTCGAGGCGCCAGCGGCCAGCGCTTTCGAGATATCACCCGAGAAACGGATACCGCCGTCGGCGATACATGGCACGCCCGTGCCTTCCAGTGCTTCGGCAACATTCGAGATGGCCGTGATTTGCGGCACGCCCACGCCGGCGACGATACGCGTGGTGCAGATCGAGCCAGGACCGATGCCGACCTTGACCGCATCGGCGCCGTATTCCACCAGCGCCTTGGCGGCGGCGGCGGTAGCGATGTTGCCACCAATCACTTCGACTTGCGGGTACTTGGTCTTGATCCAGCGTACGCGGTCGAGGATGCCTTGCGAGTGGCCGTGGGCCGTGTCGACCACCAGCACGTCGACACCGGCGGCGACCAGCAGGTCGATGCGCTCTTCATCCTTGGCGCCGACGCCGACGGCAGCGCCGACCAGCAGTTTGCCCTGGCTGTCTTTCGACGCGAACGGGTGCGAGGTCGACTTCTGGATATCCTTGACGGTGATCAGGCCGCGTAACTCAAATGCGTCGTTGACGACCAGCACGCGCTCGAGACGGTGCTTGTTCATCAGGCGCTTGGCTTCGGCCGTATCGGCGTCTTCCTTGACGACGACGAGTTTTTCGCGCGGGGTCATCTTGGCGGAAGCTTCCGCGTCGAGTTCCTGCTCAAAGCGCAAATCGCGGTTGGTGATGATGCCGACGACTTCCTTGCCTTTGACGACAGGGAAACCGCTGATGCCGTATTGTTCCGTCAGTGCGATCACGTCGCGGATTTTCATTTCCGGCGGAATCGTGATCGGATCACGCAGCACGCCAGCTTCGAAACGCTTTACGCGGGCCACTTCACGTGCCTGGTCCTTCGGATTCAAATTCTTGTGGATGATGCCGATGCCGCCTTCCTGGGCCATCGCGATCGCCAGACGGGCTTCCGTCACCGTATCCATGGCTGCGGACAGCAAGGGAATATTCAGGGTGATGTTGCGGGTCAGGCGAGTTTTGAGGGACGTATCGGCGGGCAGAACGTTGGAGTAGGCTGGGACGAGCAGCACGTCATCGAATGTGAGTGCTTTTTGAAGTAGACGCATAGCATTTCCTATTGGCGCAAAAGCAGATTATACAGAAAAAAGCGCCCTCCGTCCTTGCAGCATAGAAAAGATATTTGAAAATAGCAAAAAATGGCGCTCGCCAGGCAGCGGCCGCCCTGCCCGCTCAGCCCTTCGCAGGCTTGCCGCTGGCCCTGCGCCGGCGCGCCTCTTTCGGGTCCGCCTGCAAGGGGCGGTACACTTCCACGCGGTCATGCTCGTGCAATACGGTATCGAGCGGCTTCTTTTTGCCATAGATGCCGACCATGTTCACGGCCAGGTCGATGCCGGGCATTTCCTGCAGCAAGCCGCTCAGCGCCACCGCCTGCCCGATGGTGGTGCCGGCAGGCACCGTCAAGGTGCGCAAAAAGCTGCTGTCCGGCAGCGCGTGACACACTTGCACCTGCATGCTGGTCTCAGCCATACACGGTCTCCGCGCGCTTGCAGAAGGAATCGACCATGCTGTTGGCAATCATGCCGAAGACGGGGCCGATGATCTGTTCCAGTACGCGGCTGGAAAACTCGTAGTGCAGGTCCAGTTCGATCTTGCAGGCGTCTTCGCGCAGGGCCTTGAAGGTCCACACGCCGTCGAGGGTCTTGAAAGGACCGTCCACCAGCTTCATCTTGATGGACGTCGGCGGCACGTTCTCGTTGGACGTGGTGAAGCTTTGGCGTACGCCGTGGTAATGTATGCCCACGCTGGCGACGACCGTGTTCTCGCCCCGCTCGCGAATCTCGACCGCACCGCACCAGGGCAGGAATTTGGGATAATCTTCCACCGCCGCCACCAGCGCGAACATTTGTTCGGCGCTATAGCCGAGAAAAACTGATTTATGTACTACTGCCATTGAAGAACCATTTGCTATGATGTTGGATACATTTGATTTTATCGCGCTTGCGCGAGACAGTAGTTTAACCGACCCGCGCACATTTACCATCTCATGACCATAGCAGACAACAGAAAAGCCTTCCACGACTACTTTATCGAGGATCGCTACGAAGCGGGCATCGTGCTGGAAGGCTGGGAAGTCAAAGCCATCCGCGACGCCCGCGTACAAATCAAGGAAGCCTACGTCGTCGTCCGCGGCGATGAACTCTTCCTGTTCGGCGCGCATATCAGCGCCCTGCCGACCGCCTCCACCCATATCCACCCGGAAGCCGTACGCACGCGCAAGCTGCTGCTGCACCGCGCTGAAATGGATAAACTGATCGGCAAGGTGGAACGCTCCGGCTATACCCTGGTGCCGCTCAACCTGCACTACAAGGGCGGTCGCGTGAAATGCGAAATCGGCCTGGCCAAGGGCAAGAAACAGCACGACAAACGCGCTGCGGAACGCGACCGCGATGGCGCGCGCGAAGTGCAAGCGGCCATGAAATCGCACCGCCGCTGATCCGGCACCGCGCGCAGCCTGCTGCGCCAATACCAACAAGCCCGGCTATATGCCGGGTTTTATTTTGCCGATTGCCTGCGGCAAGCGGGAAAAACTCAGCGCGACGGAATAAGGCAGGGAAAAGAAAGAGGTAAGGCGGGAAATAAAGCGCTATTGGCGAAAAAGCCATGGAGATACGGCGAAGGACATCAACTCTGCCTGCCTCGCCAAAGACAAAAAACGAGGAAAGTTCCGGATGCTTGCATGCTGCCTTGTACACCTGTATTACCGCTCAGGACAAGCATCCGAATGAATGGCGTATTACATTACACCTTCAGCAGGTCACGCGACTTGCCCGAATCGGTCCACTCTTTGACCCATTTCGGTTGACGGCCACGGCCAGTCCATTGCTGCGTCGCATCATCCGGATTGCGATAGCGTACGGCAACCGTGCCCGTTTTAGCGCGGATACCCGTACCAACCAGATCTTTTACGGAAACGCCGACGCTCTGTGCGATCGCCAGGATTTGTTCACGCGCTTTGGACAGATCGTCTTGTTCGCGTTTTTTCATTTGCTTCTTGATGTCGTCCTGCAAGGTGCGCAGTTCGGACAGGGATAAGCTGGACAGATCCATGATATTTCCTTGTGTGAGTTGAAAAATATAACTGAACAGTTAAATTCTATCCAATTGTAACGCGATTGAGGTGATTTTTTCTGAAGATTTGATTGTTTTTTACAATTCTTTTCCAAAAACCCCACTTCCCGGCTTTCAGGCGATGCAAGTCTTCAATCAAGGGGACGGACACCGCAGTGTACCGTCTGCGCCAGTACCTGTATTTTGTGCGGCGGCGATTCAATACAGCGCCATCGGTCACATTTATTCTGCAGTATTTTTTGTTTCATTGCAATTTATAGTAATTAAAAATTGCAATTCAAAACATACACGGGGCCAATACTATCGGCCACCATGCACCGGCCTCCAATCCCGCGTCGTCGTCCATCGCGGACATCGGTGCAGCAGGTTCCACTTCAATCAAAAAGATAAGCGTCGCACGACAGCATATAACCCAGAAAGTGCGCACAGCATAGCATAAAGAAAATATTCTCAGCGCTACTGATTCCAACTCTGATACTCCAGCCCTGCTGCTGCCATATATTCCAGTGGCGCAAATGAAAACTGCCCGCGATATGGCGGGCAGTATTGACGAAAAACTTGCTACGAGTGTGCTATTCACCGGCAATCAAGGAATCGCCACGCCACCTTTCGGCTTCTGGGTTTTGACCACCTGCATTGCCGCGGCGATCAAACCACTCATATCGCCCAGATTGGCCGGCACGATAATCGAGTTATTTGTCTTCGCCAATTGCGCGAAGGCGCCCACATACTGTTCGGCTACTTTCAGGTTGACGGCATCTTCGCCGCCCGGCTCGCGGATGGCGGCGCCGACCTGGCGCAACGCCTCGGCACTGGCCTGTGCCAGCGCAACGATGGCTGTGGCCTGACCTTCGGCGCGGTTGATCGATGCCTGCTTCTCGCCTTCGGAGCGGGCAATGTTCGCTTCGCGCTCGCCGCTGGCGATATTGATCTGCTCCTGCTTGCGTCCTTCCGAGGCGGCAATCAGCGCGCGCTTTTCGCGCTCGGCCGTGATCTGCGCCTGCATCGCATGCAGGATTTCCTTGGGCGGCGTCAAATCCTTGATTTCATAGCGCAATACCTTGACGCCCCAATTCGCCGCCGATTCATCGATGGCATTCACGATGGCAGTATTGATATGGTCGCGCTCTTCAAATGTCTTGTCGAGTTCCATTTTACCGATCACCGATCGCAAGGTCGTTTGCGCCAATTGCGTAATGGCGGCAATATAATTCGACGAACCATATGAAGCACGCATCGCATCGGTAATCTGGAAATACAGAATGCCATCGACCTGCAATTGCGTATTGTCACGCGTAATGCACACCTGCGGCGGCACGTCGAGTGGAATTTCTTTGAGTACATGCTTGTAAGCGATGCGGTCAACAAAAGGTACGACAATATTCAGGCCAGGCCCCAATACCGCATGGAACTTGCCCAGGCGTTCCACCACCCAGGCATGCTGCTGCGGCACCACATTGACCGTCTTGAAGACAAATACCAACGCCAGCAATAACAAGATCAGCGACACGCTTCCGATGCTTACTTCCATAATCTATTCTCCAGGTTATCCAACAATCAAACGGCTGCCACGCACGGCACGTATGGTGTAATGACCGGCCTGCGTATCGCTGCCGGGAATCAATTCCACATCCCACAAGGCGCCGCGATACATGACGCGCGCCGCACCATCGACCCAGTGCGCGACCGCCACGCTTTGGCCGATATCGAGATTCACATTCGGATCCTGCGCCGCATCGCGCCGCGCCGCCCTGCCAAAACGGCTGCGCCGCAATAACAGCGTAGCCGCCACGCCGACAATGGCGGCCGTCAGGGCCTGCCAGCTGCCATTTCCGCCCGCCAGCGCCACCAATCCTCCGGCGCTGACGCCGATGGCGATCATCAGCAGATAAAACGTGCCCGTAAACAGCTCCAGGATCAATACCGCGCCAGCCGCGACAAACCAGCCCACCCATTCAGCCATGATGCCTCCATCCTTGTGAATCCAAAATAAAAAACCCCGCAGCCTATATAAGCGACGGGGTTTAATGCGCTGCACTGCCTGATATTATTCTTGCCAAACACCTATATACAAGCAGTCTAACGCAATTCCGGATGACGTCAATAGCCGGCGGCGAATTAGCGCCGCCGGCCCGGCGTTTATTCCTCGAGCAGGCTGCGCAACATCCACGCCGTCTTCTCATGCAAATCGAGGCGCTGCGTGATCAAATCGGCCGTCGGCTGGTCATTGGCTTTCTCGAGCAACGGGAACAAACGGCGCGCCGTGCGCGCGGTCGCTTCCTGTGCCGACACCAGGTGGCTGACCATGTCCAGCGCCGGCGGCACGCCGTCGATTTCCTTGATCGAAGCGAGCTTGACGAATTCCTTGTAGGTGCCCGGCGCCGGATAGCCGAGGGCGCGGATACGCTCGGCGATCAAGTCCAGCGCGGCCCACTGCTCCGTGTATTGCGTCATGAACATCAGGTGCAGGGTGTTGAACATCGGTCCCTTGACGTTCCAGTGAAAATTGTGGGTCATCAGGTACAAGGTGTAGCTGTCGGCCAGCAGGCCGGACAGGCCTTCCGCAATCTTCGCGCGGTCCGCTTCGGAAATGCCGATGTCGATCTTTGCCACTTTGCTCGGTTTCTTGCTTGCCATGTGAACTCCCGTTTCAATGTATTGGTGGAATCATTTTAGCTGATCTGGCGCAAGCCCATCGGATACTGCCGTGCGCTCCACAGCAGGCATAAAAAAACCCGCTGCCAGGTCAGTGGCAGCGGGTTTTCAGAGGGCGGGAAAGACGCTTACGCTTTCAGCGCAGCGAGCTTTTGCCAGGTGTCGATCACCGAGTCGGGATTCAGGGACATCGATTCGATGCCCTGCTCCATCAGCCAGACGGCGAAGTCCGGATGGTCGGAAGGCCCCTGGCCGCAGATGCCGATGTACTTGCCGCGTGCCAGGCAAGCCTTGATGGCCAGGGCCAGCAGGGCTTTCACGGCGGGATCGCGCTCGTCGAAATCGGCGGCCAGCAATTCCATGCCGGAATCGCGGTCCAGGCCCAGGGTCAGCTGGGTCAGGTCGTTCGAACCGATCGAGAAGCCGTCGAAATGGTCGAGAAACTGGTCGGCCAGGATGGCGTTCGACGGCACTTCGCACATCATGATGACGCGCAGGTCGTTCTCGCCGCGCTTCAGGCCATTCTTTGCCAGCAGGTCGATGACTTTCTCGGCCTGGCCCAGGGTGCGCACGAATGGCACCATGATTTCCACGTTCGTCAGGCCCATGTCATTGCGCACGCGCTTCATCGCTTCGCATTCCATGTTGAACGCTTCGGAGAAGTCGGCCGACAGGTAGCGCGCCGCGCCGCGGAAGCCCAGCATCGGGTTTTCCTCGTCCGGCTCGTAGCGCGAACCGCCGATCAGCTTCTTGTACTCGTTCGACTTGAAGTCGGACAGGCGCACGATGACTTTTTTCGGCCAGAACGCGGCGGCGATGGTAGCGATACCTTCGGCCAGCTTGTCGATATAGAACGCTTTCGGCGAAGCGTGGCCGCGCGCCACCGATTCCACGGCCTTTTTCAGGTCGGCATCGATGTTCGGATATTCCAGGATCGCGCGCGGATGCACACCAATATTGTTATTGATGATGAATTCCAGGCGCGCCAGGCCCACGCCCGCATTCGGCACGGACTGGAAGTCGAACGCCAGCTGCGGATTGCCCACGTTGAGCATGATCTTGGTATCGAGCTTCGGCAATTCGCCGCGCGACACTTCCGACACTTCCGTTTCCAGCAAGCCATCGTAGATCTTGCCTTCGTCGCCTTCGGAGCAGACGACGGTGACGAACGTGCCGTCTTTCAGCACGTCGGTCGCGTCGCCGCAGCCGACGACGGCCGGCACGCCCAATTCACGGGCGATAATTGCTGCGTGGCAAGTGCGGCCGCCACGGTTGGTGACGATGGCCGATGCGCGCTTCATGACCGGTTCCCAGTTCGGGTCCGTCATGTCGGCAACGAGCACGTCGCCTGGCTGCACGCGCTCCATGTCGGCCGGGTCGTGGATCACGCGCACGGGGCCGGCGCCGATCTTCTGGCCGATGGCGCGGCCGGACGTCAGCACGGTGCCCGTGCTTTTCAGCTTGAAGCGTTCCTGCACGTCGGTCGCCTTTTGCTGCGACTTGACGGTTTCAGGACGCGCCTGCAGGATGTACAGCTTGCCGTCGCGGCCATCCTTGCCCCACTCGATGTCCATCGGACGGCCGTAGTGGTTTTCGATGATGACGGCGTACTTGGCCAGCTCCACCACTTCGCTGTCGTTCAGCGAGTAGCGGTTGCGCATTTCGACGGGCACGTCGACGGTTTTCACGGAACGGCCGGCTTTCGCTTCGTTCGTGAATTCCATCTTCAGCAGCTTCGAGCCGATATTGCGGCGGATCACAGGCGACTTGCCTTTTTCCAGCATCGGCTTGTGCACATAGAATTCATCGGGATTGACGGCGCCCTGCACCACGGTTTCGCCCAGGCCATAGCTGGAAGTGACGAAGACCACGTCCTTGAAGCCCGACTCGGTATCGATGGTGAACATCACGCCGGCCGCGCCCAGGTCGGAACGCACCATGCGCTGCACGCCGGCCGACAAGGCCACTTCAGCGTGCGTAAAGCCCTTGTGCACGCGATACGAGATGGCGCGGTCGTTGTACAGCGACGCGAACACCTGTTTCATGGCTTCGAGCACGTTGTCGATGCCGACCACGTTCAGGAAGGTTTCTTGCTGACCAGCAAAAGAGGCGTCCGGCAAGTCTTCCGCCGTGGCCGAGGAACGCACGGCAAACGACATTTCGGTGTCGGAATCGGCCACCAGCTTGGCGTAGAACTGATCGATTTCAGCGGCCAGGCGTGGCTGGAACGGCGTTTCGACGATCCATTGACGGATCTCGGCGCCGGCTTGCGCCAGCGCGCGCACGTCATCGATGTTCAGCCCTTCGAGGCGCTGGGCGATGCGTTCGGCCAGCGGCAAGCCGCCGTTGGCGCTATACGAGAGGAAATCGCGGAATGCCTGCGCCGTGGTGGCAAAGCCACCGGGCACGCGCACGCCGGCTTCCGCCAGCTGGCTGATCATTTCGCCCAGGGAGGCGTTCTTGCCGCCGACGGATTCGACATCCGTCATGCGCAAATGCTCGAACGAGGCAACATACACCGCGTCCTTGTCTTCCTGCTGTTGCGATACTGCGTTGGTCATAATGACACCCTTACTGATGATAGAAATCTTTACGCGCGGCGCACAGACAGTCTTCTTGTTATTCTTGGCGTCGTGCAGCACAATCATACCGTTGCAGCCATTTTACCTTGTGCGGCGCAAATTGACGACGCACAATCTTGATCCGAAAACCCATGACACAAGAACCACGCCCTCCTCTGCCCTCCGCGGCCCGCACCGTCTTCTTCGTTTCCGACGGTACCGGCATCACCGCCGAGACGTTCGGCCACTCGGTGCTGACGCAGTTCGACCTGCGCTTCCGTCAGATCCGCCTGCCCTTCATCGACACCATGGACAAGGCATACGATGCGGCGCGCAAGATCAACGAAGCCTTCGCCGCCGATGGCCAGCGCCCGATCATTTTCTCCACCCTGGTGAAGAACGACCTGTCGGCCGTGATCCGCAAGTCCAGCGGCATGCACATGGACCTGATCCAGACCTTTGTGGCCCCGCTGGAGCAGGAGCTGGGCGTGATGTCGACCCACACCATCGGACGCTCGCACAATATCGTCGACAGCGAGGAATACAAGAACCGCATCGAGGCGATCAACTATTCGCTGGCGCATGACGATGGGCAGTCGCACAAGAACCTGTCCTCGGCCGATGTCATTCTGGTGGGTGTTTCGCGCTCTGGCAAGACCCCGACCAGCCTGTATCTGGCCATGCAATACGGTATCAAGGCGGCCAATTATCCGCTGATTCCCGACGATTTCGAGCGCGACAAGCTGCCATCGGCCCTGCTGGAATTTAAGAATAAAATTTTCGGATTGAGCATTACGCCCGAACGTTTGTCGGAAATACGCAACGAAAGACGCGCTGGAAGCAAGTATGCGGCAATTGAAAACTGCCGTTACGAAGTCAACGAGGCGGAAAAAATGATGAAACGCGAAGGTATCCGCTGGCTCTCCTCGACCACCAAGTCGATCGAAGAGATCTCCACGACGATCCTGCAAGAGATCAAGCCGAACCGCCGCGAGTACTAGAACACCTGACCAAACCTGCTGCGCGTGCGCTCGCGACGGTTTTGTCAGGCGTTCGCCTCGCTGGACAGCACCGTCAGCGCCGCCACCAATTGGTCCAGTTCAGCGGTGGTGGTGGTGATTGCCACCGTGGCGCGCACGATGTCGGCATCGCCGATATTGCGCTGCACGGTGAATATGCCAAAGCGCTGCAGCAAGGCTTGCTGCAGATCGCGCGCGCTCATGCCGTCGACGGCAAAGGCGACCAGCGCCGTGCCGCGTTTGGCATCGAGCGGCGACAGGATGCGCACGCCGGGCAACTGCGCCGCCCGCTCGACCCAGTAATTGCGCAGCCAGGCCAGGCGTTCGTTCTTGGCCGGCGTGCCGCCCAGGCGCGCATGGAAGTCCAAGGCGGCAGGCGCGGCCAGGATGGCGCCGATCGGCGGCATGCCCATGTGCAGGCGGCTGCGGATATCGTTCAGCGGATAATCGTCGTCGCCACAATGCGGCTCGATCTTGTGCAATTGCGAGGCGCGGATATACACGACGCCGAGTCCCGCCGGCCCCCCCAGCCATTTGTGCAGATTGAATCCGGCAAAATCGACACCCATGGCCTGCACGTCGACGTCGACCTGCCCCAGCGCATGAGCGCTGTCGAGCAGCACGTCGATACCGTGTTCGCGCGCCAGCGCCATGATGGCCTTCAGCGGCATTTGCTGGCCATTGGCCGGCGTCACCTGCGACAGCAGCAGCAATTTGGGCTTGACGGCCTGGCGCATGGCTTGCGCGTAGCGGGCGATGATCTCGTCATCGCCGATGGGCAAGTTCAATGCGACTTGCGTGCTGGTGACGCCACGGCGCTGCGCCAGCCAGCGCATGGCCGTGCGCATGGCCGGATAGTCGAGATTACTCCACAGCACGGTATCGCCGGGCGCCAGGCCGTGGTATTGCGTGATCAGCACCTGCATGGACTCGGTGCCGCTGCGGGTCAGCAGGATTTCATGCGGTTCGGCATGGATCAGCGCGGCGACGCGCCGGCGCAGAATATCCACATGCGTGCGCGTGAATTCGCCGCGCACGAAAGGACTCAGTTGCTCGTTGGTGTAGCGCACGGCCTGCTCGAAGGCCGCTTGCACGGGGGCGGCCATGGCGCCGAAATAGCCGTGTTCGAGATTGACGATGGCGTCCGGCGGCGCGGGATAGAACGCGGCGACCTGGCGCCACCAGGCCTCGTCGCGTGCGGCACCGTCGGCGAGCAAAGGAAAAACCGGATGATCAGGCATGGCGGGCCTTGGTGTGAAAATGTCAGGACTGGCCCTGGCGCAGCTGCTCGAAGAAGCACACGGCGGCGCAGGCGGCCACGTTCAGCGATTCGATCTGGCCCAGGTGGGGAATGACCACCTGGTGCGTCGCCATCGACAGCAGGTCGTCGGCGACACCCTGCCCTTCATGGCCGAACAGCCATGCGACGGGCTGGCGCAGGTCAACGTCGTACAGACGCTGCGTGGCGTAGCCGCTGGTGGCCAGCGTCGCCACCTTGGCGTTCGATACGAGTGCCGCCAGGTCGACGTTTTCAAAGATGTCGAGCACGAAGTGCGCGCCCATCGCCGCGCGCAGCACCTTGGGCGACCAGCAGAAAGCCGTGCCGGCGCTGCAGTACACCTGCGTGATGCCGGCGGCGGCCGCGCTGCGCAGGATGGAGCCCACGTTGCCCGGGTCTTGCAGGTTATCGAGCAGCACGGCCGACACGCTCAGAGGCTGCGTGACGGCCCGTTCCGGCGTCTCGACGAGGAACATCACGCCCACGCCATGTTCGACCTGGCTCACCGCGTTATACAGCGCATCGGGCAAGCCCAGTACGTGCGCGCGCCGGCTTTCCAGCTGGCCGACGATCTCCGCCACTTCCGGATTTTGCAAGGCGCTTTCGCTGACGATGCACTGCTCCGGCATGCCGCGCAGCTGCAGGTACGACTGGCACAGGTGCACGCCGTCGAGCAGGGTGCGGCCCGACTTGCGGCGCGCCTGCGAACTGCCCGCCAGCTTCAATAAATCCTTGTATTGCGCATTGTCGCGCGAGGTAATCGTCTTCATGCCGCCACCTCCTGCCCGCCAAACAGCGCGATCACGTTGCGCACGGGCGCGAACGAGCGGCGGTGCACGGGCGAGGCGCCGTGCAGGTGCAGGCGCTCCAGGTGCAGCTTGGTGCCATAGCCCTTGTGCTGGTCGAAGCAGTACTCGGGATAGGCCGCATGCAGGTGCACCAGGGCCGCGTCGCGCGCCGTCTTGGCCAGGATCGAGGCGGCGGAAATGGAATCGACCTTGTCGTCGCCGCCGATGATGGCCATGCCGCGTATCGGCATCACGGGGCAGCGGTTGCCGTCGATCAGGGCCAGGGTCGGCACGGTCGCCAGGGCCTCGACGGCGCGGCGCATGGCCAGCATCGACGCCTGCAGGATGTTCAGGCGGTCGATTTCCTCTTCCGACGCTTCGGCGATGGCCCAGGCCAGGGCCTTGGCCTTGATTTGCGGCGCCAGCAGGTCGCGCCTGGCTTCGCTGAGTTTCTTCGAGTCGCGCAAGCCGTCGATGGGCTGGTTCGGGTCGAGGATCACGGCGGCGGCGAACACGGGGCCGGCCAGCGGACCGCGGCCTGCCTCGTCGACGCCGCAGATGATTTCATCGAGCGAGAATGGCAAGTCGTCAAACAGGCCGGGATAGATATTTTTCACGTTGAATCTTTGGTTGGTACTGCGGTTGAAGCGGTGATTCGGGCTTACTTGCGGTTGGCGGCGATGACCTGCATGACGGCGTTGGCGCTTTCGCGCGCGCTGTCGCGCAGCAGGCTGTGGTGCATGTCCGTGAAGCGCTGCACCAGGCGCAAACGGCCCGGCACGTCGCTCAGCTGCTGCCACATGGCGTCCGCCAGCGCTTGCGGGCTGGCCGCGTTTTGCAGCAGCTCGGGCACCAGGTAATCGCGCGCCAGGATGTTCGGCAAGCCTATCCACGGCTGGTAGCCCATGTGGCGCATGATTTCCCACGAGGCGCGCATCATCTTGTAGGCGATGACCATCGGTTTCTTGTACAGCGCCACTTCCAGCGACGCCGTTCCGGAAGCCACCAGCACCGCATCGGCGGCGCAGATGGCCGTGTGCGAGCCGCCATCGGTGAGCAATATCTCGACGTCCTGCAAGCCCGCCTCACGGATCAGTTGCAAAAAGTACTGGCGCTGCTTTTCGCCGGCCATGGGCGCGACGAAACGCAGGGAGCGATCGCGCGCCAGCAGCAGCTTGCAGGCGCCGACAAACGCCGCGGTATTGTATTTGAGTTCGCCCATGCGGCTGCCCGGCATCAGGGTCACGACATTCGCGTCTTGCGGCAAGCCCAGGACACGGCGCGCGGCCGCCTCGTCGGGCTGCAAAGGGATCATCTCGGCCAGCGGATGGCCGACATAGGTGACGGGCACGCCCGCCTTGCGGTATATCTCTTCCTCGAACGGGAAAATCACCAGCATGTGCGAAACGGCCTTGATGATTTTCTTGATACGGCCGCCGCGCCAGGCCCAGATCTGCGGTCCGATGTAATGCACGGTAGGGATGCCGCCTTCCTTCAGCTGCTGTTCGAGGCCCAGGTTAAAGCCCGGGTAGTCGGCGCCGATGAAGACGGCGGGACGCTCCGCCAGCAGCTGGTCGCGCAGCGCGTTCTGGATACCCTTGATTTCGCGGTAGCGGGGAATGATCTCGAACAGGCCGCGCACGGTCAGTTTGTCGAGCGGCCAGTCGGACACGAAGCCCTGCCTGGCCATGTGCTCGCCGCCGATGCCGTGGAAGCGCGCGCCGGGCAGCTGCGGCACGAGGCCGGACAGCAGCCGGCTGGCCAGCAAATCGCCCGACACCTCGCCGGCGACGATGGCGACATTGGCGACACCGAGGCCGCGGTCCTGGTCAGCGGACGATGCCACGCGACGCCACGCCAAGGAATTCGCGCATGGCGCGAATGTGTTGCGCCACCTCGGGCGAGGAAGCCTGCTCTTCTTCGAACAGGGCCGCCTTGGACTCTTCCAGGGTCAGTCCCGCGCGGTAGATGAGCTTATACGCGGCGCGGATGCCGTTGATCTGCTCGCGCGTAAAGCCGCGGCGTTTCAATCCTTCGATGTTGACGCCATGCGCCTGTGCCGGATTGCCGTTCAACAGCACAAACGGCGGCACATCCTGCGTCAGGCTGGTGCTCATGCCGACAAAGGCGTGCGCGCCGATCTTGCAGAACTGGTGCACATTGGCGAAACCGCTCATGATGACCCAGTCGCCGATTTCCACGTGGCCCGCCAGCTGCGCGTTGTTCGAAAAGATAGTGTTGTTGCCCACCAGGCAGTCGTGCGCCAGGTGCACATACGCCGAGATCCAGTTGTCATTGCCCAGGCGCGTCACGCCGCCGCCCTGCACGGTGCCCGTGTTGAAGGTGCAGAACTCGCGGATGGTGTTGCGGTCGCCGATTTCCAGGCGCGTCGCCTCGCCCGCCCATTTTTTATCCTGCGGCTGCGCGCCGATGGAAGAAAACTGGAACAGGTGGTTGTCGCGGCCGATCGTCGTATGGCCGTCGATCACCACGTGCGGGCCGACCCTGGTGCCGGCGCCGATGCGCACGTGCGGACCGATGATGGTGTACGGACCCACCTCGACCGAGCTGTCAAGCTCGGCCTTCGGATCGATGACTGCCGTGGAGTGGATGGCCGCCATGTTACTGCCCCGCTGGCTGGCTCGCAGACTGGCTGGCATCTTGCGCGCTGCGGATCGTGCACATCAGTTCCGCTTCCACCGCCAGCTTGCCGTCAACCGTACCGACGGCCTTGTATTTCCAGATGCCGCGCGAGACGCGCAGGATTTCCACATCCATCTTCAATTGGTCGCCCGGTTCGACAGGACGCTTGAAGCGCGCATTGTCGATGCCGACGAAGTACACCACCGAATTTTCATCCGGTTTCACGCCCATCGACAGGAACGACAGCAGGGCCGCCGTCTGCGCCAGCGCTTCGATCATCAGCACGCCGGGCATGACCGGCTTGTGCGGGAAATGGCCCTGGAAGAACTCTTCGTTGACCGTCACGTTCTTGATGGCGGTGATGGTTTTATCGGCTTCCCAGTCCAGCACGCGGTCGACCAGCAGCAGCGGGTAGCGATGCGGCAGCAGCGATTTGATGGCGAGGATATCGAGGGTTTTTTTTTCAGTAGTCATTTTTCGTCTTGCGTGGTCAGTGTTTTAATTGTTTTTTCAAGCGCGCGGATCTTCTCGCGCATGCTTGACAGGTTGCGCACGATGGCGGCGCTCTTTTCCCAGTCGGCGTTCTTGGCCAGCGGATAAAAGCCCGTGTACTGGCCCGCTTCCAGGATCGAACGCGAGACCATGCTGCCCGAGCCCACGTGGACGCGGTCGGCAATGGTCAGGTGGCCCAGCACCATGGCGGCGCCGCCAAAGGTGCAGTACTTGCCGATGATGGCGCTGCCGGCCACGCCGACACAGCCGGCCATGGCCGTGTGCGCGCCGATATGGCAGTTGTGGCCGATCTGGATCTGGTTATCGAGCTTGACGCCATCTTCGATGATGGTGTCGGCCAGTGCGCCGCGGTCGATGGTGGTGTTGGCGCCGATATCGACATCGTCACCGATCACCACCCTGCCCGTCTGCGGTATCTTGATGTAGACGCCGCCTTCGTTGGCGAAGCCGAATCCGTCGGTGCCGATCACGGCGCCCGAATGGATGATGCCGCGCTGGCCGATCACGCAGCGCGCGTGAAAGGTCACGTTGGCGAACAGCTGGGTACCGGCGCCGATGACGGCGTCGCGCCCCACCACGCAGCCGGGGCCGATGACGCAGCCGGCGCCGATCACGGCGCCCGCTTCGATCACCGCATGCACGCCGACGGAGGCGCTGGCGTCAACCTGCGCGCTGGCGTCGACAAAGGCGCCCGGATGGATGCCGATTGGTGCCTTGATCTCGTGCAGGGCGGCGAAATACTGCGCCGCGCGCGCGAAATACACATAGGGATTCGGGGTGACGATGCGCGCGCCGGCGTAGTCGCCGCCGATCAGCGCATCGTCAGCCGGCGTGAGGATCAGCGCGGCGGCGCCGCTCTGGGCCGCCTGTGCGCGGAATTTGCTATTGCTGAGAAAGCTGATGTGCGAAGCGCCGGCGTCGGCCAGCGGTGCGATACCTGACACTTCCAGGTTGGGATCGCCCGCCAACTGCCCGCCGAAGCGTTCGACCAATTCTCCTAGTCGAGTGCCCATCTAATTACCTCTATTCTAATATCACTTGTCCAGCGCCTTCAATACCTTGTCGGTAATGTCGATGCGCGGGCTGGCCCACAGGGCTTCCTGCAGCACGATGTCATATCCTTCGATATGCGCCATCTGCTGGATGATGGTGTTGGCCTTTTCCGCGATGGCGCTGCGCTCTTCATTCGTGCGCTGGCTCAGGTCTTCGCGGAACTCGCGCTGGCGGCGTTGCAGCTCCTTGTCCAGCTCGAAAAACTCGCGCTGGCGCTTGGCGCGCTCCGCCTCGCTCAGGGTCGGCATGTCCTTTTCCAGGGCTTCGTTGGCCACCTTGAAGCGGGCAGCCAGTTCCTGCACGGCTTTTTCGCGCGAGCGGAACTCTTCGGCCAGCTTGGCGCTGGCCAGCTTGGCCAGCCTCGATTCGTTATAAATACGTTCGCTGCTGATCCAGGCGATCTTCGACTCCTGAGCCTGCGCCTGCACCGGCAACAGCGAACTCCAGCACAATGCGATCACGGCAAGGGTCTTGGGCAGGGTAGCGGATGCGGTGTTCATGATACTCCATGGTCAAAAAGTAAAAGCTGTCGCCCCCGTTCAGATGGCCGGTCAGAAACCGGTGCCCATCTGGAACTGGAAGCGCTCCAGGCGGTCCGTCGGCTTGGCGTTCAGCGGCTTGGCGTAGCTCAGCTTGAGCGGGCCCACCGGTGAAATCCAGCTGATGCCCAAGCCAGCAGAATAGCGCAATTGCGAGATCCGCATTTTTTCGCCTTCCTGGTAGACCTGGCCGCCGTCAAGGAAACCGAACCAGCGCAAGCTGCGGTCATTGCCCGAACCGGGGAATGGCATCTGCAGTTCCGCGTTACCGATCAGGCGCGAAGCGCCGCCCAAGGCATCGTTGGTGCTCGGTTCGACCGCGCCCAGCGAGGAACTCAGGTAGCCGCGCACCGAACCGATGCCGCCGCCGTAGAAGTTCTTGAAGACCGGATACACGTGCTTGCCGATACCGTGGCCGTAATCGATCTCGCCCTTCAGCGCCAGGGTGACCTTGCTGAACAACGGACGGAAATACTGGTGCTCATAAATGGCGCGGAAGTATTTCTGGTCGCCGATCAGGTCGGCCTCGAGGTTGACGCGCTGGTAGCGGCCGATCGATGGCGTCAGGGCGCTGTCGCGGCTGTCGCGCTGCCATGCCGCCGTCAGCGGGATGGAATTCGTGGTGGCCGAACCGATACCGTCGGACGGGCCGCCATTGTCGATCACGTACTGCTTGAAGCGGATCGGGCTGGTGATGTCCGTTTCGATGCGCGAGCGCTCGGCGCCGATGCCGAAGAAGACGGTGTCGACTTCCGAGAACGGCACGCCGAAACTGACGCGGCCACCGGTCTGCTTGATCTTGTAGCTGCCGATGTTCAGCGCCGGCGGTTCCGTCGTGCGCAGATAGACTTCGAAGCTGCGCGAAATGCCGTCGTCCGTGAAGTACGGATTGGTTTGCGAAAACGCGATCGTGCGGCTGTAATGGCTGGTATTGAGTTCAATGCCGACCGTGTTGCCGCTACCGGCGAAGTTGGCTTGCGAAATCGAGGCCGACAGGGTGAATTTTTCCGATTGCGAGAAGGCGCCGCCGATCAGGAAGTTACCGGTGGGTTTTTCCACCACCGTCACGTTGACGTCGACCTGGTCGGTCGTGCCCTGCGCTTCCGGCGTGTCGATGGTCACGTCCTTGAAGTAGCCGAGGCGGTCGACACGGTCGCGCGACAGCTTGATCTTGTTGCTGTCGTACCAGGACGATTCGAACTGGCGGAATTCGCGGCGGATGACTTCATCGCGCGTGGTGGTGTTGCCGGCGATATTCATGTGGCGCACGTAGACGCGCTTGCCCGGATCGATGAAGAAGGTGAAACCGACTTCATGCTTCTCGCGGTTGATTTCGGGATTGGCGTTGACGTTGGCAAACGCATAGCCGAATGTGGCCAGGCGGTCCTGGATGCGCTTGTTCGTCGCCGTCAGGCGCGCGCCCGAGTAGATGTCGCCTTCGCGCATCAGGTTCAGCGCTTTGAGCTCTTCTTCGCGGCCGAACATCTCGCCTTCGAACTTGGTGCCGGCGATCTTGTACTTTTCACCTTCGGTAATGTTGATCGTCAGATAAATATCTTTTTTATCGGGCGTGATCGACACTTGCGTCGAATCGACCTGCATCTCGATGTAGCCACGGTCCAGATAGTAGGACTTCAGCGCTTCGATGTCGCCCGTCAGCTTGGTCTTCGAATACTGGTCGGCCTTGGTGTACCAGCTGAACCAGCCGCCCGTGTTCAGGGCCAGCTGCTCGCGCAGTTCCTTGTCCGTGAAGGCCTTGTTGCCGACGATGTTGATCTGCTTGATGCGGGCCACGTCGCCCTCGTCGACGGCGAACACCACGTTGACGCGGTTGCGCTCGATCGGCGTGACGGTGGTGGTGATCTTCACGCCGTACAGGCCATGCGACAGGTACTGGCGCTTGAGTTCCTGTTCTGCGCGGTCGACGGAGGCCTTGTCGAAAATCTTGGCTTCACCGACGCCGATTTCCTTCAGCGCCTTGACCAGCACGTCCTTTTCAAATTCCTTGGTACCGGTAAATGCCACACTGGCGATGGCCGGACGTTCCTCGACCAGTACCACCAGCACGTCGCCATCGGCTTCCAGGCGCACATCCTTGAACATGCCCGTCGCATACAGGGCCTTGATGGCGGCAACGCTCTTCTCGTCGGAGAACGTTTCGCCGACCCGCACCGGCAGGTAGGCAAAGACGGTGCCCGCTTCAGTACGCTGGATCCCTTCGACCCGGATGTCCTTGACTGTAAATGGCTGGACGGCCAGCGCGTGGCCGGAACAGATGGCCATGACGGCGGCGCCGATCAGGCTGCGGCGAAAGGAAGGCAAGGCAAAACGAGCAGAATGTAATTTCATTGGGGTTATTCAATGGGTAAATCAATGGACAACATACACAAAAGATTGCTTGTGCGACTCACGCAATGGCCTCAACCAGCGTCCTAATTCAGCAATCGCAACACGTCATTAAAGACGGCAAGCACCATCAAGGTCAGCAACAAACCTATCCCCAGGCGCTGGGCAATCTCGCCTACGCGCTCCGGCAAGGGGCGTCCGGTCAAAACTTCCAGCGAATAATACAGCAAATGCCCGCCATCCAGAACAGGAATGGGTAGCAAATTCATCACGCCCAGACTGATACTGATGAAGGCGATGAAGCTCAGGTAGCTTACCAAGCCGATGCGCGCCGTCTGGCCCGCGTAATCGGCGATGGTAATGGGCCCCGTCACATTCTTCAGAGAAACCTGGCCGGTGATCATTTTGCCCAGCATTTTCAGGCTCATGACACTGGTATCCCAGACCTTGGCGGACGCCTTGCCCACGGCAGAGAACGGTCCGGAGGCCACGGTGATCATATCCGGCACCTGTCCCAGCTTTGCTTGTATCTTACCAACTGTTACAGCTCCCTCTGCCCCGGCGCCCGGCACGGCGTCCGGCGTAATGGGCAAGGTCAGGTCCTGGCCCTGGCGCAAGAGCTGCAATTGCAAGGTGCGGCCCGGCGCCTGGCTCAGGGTGGAGATGACGGCCGCCACGTCGTGCACGGGTTGTTCGTCGATGGCCAGGATCTGGTCGTTTTTCTGCAGGCCGGCGCGCGCGGCGGCGCCATCGGGCATGATTTCCATCAGCGTGGGCGCGGAACGGGCCAGGGTCAACCCCAGCTTGCCCAGCACGTCGCCTTCCAGATCCGTCTCCGTCAGGCTGGCCGTCGGCAAGGTCGCTTCCTGCTGGCCACGGTCGGGACGGCGCACTTCAATGCGCGCCGGCAGCTTGTCGAGGGTAGCCTGGATCAGTTCCCAGCGCAGCTCGGACCAGCTGGCCACGGGCTTGCCATTCACCGACTCGACCGTATCGCCGCTGCGCAAGCCGGCCGCATGGGCGGCAGTCTGTTCGGCCACGGGGCCGAGCTTGCTCGACGGCTCTTCGATGCCATGCATGAACAGGCCCGCGTACAGCACGATGGCGACGAGGAAGTTGGCCAGCGGGCCGGCGGCCACGATGGCGATGCGGCGCCACACGCTCTGGCGCGTGAATTCGCGGCGCAATTCGCTTTCCGGCAAGTCGCTGAGGTCTTGCGCGCGGCTGTCGAGCATGCTGACATAGCCGCCCAGCGGCAGCGCGGAGATCGCCCATTCCGTCTGGTCCTTGCCAAACTTGCGCGAATACACCACTTTCCCCATGCCGATCGAGAAACGCAGCACTTTCACGCCGCACCAGCGCGCCACCAGGTAGTGGCCCAGCTCGTGCAGGGTAATCAGCGAACCGAGCGCGACGATAAAGGCCAGCAACGTGGTGATGAGCGTCATGCAGCCAGCCTTTGCGCGATATACGCGTGCGCGGCCGCTCTGGCCAGGCGGTCCTGCTCCATCACGGCGTCGATGCTCGAAGCGGCGCCATGCGGCACCGTCTCGATCACGTGCGCGATGACCCTGTCGATCTGGCGGAAGCCGATCTGTTCGTCAAGAAACGCTTGCACGGCCACTTCATTGGCCGCATTGAGCAAAGCCGGCGCCGTGCCGCCCGCACGCAAGGCGTCAAAGGCCAGCGCCAGGCAGGGGAAACGGCGGAAATCGGGACGTTCGAACTGCAAGGTGGCCACTTGGGCCAGGTCCAGCTGCGCCACGCCGGAAGCGATGCGCTGCGGATACGCCAGCGCATGGGCGATCGGCGTGCGCATGTCCGGATTACCCAGCTGGGCCAGCACGGAACCGTCGATGTACGAAACCATCGAATGGATCACGCTTTGCGGGTGGATCAACACCTCGATCTGGTCGGCCGGCGCGCCGAACAGCCAGTGCGCCTCGATCACTTCCAGGCCCTTGTTCATCATGGTGGCCGAATCGACGGAAATCTTGCGCCCCATGGCCCAGGTCGGATGCTTGCATGCCTGGTCCGGCGTGACCGTGTCGAGCGTCTCGACGTCGCGCGTCAGGAAAGGGCCGCCGGAAGCCGTCAACACGATTTTCGCCACGCCCGCGGCGCCCGGCGCGCGGCCATGGGCGTGCGGCATGCATTGGAAGATGGCGTTGTGTTCGCTGTCGATGGGCAGCAGCACGGCGCCGTTGTCATGCACGGCATCGATGAACAGCTGGCCGGACATGACCAGCGCTTCTTTATTGGCCAGCAACACTTTCTTGCCGGCACGCGCTGCCGCCAGGGTGGGCGCCAGGCCGGCCGCGCCGACGATGGCCGCCATCACGCCCGTCACCTGCGGCGCGCTGGCGATGTCGCACAGGGCGTCCACGCCGTACTCGACTTGCGTATCGACGCCCTGCCCGCGCAGCAAGCGCGTCAGTTCAAGGGCGGCGTCGGCCGTGCCGACGACGGCGCGCCGGGGGCGAAATTGCAAGCACTGGGCGGCCAGTTCGGCCACGCGGCTGTGGGCGCTCAGCGCATACACGCTGTATTGCTCCGGATGACGCGCGAGGACGTCCAGGGTGGACACGCCGATCGAGCCGGTCGCGCCAAGAATGGTGATGTATTGCATGAGTTTCCTTAAAGCCAGCTGGCCACGAGGGCGGCAAATGGCAAGACCGGGATCAGCGCATCGATACGGTCGAGTACGCCGCCATGGCCGGGCAGCAGCTTGCTGCTGTCCTTGATGCCGGCGCGGCGCTTCAGCTGGGATTCGAACAGGTCGCCGACGATGCTGGCCGCAACGATCAGCAGCAGCACCAGCAAGGCCACCAGCCAGCCGCGGCGCAATTGCAGCTGCACGGCGAAGGTGTCTTGCAATACCGGCAGCGATGGCGCGGCCACGATGGTGATGGCGGAGATGACCAGCACGGCGATGCCGCCGCCGATGGCGCCTTCCCAGGACTTACCTGGGGAAATACTTGGCGCCAGCTTGCGCTTGCCGAACGCCTTGCCCGAGAAATAGGCGCCGATATCGGCGATCCACACGAGGGCCATCACGGACAGCAGGTACAAAGGGCTATGCAGGAACAGGGCGATGATGGCGACGAAGCAGCCGACGATGGTCACCGGGTACACGAAGCTGAGCAAGGTATTGCCCAGGCCTTCGGTGGGCGGCAAGCCTGTTGCCAGCGAAGGCACGAAGCGGATCAGCCAGATGGCCACGCACAGGGCGAACCAGAAATTGAGCTGCGCCATGCCGTTGCCGACAAAAAAAGTATACGCGAAGGCGGCAGTCCAGACGGCGGCGATCAGCAGCGCCTGGCGATTTTTGAAGATGCGGAAGCTTTCCCATACGGCGGCGCCGAAGAACGCCGTGGCGATCACGGCGAAGGCGGGGAAATAATTCAGATACAGAACCGGCAGCAAGACCGCCAGGAGGACCAGGGCGGTGATTATCCGTGTTTTCAGCATCAGTTTGTCTTTTCAGTTAATTGCGCGCTGGTACGGCCAAAGCGCCGTTCGCGCTGCTGGTAAGACGCGATTGCCGCGTCGAGGCACTCGCCATTGAAGTCGGGCCAGAAAGTTTCGGTGAAAAACAACTCAGTGTACGCCAGTTGCCACAGGAGGAAATTGGAAATGCGCTGCTCGCCGCCCGTGCGGATGAACAGGTCGGGCTCGGGTGCGTAAGCCATGGCCAGGTGCGGCGCCAGTTGCTCTTCCGTGTAAGCGTGTCCGGCAGGCTGGCCATCGGCGAGCGCCTCGGCCGTCATTTTATTGACTGCCTGCATGATGTCCCAGCGGCCGCCGTAGTTGGCGCAGATGGACACCGTCAGGCGCGTGTTGTTCGCCGTCTTGCGCTCCGCATTGGCGATCAGGGTTTGCAGCTCGTCGTTGAAGCGCGACAAGTCACCCACCACCTTCAGGCGGATGTCGTTCGCATGCATCTTGACCACTTCGCGTTCCAGCATCGTGACGAACAGGCGCATCAGCATCGATACCTCTTCTTCCGGGCGGCGCCAGTTTTCCGAGCTGAAAGCAAACAGGGTCAGGTATTCGACGCCGCGCTCGATACAAGCCTCGACGATGCCGCGCACGGCATCCGCGCCCTTGACGTGGCCAGCCACACGCGGCAGGAAGCGCTTGGTTGCCCAGCGACCATTGCCATCCATAATGATTGCCACATGGCGCGGCACCGTGCCCACTTCAGGTACTGCCGTTGTCGAACTCGAATAGATCATGAAAACACGAATACCAAAAAATAAAAGATAACTATTATGCTCCAAATAGCACTGCCCGGAAAAGCCGTGCTTTCCCGGGCAGCGCCAAAAGGACTGAAAACTAGACGGTCAGCACTTCTTTTTCTTTGTCGACAACCATCTTGTCGATGTCGGCAATAAACTTGTCCGTCAGCTTCTGCACTTCTTCCGACGAGCGGCGCTCATCGTCCTCGGAGCAGGCTTTTTCCTTGACCAGTTTTTTCAGCGACTCATTCGCATCGCGGCGAATGTTACGCACGGCGATCTTCGCGTCTTCCGCTTCGCTCTTGACCAGCTTGACCATTTCCTTGCGGCGCTCTTCCGTCAGCGGCGGCGTCGGAACGCGGATCAGGTCGCCCTGTGCCGATGGGTTCAGACCCAGGTCGGCGTCGCGGATGGCTTTTTCGATGGTGTTGGCCATCTTCTTCTCGTACGGCTGCACGCCGATGGTGCGCGCATCGATCAGGGTCACGTTGGCCACCTGGGTCAACGCCGTCGGCGAACCGTAGTACTCGACCATCACGTGGTCCAGGATACCCGTATGGGCGCGGCCGGTACGCACTTTGGCCAGGTCGGCCCGCAGTGTTTCCAGCGACTTCGTCATGCGTTCCTGGGTATTTTTCTTAACGTCAGCTAAGGACATTGCTGTACTCCTTGTCTTGATAATAATGAATATTGCTACTTCGCTTGCGATGAAAACACCAGCGCAGTCGGGAGTGCCAAAAACCGTTCAGGGCAAGGCGCGGCGCCGAATGTACGGCAAGGCACTGCAACGCAGCCATGGACGGCTTCTCGGCGCTCCGCTTCCCTTATACGTGAACCAAGGTGCCTTCGTCTTCGCCCATGATGACGCGCATCAGCGCGCCCGGCTTGGTGATCGAAAACACTTTAATCGGCAGTTTCTGGTCGCGGCACAGGGCGAATGCGGTGGCATCCATTACTTGCAGATGCTTGGCGATGGCGTCGTCGAACGTAATCGTGTGGAACAGGGTGGCGTTCGGATCCTTCTTCGGATCGGCCGTGTAGACGCCGTCGACCTTGGTGGCCTTCAGGACGATCTCGGCGCTGATCTCGGAACCGCGCAGGGCGGCTGCCGTATCGGTGGTGAAGAACGGATTGCCGGTACCGGCGGCAAAGACGACCACTTTGCCTTCTTCCAGGTATTGCAGGGCTTTCGGGCGGACGTACGGCTCGACCACTTGTTCGATGCCGATGGCCGACATGACGCGCGCGGTAATGCCGACATGGCGCATGGCATCGGCCAGGGCCAGTGCGTTCATCACCGTGGCAAGCATGCCCATGTAGTCGGCGGTGGCGCGGTCCATGCCTTGCGCACCAGGCGCGACGCCGCGGAAGATATTGCCGCCGCCAATCACGATTGCCAGTTCCACACCCAACTTCGCCACCTCGGCCACATCGGCCACCATGCGCTCGATCGTGGCGCGGTTGATGCCGTAGGGATCATCGCCCATCAGGGCTTCGCCGGACAACTTGAGGAGGACGCGCTTGTAGGCTGGTTTTGACATGAGCTGGGGCTCCATAAATGAGGTTATTCGAGTATGACATGGCGCAGCGCCTTGCAGCGCCGGATAGGCGGGAGGAAGCTGCCCATGCCGCCGCCCGGCACACAGGTGCGGGCGGGCCAAAAAAACGGGCCTCTCGGCCCGCTTTACTTACGCTCCCTGGGAGGCAGCCATCTGTGCTGCGACTTCTGCTGCGAAGTCGTCTTGCTTCTTCTCGATGCCCTCGCCCACTACGTACATGGCGAAACCTTTGACGCTGGTGTTAGCCGCCTTCAGCATTTGCTCAACCGACAGCTTGTCGTTTTTCACGAAAGCTTGGTTCAGCAGGGAAACTTCTTTCAAGAACTTCTGTACGGAACCTTCCAGGCGCTTGGCCAGGATTTCCGGCGATTGCGCTGGCTTGCCTTCGGCGGCCGCTTTGGCTGCGTCTTCTTCGGCTTTCAGTTGTGCAACCGAACGCTCTTTTTCGATCAGTTCCGCAGGAACTTCGTTCGACGACAGCGACACTGGCTTCATGGCAGCGATGTGCATGGCTACGTCTTTGCCCACTTGCTCATCGGGGCCGTCGAATTCGACGATCACGCCAATGCGCGAACCGTGCAGGTACGAAGCCAGCTTGGCGCTGGTTTCGAAACGCTGGAAGCGGCGGATGGTCATGTTTTCGCCGATTTTGCCGATCAGGGCAGCGCGCACGTCTTCCAGGGTCTTGCCATCGAGTGGCAGGGCCAGCAGGGCAGCGACGTCAGCCGGGTTGTGTTCCGCTACCAGACGGGCAGCGTTGTTGGCCAGTGCCAGGAAATCGTCGTTTTTCGCAACGAAGTCGGTTTCCGAGTTCACTTCGACCAGGGCGCCTACGCCATTGGCGATGTAAGTTGCCACGACGCCTTCAGCGGTGATGCGTGCCGATGCTTTCGATGCCTTGCCGCCCAGTTTGACGCGCAGGATCTCTTCCGCACGCGCCATGTCGCCTTCGGCTTCGGTCAGTGCTTTTTTGCATTCCATCATTGGTGCGTCGGTTTTGCCGCGCAATTCGCCTACCATCGCTGCTGTAATCGCTGCCATGTGTTTCTCCTGATTCGGTGAGTCGATAGTCGCGGCCGGGCATGCATGCCTCGCCAGCGGTCACTATCGTTTTTTTTGTTAAAAAAAGGGGGAGCTGCTGCCACCCCTTTTCCCTTACTGCTGTGCTTACAAACGGCTATCTTGCGATAGCCTGGCCATTAAGCCTGTTCGTTAACTTCGACGAATTCGTCGCCAGCGGCTGCTTTAACCATTTCAACAACTTCGTTACCGGCAGCTGCACGGCCTTCGATGATTGCGTCAGCAACACCGCGAGCGTACAACATGATGGCTTTCGAGGAGTCATCGTTACCTGGGATCACGAAGTTCACGCCTTCTGGGGAGTGGTTGGTATCGACAACGCCGATGACCGGGATACCCAGTTTAGCTGCTTCGGTGATCGCACCTTTGTGGTAGCCGACGTCGACGACGAAGATTGCGTCAGGAATGCCGCCCATGTCCTTGATGCCGCCGATCGATTTTTGCAGCTTGATCATTTCGCGGGAGAACATCAGCGCTTCTTTTTTCGACAGCTTCTCGATCGAACCGTCTTCGATCATCACTTCCATGTCTTTCAGACGCTTGATCGAGGTTTTGATCGTTTTGAAGTTGGTCAGCATGCCGCCCAACCAACGTTGATCAACGAAAGGCACGCCAGCGCGTTGTGCTTCAGCAGCGATGATTTCGCGAGCTTGACGCTTGGTGCCAACCATCAGGATGGTGCCACGGTTTGCAGCCAGTTGACGCACGTGCTTCATTGCGTCCTGGTACATCGCCATGGTTTTTTCCAGGTTGATGATGTGGATCTTGTTGCGATGGCCGAAGATGAACGGTGCCATTTTTGGATTCCAAAAACGGGTTTGGTGACCAAAGTGGACACCGGCTTCCAGCATTTCGCGCATTGTTACGGACATTATTAACTCCAGGGTTGGGTCTGGAATCCGATCAGTCACCATACAGGCACCCTTGTCGACCGGATTCGCGTGTTTATATAAATTAAAGACACTGTTTTACTGCATTGCTTAAAAGAGAATTCAAGCAACCCGGGATTCTACACTGAAATGCCTGCCACATCAAGTCCGCACCGCAAATCGCGCGCCCTGCGGAAACAGCCGGCGCACCACGATGGTGCAAGGCGTGGCCGCACCGCCTTTTCATCCGCTTTCTCCCCACAAATCCCCTCCCGGCCATAGGAAGGAGGCGGCGGATTCAGGGCGCCTCGTTTATAATTTCGGCATATTTGCAGACTTTTCCCCATACAGCAGGAATCGTCTGTGCTTTTCACCTGAATTCTTGCAGATTGCGAATTACACCATGTCCACCATCCGTATCAATACCGCCGCCGACATCGAAGGCATGCGCATTGCCGGCAAGCTCGGCGCCGAAGTGCTCGACTACATCACCCCCTTCGTCAAGGTGGGCGTCACGACGGGCGAACTCGATCGCCTGTGCCACGAATACATGGTCAACGTGCAAGGCACCATCCCTGCCCCGCTCAACTACTGCCCGCCCGGCTACACGCCCTATCCGAAAGCCATCTGCACTTCCGTCAACGACGTCATCTGCCATGGCATTCCCGGCGACAAGGTCCTGAAAAGCGGCGACTCCGTCAACCTCGACATCACCGTCATCAAGGATGGCTACCACGGCGACAACAGCCGCATGTTCCTTGTCGGCACGCCGACCATCCTGGCCAAGCGCCTGTCGGAAATCACCTATGAGTGCATGTGGCTGGGCATCGATCAGATCAAGCCGGGCGCCCACCTGGGCGATATCGGCCACGCCATCCAGCAGCACGCGGAAAAGGCCGGCTACAGCGTGGTACGCGAATTCTGCGGCCACGGCATCGGCAAGGTCTTCCATGAAGAGCCGCAAGTCTTGCACTACGGCAAGCCAGGCACCCTGGAGCGCCTGGAAGCGGGCATGATTTTCACGGTGGAACCGATGATCAACTCGGGCCGCCGCGAAATCCGCGAAATGAACGATGGCTGGACCATCAAAACCAAGGACCGCAGCCTGTCGGCGCAATGGGAACACACGGTGCTGGTCACGGAAACGGGCTATGAAGTGCTGACCGTCTCGCCGGGCATGCCGCCGCCGCCCGCCTTTATCGGCAATAAAGCCTGATAAGCGTCATTAATCAAGCCTGACCCCACCCGACCCACCGCCACCCAGGGCCCAGATGAAAAAGCAAGTTCGGGAACAGCTGAAACAGCAACTGAAAGCCGACCGCCAGGTCGTCATTGCGGCCTTCCAGACCGACGGCAAGCCTGAAAAACTGCTGCGCAGCCTGCGCCACAGCGTCGATGGCGTGCTGGCGCGGGCCTGGCAGGAAGCGGGCTTGCCGCCAGGCACGGCCCTGGTGGGCGTGGGCGGCTATGGCCGGGGCGAGCTGTTTCCGTATTCCGACGTCGACCTGCTGATCCTGCTGCAACAATCGCCGGACGCCGCCACGCAGGAAAAGCTCGAGGAACTGGTGCAACTGCTGTGGGACCTGGGCCTGGAAATCGGCCACAGCATCCGCACGGTCGATGAATGCCTGGTCGAATCGAAGGCCGACATCACAGTGCAGACGAGCTTGCTCGAAGCGCGTCTCGTGTGCGGCAACGCGGACCTGTTCGCGCAATTGCAGCAGCGCTATGACGCGGCCATGGACCCGCAAGCCTTCTTCCAGGCAAAAACGGCGGAAATGCGCCAGCGCCATGCCAAGTACGAAGACACGGCTTTCAGCCTGGAACCGAATTGCAAGGAAAGCCCGGGCGGCCTGCGGGACCTGCAGGTGATCCTGTGGGTGGCCAAGGCGGCCGGCCTGGCGAACTCGTGGCGCACCTTGGCCACGGGCGGACTGATCACCCTGACGGAAGCGCGCCAGCTGATGGAAAAGGAGCGCGCCTTCAAGGATATCCGCGTGCGCCTGCACCTGCACGCGGGGCGGCGCGAAGACCGCCTCGTGTTCGACGTGCAGACGGCGATCGCCGAATCGCTGGGCCTGCAAGCGACGGGCAGCGGGCCGCACATGCGCCGTGCCAGCGAATTCCTCATGCAACGCTACTACTGGGCCGCCAAGACGGTGACCCAGCTCAACACGATTTTGCTGCAAAACATCGAAGCGCGGCTGTTCCCGCAGGACGACGTGGCCGTGCCCATCAACGAGCGCTTCAATGAAGTCAACAGCCTGATCGACATCAGCGCCGACGACACGTTCGAGCAATACCCATCGGCCATGCTGGAAGTCTTCGTGCTCATGACGGAGCGCCCGGCCCTGAAGGGCATGACCTCGCGCGCCACGCGGGCCCTGTGGCACGCGCGCTTCAAGATCGACGCCGCCTTCCGCCAGGATCCCGTCAACCGCGCCCTGTTCCTGCGCATCATGCAAGCCCCTGTCGGCATCATCCACGCGCTGCGGCGCATGAACGAGATGAGCATCCTGGGGCGCTACCTGCCGAATTTCCGCCGCATCGTGGGCCAGATGCAGCACGACCTGTTCCACGTGTACACGGTCGACCAGCACATTCTGATGGTGGTGCGCAACATGCGCCGCTTCACCATGAGCGAACACGCGCACGAATATCCGTTCTGCAGCCAGCTGATGGCCGATTTCTCGCAATCGTGGCTGCTGTACGTGGCGGCCCTGTTCCACGACATCGCCAAGGGCCGCGGCGGCGACCACTCGAAGCTGGGCGTGGCCGACGCCACCCAGTTCTGCCAGGAGCACGGCCTGTCTGCCGAGGACACGGAACTGGTGGCTTTCTTGGTGGAAAATCACCTGACCATGTCGCAAGTGGCGCAAAAGCAGGACTTGTCCGATCCCGACGTCATCGCCGCCTTTGCGAAAGTGGTCAAGGACGAGCGCCACCTGACGGGCTTGTACCTGCTGACGGTGGCCGACATCCGCGGCACCAGCCCGAAAGTGTGGAATGCCTGGAAGGGCAAGCTGCTGGAAGACCTGTACAAGATCACCCTGCGCGTGCTGGGCGGCGAGCCGCACACGGCCGACCGCGAGCTCAAAAACCGCCAGCAGGAAGCGCTGGCCACCCTGCGCCTGTATGGCTTGCCGCCCGATGCGCACCTGAAACTGTGGCAACAGCTGGACGTGGCCTATTTCCTGCGCCACGACGCGTCCGACATCGCCTGGCAGACGCGCTCGCTGTATGACAAGCTCGACAGCAAGTTGCCGGTGGTAAAATGCCGGCTGGCGCCCATCGGCGAAGGCTTGCAGGTGGCCGTGTACATTCCCGACCAGCCCGACCTGTTCGCGCGCATCTGCAGCTATTTCGACCGCAAGAATTTCAGCATCCTCGACGCGAAGATCCACACGACGAAAAATGGCTATGCGCTCGACACCTTCCTCGTCACCGAGCAAAACTTCGCCAAGAGCTACCGCGACATCATCAGCCTGATCGAGCATGAGCTGGGCGAGCTGCTGCAGTCGCAAACGCCGCTGCCGCCGCCGGGCAAGGGACGGCTGTCGCGCCTGTCGCGCACCTTCCCCTTCCAGCCGACGGTGGACCTGCGGCCCGATGAAAAAGGCCAGTACTACCTGCTGTCGGTGGCCGCCAACGACCGCACGGGCCTGCTGTACGCGATCGCCAACGTGCTGACCAAGTACCGCATCAACTTGCACACGGCCAAGATCATGACCCTGGGCGAGCGGGTCGAAGACGTCTTCCTCGTCGACGGCCCCGCGCTCAACAATGCCCGCAACCAGATATTGCTGGAAACCGATTTACTCGATGCGCTGAAAGTGTAAGCTTTCCGCGCAGCGCCTACCCTTACTGAAACTGAAACAACATGACCGAAGAATTATTACGCTTGTCCAAACGCATGTCCGAACTGGGCCTGTGCTCGCGCCGCGAAGCCGATGAATGGATCGCCCGCGGCTGGGTCCGCGTGGATGGCAAGGTGGTGTCCGAACTGGGCAGCAAGGTCTACCCGAGCCAGCGCGTCACCGTGGAACGCCAGGCGGCGGCCGAGCAATCGAAGCGCGTCACCGTGCTGATCAACAAACCCGTCGGCTACGTCAGCGGCCAGGCCGAAGACGGCTACACGCCCGCCGTGGCCCTGATCAAGGCGGAAAACCGCTGGGCGGAAGACCGCAGCCCGGAACAATTCCATCCGACCCAGCTGCGCAGCCTGGTGGCAGCGGGACGGCTGGACATCGATTCCGTCGGCTTGCTGGTCCTGACGCAGGACGGCCGCGTGGCCAAGCAGCTGATCGGCCACGATACCGACATCGACAAGGAATACCTGGTGCGCGTGAGCTACACCAAGGGCGGCACCCTGCCCGACAGCGAGCTGAAAAAGCTCAACCACGGCCTGTGGCTCGACGGCAAGCCGCTGTTGCCGGCCAAGGTGCGCTGGCAAAACGAAGACCAGCTAAGCTTTACTTTGCGCGAAGGCAAGAAACGCCAGATCCGCCGCATGTGCGAAGCCGTGGGCCTGAAGGTGCTGGGTTTGAAACGCGTGCGCATCGGCAAGGTCAAACTGGGCGACTTGCCTACCGGCCAATGGCGTTATTTGAGCGCAGACGAACAGTTTTAAGCGGCGACGTCAAGGCGGCATGCCAGGCCAGCATACATAAGCAACAGGAATATAGTGATATAAAATCAATTATTGTGATTTACTTAGTAAATATTGCCTTAAACCTATACACTATTCCCCATTAGAACAAAAGAGATACGCTGTCGTGAACGATCCCATCCCCAATCCCCTGCGCAAGGGCGCGCCCAGTCTGGCTGACGTGGCCGAGCCGATGGCCCCCGGCACCAAGCCGCACCATATGAGCGATCCGTGGGATATCGGCGAAACCTTGTGCAGCCTGGCTGACAACGGCGACGCCATCTCCATCTACCCGGCTGGCGGCGAAGACCTCATCCTGGGGCGCGTCCTGTCCGTTGATGATGACTTGCCGCAATTCGTGCTGGAACTCAATGAAGGTGCGACCCTGCCGCCTGGCGGCGCCACGTTTGTGTCGTGGGTACAAAACGCCAAACTGCAGTTCACCATCAATGGCGAATGGCAAGCGTATCCCGAGCGGCCGAACGTCTACCTGACGAACTTTCCCAGCCATTGCCTGGTCCTGGAGCGGCGCGAATCGGCCCGCCTGGAAACACCGCTGGGCGTGTACTACCTGGCCGCCTTCGTGCTCGAGGGCCGTCCATATGAATTGCAGCTGTATGATTTCTCGGCCGGCGGCATCGGCATGCGCGCCCATCCGCGCGACACGGTAGGCCTGTACGTGGGCCGCAAGCTGTCGCGCGTGCGCCTGGAGCTGGGGCCGGACAAGGTCATGATCGCCGACCTGGAAATCCGCCTGTCGCGCACCTTCCGCTCCTTCCTGCTGGGCGAGCAGGTGCAGATCGGCTGCCGCTTCCTGAACCTGACGGATGCCATGCAGGATGAGCTGAAGGCATTGCTCGATAACCTGGGCAGCAGCCGCAAGGTGCGCTAGTTTAGTACTGGGGTCAGACCCTCAACACCGCCAACACATAGCTTTGCGCTAACGCATCCGGGGGTCTGACCCCGGACGTCCAGGTTAAGCGGCAATTAATCGTCGTCGTTCGGATCCAGGTCGGGGAACATGACCTCGGTATAGCCGAACTGCGTGAAGTCGACGATACGCATCGGATACAGGATGCCGTGCAGGTGGTCCACTTCATGCTGCACCACGCGCGCATGGAAGCCGTCGCAGTCGCGGCTGATGGGCTGGCCGAACTGGTCGACGCCTTCGTAGTGCAGCTCGCTCCAGCGCGGCACGCTGCCGCGCAGGCCGGGCACGGACAGGCAGCCTTCAAAACCCTCTTCCTTGCGTTCCGACAAAGGCGTCAGCACGGGGTTGATCAGCACGGTTTCCGGCACTTGCGGCGCGTCGGGATAGCGCAGGTTCTGCTTGAAGCCGTAGATCACCACTTGCAGGTTGACGCCGATCTGCGGCGCCGCCAGGCCTGCGCCATTGGCCGCGTGCATGGTGTCGAACATGTCGGCGATCAAGGCATGCAGTTCGGGCGTATCGAATTCACGCACGGGCTCGGCCATCCGCAGCAGGCGCGGATCGCCCATCTTCAGGATTTCACGTACGGTCATTTTGCGTCCAGTATCGATTGCAGTTCTTGCAGGTAAGTGCGAAAGGCCGCGCCCGTTTCCGGGTGTTTCATGCCCATCGCCGTCGTTGCCTTCAGATAGCCAAGCTTGGAGCCGCAATCATAACGCTGCCCCTTGTAACGGTAAGCCAGCACGCGCTCTTCACGCATCAGGGCGGCGATGCCGTCCGTCAACTGGATTTCACCGCCGGCGCCCGTACCGATTTTCTCCAGGTGCTCGAAGATGCGGCTGGTCAGCACATACCGGCCGACCACGGCGAGGGTCGACGGCGCCTCTTCCGGCACGGGTTTTTCCACGATCCCCGACACCAGCTCCAGGTCAGGCTGATAATGCTGGGCGCTGACGATACCGTACTGCCTGGTTTCCGCGCGCGGCACGTCCTGCACCGCCAGCAGGGAACAGTTTTCATACTGGAACACATCGGCCATCTGCGCCAGCACGGGGCGCACGCCCTCTTCCACATCCATGAAATCGTCGGCCAGCAAGACGGCAAACGGCTCGTCGCCGATCACGGGACGCGCGCACAGCACGGCATGCCCGAGGCCAAGCGGCGCCGACTGGCGGATGTAAATGCAATTGATGTGCTTGGGAATGACGTTTTGCACCATTTCCAGCAACTGGCGCTTGCCGGCCGCTTCCAGTTCCGACTCGAGCTCATAGGCCGTATCGAAATGGTCTTCGATGGCGCGCTTGTTGCGGCCCGTGATGAAGATCATTTCCGTGATACCCGCAGCCACGGCTTCCTCGACCGCGTACTGTATCAATGGCTTGTCAACGATGGGCAACATTTCCTTCGGTTGCGCCTTGGTCGCAGGCAAGAAACGGCTGCCCAGGCCGGCGACGGGAAAGACTGCTTTTCTGATTTTTTTCATGGGTCTTCTGTAATGAATGATTAGTCTTGCGCCAACAGGGTCAGCAGACCAGCCTCGTCGAGTATGGCCACACCCAGCTCCTGCGCCTTGGCCAGCTTGCTGCCGGCGTCCGAACCGGCCACGACGTAAGCGGTTTTCTTCGACACGGAACCGCTGACCTTGCCGCCGGCCGCCTCGATCAACTCCGCAGCCTCGTCGCGGCTCATGTTGGGCAAAGTGCCCGTCAAAACAAAGGTCTTGCCGTCCAGTTTGCCGCCAGCAGCTGGCATTTCAGGCAATTGTGACAGTAATTCATTTCGTAGCGCGTCCAGTTGACCAAGCAGCTTGACATTGCCCTCATCGGCCAGCCATTGCGCCAGCGCTTCGGCCACGGCGGCGGGCAAGCCCGCGTGGAAGCTGGCACCTTGCGCCGCCAGACTGGCCAGGGTCACGCCCCGCTCCACCAGCTGTTTGCTGCGCGGCTCCGTCAGCTTCGGAATACCGATGGCGGCCAGCAAGGTGGTTTGTTCGAGCTGCGCGCGCAGCTTGGCGCTGGGCGCGTGTTCGCCTTGCGGCGTGACACCAGCGTCCAGCAATGCCTGCAACGCCTGCTGGTTCTTTTCTTCGGCAAAGAAATCGGCAATCGACTCGGCCACTGTGCCGCCGATGTCGGGCAGCACGCGCAGCAAGGCGGCCGGCGCCCGGCGCACATAATCGAGGCTACCCAACCACTCGGCCAGGGTCTTGGCCGTCGATTCGCCCACGTGGCGGATGCCCAGCGCAAACAGGAAACGCTCGAGCGGCGGGCGCTTGCTCGCTTCGATGCCTGCCAGCAGATTTTCCGCCCACTTGGTGGGAATCTTGCCTTGTTGCACTGTTTCCGGCGTCGAACCGTCGCGCTCGTCGGCGCGCAGCTTCATTTCCAGCAATTTATCCAGGGTCAGGCTGTACAGGTCAGCCAGGCCATGCACGTATTCGAGTTCGACCAGGGTATCGATATAACGTTCCCCCAGACCTTCGATATCCATCATGCGGCGGCCCGCGAAATGACGGAACGCTTCCTTGCGCTGCGCCGAGCAGAACAGGCCGCCCGAGCAGCGGGCGATGGCCTCGCCCTCTTCGCGCACCACGTGCGAGCCGCACACGGGGCACGCTTCCAGCATCTTGAACGGCAGCGGCGCCGGCGCCAAGCGTTTATCCAGCACCACGCTCAGCACTTCCGGGATCACGTCGCCGGCGCGGCGCACGATGACGGTATCGCCCACGCGCACATCCTTGCGCAGCACTTCGTCTTCATTGTGCAAGGTGGCGTTGGTCACCGTCACACCGCCCACGGACACGGGCGCCAGGCGCGCCACGGGCGTCATGGCGCCCGTGCGGCCCACCTGGATATCGATGCCCAGCACTTGCGTCAGCGCTTCTTCGGCGGGGAACTTGTGCGCCAGCGCAAAACGCGGCGCGCGCGACACAAAGCCCAGCTCCTGCTGGTCTTCCGTCGCGTTCACCTTGTAGACGACGCCGTCGATTTCATACGGCAAGGAGGGCCGGCGCGCGCCGATATCGGCGTAGTAGGCAAGCAAGCCCTGCGCGCCCTGCACCACCTTGCGCTCCTTGGACACGGGGATGCCCAGGGTTTCGTACCAGTCCAGCAAGGCCGAATGCGAGGCAGGCATAGCGGCGCCTTCCAGCGCACCGATGCCGTAGGCATAGAAACGCAGCTTGCGCTGCGCCGTGATGCGCGAATCGAGCTGGCGCAGGCTGCCGGCCGCCGCATTGCGGGGGTTGGCGAATTCTTTCTGCCCCGCTTCGCGCTGGCGTTCGTTCAGGCGGGCAAAATCGCCCTTGAACATCATCACTTCGCCGCGCACGTCGAGCACGGCTGGAATCTTGTCGCCATGCAAGCGCAGCGGGATGCCGGAAATGGTGCGGATATTCGCCGTCACGTCCTCGCCCGTGGCGCCATCGCCGCGCGTGGCCGCCTGCACGAACAGGCCGCGCTCATAGCGCAGGTTGATGGCCAGGCCGTCGAATTTCACTTCGGCAGCATAGTCGACATCCGTACCATCAAGGTCCAGGCCTTCGCGCACGCGGCGGTCGAAGTTGATGATATCGTCATCGGTGAAACCATTGTTCAGCGACAGCATCGGCACCGTGTGCGTGACTTGCTCGAATTGCGGCAAAGGCGCCGCGCCCACGCGCAAGGTGGGCGAATCGGGCGTACGCAAGTCGGGATGGGCCGCTTCCAGCGTTTGCAGTTCGACGAACAGCTTGTCGTACTCGGCGTCGGGGATGGTGGGATTGTCGAGCACGTGGTAGGCGTGCAGGTGCCGGTTGAGTTCGGCCGTGAGTGCCAGGACGCGCGCTGCGGCATCCTGGTTGATCGGATCAGTCATTGTTGCAGGATTCTTCAGCTAAATAAACGCAGGGCGCGGGTGGAACCGGCCGGAATGTCGGCCGCGTCCATTTCCTGGTAAAACTCTTGCACCTGGCCGGCGATCTCGGCCAGCGCCGCATCGGACAAGGCCTGGTTGTAATCGTCGACAATGGTGGCGTCGAGGCGGCCCACCAGCGCCTTGGCGCAGGCGACCATGGCGCCGAAACCGTCGCGCGCGGGCGCCACGCATGGCACGTCCAGCAGGAGTGTCAAACGGGGCGTCGTTTCCTCGGCCAGGGTGACATTCGTCGACAGCGAGAACAGATGGCTGCCTTCGCCGTCGGGCATGACGAAACGGCCGTCCGGACGCACGTCAAAGCCCTGTTTTTCCAGCGCGAACAGCAAGGTGGAAATGGCCCATGGCGCGCCATTCGTGTGCAGGTTCACGCCCAGCTGGGCGTCGTGACCGGCGACGAAACGGTGCAGATTGCGCGCTTCGGCCATCACTTCCATCATGTCGGGCACTTCCGGCTCGGCGCCGATCTCGTCGGCAACGCCGCGCAGGCGCGTGACCAGTTCCGAGTATTCGAGCTCATTGAGGGCCGTGCTGCGGCTGGCCAGCTGTACGCCGCCCTGCATCTTGGTGTAGACACCGCCATGCGTGATCGGTTCCCAGTCGCCATTCACGTGCAAGCCGATGAAGTGGACGGGTTTATTGCCCACCAGACGCAGGGTTTGCAGCACGGGCAGGATCTTGTCGCCGCGCACGGGCGCTTCCAGCGACAAAGGCAGCAGGCAATCGATCAGCGGGTCGACCAGGCTGGTCGCCTGCTCGCTGGCGGCGCTCACTTCCTGCTGCAGCGGCGCGGCCACGGCAGCAGGCGCTTCCACGCCGGCATCGCCGAGCGACGGTTCCGCATGCACGGGGGCTTCGGGCACGGCGCTAGCGGGCGGCGCGCCGAACGACGGTTCGGCCTTGGCGGCGGGCGCGGCGTCAAAGCGCGGTTCCTGACGCAAGACGGGTTCCTGGGCTTCCACCGCAGGGGCGTCGCCCTCGCGCATCAGCACGTCATCGTGGTCGGTGGAAAAAGCCCGCTCCACGCTTTTCTTGGCCTTGTATTCCTGCCATTTGTTGTACGAGAAAACGCCGACGATAAAAACGCCGCCGGCGCCGAACAAGGTAATTTGAAGGTCTGTCATGCTGCTTGTGCCTCGGTTGCAAAATTTGCGGCGGACTCCATGTCCACCGCCACGATGCGCGATACGCCCTGCTCCTGCATCGTCACACCGATCAATTGATGGGCCATTTCCATCGCAATCTTGTTATGCGAAATGAAAAGGAATTGGGTCTGGTCGGACATGCGCTTGACCATGCGGCAGAAGCGTTCCGTGTTCGAATCGTCCAGCGGTGCATCGACTTCGTCGAGCAGGCAGAACGGCGCCGGATTCAGGCGGAACATGGAAAACACCAATGCGGTCGCGGTCAGCGCCTTCTCTCCACCGGACAACAGGTGGATGGTGGCATTTTTCTTGCCGGGAGGCTGCGCCATGACTTGTACACCGGAATCGAGAATCTCGTCGCCCGTCATGGTCAGCCTGGCCTGTCCCCCGCCGAACAGGATGGGGAACAGCTCGGAAAAGTGGTGGTTGACCTTGTCGAACGTGTCTTGCAGCAAGTCGCGCGTTTCCTTGTCGATCTTGTGGATCGCGTCTTCCAGGGTATTGATCGCTTCCGTCAGGTCGGCGTTCTGCGCGTCGAGGAAATTCTTGCGCTCCGACGCCTGCGCCAGTTCGTCCAGCGCGGCCAGGTTGACGGCCCCCAGTGCCGTGATGGCATTGGTCAGGCGCGTGACTTCGCCCTGCAGATAAGATGGACGCATGTCCGGATGCAGTTTTTCCGTCAGGGCCGCTTCATCGGCGCCCGACTCCAGCAGTTGCTGGGCGAATTGCTCCTGGTTCAGGCGCGCGGCCTGTTCCTTGAGCTGCATTTCCATGATCTTGTCGCGCTGCGGCTGCAGGCTGCGTTCCGATTGCGTGCGCGCATCTTCGGACAGGCGCAGCTGCTGCGTAATTTGATCGAGTTCATGGCGCGCGTCGGCCAGCGCCCGCTCCTGCGTCGTGCGGCGCTCGAGCAGATCCTGCAAGCCGTCGGCGGCCGCGCCGCTTTCCAGGCTGGCCAGTTCCTGCTGACCAGCTTCCAGGCTTTCCGTCACTTGCTGGGCCTGCGTACTGGCCGTGGCGATATTGCGGCGCAATTCCTCGATCTTCGCGCGGTGGGCTTTTTCCGCGTATTCCGTATCCTTGGCGGCCCGCTCCAGGTCGCGCAAGGCTTCGCGCGCCTCGGCCAGCCGCTGTTCCTTCTGCAGGAAATCCGTGTGGCCGTCTTCGTGCGCTTCCTGCAAGTTGCCCAGTTCCATGTCCAGCTGTTCGAATTTCTCTTCCGATTCGGCCTTGATCTGCTGCTGCTCCGCTTCCTGCGCGGCGATTTCCGCCAGGTCGGCGCCGATCTGCGTGCTGCGCTGGTTGAAGCGCGCTTCCACTTCCGACAGTTTCACCACGTCCAGTTGCAGGGTATGCACGGAGGAAGTGAGCTGCTGTATGCGCAGGCGCAAGTCGGACAGGTTGCGCGTGAGCGTCGCCACGGCGGCGTCGGCCCGCACGGAACGGGCGCGCGCCTCTTCGGCCAGCAGTTGCTGGGCCCGCAGCTGCTTGCCGATATTCTCGATTTCCTGCTGGCGGCCCAGCATGCCTTCCTGCTCCGAATCGGCCGCATAGAAGCGCACGCTGGTGGCCGTGACCACGTGGCCGGCGCGCGTGACGAAATAGCCGCCCGGCGGCAATTTCGCCCGTTCGGCCAGCGCCTCGGCCGCGTCTTCCACGGCGTAGGCGTTGTACAGCCAATCCTGCAGCAAGCCGCGCAAGCCGGGATCGTTGAGTTTCAACAAGTTCAAAAACGGTTTCAGGCCAGGCACGTCCGGCAGGGGCAGCGGCGCCACGGTCGATGGCGCATACAGGGCCAGCTTGGCCGGCGGCGCGTCCGCAAAGAAAGCCTTGGCCCAGTCGATATTCGACAGTTGCAGGGCCGACGTGCGCTCGCGCAGGATCGACTCCATGGCCGCTTCCCAGCCCGCTTCGATCTGCAGCTTTTGCCACAGACGGGGCAAGGTGTCGAGTTCGTGCTTTTTCAGCCACGGCTGGACCTTGCCCTGCGTCTGCACCCGTTCCTGCAATTGTTTTAAGGCGGAAAGACGCGCTTCCAGCTGGGCGTTGGCCGCCGTTTCGGCATTGACTTGCGCCTGCGCCTCGGCCCGCTCCTGCTCCAGCTTCGGTTGCTGCTCCAGCGCTTCTTCCAGGTAGAAACCCTGCTCTTCCAGGGTTTGCTGCTTTTCTTCCAGCTGCAGTTTCAGATTTTCCAGGTGGCTGCTGTCGGGCAAACTCAGGCTGTTCTTTTCCTGCTGCAGGCGCTCGCGGCGGCTCAAGAGGCTGGCGAGGATGTTCGAGGCATTGCGCTGGTGCGCCGATTCCAGTTCCAGCTGCTGCTGGGCCTGCATAATCCGCGCGCGCGATTCCGTGCTCTTGTTTTGCGCGGCGCGCCAGGCAGCGTCCAGCTCGGGCAATTGCTCGCCCTTCTGCTCGGCCATCATTTGCGACTGTTCCACCTTGGCCGCCAGTTCCTCAAGGTGGAACTCCGCCTCTTCGATCTGTTCCTGGTATTCGCCGCCCTGCTGCGTCCACTGGTCGCGCTGGGCCGTCAGGGTGGCCAGCTGGGCCTGCAGGCGGGCGCGCGATTCGATGACGAACTTGATCTGCGCTTCCAGGCTGCCGATTTCCGCATTCGTCTGGTACAGATGGCCTTGCGCCGTATGCAGCCGGTCGCCCACGGCAAAGTGCGCCTGGCGCATCTGCTCCAGGGTCAGTTCCACGTTGCGCAGCTTGGCCGTCTGCTCTTCCAGGTCCGTCTGCGCCTGTTCCACTTCGCGGAAATAGCGCGTCTGCTCGTTTTGCGCCTCGTTCTTGCGCAGCAGCCACAACAGTTTCTGCTTTTCTTCCTGGTCCGCCTGCAAGGCGTGGAAACGCGTGGCCACGGCCGCCTGCGCTTCCAGCTTTTCCAGGTTGGCATTGAGCTCGCGCAAGATGTCTTCCACGCGCAGCAAATTCTCGCGCGTGTCCTGCAAGCGGTTTTCCGTCTCGCGGCGGCGTTCCTTGTATTTCGATACGCCGGCCGCTTCTTCCAGGAACACGCGCAATTCTTCGGGGCGCGATTCGATGATGCGCGAAATCATGCCCTGGCCGATGATGGCGTAGGCGCGCGGACCGAGGCCCGTGCCGAGGAAGATATCCTGGATGTCGCGCCGGCGCACGGGCTGGCCATTGATGTAATAGGTGGAGGTGCCGTCGCGCGTCAAGGTGCGCTTGACGGCGATCTCGGCGTACTGGCCCCACTGGCCGGACGCCTTGCCATCGTTGTTATCGAACACCAGCTCGACCGAGGCGCGGCCAGCCGGCTTGCGGTGCGTGGAGCCGTTGAAAATGACGTCCTGCATCGATTCGCCGCGCAATTCGGACGCTTTTGATTCGCCCAGCACCCAGCGCACGGCGTCGATGATGTTCGACTTGCCGCAGCCATTCGGCCCGACCACGCCCACGAGCTGGCCTGGCACCTGAAAATTGGTGGGATCGACGAAAGACTTAAATCCCGACAACTTGATGGAAGAGAGACGCACGTGTTTTAGAGTTCCTGGCCTATGCTGGCGGTTATATTATGGGTGAACCCGGTTCATGTTCAGTTCAGATGCCGCATCGCGACGGCAGCCTGGCCGCTCGCCGCAAAAAAGTGGTTCATCATACCATTTCCTGATGCTTTTCTGGCCAAAAAACCGTCGCGCCAGGTGCCTGCCGGCAGCGGATCAGGGGGCAGGACGGCCATCCTGCGCCAGTTTCCAGTCCGCGCGGGAAAAAACGCGCTCATGGCCGGACAGCACCAGGGCCAGTTTTTGCAGCCATTGTTCGGTCGGCATGGGCTCCGCCTTGAAGCTCAGCACCACCATCAGCGCCAGGCTGGCCAGGGCCAGCGCATGGCTGACGGCAAAATTGACGGCGCCACGGGCATTCCACATGAAGCCCAGCGCCAGCGCCAGGCCCAGCACGCAGCCGCTGACGGCTTCGGACACGCTGTGCGCATGCACGACCACGCGGGATATGGCCACCAGCACGGCAAAGGCCACGCCGACCAGCACGCCGGCATGGCGCCAGCGCGGTTCGGCCCGCTGCAGCAGCACATACATCAGCACGGGAAACACGGCGCCGGCGCGCATGGCGTGGCCGCTGAAACCGGTAAAATCGAGCGTGCTGCTGCCCACGCCCCAACTCATGAAGGCCAGCTTCGACAGCACCACGAGGGCCAGGCCGCCGCCGTACCACAAGCTCCAGCTGAGTACCAGCCGCCACTGGCGCGACACGAGCAGCCACAGGGCGATCGCCACGCCAGCCGGCCCCATCACGGACATGTCGGCCGCAAAAGAAATCCCATTCCACCAAGTCATCGTGCCTACGCTTATTTCATGATCAGCGTGCACTATGCCACGACTGGCCCTGCTTGCACCCGGGTTTTCATCAACTACGGGCAAGAATTACATTCCATTACAATTTCCACCTCGAAAATTGCCATAAGAAAATATTCTCGCGGATGCCGCACCGGCGACGCCTCAGATATTCGTCAGGCGCTTGCCCTTGGGCGGCGCAAAGTCGCGGATCGATTCGACCATGCCCACTACCAGCGCCTGGTCGGCCGTCAGGTGCAGGTCGGAATACGCGTGCACCTGCCACTGCTCTTCCGTCAGGTTGACGTGGCCGCGCAAGATGCGCTCGGTGCGCATGTCGTCGGCGCGCAAGCCCTCGACGATGATGCTGAGCGCATCGGGGCGCGAACCGGGCGAGGCGGTCGCATGTGACTTGTGCACCATGAAGCGGGCCGTGTCGCTGGCATGGCGGTGCCGCCCCGCCAGGAACAGGGTCACGGCGATGGACGCCACGGCGCCCGCGTTGTAGGTGATGATGTCGAGCGGCAACTTGCTGAGGAAGTTGTACAGACAGATGCCATCGCTGACATAGCCGCCGTTGGACTGGATCAGGATGTGCGCGGTGGTGAGCTTGTCTTCCGTGATGTCGGCGGCGGCATTGAAGACGCGCCGCACCATGTCGCTGTTGACGTCGCCGGAGAGGGTAAAGTAACCGTGCTGCTCGGTGTTGTTTTGCGTCTCGCTTTGTGTAGTGTTCATGGCAGGCACCCGCAAGAAAGCCAGGATTTCATCATAGCGCATTCCCGCGCGGCCGGGCGCCCTTTTGCACCGGGCCAGCGCCCCTCCCAGCCCCGCAAACCGGGGCTTTTGCTGCAATTTGGCAACGTCTTTTCAGATTGACAGAAACACCCTGCTGGCATATATTCCTCCCACTTGATCGGGAGAGGGCAACCCAGCGTTGCCGCCGAAGGGGCACTACCCAAAAACTCTCAGGCAAAAGGACCGATCAGGCGGACTGAAGCTGTTGCTTTGGCGACACGTTTTAGCTCAACTCTGGAGAGCGGCCGCGGCACATGCCGGCGGCCCACCGAAGGGGCGCACGGGGCAAGCCCCCGTAATCTCTCAGGTACAAAGGACAGGGGGGTCAGTGATCACGCTGGAAAGCCGTGTTTGGCTATTCTATGTTTTGTTAACTTCCCCCTTTACCTTCGTCCCGAGGAATCCATGACGCTCAAAGCGACCCCACTCAACAACGCCCACCGTGCCCTCGGCGCCCGCATGGTCGATTTCGGCGGCTGGGACATGCCCGTCAACTACGGCTCGCAAATCGAAGAACACAACGCCGTGCGCGGCGACGCCGGCATGTTCGACGTGTCCCATATGTGCGTGGTCGATATCGAAGGCCCGAACGTGCGCGCCTTCCTGCGCGGCTTGCTGGCCAACAACGTCGACAAGCTGCAGGTGTCGGGCAAGGCGCTGTACTCGTGCATGTTGAATGCCGAAGGTACCGTCATCGATGACCTGATCGTCTACTTCTTCAACGAAAACTGGTTCCGCCTCGTCGTCAACGCGGGCACGGCTGAAAAAGACGTAGCCTGGATGCAGCAGCAAAACACCAACACCAACAGCGGCCTGACGATTACCGAGCGCCGCAATGCCAACAATCCAATGGCCCTGGTGGCCGTGCAAGGCCCGAACGCGCGCGCCAAGGTGTGGCAAGTGCTGCCGGAAACGCAAGCCGCGTCCGAAGCCATCAAGCCGTTCAATGTCGTCATCGTCAAGGACACGGCCTTCGGCGAAGTCATGCTGGCGCGCACCGGCTACACGGGCGAAGACGGCTTTGAAATCGGCGTGGCCGCCACCCAGGTGGAAGCGCTGTGGAACGCCCTGATCGCCGCCGGCGTCAAGCCGGCCGGCCTCGGTGCGCGCGACACCCTGCGCCTGGAAGCAGGCATGAATCTGTATGGCCAGGACATGGACGAAAGCGTCAACCCGCTCGACGCCGGCCTGGCGTGGACCATCGACCTGGTCAGCGAGCGCGACTTCATCGGCAAGGCCGCCCTGCTGGCGAAAGGGCAGAACGCGCAATTCGTGGGCCTGATCCTGCGCGAAAAAGGCGGCGTGCTGCGCGCCCATCAAAAAGTCATCATCGCCGGCAGCGACGCCGCCGGTGAAATCACCAGCGGCACCTTCAGCCCGACGATGCAGGAAGCCATTGCTCTCGCGCGCGTGCCCAACGGCGTCAACGTGGGCGACACCGTGCACGTGGAAATCCGCGGCAAGCAGCTGGCCGCTTCCGTCGTCAAGCTGCCTTTCGTGCGTAACGGTAAAATCCTGGCTGCGTAAGCGTATTTATAGAGCCGCCCGCAAGACCGTACAACCATAATCAATAACGAACACTTACCATCTGGAGCCACACATGAACATTCCTGCAGACCTGAAGTACACCGCTTCCCACGAATGGGTACGCCTTGAAGCCGACGGCACCATCACCGTCGGCATCACCGAGTACGCGCAGGACGCGCTGGGCGATATCGTCTTCGTCGAACTGCCAACCGTGGGCAACAGCTATGGCGCCGGCGACGACGCCGCCGTGGTGGAATCGGTCAAGGCAGCGAGCGACATCTACGCGCCGATCGCCGGCGAAGTCGTGGCCGTCAACGACGACGTCGTCAACTCGCCAGAGTCGATCAACGCCGACGCCTACGCCAACTGGCTGTTCAAGATCAAGCCAGCCGACGTGTCGGCCCTGGACGGCTTGCTCGACGCTGCCGCCTATGGCGCCACCACCAGCGCGTAATCGCGTTTGATTCACGGGCCGCGTTTGCGGCCCGTTTGCATTTAATTTTGTAGCGATACCCCGCCGCCGCGCCCGCGCGCCGCCTCCCGGTTTTTCAGTCTTTTTTGGCCTCTATATCATGACCCGCACCAGCCTGACCCAACTCGAAGCACGCGATGCCTTCATCGCCCGCCACATCGGCCCTTCCGCCACCGAACAGCAAGCCATGCTGGCGACCCTCGGCTATCCATCGCGCGCCGCGCTGATCGATGCCCTGGTGCCAAGCAACATTCGCAACAAGGGCGCCCTGCCCCTGGGCGCGTACTCGCAGCCGATGCCGGAACAGGAAGCCCTGTCGCGCCTGAAAGCCATCGCCGGCAAGAACCAGGTACTCAAATCCCTGATCGGCCAGGGCTATTACAACACGTTTACGCCAGGCGTCGTGCTGCGCAACATCTTTGAAAACCCGGCCTGGTACACGGCGTACACGCCTTACCAGCCCGAGATTTCGCAAGGCCGCCTGGAAGCGATCCTGAACTTCCAGCAAGTGATCACGGACCTGACCGGCATGGGCATCTCGAACGCCTCGATGCTGGACGAAGGCACGGCCGCCGCCGAAGCGATGACCCTGATCCAGCGCGTGGGCAAGTCGAAATCGAACGTGCTGTACGTCGCCAATGACGTGCTGCCGCAAACCTTGGAAGTGGTGCAGACGCGCGCCCAGCCGATCGGCATCGAAGTGCGCACTTTCGATCCGGCGGAAATCGAATCGCTGGACGCCTGCTTCGGCGTGCTGCTGCAATACCCTGGCGTGAACGGCGTCGTGCGCGACTACCGCGCCGGCGTGGAAAAACTGCACGCGAATGGCGCCATGGTCATCGTCGCGGCCGACCTGCTGGCCCTGACCATGCTGACGCCGCCGGGCGAATGGGGCGCCGACGTCGTCGTCGGCAACAGCCAGCGCTTCGGCGTGCCGCTCGGTTTCGGCGGCCCGCACGCGGGCTATTTGTCCACGCGCGATGAATTCAAGCGCAATATGTCGGGCCGCCTGGTGGGCGTGACCGTCGATGCGCAAGGCAACAAGGCCTATCGCCTGGCCCTGCAAACGCGCGAACAGCATATCCGCCGCGAAAAAGCGACGTCCAACATCTGCACGGCGCAAGTGCTGCTGGCCGTGATGGCCTCGATGTACGCCGTCTACCATGGCCCTGCCGGCCTGCTGCAGATCGCCCAGCGCGTGCACCGCTTTACGGGCGTGCTGGCGGCGAACCTGAAGACCCTCGGCTACGGCGTCGTCAACGCGAGCTATTTCGACACATTGACCGTCAACGTGGCCGATGCGGCGCAGCTGCACGCGACGGCCATGCACCACGGCGTCAACCTGCGCAAGATCGACGCCACCCACGTCGGCGTGTCGCTCGACGAAACCACCACGCGCGACGATATCGCGCTGCTGTGGAAAGTGTTCGCGCACGGCCTGGCCAACGCGCCTGCCGCCCCGGACATGGACGTCGTCGAAGCGGCGGTGACCAGCGCGCTGCCGGCGCAGCTGGCGCGCGAGAGCGCCTACCTGACCCATCCCGTCTTCAACAGCTATCACTCGGAACACGAAATGCTGCGCTACCTGCGCAGCCTGGCCGACAAGGACCTGGCGCTGGACCGCACCATGATCCCGCTCGGCTCGTGCACCATGAAGCTGAACGCGACGAGCGAAATGATTCCCGTCACCTGGCCCGAGTTCTCGAACATCCACCCGTTCGCCCCCGACGCGCAAACGGTGGGCTACCGCGAAATGATCGCCCAGCTGGAAGAGATGCTGTGCGCCTTGACGGGCTACACGGCCGTCTCGCTGCAGCCGAACGCCGGCTCGCAGGGCGAATACGCGGGTCTGCTGGTGATCAAGGCCTACCACGAGTCGCGCGGCGAAGGCCACCGCAACATCTGTCTGATTCCATCGTCGGCGCACGGCACCAACCCCGCATCGGCCAACATGGTCGGCATGCAGGTCGTCGTCACCAGCTGCGACGCCAACGGCAACGTGGACCTGGCCGACCTGAAAGCCAAGGCGGAAAAGCACAGCGCCAACCTGGCCTGCGTGATGGTCACCTACCCATCCACCCACGGCGTGTTTGAAGAAGGCATCCAGGAACTGTGCGAGATCATCCACTCGCACGGCGGCCAGGTCTACATCGACGGCGCCAACATGAATGCGCTGGTCGGCGTGGCCGCTCCCGGCAGTTTTGGGGGCGACGTGTCGCACCTGAACCTGCACAAGACCTTCTGCATCCCGCACGGCGGCGGCGGACCAGGCGTGGGCCCGATCGGCGTCGGCGCCCACCTGGCGAAATTCCTGCCGAACCAGCGTTCGTCGGGCTACCAGCGCGACGCGGCCGGCATCGGCGCCGTCAGCGCCGCGCCATTCGGCTCGGCCAGCATCCTGCCGATTTCGTGGATGTACATCGCCATGATGGGCGCGGAAGGCTTGACGGCAGCGACCGAGACGGCGATTCTGGCGGCGAACTACATCGCGCGCCGCCTGGCGCCGCACTACCCGGTGCTGTACTCGGGCCACGACGGCCTGGTCGCGCACGAGTGCATCCTGGACCTGCGCCCGATCACGGACGCCACCGGCATCAGCAATGAAGACGTGGCCAAGCGCCTGATGGACTTCGGTTTCCATGCGCCGACCATGAGCTTCCCCGTGCCGGGCACGCTGATGATCGAGCCGACGGAAAGCGAATCGAAAGTGGAAATCGATCGCTTCATCGACGCCATGATCGCCATCCGCGGCGAAATCGCCAAGGTCGCCAGCGGCGAATTCGACCATGACGACAACCCGCTGAAAAACGCGCCGCACACGGCACAGGTATTGATGTCGGACAACTGGGAACGCAAGTACAGCCGTGAAATTGCGGCCTACCCGGTCGCCTCCCTGCGTCAGCGCAAATACTGGCCGCCGGTCGGCCGCGCCGACAACGTGTACGGCGACCGCAACCTGTTCTGCGGCTGCGCCCCGATCAGTTCGTACGAGGAAGAGTAAGCAAGAGTAAGCGCCAGGCGCCCGCTTCCGCGGGCGTAGCGACGACAGGAAGGCAGGCCGCGCGGCCTGCCTTTTTTTATGCCTACACATCCACGTAGGTCGGATTAGCGCGCAAGCGCGTAATCCGACACATGGTTGGAGCTTGTGGCGATGTCGGATTACGCTCCGCTAATCCGACCTACAACGTGACAACGCTACAGCGCCAGCAAGGCCGCGCCCGGCAATCCCAGGGCGGTGCCCAGCATCGTCAGCAACACGACATCGCGCCGCTCGCAGCGCGTGCGGTGCGAACTCCAGGCGGCAAACAGCAAGGCCACGGCCACGCCGCTGAGTGAAATGCCCACTTCCGTCATGCCAGCCCTCCCTGCGGATGCAACGCATCCGTCATGGTTTCCTTTTTCATCGTCCCCATCCTTTTCATTGATTGAACAAGCTACCTACCGGTAGGCAGTAAGTGTACAATAAAAAACACAGCGGCGTCCATGCCGTGTTTTTGAACGATGAAGGAAGCACAATGCAGCAGCAAACCACTCTCCCCGCCGCCAGTCTCGGGCTGGCGGCTTCCCTGGCCTTGGTGGCCGTGCTCGGTCCGGCCGGCATCGACATGTACCTCGCTTCGATGCCCGCCATGGCGCGCGAACTGCACACCTCGTATGCGAACGTGCAGCTGAGCCTGACCGTCTTCCTGCTGGCCCTGGGCGGCGGGCAGCTGCTGTGCGGGCCGCTGACGGACATGCTGGGCCGGCGCCGTCCGCTGCTGGCCGGCATCGCCGTCTACATCGTGGCCGCCGTATGGGCGTCGCAGGCGGAGCAATTGCACACCCTGCTGCTGGCGCGGGCGGTGCAAGGCCTGGGCGCGGCGCTGACCCTGGTCGTGGTGATGAGCATGGTGCGCGACGTGGCCGACGGCGTGCAGGCGGCGCAGCTGTTTGCCCTGTTGATGACCATCGTGGGCCTGGCGCCCGTGCTGGCACCCGCCGTGGGCGGCTTGCTCGATGCGCACTACGGCTGGCGCGCCGTGATGCTGGCCCTGGCCGCGCTGGGCGCCTTGACCCTGCTCAATAGCGCGCTGTTCCTGCCGGAAACCTTGCCGCCGAAGCAGCGTGTATCGCCGAAAGGCATGCACCGCACGTATGCGCGCATCGCGCTCGACCGCGCCTTCCTGCTGCCCGCGCTGGCCCTGTCGGCCGCATTCTTTTTCCTGTTTGCGTATATTGGCGGCGCGTCGCTCGTGTACCAGCGCGATTTCGGCCTGTCCGCCGGCAGTTTCGGCCTCGTGTTCGGCGCGACGGGCGTGGCCGTGCTGCTCGGTGCCATGGCCAGCGGCCGCCTGGTAAGCCGCCATGGCGTGGCGCGCTTGAGCGTGGCGGGCAGCGCCGCCATGCTGTCCGGCGCGGGGCTGGCCCTCCTCGGTGCCTGGACCGGAGGGGGAATCATGGTCGTCGTCCCCGGCATGTTCGTGGCCCTGTTTGGCCTGGGCATGGCGGAAGCGGCGCTGATGGCCATGGCCATGGGCTCGCAGCAGCGCGCGCTCGGCTCCACGGCGGCATTGCTGGGCGCCATACAGATGAGCTTGTCATCGCTGGCCACGCCGCTGGCGGCCGGCCTGTCCGAGCGGGGGCCGCTGCCCTGGCTGCTGTTCTTGACCGTGGCCGGCCTGCTGGTATCATGGCTGACCCTGGCCACTGCGCGCGTCCATCCGGCACACGCCAACAGCCTGGGAGCGCACTGACGCCTCACCCACTCTCACCCCAATGATGAAAAAACGCTCGGCCTCGGCCGATAATATCTGTGCCGTTGCCGTCGTGCACTTTTCCGAACACGGCTACGACGCTTCCTCCCTCAGCGATATCGCCGCGCAGGCGGGCATGCGCAAGGCCTCGCTGTACTCGCACTTCGCCGGCAAGGACGCCCTCTTCCTCGACGTCTTTGCCGACGCGCTGGCCGAAGAGCAAGCCTTCATGGACGCCTGCTTCGCCGACGAGGCCGCGCTGGCGGTGCCGGGCGGACAGCGGGCCGGTGCCCTGTACTGCGACCGCATGGCGCAGCGCTATGCGGAGTCAGCCCATTTGCGCTTTTTGCTGCGCACCGCGTATTTGCCGCCCGCGCCCCTGCGCGTGGAAGTGGGCACGGGCTACGAAGCCTTGCTGGCGCAATTGCAGCGGCACTACGTGGCCAGCCTGGGCCGGCTGGCACCCGCGCTGCCGCCGCAACGCGTCGACCTGTACGCGCAAGCCTACCTGGGCATCGTCGACAGCCTGCACGTGGAACTGATCTACGCGGGCGGCGCCGCGCTGCAGCAGCGCCATGCGGCGCTGTGGCAGATATTGTCCGATTCGCTGGCGATGGCGGCACAACCGGCCTGATGCGGCATAGCTCACTGCCACACAGTGAACCGACAACCAGGTCTGACACAAGCCGCCATCGACTCTTCGAAAGCACCACTTTGCTACCTTCAAATGTGGTACGACTTGCTGGCGGATTTTTCGCATGCGAAGTTCCGCTTGCGCCGTTTTCCGTCGTTGGCAGGCTCCGCCCCGTTGAATGCATTGCTTACTGTTTGCAACTGTCGCCCAGCCAGAGCTTATGAGCAGTTCAGCAGTGTCTAGTGAAATCGTGGCAAGTTAAGCATCCAGGAGCATCATCACAGCCGACAATACCAGCAACTGAAAAAAAGCGAGAAACAAAGCTCGTGGTATCGGCGGCATGAACTGCCATTGCAAGCTCTTCGTCGGTGAAATCAACGCAGACTTATTGCTTCCTACACAATAAAACAATGCCGATACAGCCAAGGAAAAAAACCTTACATTAGCCGGTACAACTTCAGGAGCAAAGGCGCAGCCAAAGAAAATTAAGGAGAAAAAAAATAAGGAAATGCGGGAAATTTTCTGTCCCAACTGAAGCTGTATTTGAGATTCCATAATTTTTAGCATTGATTTGAGTTACTCAAGTTGCGCTTCGAACGACTGCTCCTTGCCGTTGTTGGCAGGTCACGCCCTTTGATGTTGAAAAACTCAGGTACGTACACCATTAGATCAATATTCTGCGAGCCCAGCCCGGCCAGTACCGCCGCCGGTGAACGACCACCGGCGGCCTGGAGGTTGGAGACCTCCCAAAACTGTTGCCACTCAATTTCTTCAACACAATAAACCGAAAGACGTCGGCCGCTGCCAATAGTGCTGGCCGTATAACACTTATTCACGGGTTTCTACGCATGCGGAGCAGCAGCATCGTGGAAGCTGGCAGGGAACGCGCAGCCTTTAGCGAGGCGCGCCACGCCAAAAATGGATCAGGTTTAGGCGTGCACCAGTAGAAAGCAAGTCAGCGGAACGACGGCAAACAGCACAACAACGCCAAGGCATCCTGATCTCGAGCCGGATCTGAAACCTGCAGGAGTAGCGCGTCAGCGTACCCGAGCATAACGGATTGCCAAGCAGAAAGAAACACACATTGTCACAACAACGTGAATAGCCGTGGCATCGGACTTTCGTGTTCGTCCACGCCCACATTACACTTTGGAAACCTAACATTTCTTCAGTTGACACTGTTGCAGCGCATCCATAAGATGCCCTCATTATTCATTTACGGAGTCCCACGTGGGTACTTGTTCTAGTGACAGTAGCCGATCTTGTATCGGTGATTGCCTCGGCAGCTAAGCAGCAAGCGACGCGGAATCCCGTTTCCTCCGTGCCTTGCTGAGCAAGGTGCGGTGTCTCGCGCGGCCACTCCGGCTGTGCGCCTCTCCCTCCCTCTTTCCGATCGCGACCGGCTACTGACCCGGATTGCCCGCCAGCACTATTGTGTCTTGGCGGCACGCAAGTCTTGCCTGCGGCTGCGCCGCCCGTCAACACCTCGTCGTGAAAGGAAGAGCCATGAATCTCTTCACCCGCTTATTCGAATCGTTCCTGCGCAAGCGCCATACGGCCGGCAATTTCCGGCGCCGCGCCATGCCGCTGGAAAACAGCACGGCCCGGCCCGTGCCCGACCACCTGGCGCGCCAGCTGCTGGCCGCCGCCCATGAAGACCTGGACAGCGCCCTGAACCGCCTGCACACGCGCCTGGAAGGCTTGCGCGATGCCGAGGCGCAAGTCATCGGCGCGCAAACGGGGCCGAACGAGGTCGAGCATGAGAAGCCGTTGGCCTGGTACCAGCACCTGTGGCTGTGCTACAAGAATCCGTTCAACCTGCTGCTCACCGTGCTGGCCATCGTTTCCTACCTGACGGAAGACCCGAAAGCGACCATCGTCATCGGCACCATGGTGATTTTGTCGACCCTGCTGCGTTTCGTGCAGGAAGGCCGCTCGAACCGCGCCGCCGAACGCCTGAAAGCCATGGTCAGCAATACCGCCACCGTGCTGCGCAATGGCCAGCAGATCGAACTGCCGATCCGCCAACTGGTGCAGGGCGACTTCATCGTGCTGTCGGCCGGCGACATGATCCCCGCCGACTGCCGTTTGCTGTCCGCGAAAGACCTGTTCGTCAGCCAGGCTGCCATGACGGGTGAATCCTTGCCGGTGGAAAAGATGGCCGAACTGGCCGATGCCCATGGCAAAGACCCGATGGAACTGGCCAATCTGCTGTTCATGGGCACGAATGTAATCTCGGGCGCCGCCACGGCGCTGGTATTGGCCACGGGAAACCGCACGTATTTCGGCACCATCGCCACGCGCGTGACGGCCACCGAGCGCACGCCCACGGCATTCGAGGCGGGCGTGAACAGCGTCAGCTGGCTCTTGATCCGCTTCGCCCTCGTGATGGCGCCGCTCGTGTTCCTGATCAACGGCTGGACCAAGGGCGACTGGATGGAAGCGTTCCTGTTCGCCCTGTCCGTCGCCGTGGGCCTGACGCCGGAAATGCTGCCGATGATCGTCACCAGCACCCTGGCCAAGGGCGCCGTGAAACTGTCGAAAAAGAAAGTCGTCGTGAAGCGCCTGGATGCGATCCAGAACTTCGGCGCCATGGACGTGCTGTGCACGGACAAGACGGGCACCTTGACGCAGGACAAGATCGTGCTCGAGCGCCATACGGACGTGTTCGGCCAGCCGTCCGACGAGGTGCTGCAATTTGCCTACCTGAACAGCCACTACCAGACGGGCCTGAAAAACCTGCTCGACCGCGCCGTGCTCGACCACGTGGAATTGCAGACGGAAATGCAACTGGCCCGCGATTACGTGAAAGTCGATGAAATCCCGTTCGATTTCGTGCGCCGCCGCATGTCCGTTGTCGTGTCTGAAAAGAATGACCACCATGAGCTGATCTGCAAGGGCGCCGTCGAGGAAATCCTCGCCGCCTGCAGCCATCTGCGCCTCGGCGGCGTCAACATTCCGCTCGACGCGGCCCTGCTGGACAAGGTACTGGAAACCACGCATGGCCTCAACGCGGAAGGATTGCGCGTAGTGGCCGTGGCCGTCAAGGAAGTGCCGCCCCATAAGACCGTGTACGGCGTGGCCGATGAAACGGCGCTGACCCTGATCGGCTATGTGGCGTTTCTTGATCCGCCGAAGGAATCGACGGCGCCCGCCCTGCGCGCGCTGGCGGAACATGGCGTCACCGTGAAAGTATTGACGGGCGACAACCACCTGGTGACGGCGAAGATCTGCCGCGAAGTGGGCCTGGCCGTGCACGGCGTGCTGCAAGGCCCGCAACTGGACGACATGGACGACGCCACTTTGGCCCGCGCTGCGGAAGACAATACCGTGTTTGCCAAGCTCAGCCCGCTGCACAAGGAACGCCTCGTGCGCGCCCTGCGCGGCAATGGCCATATCGTCGGCTTCATGGGCGACGGCATCAACGACGCGCCCGCCCTGCGCGCGGCCGACATCGGCATTTCCGTCGACTCGGCCGTCGATATCGCCAAGGAAGCGGCCGACATCATCCTGCTGGAAAAAAGCCTGATGGTGCTGGAAGAAGGCGTGCTGGAAGGCCGGCGCACTTTCAGCAACATGCTCAAATATATCCGCATGACGGCCAGCTCGAACTTCGGCAATGTGTTTTCCGTGCTGGTGGCCAGCGCCTTTTTGCCGTTCTTGCCCATGCTGCCGCTGCACTTGCTGGTGCAAAACCTGCTGTATGACGTGTCGCAGATCGCCATCCCGTTCGACAATGTCGACGCCGAACTGATCCAGCAGCCTTTGACCTGGAACCCGCGCGACATCGGCCGCTTCATGGTGTTCTTCGGGCCCATCAGCTCGATCTTCGACATCAGCACGTTTATCCTGATGTGGCATGTGTTCGGCGCGAATACACCAGAGCAGCAGACCCTGTTCCAGTCCGGCTGGTTCGTCGTGGGCTTGCTGACGCAGACGCTGATCGTGCACCTGATCCGCACGCCCAAGCTGCCCTTCATCGACAGCATCGCGTCCGTGCCCCTGCTGGTGGCCACCACCGTCATCATGGCTGTGGGCGTATTCCTGCCGATGGGACCGCTGGCGACTTACTTCAAGCTGCAAGCCTTGCCGTTGGGCTATTTCCCATGGCTGCTGGGCATCCTCGTCTGCTACACCGTGCTGACGACGTTCATGAAACGCGTGTATCTGCGCAAATTCGGCTGGCAATAGTATGATGAGCCGCTCTTTCCCCTACAAAAGGCACGCATGAGCGGCTCCTCCCTTTCCAAACGTCATCTCGCCCTGCTGCTGTCGGCCCTGGTCTTCCCCGGCAGCGGGCATTTTGTCTTGCAACGCAAGGCCCGTGGCTGCCTCTTCCTCGTGCCGGCCCTGGTCGCGCTGGCGATCGTATTGCGCCAGATCATGGCACGATTGGACCAGGTAATGGCACAGATCGACAGCGGCGCCCTGCCCCTCGACGTGCAGCTGATCATGGAAAAAGTGGAGGCCCTCTCCGCCAACGACGGCCCCGCCATGACGGTGGCCGTGTGTGTGCTGGTGGCGTGCTGGATCGGCAGCCTCATCGACACCTTCCTGATCAAGCCATGACGGCGGAGGCAGAGGCGCGCAAACTGCGCAAGGAAGCCAGGATGCAGGCGCGCCGCGCGCAGCTGGCGCTCAAGCGCCAGGACCATGGCGGCCCGCTGGCCTGGCGCGGCTGGTTCGACGGGTCCGCCCACCCGAACCCGGGCAAGCTGGGCATAGGGGCCCTGCTGCTGGGACCGCATGGCGAACGTATCGAAGTGAGCGAAGCGGCCGGTTATGGCAGCAGCAGCGACGCGGAATACGCGGCCCTGACGGCCTTGCTGCAGGCGGCACTCGGCGTGCGCCCGCCGCCCGTGCAACTGCTGCTGTACGGCGACAGCCAGGTGGTGATCAATGATGTGCTGGGAACGACGCCGATCGGCGCCAAGGGACTGGAAACGCAGAGGGCCACCGTAGTGGCCCTGCTGAAACAATTCACGGATGTGAGTTTGCGCTGGCTGCCGCGCCACAGAAATGGCGAGGCGGACCGGCTGTCGCAGCTGGCGATCGCAAGCTTCACCCCAGAGGCTTAAATACCGGGGTCGTACTCTCAGGGTACGACCCCAGCCGTTACTGGGTAAGCAACTAGGCGGCGCGGCCGAGCTGCAATGCTTCTGCTGGCGCATTGGCTGCCGGACGCTTGGCCCCCTTCAAGCCGCTGACACTGGCCTGCTGCCCATTCAATTTGAACACGCTGACCACCTGCGCCAGGTTGTGCGCCTGGTGCTGCATCGATTCGGCGGCGGCCGCCGATTCTTCCACCAGCGCCGCATTCTGTTGCGTGACGGCATCCATCTGGCCGATGGCCCGGTTGATCTCGTCGATGCCCACGCTTTGCTCGCTGCTGGCCGCCGTGATTTCCGTGATGATGTCGCTCACGCGCTGCACGCTGTCGACGATGTCGTTCATGGTCGAGCCTGCCTGCGCCACCAGCATGCTGCCCGCGTTGACTTGCTCGACGGACGCGCCGATCAGGGTCTTGATCTCTTTCGCGGCGCTGGCCGAGCGCTGCGCCAGGTTGCGCACTTCGGACGCCACCACGGCAAAGCCGCGGCCCTGCTCGCCGGCCCTGGCCGCTTCCACGGCCGCGTTCAGCGCCAGAATATTCGTCTGGAAGGCGATGCCGTCGATGACGGAAATGATGTCGACGATCTTGTTCGACGACGCATTGATCGATTCCATCGTGCCCACCACTTGCGCCACGACTTCGCCGCCCTTGACGGCCACTTGCGCCGCCGATGCCGCCAACTGGTTCGCCTGGCGCGCATTGTCCGCATTCTGCTTCACGGTGCTGGTCAATTCTTCCATCGAGGACGCCGTCTCTTCCAGGGAACCGGCTTGCTCTTCCGTGCGGGAAGACAGGTCCTGGTTGCCGGCGGCAATTTCCGTCGACGAGGTCGCAATGCTGTCCGTGCCCGTACGCACTTCGCTGACGATGTTGAGCAGGCTCGTGTTCATGTCCTTCAACGCTTGCAGCAATTGCCCCGTTTCATCCTTGGCGCTGGCATCGATCTGCGCCGTCAAGTCGCCATCGGCCACCTTGCGGGCAATGTCCACGGCCGTGCGCAGAGGACGCACGATGCCCATCGTCAGCAACCAGGCGCAGACGACGCCAAAGCCCAGCGCCAGCACGGCCAGGGTCAGCAGCAAGTTGCGGCTCGTCTTGGCGACATCGTCGATCTCGCGCGCCGTCGTGTCGATGCTGGCGCGCTGGTGCTGCAGCATGTCGTTGACCACTTTCAGGTATTTCGTCGAACCGGGCACGAAGATACCCTGGAAAGCCTTCTCCGCTTCCGCTTCCTGTCCATCCGCCTTCAGCTTCGATACTTGCGCGCGTGAATCGAGGTAAACCTTGCGCTGTTCGCTCACCAGGCGGAACAGTTCCTTTTCTTCCGGGCTGGAAATCAAGGCTTCGATTTTCTTTTGCAGTTCGCCCGAGACGACGGAGGACTGTTTCGCCTCTTCCGCAAAATACGCGCCCAAGGTCGTGTCGCTGCTGCGCGCGATGGCCGTGGTGCGGCGCACGCCGCTGTCGATCTTCGCGTACCAGTCGGAAATATAGCGTTCCTTCGCCAGCGGCAGTTCCATCATGGTGCGCGTGGCCGTGGCCACGTCGTGCAAACGCCACACGCTGATGCCCGTGATGAGCATGGAAAACAGCAAAATCACGGCAAAACCCAGGCCGAGGCGCACACCAATACTGACGTTTCTTAACAAATTCATGTGAATATCCTAAAAAAGCGGAACCAGACTATATAAAAAGGGGGACAGCAGAAAGCGGCCGCACGGGGCGGCCGCAGCGGCATCAGCGCGTGCCGATGCGCAAGGCGGTTTGCGGCGCTGCCGGGCGTTTCAGCGCATGTGTGACACCGTTCGCACCGCTGGCCTGCTGGCCGTTGAGCTTGAACACGCTGACGACCTGCGCCAGGTTATGCGCCTGGTGCTGCATCGATTCGGCAGCGGCCGCCGACTCTTCCACCAGCGCCGCATTTTGCTGCGTGACGGCATCCATCTGGCCGATGGCCCGGTTGATTTCGTCGATGCCCACGCTTTGCTCGCTGCTGGCCGCCGTGATTTCCGTGATGATGTCGCTCACGCGCTGCACGCTGTCGACGATGTCATTCATGGTCGAACCGGCTTGCGCCACCAGCATGCTGCCCGCATTGACTTGCTCGACCGACGCGCCGATCAGGGTCTTGATCTCTTTCGCGGCGCTGGCCGAGCGCTGCGCCAGGTTGCGCACTTCCGACGCCACGACGGCAAAGCCGCGGCCCTGCTCGCCGGCACGCGCCGCTTCCACAGCCGCATTCAGGGCCAGAATGTTCGTCTGGAAGGCGATGCCATCGATGACGCTGATGATGTCGACGATCTTGTTCGACGAGGCATTGATCGATTCCATCGTGCCCACCACCTGCGCCACCACCTCGCCGCCCTTGACGGCCACTTGCGCCGCCGAGGCCGCCAACTGGTTTGCCTGGCGCGCATTGTCCGCATTCTGTTTCACGGTGGAAGTGAGCTCTTCCATCGACGACGCCGTCTCTTCCAGGGAACCGGCCTGCTCTTCCGTGCGGGAAGACAGGTCCTGGTTGCCGGCGGCAATCTGCGTCGAGGACGTGGCGATGCTGTCCGTGCCGCTGCGCACTTCGCCAACGATGTTGAGCAGGCTCGTATTCATGTCCTTCAGGGCCTGCAGCAATTGCCCCGTTTCATCCTTGGCGCTGGCGTCGATCTGCGCCGTCAAGTCGCCATCGGCCACCTTGCGGGCGATATCCACGGCCGTGCGCAGGGGGCGCACGATGCCCGTCGTCAAGACCCAGGCACAGACAACGCCAAAAGCCAGCGCCAGCGCGGCCAGCACCAGCATCAGGTTGCGGCTGGTATTGGCGACGGCGTCGATCTCGCGCGCCGTCGTGTCGATGCTGGCGCGCTGGTGTTCCAGCAAGTCCTGCACCATCTTCTGGTACTTGGCGGCGGCAGGAACGAAGGTCTTTTCAAACACTTCATTGGCGGCATCGACCTGCGCTTCACCCTTGAGCTTGTAGACCTGGTCGCGCGAACCGATGTACACCTTGCGCTGCTCCAGCAAGCCCGCGAACATGGCTTTTTCCTCGGGCTTGTCGATCAAGGCCTCGATTTTCTTTTGCAGCTCGGCCGAGCTGGCCGACGAGACTTTCGATTCTTCGGCGAAATAACCGCTGAGTGAGGTATCGCTGCTGCGGGCAATGGCGATGGTGCGGCGCACGGCGCTGTCGATGCGGCCATACCAGTCGGAAATATAGCGTTCCTTCGCCAGCGGCTGCTCCATCATGACGCGCGTGGCGCTGGCCACGTCGTGCAGGCGCCAGACGCTGATGCCCGTAATGAGCATGGAAAACAGCAAAATCACGGCAAAACCGAGTCCGAGGCGGACACCGATGCTGACGTTGCGTAATACATTCATGTGACTATCCTAAAAAGCCCTGATGCCAGCATGCCGCACGGCTGATGGCTTCCCTTTGGCGCGCTGGCTGGCGGCGGTGTCAAGGCGGGTGTAAAAGTGAAACTGAAGTGAAACTGGCGCACGGTTCGGCGGAACCGTGCGCCAGAAAATGCGCTAGCGTGCGCCTTGCAGAAAAACCAAGCAATGTCGAGAGTCAATTGTTTTTAAGAAACCCTCTCGGATTAGGATGTCGGGAAATGTTCAGGGGCAATGCAACGCCGTCCCGGACTTTTCCTGGCGGCCTAGGCTGCGAGTTTTTCGATCAGGCCCATGTCGGCGCTGGACATCAGCTGGTCAATGTCGACCAGGATCAGCATGCGCTCGTCGATGGTACCCAGGCCGATCACGTATTCCGTGTTGATCGAACGGCCCATGTCCGGCGCCGGCTTGATCTGTTCCGGCATCAGGGTAGTGACGTCGGAGACGCGGTCGACGACCATGCCGACGACGCGGTTGCCGATATTGAGGATGATGACGACGGTAAACTGGTCATAGCTGGGCGTGCCCAGGTTGAACTTGATGCGCATGTCGACGATCGGCACAATGATGCCGCGCAGGTTGACCACGCCCTTGACGAACTCGGGGGCGTTGGCGATGCGGGTCGGCGTTTCATAGCTGCGGATTTCGCTGACTTTCTGGATGTCGATGCCATACTCTTCCTGGCCCAGGGTAAAGGCCAGGTACTCGGCAGCCTTGGCAACGGTGGCGCCAGTGTCGCTGGAATTGGTGTTCATGATGATCCTTTAGAAATGTCGCAGGACGCGCCTATCACCAATCTTGGACGCCCATAGGGAATTTATTAAATAATGCACTGAAATTGCAATACGGCAATGTTACCGCATGTAAATTTTCAGTGCACTAAAAAAGAGCATCGTTGTTTCCGCTGGACCGCGATTATCTGACTTTGTAGCAAAAGCATCACGCCTGGGCGCCAGCCGCTATGGTGCCGCCCTCTCCCCGCCCTCCTCGTTCGACGGCAGGTTGAATGTCACGGTATACACAAAATCCATGGTGCAAGGCACGCCGCCGCACAGCCCCGGCTTGTAGCGCTGCTTGATGGCGGCAGCCGCGGCGAAGTTCGCCATCTTGTCGTCCGGAGACTCGAAGATGGCCACTTCCTTGCCTTCCCCCTTGCTATTTACCTGCACCGCCAGCACCAGTTGGCCCCGCACCTGCAAGATGCGCTGCGCCGCGTACACTTCACGCAAGAAAGGTGCTAAGCCCTTGAGCGGATAGGGAGGCTCGTCTGTGGCCGGCATGCCTTCGTACTGATCCCGTACGGCAAGCTTCTGCTCCGCACTGAGTTGCGCATAGCTGTAATTCAAGGGAATACCGGCCTTCACACCCTTGTGTTTAATGACTGTGCCTGTTTGCGCCATATCCTCTGTCAAGGTATAGCGGGGAGCTTCCTGGGCCCAGGTGGCCGCGTGACCGCAGGCAAGTAACAAACCGACTATCAGCCAATAACGGTGCATGAGCATCCTTTTCAATGTGGAATGATTGTTTTAAAAAAATATCTGATGGGCAATAAAACCCCAAGACGCGCATTCTGCTCAGAAGTAAATAAAAAAGCAAATACCATTAGAGCAATGGATAGTTGCGTGCGCACGTTTTATGCCACACTGGCGCCCCCCGCTTTTTATGATGGTGAACCATGCATTCTTTGCTTTCCCAATGGCAGCCACGCCTGCTGGCGCTGGCCTCGGCCGGCCTGGGCGATGACAGCGCCCACGACATCAACCACCTGCACCGCGTCTGGCGCAATGCCAGCGTTCTGCTGCAGGAATATGCGCAGGCCGACGCCCTCACCGTGATAGCAGCGTGCTACCTGCACGACCTGATCAACCTGCCGAAAAACCACCCCGAGCGCCATCTGGCCTCGCGCCAGGCGGCCGCGCTGGCTTGCCGCCAGCTGGCCGAACTGGATTTTCCACCAGAAAAACTGGCCGGCGTGGCCCACGCCATCGAGACGCACAGTTTTTCCGCCAACTTGACGCCGCACACGATCGAAGCGCAGATCGTGCAGGATGCCGACCGTATCGACGCGCTGGGCGCCGTGGGACTGGCGCGCCTGTTCTACACGGCTGCGCGCATGGATAGCGCGCTGGCGCATGGCACGGATCCGCTGGCAGCGCATCGCCCGCTCGACGACAAGGCCTACGCACTCGACCATATCGTCACCAAGCTCGACAAGCTGCCCGGCAAGATGCAGACGGCGGCGGGCCGCGCGCTGGCCGAACAGCGCCTGGCCGTGCTGACGGATTTCCGCGCCGCCTTTGCCGACGAATGGGGAATGGGCGCATAAGCTTGGCGGCGATAGCCAGCAACGCGCATGCTGTCTATAATGCAAGCCTCAGCTATCGCGCCGCGCGTCAGCAGCATCCTGTAACGCGCCGGCGCGATGCCAACGCGCCGAAAGCATGCATGTCCGATAAAACCAGCCCCGACAGCCATTCCTCGTCCTCGCCCGCCGCGCCCGCGCGCGCCGGCAATCTCAATTTCATCCTCGTCTGCGTCTTCATCGACATGCTGGGCATCGGCCTGGTGGTGCCCGTGCTGCCCATCCTGATCGGCGACTTTGTCGACGGCAAGGATGCGCAGGCATTCTGGTACGGCATCATGGCGGCCGTCTTCGGCTTGCTGCAGTTCATCTTCATGCCCATGCTGGGCGCCATCAGCGACCGCGTGGGACGCCGTCCCGTGCTGCTGTACTCGATGGCCGGCATGGGCATCAACTTTCTCGCCACGGGCTGGGCGCCGAACCTGGCCTGCCTGTTCATCGGCCGCATCATCGGCGGTGTCTCGTCGGCCAGCATGTCGGTCGCGTCCGCCTACGCCTCCGATATTTCCACGCACGACAACCGTGCCAAGAGTTTCGGCAAGATCGGCGCCGCCTTCGGCCTGGGCTTCATCTGCGGGCCCATGCTGGGCGGCCTGCTGGGCGAGGTCAATCTGCGCCTGCCGTTTTACGTGGCGGCCGGCCTGTCGGCGGCCAATTTCCTCTACGGCTATTTTTGCGTGCCCGAATCGCTGCAGCCCGGTCCCCGCACGCCCTTTACCTGGGCGCGCATCAACCCGTTTGCCGCCCTGCTGAAACTGGTGCGCCGCGTGGAGATCCGCGGTCTGGTGCTGGCCTTCGGCCTGATGACGTTTGCGCAAATGATGCTCAACACCACCTGGGTGCTGTACACGCATTTCCGCTTCGACTGGACGCCGCGCCAGAACGGGATCGCCCTGTTCTGCGTGGGCCTGTGCGCGGCCGTCGTGCAGGCGGGCTTGCTGGGCATACTCATCAAGCGCTTCGGCGAAGTGCGTTTGTCACTGCTGGGCATGGCCTCGGGCGCCCTCACCTACCTGCTGTACGGGCTGGCCACGCAAGGCTGGATGATGTACGCGTTGATCCTGTGCAACCTGCTGGCCTTTGCCGCCGGCCCTGCCCTGCAGGGTATCATCTCGAAATCATCGAACGCCGGCGAACAGGGTGAGCTGATGGGCTCCCTGCAATCGATCAGCAGCCTGGGCATCATCATCATGCCTTTGCTCGGCAGCATGATCCTCGGCGAGGTGAGCCACTTGCCGCCGCAGGACTGGCGCATCGGCAGCACCTTCTATCTGTGCGCCATCATGCAAACCCTGGGCATCGTGGTGGCCTGGCGCTACTTCCAGGCACAGCGCCTGGCCAGACTTGCGGTTTCCACCACAAAGTAGTCGGCAGGATAATATTGCATTTGAGAAATAGATAGGCGAGAATGGGATAATCAAGCGGACGTTGCCGACGCCCGCGATTCGATGGTGAGCAAGGATGGGTATGACTGACTTTTATTCCAGCGCCTGGCGCCGGACCATGGCCATGCTGGCGCTGGCGCTGCCGACCCTGGCGGGCGCGCAATGCTCGCGCGATATCCAGGTGCCCGTCTCGGCCATCGGCGCCAGCGTGGTGGTCAATGGCGCCGCCATCGGCGGCATCTACCCCGACTTGCTGCGTAGCATGGGCGCCAAGCTGGGCTGCAATTTCATCTTCACGGCCGTGCCCCGGGCGCGCCTGGAGGCGATGTTTGAGGCGGGCAAGGCCGATATGCTGATTCCCGCCAGCAGCACGCCGCGGCGCGACCAGCACGGCCTGTTCATCCCCTTGATGGGCAACCGGCCCCTGCTGATCTCGCTGCAAGGCGCACGCGCGCCCATCAACACCATGCAGGAACTGATCGAGCGGCGCGACTTGCGCGTGGCGCTCGTGCGCGGCTACGACTATGGCGCCTCTTACCAGGCGCTGGCCAAGGAACTGAGCAGCCAGGGCCGCCTGTTCTACGAGGTCGATGCGCTGTCCGTGGCGCGCCTGATGCAAAGCGGCTTCATCGACGCCACCATCATGAGCCCCACCATCCTGGCCGGCGTGGCGCAAAACGATGCGCGCGTGTACGGCCTGGCCGACCGCCTGCGTCTGGAAGCCTTGCCGGAATTGCCGTGGGGCATGAGCGGCGTCTACCTGTCGCGCAAGTCGCTGACGGCGGATGACCAGGCGGCCCTGCGCGAACTGCTGGAAAAAGCCAGCCGCTCGGGCACCCTGATGGAAGGCTTCCAGCGCCATCACCGCCAGGAACTGTTGTCGCAGAGCATACGCCCGCGCTAAGGCCTGCATGTCCGGTCTCGTCGTCGCCGTCGTTCTGTTTGCCGCCCTGCTGCATGCCAGTTGGAATGCCATCGTCAAGTCGGGCAAGGATACTTTCCTCACGACCGTGCTCGTCTCCGCTGGCGCGGCCCTGATCTCACTGGCAATCCTGCCCTTCGTCGATGCTCCCGCGCCCGCCAGCTGGCCCTACCTGGCCGCCTCGGCCGTGGCGCAGCTTGCCTATTATTCTCTGCTGGCGGCGGCCTACAAGGCGGGCGACATGAGCCACGCCTACCCGCTGATGCGCGGCAGCGCCCCGCTGATCGTGGCGCTGGCCAGCTGGCCGCTGATCGGCGAGCGCCTGTCTTCCATGCAAATGGGCGCCATCGCCTGCATCTGCGCGGGCATCCTCGGCCTGTATATTGCCGCGCGCCGGCCAGTCACGGCCATCGCCGCGAAAAACACGGGACGCGCCACCGCCTTTGCACTGGGCAACGCCTGCGTCATCGCCAGCTATACCCTGATCGACGGCATCGGCGTGCGCCTGTCTGGCGCGCCGGCCGCCTACACCATGTGGATTTTCGTCTTGAACGGAACCGGGCTGCTGCTGTGGACGGTGCTGCGCCGCCGCGCCGGCCTGCTTGCTTATGCGCAAACGCAATGGCATCTGGCCGCCTTTGGCGGTTTAGGCACCCTGGCCTCGTATGGACTGGCCCTGTGGGCCATGACGCAGGCGCCCGTAGCCGCCATCGCGGCCCTGCGCGAAACGTCGATTTTGTTCGCCATCGCCATTGCGGCCCTGTTCCTGCGCGAAAAAATCAGCCCCCACCGCTACCTGGCCATCGGCCTGATCGCGGCGGGAGCGGTCTTGATGCGCATCGCCTAGCGGGCGTCGAGCGGCGCGATCGGCAACTCGATGGCGCTGGCCGCCCCTGCCGCGTGGTACACGCGCTGCGTCGCCTTTCTATAATGGCCTGGGTCGGCCAGGAAGATGTTCGGCACGTAGTTTTGCGGGTTGCGGTCGTACAGCGGGAACCAGCTCGACTGTACTTGCACGGCAATACGGTGACCGGGCAGGAAGACGTGATTCGCGTTCGGCAAGGCGAAGCGGTAGCGCTCCACTTTGCCCGCCGGTATCGGCGTCGGGTGCTCGAAGCTGTCGCGGTAGCGCCCGCGGAAGATATCCATGGCCACGCCCAGCTGGTAGCCGCCCATGGCCGGCTGCGACGGTACTTCGTCCGGATACACGTCGATCAGTTTCACCACCCAGTCGGCATCCGTGCCGCTGGTGGCCGCGAACAGGTTGACCATCGGCGCGCCGGCGATGCGCACGGCCGTTTTCAACGGTTCCGAAACATAGCTGAGCACGTCCGTGCGGTCCGCATAGCCGCGCTGGTCGCTGACCAGCCATGGCTTCCACACGTCGGCATCGGCGAGGCGCACGGGACGGGGCACGAAAGGCACGGGCTTGGCGGGATCGGCCACGTATTCATCGAACGCGCCTTGCGCCGCATCCGCAGCGCCCGATGGCGCCGCAAAGCCCAGCCTGGAACCGTCCTGCAGGTAGATCGGCGTCAATTTCGTGTCGCAGGTCTCGCAAGCCAGCGGCCACTGCTGCAGGCGCTGCCATTGGTTCGTGCCGCTCTGGTAGGGCACGACGGGCGCCGTGTTCGCTTCCGGCGCGCCATCCTTCAGGTATTGATTGAGGAATGGCTGCATGACTTTTTCGCGGAACTGGCGCGCCGTATCGCCGTCAAACTTCAGGGCGCCCAGGCTGGAACCGTCATAGTTGACGCCGCTGTGACGCCACGGGCCGATGGCCAGGTAATTGAGGTTGTTGTGCTTGTCGCGCCCTTCCATCGCCGTATAGGTGGCGTAAGGGCCATAGATGTCTTCCTGGTCCCACTGCCCCACCACGTGCATGGTGGGCACGATCAGCGGACGCTTGGCCAGGATTTTATCAAGCGCCTGTTCTTGCCAGTAACTGTCGTAGGCCGGGTGTTCGAACAGCTTTTTCGTATAGGTCAGCTTGTCGATGCCGAATTTCTTCGCAAAATCACCGGCCGAGCCGATGCGCAGATATGCGTCGTAGTCGTCGTAGACGCCCAGCACGGGCGCCTCACCGCTGCCGCGCACGCTCGTTTGCCACGCCAGGTAAGACAAGCTCGGCATGCGGAAGGCGCCGTTGTGGAACCAGTCGTCGCCGCGCCAGCCGTCGACCATGGCGCTCATGGGAATGGCCACCTTCAGCGCCGGATGCGGGTCGACCAGGGCCATCAGCACCGTATGGCCCTCGTACGAGGAACCGAGCATGCCCACCTTGCCATTGCTTTCCGGAATATTTTTCGACAGCCACTCGATGGTGTCCCACGCATCGGTCACGTTATCGACCTTGGTATTGTTCAGCGGGCCGCGCACGGGGCGCGTCATCACGTAATCGCCTTCCGAGCCATGCTTGCCGCGCACGTCCTGGAATACGCGGATGTAGCCGTTTTCCACCAGGGTGTCGTCGCCCTGCGGCAAGGTGGCCAGCATGCTGGCGCTGGTGGCGCGCTGCGCGCGGCGCGCTGCGTTGTACGGCGTGCGCGTGAGCATGATCGGCGCCCGCTTGGCGTCTTTCGGCACGACGATCACCGTGTACAGCTTGACGCCGTCGCGCATGGGGATCATCACCACGCGCTTGACGTAATCATTCATATCGGGCAGCACCAGCTTGGCACCGATATCGGGCGTCATCGGCGGCGTTTGCGCCATCGCCGGTACTGCAAACAAGGAACTGATAACAAAAGCCAGGCCGGTGAGCCGGACGGGGGACGACACGCGCATACTGTTCTCCAATGATTCATGCCACGCAAAAGTGGCCGAATGGCAATAGTACCCGGAAAGCAAGTTCCACAATAGGCTAGCCTCTGACGCAGCGCAGCAGATATATGGGCACGCAACTTGACAGAACGCGCCCGAACTGCAACCATAACGCCATGAAATTTATCCCGTCACAACACGCCTGCTTGAATTGGTGGTCCCGCTCACTTTCGCGCGGCCACTCTATAGTGATGTGAATTTGATCCACGCCGCCTCGATCGGTGGCGTAACAGGCTCAGCCTGGATCATCCCCGATGCAGGCGGCTCAAAAGGAAACTTGATGAGCTTGCCTAACACCCCAGATACCCAAGACCAGAACGACGCACCGGCAGCACCGCTGTCGCCCGCTGCCATCGCTTCGCAATCCGTGATCCTGACGGGCGACCGCCCGACCGGCCCCCTGCACCTGGGTCACTACGTGGGCAGCCTGCGCGACCGCGTCCGCTACCAGAACAGCTACAAGCAATTCATCATGCTGGCCGACGCGCAAGCGCTGACGGACAATATGGAAGACATCGACAAGGTGCACCGCAATGTCGTCGAAGTGGCGCTCGACTACCTCGCCGTCGGCATCGACCCGAGCAAGACCACGGTCTTCATCCAGTCGCAGATCCCGGAACTGGCCGAGCTGACCTTTTACTACCTGAACATCGTCACCGTGGCGCGCCTCGAGCGCAATCCCACCGTCAAGGAAGAAATCCGCCTGCGCGGCTTCGAGCGCGACATTCCAGCCGGTTTCTTGACCTACCCGGCCAGCCAGGCGGCCGACATCACGGCCTTCAAGGCGGGCGTGGTGCCCGTGGGCGAAGACCAGATCCCCATGATCGAGCAAACGAATGAAATCGTGCGCCGTTTCAACCGCATGTACAACCGTGAAGTGCTGATGGAATGCAAGGCGCTGGTGCCGGACATCGGCCGCCTGCCCGGCATCGACGGCAAGGCGAAGATGAGCAAGTCGCTGGGCAACACCATCAACCTGGGCGCGACCCCGGCCGAAATCACGGCTGCCGTGAAAAAAGTTTATACGGACCCGCTGCACCTGCGCGTGGAAGACCCGGGCCACCTGGAAGGCAACATCGCGTTTACTTACCTGGACGCGTTCGATCCGGAAAAAGCGGCACTGGCCGAAATGAAAGCCCATTACGTGCGCGGCGGCCTGGGCGACAGCATCGTCAAGAAGCGCCTGGATGTGGTCTTGCAGGAAATGCTGGCGCCGATCCGCGCCCGCCGCGAAGAGTTCGCCAAAGACAAGGGCCAGGTCATCCAGATGCTCAAGGAAGGCACCTTCAAGGCGCGCGAAGTGGCGGCCCGCACGGCCGACGAAGTCAAGTCGGCGCTGGGCCTCAACTACTTCTGATCGCCCGCAGCAATAGCAAACTGATGCGCCCAGGCGGAGTCGGGTAAAATCCCGCTTCCGCCTGGGCGCAATTCGTTTGTCACCGTGGCACCAGCAATCCGTAGAGAAGACAACGCGCCATGACCGAGACCCCTATCGAACAACTGCTGCAGCAGCATTTTTCCATCGATGCGCTACAGCAGGCACCCGCGCCCTTGCAGCAGGCCTTGCACATGCTGGGCGGCTGGCTTGCGGCCGAACGCGCCGAACCGTATCCGCACACGCCGTACGCGGAACTGCTGACGCAGCTGTCCGATACCTGCCTGCCCGCGCATGGCATGCCCATAACGGATTTCCTGCAGGAGCTCGACACCACCGTGCTGGCCAATACGGCCCAGCTGAACCATCCGCAATACATCGGCCACATGACGCAGGCCTTGCCCTGGATCAGCGTGCTGGCCGAAGCGTTTACGGCCACCCTGAACCAGAACCAGGTCAAGATCGAGACGGCGTACGTATCGACCCTGATCGAAAAGCAGATCCTGGGCTGGCTGCACCGCCAGGTGTACCAGCAGCCGGACGCCGTCTACGCGCAGGCCATGGCCGCCACCAGCGGCGCGCTGGGCAATGTCGTCAATGGCGGCACCATGGGCAACCTGACGGCGCTGGCCGTGGCACTGGAAAAACAATTGCCCGGCACGCGCAAACGCGGTCTGTTTGCCGCCATGCAAGAATCCGGCTACGCGGGACTGGCCGTGATCGGTTCGGCCCGCAGCCATTATTCCGTGAAAAAGGCGCTGGCGACCCTGGGCCTCGGCGAAAACGCCCTGCACCTGGTGGCCGTCGACCGCGACAACCGCATCGACGTCACCGCGCTGGAAGCGACGATTGCCGATTTGAAATCGCGCAAGATCAAGGTCGTCGCCATGATCGGCATCGCCGGCACGACGGAAACGGGCGCCATCGACCCGCTGGCCGCCATGGCGGCCATTGCCGCGCGGGAAGGCATCTGGTTCCACGTAGATGCGGCCTGGGGCGGCGCGCTCTTGATCGCGGAACAGTACCGCCCCCTCTACGACGGCATCGCCCTGGCCGACTCCGTCGTCATCGACGGGCATAAATTGCTGTGGGTGCCGATGGCGCAAAGCATGGTGCTGTTCAAGGATGGCGCCAGCCTGAACCTGCTGAAGCACAACGCCAACTACATCCTGCGCGATAACTCGGGCGACCTGGGCCAGACCTCGCTGGAAGGCTCGCGCCGCTTCGACGCCTTGAAACTGTGGACCTCGTTCAAGGTGCTGGGCGTGTCCGGCTACACGACCTTGCTGCAGCAGGCGGCCACCCTGTCCGGCCAGTTGCAGGACTTGTTGGCCGACCAGCAGGATTTCGAACTCGTCACGCGCTCCGACACCTTCATTCTGACCTACCGCTACGTGCCCGCGCCCTTGCGCCAGCGCATGGACAGCCTGCTGGCCGGCGGACAGGTCGAGGCGGCGACCGAGCTGAACAAGCAACTGAACACCTTGAACGCCAAGCTGCAAAACCGCCAAAAGGCGCAAGGCCACAGTTTTGTGTCGCGCACGGTCCTGGAATCGACGCGCTACCCTGGCCCGACGAATGTATTGCGCGTGGTCATGACGAATGTCAAGACGCGCCCCCACCACCTGCGCGCCATTTTGGCCGAACAGCGGGCCATCGGCCAGGCGCTGGTGGCGGAACTGGGCCTGTAAGAAACACCCACCCATCGCCCATGACTGGATGACCGATGCACCGCCTGAGCGCCCTCACCGATCTGCTGCAGCATCTGTTGAAATGGCTGCTGCTGGCCTTTGTCGTGGCCGTGCTGGCTGGCACCGCCTCGGCCGGTTTCCTGTTCGCCCTTGAATGGGCAACTGCGACGCGCCTGGCGCACGCCTGGCTGATCTGGCTGCTGCCCGTGGCGGGCTTTGCCGTCAGCTGGCTGTATCTGCGCTACGGCAGCAGTGTCGAGGGCGGCGCGAACCTGCTCATCGATGAAATCCACGATCCGAAAAAAATCATTCCGCTGCGCATGGCGCCGCTGGTGCTGGGCGCCACCGTCATCTCGCATCTGTTCGGCGCCTCCGTCGGGCGCGAAGGCACGGCCGTGCAGATGGGCGGCGCGCTGGCCGACCAGCTCACGCGCATGTTTCGCTTGAGCAATGAAGACCGCCGCATCATCCTGATGGCCGGCATCAGCGCCGGCTTTGCCTCCGTCTTCGGCACGCCGCTGGCGGGCGCCATCTTCGGCCTGGAAGTGCTGGCCATCGGCCGCTTGCGCTACGAAGCCATGCTGCCCTGCCTGGCTGCCGCCGTCATCGCCGACCAGGTAGGCTTGCTGTGGGGCGTCCAGCATACGCATTACGCCGTGCCTTTGATCCCCGCCCTCTCCGCCTGGACTTTATCCGCCATGGTGGTCGCGGGCGTGCTGTTCGGCGTGACCGGTAAGGTGTTTGCGCAAGCCACGCACGGCTTGAGCGCACTGATGAAGCGCAAGATCGCCTACGCCCCGCTGCGTCCGCTGGCGGGCGGCCTCGCCGTCGCGCTCGCCGTATGGCTGCTGGGCACCGACAAATATATCGGCCTGGGCATTCCCACCATCGTCGACGCGCTCAAGGAACCGTTGCCCGCCTGGGATTTCCTCGGCAAGATGGCGTTCACCATCGTGTCATTGGGCACCAGTTTCAAGGGCGGTGAAGTGACGCCATTGTTCTTCATCGGCGCGACCCTGGGCAATGCGCTGGGGCCGCTGCTGCACCAGCCCTTCGCTCTGCTGGCCGCCATCGGCTTCGTCGCCGTATTCGCGGGCGCCGCCAACACGCCGATCGCCTCGACCCTGATGGCGATGGAGCTGTTCGGCGCCGAGATCGGCGTGTACGCAGCCATCGCCTGCGTCGTGGCCTACCTGTTTTCCGGCCACGCTGGCATTTACCGGGCGCAGCGGGGCGGACATGCCAAGCGCAGCGCCCATCAGGATCTTGAACCATGACCCAAAATATCTACGACAACGACGCCTTTTTCACGGCCTACAGCCAGCTGCCCCGCTCCATCGGCGGCCTCGACAGCGCGCCCGAATGGCCGGCCCTGCGCGCCATGCTGCCAGACGTGCAAGGCAAGCAAGTACTTGACCTGGGTTGCGGCTATGGCTGGTTCTGCCGCTGGGCGGCAGAACAGGGTGCGGCGCGGGTATTGGGCGTGGACGTGTCGGAAAAGATGCTGGCGCAGGCAGGCGGCATGGGAGAATATGCGGCTGTCAGCTATGCGCGGCTTGATCTGGAACAACTGGTCTTGCCGCCAGCCGGCTACGACCTCGTCTACAGCTCGCTGGCCTTCCACTATATCGCGGATTTCGCCACCTTGCTGGCCGCCATCCGCCACGGCTTGAAGCCGGGCGGCAAGCTGGTGTTTTCCATCGAGCACCCGATCTTCATGGCGCCGCGCCAGCAGGGCTGGCTGACGAACGGACAGGGCCGCAAGCGCTGGCCCGTAGACAGCTACCAGCAGCAAGGTCCGCGCGTGTCGGACTGGCTGGCGCCCGGCGTGATCAAGCAGCACCGCACCCTGGGCACGACCATCAATGCGCTGCTGCGGGCAGGTTTCCAGCTGGAACACGTGGAAGAATGGGGGCCGACAGATGCGCAGGTGGCGCAGCAGCCGGCCCTGGCGGAAGAGCGCGAGCGGCCGATGCTGCTGCTGGTGGGCTGCAGCCTGCGCTAGTCCCTGGCCCGCTCGAACAATTTGCCCGCCAGTTCCTCGATATCGTCGCGCATGGCCAGCGCATCCAGCCATAGCGGGGGAATCGCCTGGGCGCCATAATAGGCGCCGGCAAGCTGGCCGACGATGGCGCCGGTCGTATCGGCATCTTCGCCCAGATTGACAGCGCGCAATACCGCCGCTTCCAGTGAGTTGGTATGGAAGAAGCACCAGAGCGCCGCTTCCAGCGATTCCACGCAATAACCGGTGCCGCGTATCTGCTGCTCCGTCTTGGCGAGGAAACTGCCGCTGGCCAGCTCCACCAGCTTCGGTTCCGCAGGCCGGAACGCGATACTGTCCAGCAGCGCGTCTTTCGCCGTGCCCGCCAGCGCGCTGCACAGCAAGGCGGCGAGCAGCTGGCAGCTTTCGACGGCTTCCGGCGCCGCGTGGGTGGTGCGGGAACTGTCGGCAGCGCAGGCTATGGCCGCTTCGGCATCGGGATAGGCAAACAGCACGACGGGGACCAGGCGCATGAGCGACCCATTGCCCGCCGTGTCAGGCGCGGCGGAGCCGCTCCAGGGATTGCCCGTCTCCTGGAAACTGGCCAGCGCGCTCCTTACCGTGCCACCGATATCGAAGCAGGTGCCGGTGGAACTCAGGTAGCCCCATTGCCACCAGTTCAAGTACCGCACCATCTGGTCCGCCGCATCGAACGCCCCTTTCTGGACCAGGCTTTCGGCCAGGCACAGCGCCATCGACGTATCGTCGGTCCATTGTCCCGGCTGCAAGCCGAACGGACCGCCACCAGTCATGCCCGTCACCGGCGCAAAGCTGCCGCGCGGAGAAAATTCCACGGTCGTGCCGACGGCATCGCCGCAGGCAAGTCCCAGCAAGGCGCCCAGATAGCGCTTGTGTAAGGTTGGTTTGTGCAAAGTTGCCGTCATGATGATTCTCCGTGGATTCCTGGCGGGCCACACTCATCCGGTTTCCGCTGCCAGCACAATTGGGTGCCTGCAGGCACTGGCCATCGCGCCATAAGATCAGGCCTCCGTACGCCGCAGCGCCGCTCCGCCATGCAGGGCCAGCGGCATGGCCCTGGCCCAGCGGTTCGACGACAGCGAAAACGTCAGTGCGCGCACCTGATGGTACCAGCCGGCGGGCACGTACAGCATGTCGCCCGGCTCCACGAGGCATTCGATCATGGTCGCCTGGCTTGCTAAGGGGAAGCGCTGGAAATCGGGCGCTTCCGGGTCGAAGGGCGAACCGAACAGGATGGCGTTCGCTTCGCTGGGATACAGGAAGGCGTCGTGGTGCGGCGGCGCCAGGAAAATGCGCTTGCGGCCCCACACTTGCGCGAAAATATTATCGTCGTAATCGCAATGCAGGGGCGTCACCGTGCCGGCCGGCCCCACCCAGAAGCGCGGCGGGCCCATCTTGTCGAAATACGTGGGCCAGTGGCACAGGCGGTTCAGCTCGCGCAATTCCAAGTTGCCCAGGTACGGCGGCAACGCGTGCGCCCCTTCTTCCACCAGGTCCAGATATTGCCCCATCGACATGTCCTGCATGGCGCGGTCGGCCGCGAACGCCGTGTTGATATAGTCACCCACCCGCGCCCGCACGGGCACGTGGCTGAACTGTTCGCGCAAGACCTCTGGCACCAATGCCGACAAAGGCCAGCGCCGCACCAGCCCGCGCATCAGGAAGGGCAAGCCCAGCGCGGCGCGCGCGCGGAAGGCGGCGGCGTCCAGCATGGCCAGGCGCGGCACTTCGGTAATGGCGGGCAAGTCCCGCGCCGCCCGCTTGATGGCCTCGCGCATGGCGTCGATGGACGTGACGCCGCGCACCTGCGCATCCTTGTCTTCGCGCGCCAGCTTGCGTGCCAGGGCCGCTTCGGGCGAGCTGAATTCGGCTGGCGGCCGGGGCGGCAGCGCGCGCGGCGCGATGGGGGCGGCCGCAAGCGGGAGCGGCACTTCTTTTTCTACAGACATAAACCTTCTTTGCGATCAAGGCGTCACATGGCATGACATGGCGCGACAGTGCGCCATTCTAAGCCAGCAAGGCCCGCATGACATATTCCCCCGACGTATCGACACCTGACAAAACCGTCGCGAGCGGAAGGTAGAGGTGGCTAAGAAGCGCAACCGTGCTGAAGCACGGTGAGCATCGCAGGCTACCTATACCGACGCGCAGCAGGTTTGATCAGGCGTCCTCAGACAGGTGTTTTGAAGATCGGATCGACGATAAACTGCTGCGCCTTGATGCGCAAGGTCCGTTCCTCGTCCAGCTCGGCGCGCGTTTCGCCCAGCTCTTCGCGTTCCGCTTCCAGTTCCAGACGGGCGGCCGCCAGTTCCGTTTCCACGCGCGTCAGGCTTTCCAGCTTCAGCTGGGCCTGGATCAGTTCCGCGCGTGCCGCTTCGGCAGCCTCTTCCAGGCGCGGTATTCCCTCGAGCTTGAACTGCGCCTTGGCCAGGTCCATGCGCGCCTGCTCGGCCGCCTCTTCCAGGCGCGGCAAGCCTTCCAGGCGCAGCTGCGCCTTGGCCAGGTCCGTTCTAGCCTGATTCGCCACCTGCCGCTCGCGCTCGAGTTCCTCGCGCAGGGTTTCCAGCTCGCCCGCCTGCAGGTCGAGCAACTCTTGCTGGCGCTCGTTCTCGCTGGCCAGGTCCATCAATTCCTGTTGATTGTCGTTCATCTCGGCTTCATGCGCGCTGTGGCTGGCGCTTAATTCCTGCCCTACATAATCGAGGATGGCTTGCTGCAGCACGGGCGACAGTTCGGCGGCGGCGGCGATCTGGCGCTGCGCACCGGCCTTGCGGCGCTGCAAGAGCTTGCTGATGGTGCCCAGGCAGGCGCCGTTGCCCAGCCGTTCGCGCAAGGCGCGCACCGTGATGGCCTGGCCTTCGCCCGCCATCGCTTCCATTGCCGCATTGATCTGTTCCGCGCTTACTTTTGCCATGTCGTCTGCTCTTGAATGTTGCCCAGGGCAATCTTGCCCAGGGGCATTATCTTATGCCAGCGGCGGCAAAGCGTAAAGTATTTCTCAATAGTAATTGCAATTGCACAACGGAAGCGCGAGAAAACATGCGGCCTGGCGTGTTTTACTCTTCCAGCAAGCCGTTTTCCGTGAGCATATCCTGTACCAGTTCCAGGCGCAGCACGGGATTGTCCTGACTCAGCAGCAATTGCTTTTGCATGGCGCTCAGGGACAGCAGCTCGCACCAGCGGTTCGCCACCCAGCCGCACTCGTCGAGGCGGTACGGCGGCTGCAGGGGCATTTGATCGGGTGGAATCTTTTGCTCCTGCAAGGTGCGGATCAGGGCACCCAGTGCGTCGGCCACGTTCTGCTGCTCCTGGGGGATGGGAATGGTTTTATCGGGCGGCAAGGTTTCGACCTGCGCCATCCACAAGCCGTTTTTCAGCTGTTCGCTGGAGACGATGTGAAAGCGCTGCATGCCCATGCATTTGATTTGCAGCAAGCCCGACAAGGGCGCGGCCCAGTCGATGACGCGCGCCAGGGTGCCCACGGGCGCCAGGGTTTCCAGCTGGCCCGGCTTGCGCACTTCCGCGCCGTCCAGCAGCTGCACCACGCCGAACGGCTGCTCTCCCATGATGCACTGACGTATCATGTCCAGGTAGCGCACCTCGAAGATCTGCAGGGGCAGATAGCCATCGGGATACAGCACCGTATTGAGCGGGAACAAAGGTATCGAGGTCATGGCGCATGATGGCACGAATGCGATATCCGTGCTGCGCGCCTTGTGCGTCCTTTACTTATAAAAACGGCGCTTTTTCGCCCGCTCCGCCGCCTTCGGCGCCAGCACTTTCACGATCTTTTTCTGAATCGTGCCGCCGGCGGACGTGCCCGGCACGCGGTGTTCCGCCTCGAAACCGGGCTCCTCGTTGCGTTTCAAGGTTTGCCGCGTCAGCGCTTCCACGGCCGACAGCAATTCGACTTCATCGGCGCAGACGAGGGAAATGGCCTCTCCCGAAGCGCCCGCGCGGCCCGTGCGGCCGATGCGGTGGATATAGTCTTCCGCCACCGTCGGCAAGTCGAAATTGACGACGACGGGCAATTGATCGATGTCCAAGCCACGGGCGGCCACGTCGGTGGCCACCAGCACCTGCACTTCCGCCGATTTGAAACGCGCCAGCGCGCGCAAGCGGTTCGGCTGCGTCTTGTCGCCGTGGATGGAATCGGCGCGCACGCCCTGCTCCAGCAAGGTATTCACCAGCAGCTCGACGCCCTTGCGCGTCTTGACGAAGACGAGGACCTGGCCCCAGCGCTTTTTCTTCAGCAGGTGCAAGAACAGTTCCGGCTTGCGTTTCTTGTCGCACACGATCACCGACTGCTTGACGGCTTTCACCGTGCTGTTGCGCGCGCTCACTTCCACCGACACGGGGTCCTTCAGCATGGTTTTCGCCATGGCGCGGATGGCGTCCGAGAAGGTGGCCGAGAACAGCAGGGTCTGGCGCTGCTTGCGCATCGTCATCAGCAAAATATCGAGTTCGCGCTCGAAGCCGAGGTCCAGCATGCGGTCCGCCTCGTCCAGCACCAGCGTCTGCACCTGCTCGAACTTGACGGCGCCCTGCGTCTGCAAGTCCAGCAAACGGCCCGGCGTGGCCACCAGCACGTCGAGGCCCTTGCGCAGCTTGCTGATCTGCGGCTCGATGGGCACGCCGCCATAGGCGACAAAGCTGCGCAGCGGCAAGTTGCCGCCATAGCTGCGGAAGCTGGCATAGACTTGCTCGGCCAGCTCGCGCGTGGGCACCAGCACCAGCACGCGCACGCATTGCGGCGCCACCACGCCTTCCAGGGTCAGGCGCTGCAGCAAGGGCACGGCAAAGCCGGCCGTCTTGCCCGTGCCCGTCTGGGCGGCGGCCATCAGGTCGCGCCCGGCCAGCACGGCAGGAATCGCTTGCGCCTGCACGGGCGTGGGCTTGGCATAGCCGAGCTCGTCAAGTTTGCGGACCAGGGGATCGATCAGGCCGAGGGAGGAAAACGTCATGGGGAAAGCAATCTTGGCAAATGAAAAGGCGGCGCGCACGGGCTGGCCGTGCGCGCAATTGCCGAGATTATAGGCCAGCGGGGATGCCGGCCGGGGTTTCACCGTTAAAACAAACGCGTCAAAACTTCATTTCCAGGGTGGCGCGCGCCTGCGGCGAGCTCGGCGAGATGCTGTTGCGCACGATCGTGCCGCTGGCATCCGTATAGATGGTGTCGCTTTCGAAGTCTTGCGCCAGCAGGTTCGACACGGCCAGGCGCAGCTGGTTCTTCGCATCGAATTTCCACAACGCATAAATGTCGAGGTCGCGCCGCGGCGACGTGTAGGCGCTCTGGCGCTCGGTGATGCGCACGGGGCCGCCGTTGCGGAAGTTGAAGCTGCCGCCCGTGGTCAAGACGCCGTCCGGCGTCTTGTAGTCGAGGCCAAAGTTACCGCTGACGGGCGTTTGCTGGTCGAGCCGGTTGTTTGGCCCCGGCACCTGCTCCACCTGTGACCAGTTGCGGCTGACGCTGGCGCGCAGGTCGATGGCCGGCACGGGCGCGGCCATCACGGCGCGCAGCGGGAACTTCGCTTCCAGTTCCAGTGTCTGCGTATTCGCGCGGCCATCGTTGACGGGCGTGGAGACCCAGCGATCATTGATGAACAGCAAGCCCTGGCGCGTATAGCCGTCGATGCGGCGGGCCGAGGCGCGCGCGCTGAGCAAGGCACCTTCGGCCCAGTAATGCTCGTAGGAAGCGTCGATGCCCAGCGCCAGCTCCGGTTTCAGGTAAGGATTGCCTTCGCGGTCAGGGTCCGTCTGGCTGTTATTCGTCGAGGTATTGCGGCGCGGAATCAGGCTCGACGTCGGCTGCGCCTTGTAGGTGCGCGTCAGGGCCAGGCGCACCTGGTCGCCCTTGGTATCGGGCAACTTCCACAGGGTTTGCAGCAGCGGGCTCCACACGCTGGTGCGCTGGTTTACTTCGTCGTAGGTATCGCCCGCGCTGCGCGTATCGATGCCTTCCCAGCGCACGCCCGCATACATGGACCAGCGCGGCGTGATTTCCCATTCATCCTGCACGTACAGCGCCAGGCGCTTGATGGTGGCGTCGAAACCCTCGTCGCTGTTGACGGGCGGACGCACGCCCAAGGCCGCTTCGCGCTGCCGGCGCGTTTCCTCGCGCTCCGTGTAGGCGCCATCCCAGCCCATCGACAGGGCATGGCCGGGCAGCAGGGGCGAGGAATACTTGCCGGTGGAACTGACGCCGTTTTCCGTCGCCTTCACGCCCACCTTGCGCTCGAGCGCCAGGCCGCCGCCGTCGATAAAGCCCTGCTGCAGGCTGTCGGACGTATTGCGGGCGGCCGAGGCGCCGATCTTCAGTTCCAGTTTGGCGCCGCCGGCCAGCTTGTGCATCCACGTCAGGTCGCTACGGCCGAAGGCGTTGTGGTTGCTGGAAGTGCCCGTGTTGGCGTCGTAGTCGGGGCGCAAGCCCAGTTCTGTTTCCGCGCGGCTGAAATTGCGGTGATTCGAGCGTCCGCCGTTGAAAAAGAATTGCGCCGTCACGTTGTCGCCGTTGGCCAGCACCCAGTTCAGGCGCGGCGACAGATTGATGCCTTCCGGGCGGCCATCGCCCGTGCCGTTCGTGCGGCGCAGCAGGTTTTGCCGGCCGTCGGGCGCGTAGCCCAGTTCCAGGCCGGGATTGTCGTAATGGTAGTCGTAGCGGTACAGCGAACCGGCCAGCGAGTATGAAAAATTGCCGTCGCGGTCAGACAGTTGCAGATTCACGCTGGGCGAAAAGCTCACGTCGCTGCCCTGCACACCCAGCTTGAGTTCGCGCTGCGCCGTCTTCACGGCTTTCTTGAGCACCACATTGATGGTGCCGGCGATCGACTGCGTGCTGTATTCGGCGCTGGCCGCATGCAAAATCTCGATGCGCTCGATCACGTCGGGCGACAGGGTGTCGAGTGAAAAACCGGCCGGCGCCCGTTCGCCGTTGAGCAATATCTGCGTATAGCCGCTGCCCAGCCCGCGCATGCGGATTTCGCCACCCGAGCGCCCGGCCGCGCCGGACACGGTAATGCCAGGCAAGCGTTTGAGCACGTCGGTGACGTTCGTGTCGCCATACTTGAGGATTTCCTCGCTGCCCACGATCATCTTGCTGGCGGTATCGTCGCGGCGCGGATCGTAGCCGCTGCCCTTGACTTCGACGGTTTGCATGGGATTTTCAGCCTTTTCGGCCTTCAACGGCACGGCGGCGGTATCAACGGCCGGCGTTTCGGATTGCTGGGCATGGGCATTCCATGCAAGTAAAACGGCGGAACAAAGGACGGTGAGGCGGAGGCAACGGCGTGGCATCATGACCTAACTGAAAAAAGTTGGCTGAATAAAAATGGCTGAAAGCTAAAAAACAGGCCGCCGTATTGTGCTGTAATTTTTTCTGACTGGCACAGTTTCCCGAAAATATTTCCTATAGCAAATTAAATTCGGCGGCAGGCTGCGATACGCCCCCTTGCATACGGCGCATATCATTGCGCGCCACATCGCCGCTATAATGCGTTTTCACCATTGTTCCCATCACCCCGTCAAAGGCTTCCCATCGTGTCTGACCGTCTTGCCGTCCTGCCTCAATATCTGCTTCCAAAAGGAGCGTTGACCAACTTTGCCGGCCGGATCGCCGGCGCCAAAGGCGGCGCCATGACCACCCGTTTGATCCGCTGGTTCGTCGGCCGTTACAACGTCAACATGGATGAGGCGCTGGACCCGGACATCACGCACTACACGAGCTTCAACGACTTTTTCACGCGCGCACTGCGCCCCGATGCCCGTCCGCTGGCCAAGGCCGACTACATCTGCCCCGTCGATGGCCGCATCAGCCAGTTCGGCAAGATCGACAAGGACCAGATCTTCCAGGCCAAGGGCCACAACTTCAGCACCACGGCCCTGGTGGGCGGCGACGCGGCCCTGGCGGCGCAGTTCGAACATGGCAGCTTCGCCAACCTGTACCTGAGCCCGCGCGACTACCACCGCATCCACATGCCGTGCGACGGTCGTTTGACGCGCATGATTTATGTGCCCGGTGAATTGTTCTCCGTCAACCCGACGACGGCGCGCGGCATTCCCGGCCTGTTCGCCCGCAACGAGCGCGTCGTCTGCGTGTTCGACACGGCCAACGGCCCCTTCGTCATGACCCTGGTGGGCGCCACCATCGTCGGCAGCATGGCGACCGTCTGGCACGGCGTCGTCAACCCGCCCCGCACGGGCGAGATCCGCGACTGGAGCTACGCGAACGACAATGTGGTGCTGAAACAGGGCGAAGAGCTGGGCCGCTTCCTGCTCGGTTCCACCGTCGTGATGCTGTTCCCGAAAGACACCGTGCAATTCAACGCCAACTGGCAACCGGCCGGCCCCGTGCAGCTGGGCGAAGTCATGGGCAACGTGCCCAGCTAAGCCAACAGGATGCGCGCCTACACGGGCGCGTCCGTGCGATACATCTCTTCCATCAAGTCCAGAAACGCCCGCGTCTTGGCCGGCATCAGGCGCCGGCCGGGAAATACGGCCCAGCCCGTGACCAGCGGGAAACTCCACTCCGGCAACACGCGCACCAGCTCCCCCGTCGCCACATAGGCCTTGGCGAAGCGGTCCGTGCTGGCCGCGATGCCCACGCCCGTGCAGGCCATGCGCACCAGCAATTCCGGCGAGTTTGCCAGCAGGCGCACGGGCAAGTCGCGCTCCCATGTCGTCTTGCCGCGGATCAAAGTCCAGTGCACGAGGCCATGCACGGCACGCGGCAAGCTCAGCAAATCATGGCCATATAAATCGTCGGGATGCTCGGGCAAGCCGTGCACGCTCGTGTATTGCGGCGAGGCATACAAGGCCAACGTACTGAAGGCTACGCGGCGCGCGGACAGGCTGGCGTCGTCGGGCAAGTTGCCCATGCGGATGGCCAGGTCGAAATTTTCTTCCAGCAAATCCACGCGGCGCGCCGACAAGTCGAGTTCCAGCGAAATGGCCGGATAGCGGCGCACGAATTCGGCCAGCACCTGGCGCATCAGCGCGTCGCCAAAGTCCGCCGGCATGGAAATGCGCAGCAAGCCGCTGGGCCCCGCCTGCCGGTGCTGGGCCAGCGCGCCGGCCGCCTCCGTTTCCTCGACCACCTTGCGCGCATGCTCGAGCAGGCTGGCGCCAAATTCCGTCAGCGCCAGCTTGCGCGTGGTGCGCAGCAGCAGCCGCTCGCCCAGTTTCGCTTCCAGCTGCGAGATGCGGCGCGACAGGGTTGACTTGGGCAAGTCCACGCGCACGGCAGCGCGCGAAAAACTGCCGCACTCGACGACGCGGGCGAACAGCAATAAATCTCCGGGATCGATATCCATAGTTTTGATTGTTCCATTGGTGGATTAATGATATCCATTTTAACGGCTTCCGGATGGTTTTTGGAATTGCTATAGTTCATCCATCGCAAGACACCTCACAACGGAGAAAACAAGATGAACATCCTGCAAATCAATTCCAGCGCCCGCAGCACCGGCTCCGCCTCGACCCGCCTGGCTGACGCCATCGTTGCCCGCGTACAAGCCGCCAATCCTGGCGCCGCCCTGGTCCGCCGCGACCTGGCTGCCCAACCGCACCCTGTGCTCGACGAGCCGACCCTGCAAGCGCTGTTCACGCCGGCCGACAAGCGCACGCCGGAACAGGCGGCCCGCATCGCCCTGGACGACGCGCTGATTGCGCAAGTGCAGGCAGCTGACGTCATCGTCATCGGCGCGCCGATGTACAACTTCGGCATCACCGTGCAACTGAAAAGCTGGTTCGACGCGATTGCCCGCGCCAACGTCACCTTCAAGTACACGGAAAACGGCCCGGTTGGCCTCTTGACCGGCAAGAAAGTCTACGTGGGCCTGTCCCGCGGCGGCTTGCACCGCGATAGCGCCAACGATAGCCAGGTGCCTTACCTGAACACCATGTTCGGCTTCCTGGGCCTGACCGACGTGCAATACGTGTATTCGGAAGGCATGGGCATGGGCCCGGAAGCTGTGGCCAAGGCGCAGGCGCAAGCGGACGCCGAGATCAACGCGATCCTGGTGTAATTCCCAGCAGTGAAAGGGACGGCGCACTGGCGCCGTCCCGGCCTAGAGGAGAGAACAATGAGCGACACCACCACCGTCAACAAGCCACGCGCCGTCGAGCGCGTGATCGCCGGCCAGGCCGTCATGGATGGCGCCGGTGTGAAGATCAACCGCGTGCTGACGCAGCAGCTGCAGCGCCGTCTCGACCCGTTTTTGATGCTCGACAACTTTGCCAGCGACAAGCCGAACGACTATATCGCCGGCTTCCCCGAGCATCCGCACCGGGGTTTCGAGACGGTCTCGTACATGATCACGGGGCGCATGCGCCACAAGGACAGCGCGGGCCACGAAGGCTTGCTGACGTCGGGCGGCGTGCAATGGATGACGGCCGGCAGCGGCGTGATCCATTCGGAAATGCCGGAACAGGAAGAAGGCGTGATGGAAGGTTTTCAGCTGTGGCTGAACCTGCCAGCGCGCGACAAGATGCGCACGCCGTGGTACCGCGATTTCACGAGCAGCGAAATCCCCCGCTACACGACGGACGCAGGCGTGGCCGTGCAAGTGATCGCCGGCGAGAGCCATGGCGTGACGGGCGCCGTGCAGCGCGAATTGACGGAACCGCTGTACCTCGATATCGACTTGCCAGCTGGCAGCAGCTTCGAGCAGCCCTTGCCGCCAGGCCATAACGCCTTCCTGTACACGTTCCGTGGCGAAGTGCGGGTCGATGGCAAGGCCGTGCCCGCCCTGCGCATGGCGATCTTCGCCAATACGCCGGGCAGCGACGGCGTGCGCATCGAAGCACCGGAAGGCGGCCGCGTGATCCTCGTCGCCGGCCAGCCCTTGAACGAGCCCATCGCTCAGTATGGCCCGTTTGTCATGAATACCCAGGCGGAAGTATTCCAGGCCGTACAGGATTTCCGCGAAGGCAAGTTTGGCGAGACGGCCGCGCAGTAAATGATGTATCTCAGCAAAAACCTGCAGTGCCTTTAGGCCTGCAGGTTTTTTTACGTGCCGACTATGTTGTTGCTTTTCAATTACACTGGCGGCAAGTTCATTCCACAAAGTATTCCATGCAGCCGACGCACACCGAACACGACGCCACCCATTTGCACGCCCACCTGAAGGGCGACGCCAAGCACACCCACTCGTTCGAGGGCCGCAGCCAGAGCATCCTCGCGTGGGCGCTGGGCCTGACCCTGTCATTTGCCGGCATCGAGGTGGCAGCCGGCTTCTTGTCCAATTCGCTGGCCTTGATTTCCGACGCGGGCCACATGGTCACGGACGCGGCCGCGCTGGGCCTGGCCCTGCTGGCGCAGATCATCGCGCGCCGCCCGCCCTCGCCGCGCCACTCGTTCGGCTTCGGCCGCGCCGAAGCGCTGGCCGCCTTCGTCAACGGTTTGGCCATGCTGTGCGTGGTGGGCTGGATCTGCTATGAAGCCGTGCTGCGTTTTTCCGCCCCGCAACCTGTCAAGGGCGGCATGGTCTTCATCGTCGCTTTCATCGGCCTGGCCATCAACGTGGTAGTGGCATGGGTATTGTCGAAAGACAAGCAAAGCGTCAACACGCGCGCCGCCCTCGTGCACGTGATGGGCGATTTGCTCGGCTCGGTCGCCGCCATCATCGCGGGCGCCGTGATTTACTTTACGGGCTGGATGCAGATCGACCCGCTGCTGTCCGTGCTGGTATCGCTGCTGATCCTGAAATCGACTTTCGGGGTATTGAAGGAGTCGTACCACTTCCTGATGGAAGGCGTGCCCCTGCACATCGACTACATCGAAGTGGGCACGGACGTGGAACAAGTCGATGGCGTGATTGCCGTGCACGATCTGCATGTGTGGGACATGTCGCCGGGCCAGCCGGCCCTGATCGGCCATGTGGAAATCGAGCACCTCGACCATTGGCCAAAGGTATTGCGCGCGATCAAGAAGATGTTGCTGGCCAAGCATGGCATCGACCATATTACCTTGCAGCCGGAGACGGCGGCAATGGCGGGGCTGCATCAGGGTGACAAGACGCATTAATTGAACCCAACGGCAAAGACCGGGGTCAGACCCGCCGGGTCTGACCCCAGCCTCTGCTCTCGGGGTAACTCCAACTAACTGCGCCGCGCTTCCAGGACCCCGCTGACATCCTTGATCACATTCAGCGCCTTCAACAACTGCGCCGTCGAGCTGATCTCGGCCGTAAACGTCATGCGGGCCTGGCCCTTGGCGCTTTGGGTGTTGACGCCGATCACGTTGATCTTTTCGCGCGAAAAGATTTCGGAGATGTCGCGCAGCAAGCCCTGGCGGTCGCCTGCCAGAATAAAGATGTCGACCGGATACACGGTGTCGTGCCCGCCCGTGCTGCCCCATTCGGTAAAAATCACGCGCTCGGGCGATTTGGCGCGCATTTCCTCGAAGTTTTTACAGGTGGCGCGGTGGATGGAAACGCCCTTGCCGCGCGTCACAAAACCGACGATGCTGTCCGGCGGCGCCGGCTTGCAGCACTTGGCCAGCACCGTCATCAAGCCTTCCGTGCCGACCACCAGCACGCCGGACTTGGCGCCCTGCTCCACGCTGGAAGCGCGGCTTTTACCCACCAGCACGGCGTCTTCCGGCACCACCACTTCGCCATTGTCGTGCAGCGCCTGCTCCACGTGGCGCAGGCTGAATTCATCCTTGCCGACAGACAGGAACAGCTCGTCAACCTTGGCAAAGCCCAGCTTTTGCGCCAGCGCCTCGAGGTTGACGGCCGTCTTGCCTTCGCGCTGCAGGGATTTTTCCACCAGCGCGCGGCCGTGGGCCAGGGTTTCCTGCATGTCGATGGCGTGGAACCAGGCGCGGATCTTCGAGCGCGTGCGCGTGCTGACGGCGTAGCCGGCGCTGAGCCAGTCGCGCGACGGCCCGGCCGTGCCCGGCGCCCCCTTGGCCGTGATGATTTCGCAAGTCTGGCCGTTCTTCAACTGCGTATTCAGGGGTACCATGATGCCGTCGACCTTGGCGCCGCGGCAGCGGTGGCCCACGTCCGTATGCAGGTGATAGGCAAAATCGACGGGCGTGGCGCCGACAGGCAATTCCAGCACCCGCGCCTGCGGCGTCATGACGAAGATGCGGTCGTCCAGGGTGGCGGACTTGAGCTTTTCCACCCATTCGCGCTGGATTTCCTCCTGGCCCACGACGGCGTCGGCCACCTCCGTTTTCCAGGCCAGCAACTGGCGCAGCCAGGCGATCTTTTCATCGTACTTCTGGCCGGCAAAGTTCGAGCCGCCCTCTTCCTTGTAGCGCCAGTGCGCAGCCACGCCGTATTCGGCAAAACTGTGCATTTCATTCGTGCGGATTTGCACTTCCAGCGGGCGGCCGTCCTCGGCCGTCACCACCGTGTGCAGCGACTGGTAACCGTTCGGTTTCGGGCGCGAAATGTAATCGTCGAATTCCTTCGGGATGGGGGTCCAGATATTGTGGACCACGCCCAGCACCGTGTAGCAAGTTTTCACGTCGGCAACGATGACGCGGAAGGCGCGCACGTCGTACAGGGCCGTGAAATCCAGTTCCTTGCCGCGCATCTTGTTCCAGATGCTGTAAATATGTTTCGGGCGGCCAAATACTTCCGCCTGGATACCGGCCGAAGCCAGTTCCGTCTGCAGGCGCAGAATCGCCGAGGACACGAAGCCCTCGCGCATCATGCGCTTTTCTTCCAGCATCTTGGCGATGCGTTTATACGCTTCCGGTTCGATGAAGCGGAACGACAAATCTTCCAGTTCCCACTTCAGTTGCCAGATGCCGAGGCGGTTGGCCAGCGGCGCGTACAAATCCAGCGTTTCCTTGCCGTACTCGCGCGTCATTTCATTGAACAGCTTTAAGTCGGCAAAGTAACGCAAGGTCGTCACGCAGGCGGCCAGACGCACCAGCACGACACGCATGTCGGACGCCATCGCCAGCAACATCTTGCGCAAGGTTTCCACCTGGGCCACGGCTTGCTGCGCAGCATTCTTGCCGCGACCGGCAGCGCCGCCGTGCTGCGCCTGGGTCAGCGCACGCAAACGGATCAGCTGGCGCACGCCTGTCGCCAGGTCGCACACCTGCTTGCCGAAGCGCGGCTCGATGTCGGCCGCCGTGTCGGGTTCCAGCAAGGTCAGCTCGAACATCAGGCCGGCGATGCGTGTTTCCGCATCGCTGCGCAGGAACGCCAGGGTGGTGGCCACGCCGATGGCGAAGTCCAGCGCGGAGCGGCCGGCAAAGGTCTGCTTGTCGCCATACGCTGCGGTGGCATACGCGAGCGCGTCCAGCACGCGCGCGCAGTCCGGCGCACTCAAGCCCTCTACCAGTTGTTCCGAGGTGGCGCTATTCGGGGCCGAGATGGAAACCATGTGATACCTTATAAACTTAACAACTCAATAACTTAGCGCTCTGCAGCGATGATGACGATTTCTACCAAGCAAGCCGGATTGGCCAGTTTCGCTTCCACGGTGGCGCGCGGCGGCGTGTGGCCGGAAGCGACCCAGTCGTCCCACACTTCATTCATGCCGTCGAAATCCTTCATGTCGGCAATGTAGATCTGGCACGACAGAATGCACGTCTTGTCGCTGCCCGCTTCCATCAGCAAACGGTCGACGTGGCCGAGCACTTCACGCGTCTGGCCGACGATGCCTTGCGTGGTGTCTTCCGCGATCTGTCCCGCCAGGTAGATGGTGTTGTTATGTATCGCTACTTCAGAAAGGCGTTTGCCTACGTGCAGTCGTGTAATTTCCATGCTTCTTCTTTCGGTTGTTTCAAAATCTGTACAGCGGTATTGCTTGTTGCCTTCTTACTTGCCCAGCAAAAACTTGCGCGCGATGGCGATCTGGTCGTCGTGGACGAAAGTGGGCGCATGGCCCACGCCGGCGATTTCCACCAGTTCCGCTTTCGGGCCGCGGCCCAGCATGATCTGCGCCGTCTCGTGCGACAGCAGATCGGATTCCGAGCCGCGCACCAGCAAGGTGGGGCAGCGCACGGCATCGTACGCGGCCCACAGCATGGCTTCGTCGCTGGCCGCCGATTCCGGCGTGGCCGAGCGGAACGGCATGGCCAGTCCCATATCATAGTGACGGCGCCAATGGCCATCCTTGTCCTGCCGCAACACATCGACTGCCAGTTTATGCCATTCCGCATCCGTGTGCGGGCCGAAGCTGGCGGACACGTCGCGCACAAATTTGGCGCCCTGCTCGAAGGTATCGAAACGCAAGTCCTGGCCGATGTAGTCGCCGATGCGCTGCAAGGCTTCCGGCGCCAGGGTTGGGCCGATATCGTTCAATACCAGCTTGCTGATCGGGCTGTGCGGCAACGAGGCCAGGCCCAGGCCGATCAAGCCGCCCATCGAGGTGCCGAACCAGTCCACCGTCTGGCGCTCGCCATTGGCCAGCACGCGCGCCAGCAGGGTCACCATGTCGCTCACATACTGGGGCACGCGGTAGAACTGGGGATTGGCCAGCCAGCCCGAGCGCCCGCGTCCCACCACGTCGGGGCAGATCACGCGGTAATCGCTGGCCATGGCGCGCGCCAGGTTGTCGAAGTCGTCCGCCACGCGCGTCACGCCATGGGCGCAGACGAGCACGTTCGGATTGTCGGGTGCGCCCCACTCCTTGTACGACATGGTATGCAGGCCTGCGGGGGAGATGCACTGGACGGATTTGATGCTCGCTTCGATCATTCGATTTCCTTATTCGATATAAAAAGAGCACCGCTTTCTGCCTGCCAAGGGATGTCCCGCGCGCGACGCTACGGCAGTGTAGCGCAGCGCGGGCAATGCTCCAAGCGCGCGGCTGAATTGCTGCGTCGCAGCATAGCACTGGCACATTCGCCATGGCGCAATACCCGATATAGCGAAACTGCATATCTGCGGTTATCCACAATTGAGCACGCCTGCCAATGGGCGGATGATTCGCAGCATCAACCCGCAAGAGGAGACCACTCGTGAAAAAACCATTCTATAAAATCCTGTACGTACAGGTGCTGTTCGCCATCGTGGCTGGCGTGCTGCTGGGGGTGTTCTACCCTTCGAACGCCGTCGACATGAAACCGCTGGGCGACGGCTTTATCAAACTGATCAAGATGATCATCGCCCCCGTGATCTTCTGTACCGTGGTCTCCGGCATCGCCGGCATGCAGGACGTCAAGAAAATCGGCCGCGTGGGCGGCAAGGCCCTGCTGTACTTCGAAGTGGTCTCCACCTTCGCGCTGGCCATTGGCTTGCTGGTTGCTAACATCCTGAAACCGGGCGCCGGCTTCAACGCCGATCCGGCCCACCTCGATGCCAAGTCGATCGCGCAATACACGCACGCCGAAGGCATGAGCACCGTCGACTTCCTGATGAATATCATCCCGAAGACCTTCGTCGATGCCTTCGCCAAGGGCGACATCCTGCAAGTGCTGTTGATCGCCATCCTGTTCGGCTTCTCGCTGTCCCTGCTGGGCGAGCGCGGCCGTCCGGTCACCAAGCTGATCGACGAGCTGTCGCATGCCATCTTCGGCATGGTCAACATCATCATGAAAGTCGCACCGATCGGCGCGTTCGGCGCGATGGCCTTTACCATCGGTAAATACGGCCTGGCGTCGCTGATTCCGCTGGCAAAACTGATGGGCTCGTTCTACCTGACCTGCTTCCTGTTCGTCTTCGTCGTGCTGGGCCTGATCGCCAAGTACACGGGCTTCTCCATCGGCCGCTTCTTGCTGTACATCAAGGAAGAACTGCTGATCGTGCTCGGCACCAGCTCGTCGGAATCGGCCCTGCCGGCCCTGATGAAGAAACTCGAGCGCCTGGGCTGCTCCAAGCCAGTCGTCGGTCTGGTCGTGCCGACCGGTTACTCGTTCAACCTGGACGGCACCAATATCTACATGACCATGGCCGCCCTGTTCGTGGCACAGGCAACCAACACGGAACTGACGATCTGGCAAGAGCTCACCATCCTGGGCGTGGCGATGCTGACGTCGAAAGGCGCGTCCGGCATCACGGGCGCCGGCTTCATCACCCTGGCCGCCACCCTGGCCGTGGTGCCGACGATTCCCGTGGCCGGCATGGCGCTGATCCTGGGCATCGACCGCTTCATGAGCGAATGCCGCGCGCTGACCAACTTTGTCGGTAACGGCGTGGCCACCATCGTCGTGTCGAAATGGGAAAAGGAACTGGACATGGACAAGCTGCACAGCGAGCTGGCCCATCCCACCC